>JBFWUW010000023.1:0-90123 GCA_050247075.1 Pirellulales bacterium | reverse complement strand
ACCACACGGCATTTTCGCAGATATTCGCGCCGCGGCCAACACCAACCGAGGCGCGATTTCCGCAAATTGCCTGCTCATCGTTTTCTTCCATACCGTGGCCGACACAGAAGCCGCCTCGCCAACGGATTAAATGAGCAAAGCGCGTAATTGCGGCTGAGTTGCAATAAACTTATACTGCCCCATTCGGCGAAATGTCCCCAATTTGCCGGCCGTGGCCCCTGATTCTGCCCATGAAACCAGAACTTCTCGTCGCATTATATGCCGCGCTGACCTTTTTCGCGTCGTTGGCGGGTGGCTGGATTCCCGTCCTGGCCCGGCTAACCCATGCCGGCACGCAATTGATGATGAGCGTGGTGGCGGGCCTGATGCTGGGCGTGGGCGTGTTTCACATGCTGCCCCACGCTGTCTACGCCCTGCCGCAATCGACCGATGGCACGCTGGACCTTGACCGGGCCGTGTGGTGGACGATGGTCGGGCTATTGGCCACTTTTTTCTTGCAGCGCTTCTTTCACTTCCACCAGCACGAACTGCCGGAGCCGGACGAGCATGGCCACCACGACGCCGACTGCAGCCACCACCACGAGGCCGGCCATGCTCACGATCACGGCCATGCCGGCCACCAACATGGTCCCGAAGAAAAGGCCACGCTGGGCTGGCTGGGGATCACGCTGGGGTTAGTTTTGCATACCTTGATGGATGGCGTGGCCCTGGCCGCCGCGGTCGAGAGCGAAGCCCGCACCCACGGCGAAGCGGCGTCGCTGGCGGGTGTGGGGGTGTTTCTGGCCATCTTTTTGCATAAGCCGCTGGATGCCATGGCCGTCTCGGCCATGATGCTGCGAGATGGCTGGAGCAGCCGCAACCGGTTGCTGGTCAACGCCCTATTTGCGCTGATCTGTCCGTTGGGAGCAGGCCTGTTCTATCTGACAGTGGATGGCCTGGGGACCGGCCAGAGCGCTTTTGTCGGCTGCGCGCTGGCCTTTTCAGCGGGAGCCTTCCTGTGCATCTCGCTGAGCGACCTGCTGCCGGAAATACAGTTTCACTCGCACGATCGCGGCAAGCTGTCACTCGCCCTGCTGTTGGGCGTGGCCCTGGCCTACTCCATTGGCTTTCTGGAGGAATCGGGGCACTCGCACCAGCCAACGCGAGAGATTCAACGGGAGAAAGGTACCGACTCTAGCGGGAGTGGCGGCGTCGAGCCTTAATTAATTCGCGCGGAAAAACGTCGTCGACAATCGGCCTTAGCATATACAAGGCCAGCTACCGCAGCCGGACTTGGTTCTCAGCGATCTTACGCCCGCGAGCGCGGCTTGCAGCGGCCTCTTGCTGGAAACATGCCCCAGCCGAAGGTACGCTAGGAGTCCATCGCCCAATACGACGTTCCTCGGGCGGTTTGAGCAAACTCCCAATAGCAACTTCTTATTGCCAGGCAAGAAATCATGAAATCATTTTTACTTTGTGCCGCGGCCTTGCTTGGTGTGGCCATGCAAGCGATTTCGCCCAGCGTTGGCGTGGCCGATGTCGATCTGCGGATCGCGGTGCCCGCGGCAAAGCACCACCGGGCCCAATTTCCGATGCGCGTGCAAGTGGAGTTGCCGAAGGAGCTAGCGGAGACTGGCACCGCCGAGTTGATCGACGAAAAGGGCCGCGCGATTATCGGCCAGTTCACCGGTCCCAGCTTGCTCGATCCGGTCGATAAATCGGACAAGGATACCGTGACCCGATCGTTGTGGTTTATCGTGCCGGCACTGGAAGCGGAACAGCCGTTGAGGTTGTCCGGCAAGATTACGAACGACCAGCCTACAGTCGACCCGGCTGGCAGCTTTACCTGGAAAGAGACGCCCGGCGAGTACATTCAGCTAAGTTTGGGCGGCCTGCCGGTTTTGCGTTACATGCATCAGCCGCTCGACGAATCGACGCCTGCCCAGCGCGAGCTGACCTACAAGGTGTTCCACCACCTGTTCGATCCGACAGGCCAAACAGTGCTGACCAAGGGGGCGGGCAGCTTGTACACGCATCATCGCGGGTTGTTTTACGGCTTTAACAAAATCAGCTACGGCGATGGCAAGACCGCCGATACGTGGCACTGCACCAACGACGCGCATCTCTCGCACGAAGGCGTATTGGCCAGCGAGGCTGGGCCGGTGTTGGGGCGGCAGCGCCTGTCGATCGCCTGGCATGGTCCGGGCAAGGAAGTATTTGCCCACGAGGAACGCGAACTGACTGTTTACAACGTGCCCGGCGCGCGGTTGGTGGAGTTTGCCTCGCGATTGCGGACGGACGTTGGCCCGATCAAGCTGGATGGCGATCCGCAACATGCCGGGTTTCAGTTTCGCGCCTCCGCCGAAGTGGCCGAAAGCACCAAGGAGCAAACGTACTATTTGCGGCCCGACGGCCGTGGCCAGCCGGGCCAGTTTCGCAATTGGCCGGAACACAAGGAACACGTCAATTTGCCCTGGAATGGCATGAGCTTTGTCGTCGGCGGGCAGCGCTACACGGCTTTGTATCTCGACCGGCCAGAGAACCCCAAGGAGTCGCGGTTCAGCGAACGCGACTACGGCCGGTTCGGATCGTACTTTGCCTACGACCTGACGGAAGACAAGCCGCTCGATCTGAATTACCAGGTTTGGGTTCAACCGGGCGAACTAACCGTGGAAGAGGCCGCCGACCACGCCGCCGATTTTGTCGCGCGACCAAATGCCGAGGTCCATTAGAAAGCCCGCGGGTATCGGAGATGGAATCGCCTTCTCATGAGTCTTGACAGACAAAATTGATAGCAGCGCGTGTTGGCGGTGCTAGGATCCGCGGCTGGCTGGCGTCTGACCAACGGGAAGTCCCAGCGGAGTTGCATTCCAACCAGAAAAGCCAGTGAACGCTGCCGTAGGGCAACCCGGTTGGATCATCAATCCGCTGGGCCATTCGCATCGCCGCTGACCATTGCACCCGCCGGCGCGGTGCAGGTAAGGGTTGCCGCCAGTCGGTGTTCCCTTGGTAGGTTCCGATTCGATGGCTGGGCGGTTCTTGTTCCGCCTTACCTGCACCATTTCACGGTGTGGTACAAGTAACACAGGGGTATATCTCCGCGAAATCGCCGGGTTTTTGGTCCTCGCGGCCGCGTTACCTGTTCCACTCCGGAGTTGTGGTGCTGGTACGCGTAGCCGCAAAGCTCCTGCTTTGTTGGCTGGATGCGCGGGTGGATACTGCGTTCTTGCGCGGGGTTGATGGGCATGGGTCGTCGATGGCGACGCTGCCCTCACCCCCATCCCCTCTCCCGGAGTACCGGGAGAGGGGGGCGGATGTTGGGGTTGGAAGCTTCCCGTATTCAAGTAACTCGCACCATTTCACGGAGTGGTGCAGGTTAGAAATGCAAGCTTTTCCCACAAATCATGGGGTTTTTCGATAGGGCGGCTGTGTTACCTGTTCCAACAACGGGGGTGTGGTGCGGGTTGCGACTGTGGCCTGTTGCCACAGGCCAGGCGCGCAACATCAGCGCCCCGCGTGACGACCGCATTTCAAAAATATGGACAGGCCCCGTGGCACGTACCGGTCGGCGGAGGGAGCGGCGAGGAACGTCGTTGCTCCCAAGTTGGCCGAGCAGCCGGCAGCGGTAGCCGTAATCAGTGACCCGCCCGATCGGCCGCCCGCCACGGCCATGCTGTTCGAGCACGCGGCGGACGACGACGCCTGGGCGGTTTACGGCCTTCACGCCCGCGTGACGTGCAAAGTCCACGTCGGCGAGCAAAGCCGGACGCTGGCGATTGTACCAGATAGACGTTGTTTGTAAACTATTAAAATATATAATTAAATATATATCTTTTGTCGGCATGCACCAAGGTCCGAGTAGCCCCGGCGGGACCAATTCCGTATTCGACCCACACCAGGCTGGCCCGCGGCGGCGGACGGTTCCACCGGCAGCGGCCAAAAGTGAGGCGGGTGGCCGGCGATGCTGGGCTTGCTCATTGCCCGCGTGTCGTTAAGAGCCTTCCGCGCACCCATCAAGGCCCGTTTATTGACTTGGGCCAAGCGAGCAGCCACCGCTCTTTGACTGCCTGGGTTTCCGTGGTGGTGGAGGTCATGCACCAGATTTCGTAACATGCATTTCAGCAATACGTTACGCTCCAGACCCAGGCGCTACGGCCACACGCTCAAGTTATGGGTGTCTCTGGTTGCCCCTGGTTGGCCCACCGCTAGAGAACTGGAATACCTTCGTAAACTTGGGATTGATGTTCGGGAGCTTTTCGATTGAAGAACATGAATAAGGGTTACCAAATCATCGAACCAAACTCCCTTGAATCGCTTCTTGGTAATCCATCGCAAGCAGCCCTTGCGGTGGCGGCGTTGGAATGGGCAGTTGACAGACTCAAGTTGCAGTCTCCACAACTATTCGACGACTTGGCAGTTGAAGTAGTCTTAGTTTCATATCTGGGGTCATATCCTGCCATCGGAATTCGATACAAGCATGACGACGCCCAAGATCACGGGCCAGCGATTTCAGATGCCATTGACGCTATTGTTCGGCAATTGCCATTCAGTGATTTCCTGTCATTTGTGGAAAAGTCTAATTCTGACTGGTGCGATGTTTGGCAAGGGATCAAGAGGAGCCCATGACTACAATAGACGAAACATACTCTGGCCTGAGAAATCAGGTCTTTGAATTACGTTCGGATCGAACTGCGTTTAGGCGGCTTGCGCCGGGTCGTCCCGGGCGATTGCTCGCCCAGGGCTCCCACGGATCCGGACGTGCGGAATTATCGCATCCGGTTCCTCAAGCAACACCCCCGCTTCGCACGTGGTACTCCATTGATGGAGTTACCACACGCGAACCCGCGGTAGCCAGCGGGGTCCGCCAACTTTCGACGATGGCTAGGGTACTCCCCTTGCTCGGTGCGGCTGCAGGGTGCCCGTCCTTCGATCGTGCAATCATCGGCACCGCCATGCAATCGTAACAAATTGATGTGACAACGATTACGTCATGGCCCGCGACAACCATCCCCTCCCAGCGAATGAATGGATGGTCCCCAACCGACGATGCCCGCAAACCGGCCACGCTAAAACTATGGGAGTCCCCCAGGGCAATCGTTTGGACGCATGATCGCCGTTGGCAGACGGCCAAGGCTTGTGTCGGCGAGGGGGAATCGCCTTCTACAAGCCATCGGCAGGATGCGACACGGCGACCGGCGAATGCCGTGGCGGCTTGCTCCTGGCCAGAAATCCGCCCGCTACGAAGACCTCAGACTTGCCGAGAATCAAATTATAGACCTTATCCAACCGGTCAGTGCGGGCCACCCTTAAGACGGTGACAGACTCCACCGCGCCGTGGCGGCGGAAGAGAACATGGTCGCCGGGATCCAACTCGCCCGCGGCGGTCAGGCGATTCGCTGACAGGCACAACGGTTGTGTCTCGGTCGTTATCAATTCGCCAGCCGACGTGGTGACTTTCCAAAGCCGGTTATCTGTGACGAAGACCGTCTGTACCTCGGTTTCCACCGATTGGCCGTTGGGCAGGATGGACGTAACCGTATCACCCTGTTTGATGGTTTCGATACAGCGCGGGCCACTTGCCGTATCGATCAACGTGCCTGCCGGAAAACAACCGGGATGGCATGGTTCGGGAGGGATTTCGTGCAGTTCCGTTTCCGGAAAGACTCGCTTGAGCAGCGCCATGTCGTCCTCGGTAAGCTGTCCGCCGTACCAAACTTCCTGGATCGCTTCATCTCCCATCCACCGACGTGCCAGCGGGACGCTGACGGCTGACTCGATCACGGCCTTGGTGGCTGGCGTGTATCGCTGCAGATATTCCGCGGCGGTTACGAATTGGATTACGCTCTTGGCCTGATAATGTGCTCGCACCGCTCGCCGTTCACGGACCACGCTCGACTCCCACCCCAGCCAGCAGCAGAGCAGGGTTACCACAATCAACAAAGTCCGCAAGCTAAAACTTCGCCAGCGGCGGGGAGCGGTTTCGTTCATGGCGTTGGAAGGGTTGGGGCGGCCTGCCATTTCTTGCCTTGCCAGGTATCGCGCCGCGAGAACTCCGCATCCAGGGCTTGCCGCACGCCGACGCGATCCAGGCACCAGGCGGGACCAACCAGATAGTCCGCCGGGGCGTCGCCGTGGACGCGTTCCACCACGCAATCGGGAGGCAAAAGCTCCAGGAAATCGACCGCCGTGCGAATGTATTCGTCGCGCTCCATCAACCGCACGGACCCCGCCTCGACCCATTCACCCAGCGGAGTACCCCGAACTGCATACAAGTTGTGCAATTTCACGGCGTCTAGTTGCAGGCGGGCGACCTCGCGGGCGGTGGCCAGCATGTCTTCGGCCGACTCGTCGGGAAGGCCCAGCATGACATGCGCGCAGATCTGAAAGCCCAACCCCCGGCTGCGCTGCATGGCATCCAGGAAGGCGTCGTAGTGGTGCCCTCGGTTCATCCAATCCAGTGAGCGGTCGTGAATGGTTTGCAGCCCGTACTCCACCGACAAATAGTGCCGCTGGGCTAACTCGGCCAATAGTTGCAATACGTCAGGCGGTACGCAATCGGGACGGGTGCCAATGGCCAGGCCCACGACTTGCGGGTGTGACAAAGCCTCTTCGTACAGACCTCGCAACCGTTCGACCGGCGCGTAGGTGTTGGTGGCCGGCTGAAAATAAGCCAGAAACCGCTGGGCTTGCACGCGCGTACTCAGGCGGCGCATGCCATCGTTGAGCTGTTCGGTGATGGAAATCCGGCGGGTGCGGCGGCTGGGGCTAAAGCTGCGGTTATCGCAAAATACGCAGCCCCCCACGGCGGCCGTGCCGTCGACGTTGGGGCACGTAAAGCCGCCATCCAGGCTGACTTTGTGGATGCGCTCCTGGAACTTTTGCCTTAGGTAGTGGTTGTAGGAATAGTAGCGCAGGCCGGCGGCGCGCCAGCCAGAAGCGGGCGGGTTGGTCCGAGATTCTGGTGAAATCGTTGACGGCACAATCTTCCTTGCCTAGATTGAAATAGTCATCCGCGGAACGATGATAAAGCCCAGGGATCAAGCAAAGCAAGAGGCCTGAATCTTATGTCTAACGAAATGTTCGGCGAACTGGTACCGGAACTGGGCGGCGACAATATCCCCTTGCGGAAGCCTCGTTTGCTGATTGGCCGCCGCGAGAGCTGCGATATTACCTTGCGGTTTACCAATGTTTCGGCCCACCATTGCGAGCTGGAATTGCAAGGCGGTTATTGGTATGTCAATGATCTTAACAGCCGCAACGGGGTGAAGGTCAATGATGCGCGTGTCGGCAAGGACAAGAAACGGATCGATCCGGGCGACACGCTGTCGGTGTCCAAGCACAAGTTTGAGTTGAACTACTCGCCGGCGGACTTGGGTGCCGTCGGTCCGCCCCCCCAAGACGAAGCGGTGGCCGATATATTCTCTCGACCGTTGCTAGAGCGGGCCGGCTTAAAGAAAAGGGGCCATGACGAGGACAAAGCAGAGGTTGAGCTTCCCAAGGGAACCCGCGACCTGCGCAAACGGTACGACGTGCTCAATAACGACGCCGGGCAGGTGAAGCTGCCTCACGATAAGGTGTAGGAACATCGCCGGCGGCGAATCGTTCTCCACACAAACCGCGCGATGGGCTAGAATAGAGTGCTGGCCGCGGCTCCTGATGAGTCTGCGCCGTGCCTGTCGTGGGAGACGTGTGGGATGGCTCAACTCGGCGATTCTAAGAGGACGCTGGCTCTTCTGGGGAGCGTTTGCCTTTGCGCTGCCACGTTGCGGACGGCTAGCGCCGCGGATGCCGACGCCGCACAGGGTGAATTTGGCGCGGCCATTGTGGCCATGAATGCCGATAGTTACTACGCCCGCGAACGGGCTACCGCATGGCTGCGCGAACAGGGATCGGCGGTGATCCCGGCCTTGATCGAAGCGGCTGGCGGGGACAATCTGGAGGTAACCTGCCGGGCCGTACAAATTTTGCGCGACCTGTCGATCGATCGCGACTTGGATACGGCCGACCAGGCCGCCGACGCCTTGCGGCATTTGGCCGATTCGGGCTTTACTTCGTCTGCCCAGCGCGCGGCGTTGGCGCTGCGGTTTCATGCGGAAGCCCGCTCGCGGCGATCGCTGGAAGCCGTGCAAAAGCTGGGCGGCGTCATGGATCACGGTGACAACTTTCAGGGAGTCATGACCGAACGGCTGTTGCTGAGCAAGAACTGGGAAGGGGGCGATGCCGGGCTGAGCTATCTTAAATGGTTGGACGGCTTGGAAAACCTCAGCATTCGCTGCTCCAAGGTGACGGATGAAGGGATCGCCCACCTCAAGCCGCTGACCAATCTCGCCAAGTTAGAGTTGTACGGCACGCGGATCAGCGACGAGGGCCTGGCCCAGTTGCAGCAAGCGCTGCCCCACACCACCATCGACCGCCGCGCCGGCGCGCTGTTGGGCATCCGCGGCATGCCCAACAACAATGGCTGCGAGATCTTGTTCATCAAACCGGAATCCGCCGCCGACGAAGCTGGCTTGCAAACCGGCGACATCATTATCGAATTCGACGGCCAGCCGATCGACTCGTTCGAGGCCCTGACGGCCCTCATCAGTAAGCATGTGGGGGGCGACAAGGTCGGCGTCAAGTTCACGCGCGGCGGCGACTTGCAAGAGACCGAGGTCACGTTGGGCGAATGGGAATAGCCCGTCTGGTTAAGGATTCGGTACGAAATAACTTCCCCTTTTGGCCCCCTCTCCCGGTACTCCGGGAGAGGGTTGGGGAGAGGGAGATGTGGCGAAATGGCCGCCATCAACCAAACCCTCACCCCGGCCCTCTCCCAGAGGGAGAGGGAGGTTCCAATGCGGAAGTTGTTTCGTACCGTATCCTATGGCTTTGCGAACTTGATGCAAACCGGCTGCGGCACGGTCAACGATTGCCCCGTTGGCGTAAGCGTGCCAGCCGCCTGATCGATCGTAAAGACAACGATGCTGTTCGACTGCGCGTTTTCGGCCAGCAAATACTTGCCGGTGGGGTCGATATTGAAATTGCGAGGCCACTTGCCGCCGGTCGATTCGTGCCCTGTCGCGGTTAGTTTGCCCGTCGCCTGGTCGATGGAAAAAATGGCGATGCTGTCGTGGCCGCGGTTGCTGCCGTACAAAAACTTGCCCGTGGGATGGACCACAACCTCGGCCGTGTAGCTCTTGTCGTTGTAACCGTCGGGCAGCGTGCCGATTGTTTGCAGTTCCGTCAGCACCCCTTTGTCGGCGTCGTAGTTGAAGCCGGTAACGGTGTTGCCCAGTTCGTTGATGACGTAAGCAAACTTGCCCCCTGGATGAAACGCGAAGTGCCGCGGGCCAGCCCCTTCCGCCACTTTGGTAAACGGCGGGTCGTGTGGCGTTAAGGTGGCCTTGTCAGCATCAAAACGGTAGACCAGTACCTGGTCAAGGCCCAAATCGGCGCAAAAAGCAAACCGGTTAGCGGCATCGAGATTGATCGAATGGGCGTGTGACATAGGCACCTTGGCTGGATCGCTGCCTTGCCCCTGATGTTTAATGGCCGACGAGGCGGGTGCCAAACGGCCATCCGCCCCGATCGCCAGCGATGCCACGCTGCCGCCCCCATAATTGGCGACAAGCACGGCCTTTCCCGCGGCGTCCACCACCAAGTGGCAAGGGCCCGCGCCTTCCGACGATTGCTGGTTGAGCAACGTCAGCTTGCCGCTTTTGGCGTCGACGGAGAAGGCGTTGACGCCCCCCAACTTCTGGCCGCCGCTGTCTTCGATCTGCCCGACGGAGTACATGAACTTGCCGGTGGGATGCAGCGCCAAGAACGATGGGTTGACCGCTTCGCCCGCCAACCGCGGCTCGCTGAGTTGGCCCGTCGCCAGATCGAGCTCGCACATGTAAATGCCCTGGCTATCAGGCCCGGTGTTGGTGCCGATGTATACCCGCAGCTTTTCGGGCGTTTCGGCTCCGAGGGCATCGGACGCAAGGGCGAGCATCAGACAGCCAAACCATAAGCCGTTCAGGCAGGTTTCCCACGTCACACAGATCCAATGGCGGAACATATCGAGTACTCCCATTTGATTAGCCTGGGTCACGGCGACTCCAGCGCGGCCAACAAGCTGGCCGCGTAATCGCCGATCTCTTGCAGAACTTGCTGGCGCGGCTTGCTGGCCATTTCGGCGAAGCGGCGAACGATGGCCGAGCCGACGATCAGCCCGTCACTAACCGGGGCCAGCAGTTTGACGTGTTCGGGCCGGCCGATGCCGAAGCCGATGCAGATCGGCAATTCGGTCTGGCCGCGCAGCCAGGAGACGTTTTCCAACAATTCCTTGGGGAGTTCCGTCCGTTCGCCGGTGATGCCCGTCACTGAGACGTAGTAGATGAACCCGCTCGACGATTGGGCGATGCGCAAGGCCCGCTCGCGGGGCGTGGTGGGCGTGACGAGCTGGATCAGGCTGAAGTCCTGGCGGCGGCAGATAGCGGCCAGCTCGTCGGCCTCCTCCACCAGCAGGTCGGGCACGATCGCCCCGGCCACGCCGGCCGCCTGGGCATCGCGGACGTATTGTTCCAACCCGTGCCGGTAGACGATGGCGTAGCTGACCATTGTCACGACGGGTGCGGCCAGGCCCCCGGTGACGCGCCCCAGCATGTCCAATATCTGGCCCAGCTTAACTTTTTTTTCCAAGGCCCGCGTGTACGAGGCCTGAATGACCGGCCCATCGGCGATGGGGTCGCTGTAGGGAATGCCGACCTCGCACAGGTGGCTGCCCCGTTTGACCAATTCTTGAATGGCGGCCGCGGAAAATTCCAGATCGGGGTCGCCCGCCGTCAGGAACGGCATGAAAGCCTTGCGGCCTTGTTGGCGAAGCGATTGGAAGAGCGTGTCGATGGAAGACATGGAGGGTTTTTGATTTTTGATTTTTGATTTTCGATTTTGGATTGCCTGCCGGCCACTCGAGACTCGGCATTCGACACTTCTCATTCTACATTTCGTAGCCTGGCTATCTCCGCCGCGTCTTTGTCGCCGCGGCCGGAAAGGCAGACGACGATGGCTTCGTCGGGCCGGCGCTGGGGGGCTAGTTCGATGGCTTTGGCCACCGCGTGCGAGCTTTCCAGGGCGGGCAGAATGCCTTCGGCCTTGGCCAGCATGTCGAAGGCGGCCAGGGCTTCGTCATCGCGGCTGGCCGTATACCGCACGCGGCCGGCGTCTTTCCAATAGCTGTGTTCTGGTCCCACGCCGGGATAGTCCAGCCCGGCGGAAATCGAATGGACGTCGCAAGTCTGGCCATCCTCGTCTTGCATCACATAGCTGTAACTGCCGTGAAGAATGCCCGGCTCTCCATACGACAAGGGCGAGGCATGGTCGCCGGCGGCGCTCGACCGGCCCCCCGCCTCCACGCCCAGCAGTTCCACGCCTTCGTGCTCCACGAACGGATAAAACATGCCGGCCGCGTTGCTGCCGCCGCCAACGCAGGCAATCACCAGTTCTGGCAGGCGGCCAATCTGCCGGCGGCTTTGCTCGATGGTCTCGCGGCCAATCACCGCTTGAAAATCCCGCACTATCCGTGGAAAGGGGTGCGGGCCTACCACCGAACCGATGATGTAATGCGTCGTCTCAACGGAACTCATCCAATCGCGCATGGCCTCGTTGATGGCGTCTCGCAGTGTCCGCGAGCCCGACGTGACGGGACGGACCTCGGCCCCCAGCAGTTTCATGCTGAAGACGTTGGGTGCTTGTCGGCGAATATCTTCCTCGCCCATATAGACCACGCAGGGCAGCCCAAAGCGGGCACAAGCGGTGGCCGTGGCCACGCCGTGTTGGCCGGCCCCAGTCTCGGCAATCACCCGCCGCTTGCCCATCCGCAGGGTCAGCAGGGCCTGTCCCAGCGTGTTATTGATTTTGTGAGCGCCGGTATGGTTCAGGTCTTCGCGCTTCAAGTAGATCTGCGCTCCGCCTAACTGCTGGCTGAGCCGCGCGGCATGGTACAACGGCGAGGCCCGGCCGACGTAGTTTTGCAAAAGGTCATCCAACTCGGCCTGAAACCGCGGGTCGTGGCGGGCTTTCTCGTATTCGGCGTCGAGTTCGACCAGCGCCCGGGTCAGGGTCTCGGGTACATAACGGCCGCCAAAACGGCCAAATCGGCCGGCGGCATCGGGAACCTGGCTGGTAGCGGGCATGAAGCAAGTCCAAAGGCGAGAAAAGATCGGACAGCAACCGATTCTCAGCAGGCCCGTCCGCAGGGTCAAGCCCTAGGTTGCTTGATTGGGAAGAGCGGAGAAGCTGTTAGCGGAGAAGCTGTCAGCCATCAGCCTCCTACATCTCGCGCTAGTACCCGTAGCGTTGGATGAAATCGGCCCAGCGGTCGGCGATCTTGGCTTTGAGTTCGGCCGGCATCTGATGGCGGTTGGGCTGATAGTCTGACTGGCCGGCCAGATGTTCTTGAAAGGCAGGCAGCGCCTCCTCAAAACCGTCTAGTTCCAACTGGTCGTAGATCGCACGCAATTGACCCACCGGATCGCGCACGAGATCCTCGTACCGCACCTCGCAAAATCGGCCGGGACCAATCAGGTGCCGGTCACGCTCAAAGGCGGCGTACATGAAATTGAGCGTCTCGAAGACATGCTCTTCCAGGCCCTCGAACTTGGGGGGCTGCAGGCCTTGCACGTCGTACATGGCCTTCCACATCTTCATGGTCGATTGAAACAGCACGTAGGGGTCGCGGACGATATGCACAAACCGGGCATCGGGAAACATCTCGGCCAATACGCGAATGCGCCCCGTATGCGGCGGCGATTTCAAGACCATCCGCTTGGGATTGCGGCAGGTGACCATCGTTAAGAACCGTCGAAAGCCGCTCTGCCAACGGGCCACATCTTCTGGCGGCACGTCGTCGAACGTCAGGTATTCTTGATATTGAGGCGGGCGGTTGGGAAACGCCAACGTGAGATAGGGCGACGGCAGCCCGATATTGCACAGGGCGAACTCGTCTTCCTGAGGGCGGTCCCAACCGACGGCCATGTTGTCCATGGGCCGCTTCTTGGGCATGACCCAGTTGAACCAGCGACTGATGATTCCCTCGGTCAGCAAGAAATGGTGCGGCGCGAAACATTCGTAACTGGTTGGAAACGAATGCCGTTCGTCCAGCACCAATAGCTCATGCAGAAAGGTGGTGCCGCTCCGCCAATGTCCCAAGATAAACAGCGGCTGCTCTTTGATCTCGGTGCGGTTGATCTGCTTTCCCCAGAATATCGTCTGCACCCAACGCAGCACCGTATGGCAGGGAGCCATGATCGAAACGACTAGCGCCACCGAAGCCCGCGACCAATGGACCGCGAAACGGTTGCGCGACAACAGCGACAGCCAACTGCCAACATCCAGTCCGTCCCAAATCCGCGGGTGGAACCAGCGATCGACGAATGGCTCGGAATTGGCGGGCTTGGTGGGCGGGGATGGTTCTTTCACATTCGACATCACGCAGCCACCAGAAGAACTAAGAACAAAGTTTGGCCTCGGCCCCTATTGGGGGTTGCGCGGAAAGTCCGCACCTAAACCGGGTCGAGCGCCGCGGCAGGCGATTGGTCCCAGCGGACCTCTATTCTAACGCCAATCGCCTTCTCGCGCGCAAGAACAGCGGTATTGAATCGTAGGATTAAAGTTGCAAGCGCTAAATCTTGCAAGGGCAAGAGGTTGTGTCTCTAGGGCTTGCTCGCAAGCAGCCAAGCCTCGTGCCTGCCCGACTCGCGCCAGGCTTCATCGTAATAGTCGATGGTGAAACCGCTGGCCAGGCCAGGTAGTTCGCCGTTTGCCAGCAA
Source organism: Pirellulales bacterium (assembly GCA_050247075.1). GTDB lineage: Bacteria > Planctomycetota > Planctomycetia > Pirellulales > JBFWUW01 > JBFWUW01. Next base: position 76,351 of record JBFWUW010000023.1, on the reverse strand, counting down.
GAATCGCTGGCTGGGGCTGGCGTGCCGCTCCAGGTTCGATTGCGTGGGCTGTACGACGGCCAACCGCCCGCCGGGAGCTAATTGTTCCAGCGCCGCGGCATACATCGGCCGCCAGAGAAAATGGCATGACACGATCAAGTCCCAAGGGCCTGCCGGCAAAGGATCAACTTCCAGATCGGCTGATCGTGTTGTTAATGGCAGGCCGCGTTTCAGCGCTTCGTCGACGGCCAACCGCAGCGCAGTCTCGGAAATATCGGCCAGCGTCACTTCCAGCCCGCGCCTGGCCAGCCATAACGCGTTGCGGCCCGTTCCGCCGGCTATATCCAACGCACGCCCTTGCCGGGGCAATTGTCCGTCCAGGCTCAACAAGAACGGCTCGGGCGTTCGAGCAACTTCACGCATTAGGCTGTAGCGTGCGTCCCATTTGATGCGGTCAGCCTCCGACATTATTCATTCCGTTGGCGAGACTGAATCTCTTGGCGGTACTTCAGAAAGTACTTCTGGACTTCACCGACACACGATTGGCCGGTGGGGGACATGACGGAACAGCGGGCCTGATCGCTTTTGGCTTTGGCCAACAACTCGCGGCAGCGGATGGGGACCGGATCGTGGACATCTTGTTCGATCTCTTCGGCGGTCAAGCCGAAACAGCCGCAGAGGGGGGCACCGAGCGTTTTGGGATAGGCCGGGCGAAGCAACGCGTCAACTTCGGCCACCCGTTCAAATGAGTCGAAGTAGGCGGCTTCACAGCGGGGGAAGGGACAAAACCAGCCTACCTCTGAAAGATTCCGCCGGGCCTCGGCATTCAAGAAGGCGTCGAGCGTGGTTGCGCCCACCGCCACCCCCGCCGAGCCGCAACGCGGACAGTTTCCGCCCACCGTGGGATCGGGTTCTTTGACAAAGGCCTTGTTCATCAGGTTCAATGATAGCGTAAAGGTTGGATGCGGTGCAGCGGTTGATCGCCAATCGCCAAATTCCAGCCGAGACTCTTGCCGGAGAGCTTTGCCATGTTTCGATCTTGGCCATGCGTGTCATGCGGGCTAGCCTGCCTGCTATTGTTGGCCGGTTGCGACCAGTTGCAGTCGTCGTATAAAAAGTCGCTTGGGATCAAACCCGCCCCCGACCAGCCATCTGCCGCGGAGACAGACGCAGTCGCGGAGGCCCCAGCCAATGGTGCGCTGCCTGACTCGCCCGCACCGGTCCCCGCGGAACAGGACGTCGTGCCCAACGCCGAATTAGCACAACCCCCAGGGCCAGCTCCGTTGGCGGTCCCGCCATCCACCGCGAACTCGCCCAGCGCAGCGGGGTCGTCCGCCACGGTCAAAGTCACGCTTTCGTCGGGCGTGGCATTGGCGCAAACCTTGCCATCGGGAACGGCGATGGGTTTCAGTGTTGATTACCAGTTTGCGCAAGGCGGGCCAGCCACGAATGGGCGTTATTCCTGGGTTATCGTCCCCGCCAAGGGCGAGCCGGTTTCGGTGCAGGTGCCGTTGGAAGAGAGCGGCACGCTGCAGGAATTCTTTCTGACGCTTCGGCCCGAACATGGTCCGTTTCAATGTTATCTAGCCGAAGTTGTCTCGAACAATCGGCCGAATCCAATCTCGGCCACGGTCAATTTGCGATAGCATTGAGCCTCAATTGTCGCGACGAAAAGATGAACCACGAATCGAACGAATCGAACGAATAAGAATTCGCCGAAAGATTCTTTCCAGGTCGCGGTCCGCCTCTTCCTACGTGGGCAAGACTCCATGCGAAAAATTCATTCGTTCGATTCGTTCGATTCGTGGTTCTCACAATGGCTGGCTACGGGTGGGCCTGCAACGTGTAGCCGCCTCAGCCCGCTTCCACCACCAGGGATTTCAGCAGGCTGGCCAGCAAATTGTCGTGCGGGTAGGGATGCCCCCGATGTTGCCGGAAGGCTTCCGCGAAGGCAACTTTGATCTGGCTGCCTCGTTGTTGCCCCCAACGGCGCTGGCTTTCCAAGTATTCATCGACGCCATGTTGAGCGCGCAGCCACTCCCGCTGGCTGTCATGGCAAGCCAACATGGCCCGCTTGGTCTCAAACTTTGTCGAGACATCGACGTAAAAATGGGGTTCGATCGGTTTTGCCCACAAGTCCATTCCCTCAAGCGGATCGACGTAGTACAGGTGCGGAATCCAGTCGATCGGGCCGGCCGGTTCCCACTGCCGCGTGGCGTAGTTGGGGCAGCCAGCGTTGAAGCAGCCATCGCGAACGAGGCGGCTGGTGGCTTCATGGTCGTCCATGTAATCGACGGGGGGAGCGGTCATCACCACGCGCGGCCGCAGCCGCCGAATGCACTCGGTCACGCGGCGCTTGGAGTCATTGTCGATCACAATGCTTAAATCGCGAAACTCCAGGCAATCGTAAGAGGCACCAATCACGTCGGCGGCAGCCTTGCCCTCCGCCCGGCGAATGGCGGCGATTTCATCGGGTGGCAAGAGCTTGCTGCCACAGTCGCCCGGTGTCATCGTCACGATATGAATCTGGTGGCCTGCGGCGGCCAGCAAGGCCAACGTGCCGGCACATTGAAACTCCATATCATCGGGATGCGCGTGGATAGCCAAGATGGAGAGCGGACCCGCGTTCTCCAGACCGTTTGCTTGCTGCTCTGTGCCGGCCATGTTGCTCTGCTCCATCAAGAGGGAGATTCCAAGAGTCCGCCCCATTACAACAGCACGCCGCCGGCTGTCAATCGACAGCCAGGGTTGGCAGACATTTGAAGATAATCCAACAAAAGCGGGTCAACTCATTGCCGTGGGAGGCACTTGGCTGTAGGAGGCGTCTCCGACGGCGACAATCGGCTTTTCATCTTGAAGGGCCGAGATCGCCAAAAACGCCGTATACACAGGCCGGATTGCCCATTGCGGCCGAGAACGGCGGGATCGTCCTGCCCCGCCAAGAGAAGAACCACGAATCAAACGAATAAGGATCCTACGGTACGAGTTCTTCTAGTCGCTGCCCGCCCCCTTTTCCTCAAGCGAGTTTCCACTCAGGAGATTCATTCGTTAGATTCGTGGTTCTCACCAAGCCTCGTCTAATTGCCGGTGCGCATTCAACTCGCTGGCAATGCATAATCTTCAAATATCTACAGGGTCGGAATGCGGCATGGCCAGATGGCGGCCAGCCACGACCGCCCTTTCCGTTGGGCCTTTGCGGAACCTACCGCGTAATGCCGGCGACTAGTACGTATCGCTCAGCGGGGCTTCGTCGATACGGCCCAGACGGATCCAGGCATCCAATGGCTTGCCCGACACACGAAACGAGGCCGTGCGGCCATACGTGGCCACGAATGCGACCGGCAAGCTGGAGTCACCGGCATTCAAATGGTGCTGAATCTTGAGACCATTCCCCACCCGCCTGGAAGTGAAATGGCCGGTCAAGCCAGCCAAGGGGAGCGGCTGCCCCAGGAACGTGGCTTCACCCGAGAGCAGAACGGGCCGCGCCACGAACGTGCCGTCCTCCTGGTACTCGACGGTAAAACTTTCCGTCGGCTGGCTGGCTTCCAAGGTTTCCCACCAGCCCAACAGGGCCGCGTCTACACGGTCGAACCGATTCTCCGTCACAGACACGTCACTAACGGGCTTGTGAACCACATGCGCGACCGGCAGAGAAGGCGACATGACACGGTTGTAAATAATCGCCGAGGAGACACCCACGATGCCCCCCAGCACGGCCCATCCAAACCACAACGCCCACGGGCTACCTGGCCGCTCGACAATCTTATTGGTTGCCATGACACCGACCTATCGAAGCAAAACTGGATGCGAGAGTTGCTAATAACGGAACAAGAGGGGGATGCAAAAATGGTGCCGCGGACTTTTCACGGTTACCGATCGAAGCGAAATATCGTCGCATTTTCATTTTGCCGGCGGACGAACAGATCCGCAATGATCCGCGCGGCCAAGACGCTAAAGGTAATGCCATTGCCTCCATAACCCAGCGCGAAATAGGCATGGGGAAACTCCGGCGTCTCGCCGATGTATGGCAAGCCATCCTTCGTTTCTGCGAACGTCCCCGCCCAGGCGTATTCCAGTTCGATCGGGATGCGGGGAAACATCGTCGTGAAGCGTTTTTGCAACAAGTGCAGCTTTTCGGCAACAAGCTGGTCGCGCTGATGGTCCGTGGCACAGTCGGTATCCTCGCCCCCCAGAATTGCCCGTCCATCGGGCGTCGTGCGAAGGTAAAAATAAGGCCGGGCCGTTTCCCACAGCAGGCATTGGTCGGGCCACCCATCGAAGCAGGCTAGCGGCGAACTGGCCGCGGCAAAGGTGCTATGCAGCGTGCCGATGTCTTGCCGAAGGTGTTGATGCGCGGCATAACCGGTGGCAATCACCGCGCGCCTGGCGGTTACTCTCGCACGATCGGTGGCCAACGTCACTCCTAGCTCGTCGGGAATTATTTGCCTGACCTGGGTCTCGCGGAAGACTCTCAGCCCGCGTTGTTCCGCCGCTTTGATAAGGGCTTGCGTGAACTGCAAGGGATTGATTTGAGCATCACCCGTAGAGCGAATGGCCCCAGCGGCCGAGAATGTCGACATGCTGGCAATTTCCGCGGCCGACAGCAATTGCACATCAAACCCGAACGTCCTGCGGCACTCGTACTCGGCAATCAGGCCGGGCAAATCGGCGAGTGAACTGGCCAGATACAGGCTTGGCTGGCGACTAAACCCGCAATCGTCACCCAGTTCCTCAAGCGTTTGCTCAATCGTGTCGATCGCGCCCAGGCCAAGCTGGTAGCTTCGCACGGCGGAAGCCTGGCCGACTTTACCGATCAACTCATGGAGCGGCGTATCGACTTCGTACTGCAACAGCCCGGTGCTAGCCGCCGTGCTGCCGGCACCCACGCGGTCCTTGTCCAGCAAGATGGCATCGACCCCTTCCCGCAACAGAAAGTAGGCTGCCAACGCGCCCGACACCCCTCCGCCCACAATGGCCACTTCGCACTTGATCTCGTTATCGAGGCGAAGGGAAATGTCCGAATCAAGCGGCATGCCGGCGGTTCCCTGCCAAACCGATACCCCCGAACGCAGATCCATCGACAGAACTCTCGTATCCAGATTGCCAACCGGACCAGCGACGTCAACTGGTAACAATCTACCCTGCCCACTCACGTGCCCACAACTCAAAGAACAACAGCGCCCACAGGCGGTGGCTATGGTCGAATTGGCGCGATTGATGCTCGTCGAACAAGGCCTGCACCGCCGCCGGCCGGAAGTAGCCCCTGGCCAAAGTTTGCGGGTCGAGCAAGACTTCGCTGGCGTAAGCCTTGAGCGGCCCGCGAAACCAGTCGGCCAGCGGCACGCCAAAGCCCATCTTGGGCCGGCGAAAGACCCGCTTGGGCAACATCGGCCCGAACAACTCGCGAAGAATTCGCTTGCCGCGGCCACGACGATACTTAAGCGCCACAGGCATGGCTGCCGCTAACTCCACCACATGGTGATCCAAGAAAGGTGCCCGGCACTCCAGCGAGTGGGCCATCGAGGCGATATCGACCTTGGTCATCAAGTCGCACGGCAGGTAGGTCACAAGATCGGCCAGGCTGGCCGTCGTCACAGGGTCGCGGCCGCGCAAACGGGTGAAGGCTTGCGTTAAGAAACCCAAGGGGTCGCAATCGGGCAGTTGGGCCAGAAAATCGTCACGGTAAAGGGCTGCGCGGCGGGCCTCGCCAAAGATGGCGATCCACTCTAAGTAACGGCGTACGGGTGGCAAGGCCAGCGATTCCGTCAGCCGTTTGAACTTGCGAACCAACGAACGCTGCCGGCTACCTCCTGGCACTTTCTGCCACAACGGGCTGGCAATCATCCGTCGCATGGCCGCCGGCAGTTTGTCGAAGGTGCTGCCAAGGTGAGCCGCCCGATAGCGCGGATAACCCGCGAATAGTTCGTCGCCGCCGTCGCCCGTCAGCGCCACGGTGACATGCCTCCGAGTCAATTCCGAGACATACCAGGTGGGAATGGCTGAGCTATCGGCGAACGGCTCATCGTAATGCCAGACTAGTTTGGGCAGAATCTCCACGCCGCTGGGCTCGACGCGGAACTCTTGATGTTCGGTCCCCAAATGCCCGGCCACCTCGCGGGCGAACGAGGTCTCGTCGTAAGCCGCCACCGGAAAGCCAATTGAAAAGGTCTTCACGGGCTGCTTCGTAAGCTGTTTCATCAAGGCCACGATGATCGACGAATCGACACCGCCCGACAGAAACGCCCCCAGGGGAACATCGGCCTGTAGCCGCAATCGCACGCTTTCGGTCAGCGTTTCGCGCAGTTCGTTGAGATAGTCGGCATGGGGCCGCTCGATCTGGGCGGCAAAATCGGGCTGCCAATAGCGGCCGACAGTCAACTGCCCATCGCGGAAGACGGCATACGAGGCGGGCGGAAGCTTGCGAATGCCGCGGAAGATAGTGTTAGGATGCGGCACGTACTGGTACGTGAGATACTCATCTAGCGCGGCCGGGTCGATATCGCGCGGCACGCCGGGCACTTGCAGCAGGGCTTTTAACTCACTGGCAAACAGCAACCGGCCTTGCTCGACCCGGTAGACCAACGGCTTTTTACCCAGCCGGTCGCGCCCCAGCACAAGCTGCCGCTTGTTGGAGTCCCAAATGGCGACGGCAAACATGCCCCGCAAATGGCTAAAGCACTCCGGGCCTTCGTCTTCGTAAAGATGGACGATCGTTTCGGTGTCGGAGTTGGTGCGAAAGACATGGCCCGCCCCCTCTAGCCGCCGCCGCAATTCGACAAAGTTGTAAACCTCGCCATTGAAGACGATCCAGATTGAATCATCCTCGTTGGAGAGGGGCTGGTGCCCGCCCGCCAGGTCGATGATCGACAGCCGCCGAAAACCGAGCGCCACCCCCGGGGTGGCCTGGTGCGCCTGTCCCACGCGGACTTCGCTGGTGTAGTGCCCGGCGTCGTCGGGTCCGCGATGGCGCAGCACATCAGTCATCCGCTCGAGCGTCTCGCGCTCCAGCGGTGCCGCATCTTGCATCCAGATCGCGCCAGCAATGCCGCACATAGGCCGGCGATGATAGCATGTTCACCGCAGATACAGAAACTCGCTGGTGTTCAACAGCACCCAGCAGGCGCTCGGCAGGCCGTGCTCGGCCGCTAGCTTGGCGGTGGCGGAAAGCTCCTCGGGCGTGGCCGGCCGGCCCAGCGTCAGCCGATAGGCGGTGTTGATCTGATTGGGTACATTCTCGCCGGCCAACGCCCGCACGCGCTCGGCCAGGCGATCGGCTTGGCGCAGCACGAATGAGTCGTTCATCAGTGCTAGGGCCTGCGTGGCCGTGGTGGTCGATCGCCGCTGCGGGCTGCTGATGGATGGGGCGGGGCAATCTAACGCATCCAAGAGCGGGCTTTTTCCGGTATTGATCGACATGCGGTAGATTGTGCGGCGATTGAAGTCGGGCCGGCCGTCGTCGATCAGGTGGTAGAACTGCGTCAAGATGGAGGTCACGGTGAAAGGCCGGTAACTTTCACCGCCGACCGCGCGGTTCAGTTCGCCGCTGGCGGCCAACATGCAGTCGCGAATGGTCTCGGCTTCGATCCGCCGCGGTGCAAAGTGCCAGAGCCATTTGTTGCCGGCGTCCGTGGCGGCCGCGCCAGCGTCGTGCCGCGACGATTGCCGATAAGCCGCCGACAGCATGATCCGCCGATGCAGCCGCTTCAGGCTCCAGCCGTCCGCCACGAATTCGCTCGCCAGCCAGTCCAACAGTTCTGGGTGTGATGGCTGCCCGCCGTTGAAGCCAAAATCGCTGGGCATCTCCACCAGCCCCTGGCCAAAGTGCTGCTGCCAGACGCGGTTGACCATCACCCGTGCCGTGAGGGGATGATCGGGACTGGTGGCCCAAGCGGCAAAACGCTGCCGACGCTGTGCCTCCGACGCATCCGTTGGCAACTGCCAGTCGGCGGCGGGCCGCTGTATGGCACTTAGCCCCGCCGCCACGACCGTGGGCCCAGGTTGGCCAATATCTCCCCTTAAGAACAGCACCGTGGGGGGTGGCTGCCGACGGACACCACTGTACGTTTGCGGCGCGGCCATTTTGGCGACGGCTTGCTCATGTTGTTTCAGTTCAGCCGCCAATGCCACTTCTTGCCGTTTCAGTTCATCCAGCGCCTCCGTGCCGGCGGGCTGTTCTGCTTTGGGAACTGGGATTTCGTTCCGCGGCAGGCCGTCGACGTACTGGTCCAGGTGGAACAACGCCAGCGTCTGTTCATCGACCGCGAACGGCTCGCCGGGGGGCGGGCCGATCTCGCGCAATCCGCTGGAAATACGGACCTCGTCGATCTCCCCTTGGCAGCCGATCCCCGGTGGAATGGCGCCAATGTATAGCGGCCCGGTGGGGCCGCCCTCGCGCTGCCGCTGCACGGCTACTTCCTTAACTTGCCGCCCATCCACCAGCAGTTGCGCCTTTTGTCCGTCAAAGCGCGCCGCCAGGTAATGCCATTGTCCATCGGTCACATCGACGCCCGACTTAATCTCCGCCGGGGCGAAACCGGGCATGTACAGGCTCAGTTCGCCACTGCCGGCGTAAGTATAAAGCTCCCAATGGTCCGCCGATTCCTTGGGCTGGTGCGCCACCAGAATATTAAATGCCTGTTTCCCTTCCAGCCGGGCCCAGCACTCCACCGTCCAGGGTGCCTGGTGGTACTCGGCCCGCCATGCCGCTGCGGCATGATCCTGGCGCGCATCCAACCCCTGGCCGAACTTACCCGGCACGCTGGCCGCCGGAGCGGTCTTGGACAACGGAGCTACCGGGGCCAGCTTGCCGCGAACCTCCTCCAAGGCCTGCTTGGACTGTGCCGCGGCGGCCCGTAGCGGCGCGATTTGTTGCTCGTGCGTTTGTTGTTCGGCGGGCGTCAACAGCGGGCGATTGCCATGATCGACCCCGTCAAACACGGCCTTCAGCCGGTAATAGTCTGTCTGGGCGATTGGATCGAACTTGTGATCGTGGCAGCGGCTGCAATTGACGGTCAAACCCAAGAACGTCTGTGAGACCGTGGCAATCAGTTCCTCCAATTGTTCCTCGTGCGTCCGCATTCGTTCGGTCTGGCTAGCCCCCACGTTTTGCACTTCGTCCCAAGGCCCGGCCACCAAGAAGCCCGTTGCCGCAATGCCGTCGCGGGTGACTGGCTCCAGCACGTCGCCGGCCATTTGCTCGCGCACAAACTGGTCGTAAGGCTTATCGTCGTTCAGGCTGTTGATAACATAGTCCCGATACCGCCAGGCGTTGGGACGCAGTTTGTCGTTTTCAAAGCCGTCACTCTCGCCGTAACGGGCCACATCCATCCAGTGGCGGCCCCAGCGCTCGCCGTAATTGGGCGAGGCCAGCAGCCGGTCGATTAGCCGTTCGTAGGCAGTCGCCGATTCGTCGGCCAGGAAAGTGTCGATCTCTTCCAGCGTGGGGGGCAAGCCCAGCAGATCCAACGTCGCCCGACGGAGATAGGTTCGCTTGTCCGCCTCGGGCGCGGGAGTCATTTCCGCCGCTACCAGCTTTGCCAACACAAAATTGTCGATCGGGCCACGAGGCCAATCGGCATGGCTGGCTGGGGCGCTGGGCACCACTGGCCGGACGACGGGTTGAAAGGCCCACCAGTCAAAACCAGCCCGCTGCTCCGTGGTGTATTCGAAGGGGCTGAGCACGCGATCCTGGGGCCAGTCCGCCCCGCGCTCGATCCACCCTTGCAATGCGGCGATTTCCTTGGCCGTCAGCCGGTCGTGGGGCTTTGGCGGCATTGACCCTTCCACGACGCGCTCCAGCAGCAAACTTTGGCCCGGTTTGCCAGCGATCAAAGCTGCCCCAGAGTCGCCCCCTTGGGCCAAGCCGCCAGCGGTCGATAGATCCAGCTCGCCGCGGCGCTCGCTGCCGCTATGGCAGCCCAGACAGCGCTTAACCAGCAGCGGAGCAATCGATCGCTCGAACTCATTGGGTGAAGTTTCCTCCCCCAACGCGCCGCTAGTGGACGGCAAAAAAATGGCGATCGCCGTAAGGATTGCGTTGCCGATGCCGTGATTTCGCGAGTGAAGGCCCATGTCTGAAAAACCCAATGAAAAGTGCCGGCGGCAACCTGTAGGAGGCGATTCCATCGCCGACAACCCCGCACCACACGCATCCTTCGGCCCAATAATCGCCATACTCCAGCATAACTCAACCGGCTTGGCGGCGTATGCCTGCCATTGTACTTGCCGTGCGGCCTTATGCCGACGGTTGGCGTGCCGCGATCAGGCGGAACTCGGCCTCTTCCAAGAACAGGGCCGCCTGCGCCAGTTGAAAGAGCAGCGGCGTACCAGGCCAGCCTAGTGCCGCCAGAAACTGATCGAACTGGGCCGGCGGACAGCAACCTTTGATCTCCGCATACAACAGGCGGCCGTCCCGGTCGTACAGCAGCCCATCCATTTGCCAGGCGGGCGGCCCCTCTCCCACCCACACAAAGGAACCATCGGGCTCAAAGAACATCCGCGGCAAGCGGTTGAGGGTATCGCCCGTCTCTTCAAAACTAACATCGAAGGACTGGCCAGCGTCCGCCGTCGGACGCATCACGGTCGGCACTTCCAGACCAGCGACTGAAACGGGGCCACCGCCGGCCACCTTGGCAGGCCGCGCATGGATCATGGCGTGAAAATGGTACATCGGGCCTTACGTCCCTTGCGGACGCCGGCCGGGGAGTTCCTTCTCCAGCCATTCCAAGTAGCCCGGATGGCCCGCCAAAATGGGTACCGCCACAATTTCTGGCACATCGAAGGGATGGACGGTGGCCAGCGATTGCTCGAGATCGCGGTAGAGGTCGCGGCGGGTCTTGGCCACCAGCCGCCACTCCACGGCTGACTCCATCTTATCTTGCCACCAGTAGATGCTGCGGATTGGCCCTTCGATCTGCACGCAGGCCGCCAGGCGCTGCTCCACCAGCGAACGGGCAATCCGCTCGGCATCATCCTGGTTGCTCAACGTCGTTACCACCTGAACATAGTCAGTCATAAAAATCCCCGGCAGCGGTTTGTCTGGCACTGATGGCTACAGCATAACGCGCCCCGCGAACCAATCGTAGCGGGCGGGGCTTGGCGGTTTACTTCACTCAAGTGAACCCATGGCCGTTTCTGGGTTGCTTGCGAATCGAGGACTCGTCTGGCTGCCTGTGCCTGACCTGGTCCGCCAATCTTATAGCGGATTTGTAGCACGCGGCGGCCAAGATAGAATTGTTCGCACGGTACGTCACCCGCAGGATCGCTTTGCCACTAGGAGAAAGTAGCCACATGATGCAATGGTCACTGTGGCTGGCGTCGTGGCTGCTGTTGGCCCTGTCGATGATTCGGCCGCTCTACCCTTTTGAGCAGTCGTTGCAACACGCCCCCACAGTAGTGGCATTGCTGCTGATGGGGGTGGCGATCCGGCGGAAGTGGTTGAGCAATGCCTCGTTCGCCTGTCTGATCGCCTTTTGGCTGCTACATATTGTCGGTGCCCGCTACATCTATTCGCTTGTTCCGTACCACGACTGGCTGTCATGGCTGACGGGGGGCCGCCTAGGGCAACAGGACGGTTGGACCCGCAACAACTACGACCGGCTGGTCCATTTCAGCTTTGGCCTGTTGTGGAGTTTTCCGGCGGCGGAGTCGGCCGTCCGCTGGGGTGGGTTGCGGCGAGTTTGGGCCGCGTTGTTCGCCCTATGTTGGGTACTGGCCGCCGGCAGCCTGTACGAAGTGGCGGAATGGCTGCTAGCAGTCTTCATGTCGCCGCAACAGGCCGAAGCGTACAACGGCCAGCAAGGCGACCTTTGGGATGCTCAGAAAGACATGGCCTTGCAGTTTCTAGGAAGCCTGATGGTGCTGCCGTTCGTTGGGCGAGGGCAACCTATCCATGAAGAAGGCGCGTAACAGCCTGAGGACTCAAGTATTTTTTCGCGTGAAGGCAATAGTATGGACCAAGAGACAATCGCCGAGGGCCGCTACTTACGGCTGGTTCGGCAGGACCATTGGGAATATGTCGAACGCCGCGGCATAAACGGTGTGGTGGTAATCGTGCCGTTTTTGGGCGACGGGCGGTTGATTTTTATCGAGCAATACCGCCCGGCCGTGAAGTCGATCTGCATCGAGTTTCCCGCTGGACTTTCGGGCGACTCCGCGGACAAGGCCGCCGAACCGTTGGAGGCCGCTGCCCGCCGCGAATTACTGGAAGAGACCGGCTATGAGGCCGATGAGTTCGATTTCCTGGGCGAATCGGTGCCGACCGCGGGGCTGACCTCGGAACGGATGAGTTTTTTTGCCGCCCGCGGCCTGCGCCGAGTTGCCGCGGGCGGCGGGGTGGAACACGAGCGGATCGTTACGCATCTGGTGCCGTTGGCCGAAGTGCGAACCTGGCTGGCCGAACAATCAAAACGTGCCGTGGTATCGGGCACGGTCTATGCCGGCCTTTATTTGACGGGCCAGTGACTTCGGGTCGCGGGAGGCGGACTCGTTATTTTGTGCGAAACGTCGCGACATCGCTGGTGGCCGTGCCAACTTCATTGCTGGCGGCCAGACGAACGTAGTACAGGGTGTCGGGCTTCAGGCCGGTCAGCGTGTCAAAGGCTGAGCGGGGAGTAAGCTGCCGGCCACCGTAACGCTGTTCGGTCTTTTGGCTGCAACTCTCATCTGTTCCGTATTCAAAGTGAAACATCGTCTGGTGGCCGAGGGGATTGATGCGGCCTTCCACCTTGGCGGTATCTTGGCCGATTCGGCTGGTTTGCCCGATGATGACATGGGGACGGGCATCGGACGGCATGGTAAATGTCTGGTCCGGGCCGGTCGCACGGCCGGCAGCGCTTTCCGTCACTAGCCGGAAGTGATAGGTCTCGCCCGGCTGCAAGGGAACGCTATCGCAATTGACGTGATACCAGTCGTCGTCGGTTTGCATTTCGGCTCCGCTGCCGAAGATTTCGATCTCTCCCAGCCCCCAATGCTCCGGGCGGTATCCTGACAAGATTCGGACCTTGACCTGTCGGGCGGCGGCATTGAGTTTTCGCTGCAGCAGAAAGGCATAGTTAGGCCCCTCGGCATGTTTTTCGGGCAGCACACCGCTCACCAGCGGCCGCCAGTCTTTGCCATCGGTGGAGACCAGGACTTCCACTTCGCGGCTGGGCCACGCGGTATGCTGGTGAAGCTGCACGCTGTTGACCATCACCGGCTGGGCAAACTCATAAACGAAGTCTTGAGGAGCACTGGGGTTCTGGCCGCTGCTCCACATGCGGCCTGGTCCGTTTCGCCAACCGTCGGTAAGCACGACGGCATCGTCCGGTGAATCAGGGGGAGCGGCCAGCAATTTGCCGCCGTTAAAGGGAACGACAAGTGAGTAGTTGCGATAGGCCACTTCGAACTCGTCGAAGTCGATCGCGCCCTTCGGCCGGTCGTTTGGATCGACAAACACCACCATGTGGAAGAAGTCCAAGTTCAAATGACGCTGCATGTTGTTGAGTGGCCAGTATTGGTAGTCCTGCCGCCGAGGATTGTTGCCGCAGTAGCTCCAGGCATGGGGATCGTTGGTGAGGCGGTAATCGGCCTGCTCCCACTCGCCCGACCGCAGCAAGCCGGTCAGATTTGCACCGGTGAAGCACCAATTGGCATGCAGATAATTGGGGTGCAGCGTGCCATCGTCGGGATTGATCTCGATATTGCTTTGGCTTTGCGACCACCACATCAGTTCCGTCCCGTGCGGCTGCCAATCGACACCACGCACGGCAACCTTCACGCGGGCATCACGGAAGTCGGGATCACCCGCCGCCAAGAAGGCACTGGGGATGGGCGTGACTGGGCCGGGATACATGTACTTGGCCAGGTGGACCGTACCGATGCCGTCGTCGTGGTTATGGTCGTCGCGGTCGATGGCCTGGTAGCGAATGTATCCCGCCGAGGCCCCGCCCTCCGCAAAATGCCGCTGACGTGGATCCCAAGTTCGCCAGCCGTTCCAACCTTGGTCCCACGTCTCGTGGTAGTACGCGGCCAAGCGGGGAGGGAGCGGCTCGCTCGCCGTTTGCTGGCCATACTGTTTAGTCGGCCCGTACTCAAAGTGCCACGTTGTGGGCATACCATGCGGTTGAACGCGTCCCGTTAGCGTCAGCCGTTCAATGCCCAACAGCGTGGGCGGACGGGCTTCAACCTCCGTTGGCTCGGCGGCCCAATTCGCTGTCGGGCCAAGCAACAGGGCGATGCAACAGAAAGCAACTAGCCGTTCGGGCCTGCCGAATCCGATAAGCCAACGGGCAAGGAATTGCATCGTCCAGACATCTCCTGGGGAGTACCGGGCTATTCGATTCATGGGCCCAAGGCCGCTACATTATCCGGAGCCGGAAGGCAGTTCGGTCCCGTATTTGTTCATCTTGCAGCCGCATTGCGGGCAGGTCCACCCGCCCCATAGCATTTGGCTGGCGGTCTTGGGAATTCGAACCGGTGGCATGGGTTCGGCGCAGCGCGGACAATGGACATGCGCGAGATTAATTCCCAGCTTTCCCTGCCGCGGCCAGAGGGCAATCGTAACGATCACAATGACTGCCATCGTGCCGACGACAGCACCCAATCCCAATAGTAGAACGAAGATGGACATGACTGCCTGCGGGGACCAATGGTGAGGCACGTTCAGGGTTCGTAACTGACGGTAGATTTGCCCGGTTGCAATGTCAAGTTGACGGATGGCTGCATGAGCAACGAAACCGCATGACTCCCGCTTTCCCTGTTAGTTTCGTGTCATACTTCTCCACGGCTCAATTCACTTTCAGTGCCGCCATCCTCCGTACACTATCCTCGATTCTCCGGCGAATCGCCAACAAGTCTGGGAAACAGCGGTGCTCCAGGTAGATCCAGCGCAGCCAATTCGCGGCGGCTAGCACGACATTGCCGCGGTCAAAAGCCGCAATTAGTTGGCGCTCGTTGTCAGATAGGGGGCGAACGGCTTCGTAAGCGGCCAAGCCCAACCGCCAGTCAGCCAAATCGTCGCGGGCGAGACTTCCCAGCAGTCTCGCGATGTCGGCGGCGACGGTCTCCGCCCGCATGGCCCCAAAGTCGATCAGCCCCGTCACCCGTTCGCCGATGAACAACACATGGTCGCTCCAGATATCCCTCAGGCAAGGCTGGGTGAGTACCCGCACACGTTCCGCGGCGGCCAGCGAGGGTCGGATTAACTCCAGCGACCGGCTCGCCAGGGCCAGCCAGTGGCAGGCGGCATTCTCCAGTTCCACGACCGGCCTGCCCGCGACCGCCGCCGCTATTTGGTCCAAGCCGCCATTTGTGAGTTCGTCAGCCAATTGCCGGCGTTC
This sequence comes from Pirellulales bacterium, assembly GCA_050247075.1. Classification (GTDB taxonomy): domain Bacteria; phylum Planctomycetota; class Planctomycetia; order Pirellulales; family JBFWUW01; genus JBFWUW01. The sequence continues at coordinate 61,055 of JBFWUW010000023.1, read as the reverse complement.
TTGGATGCCAGGGGATACGCGCGGCCCGGGGTCGGGCAGCGGAAAACTGGCACTGGCTCGATGGAACTGGGCCAACGCCATCAGAGCGGCCTTGAGTTTCCGGGGATCAGGTTGAGCAAGATAATCGGCCGCGCCGGGCATCCAAGGAGTCAGTTCCCAGAAGTGGCCGGCATGAAGTACGTATCCCCGATGACGATTGGTTTCCACCGGAACGGGCACCAGCCGAAAGCCTTCTTGCCAGACGTGCCACAAAACGGCCTGCATGAATTCCAATCGCTCACGCGTGGGATGCTCGCGAGGCCAACGGCGCAGGCAAAGCGGTCCACGGCCGGTTTGCAGCCGCCACAGCCGCGCACCGCTGAATCCGCCCGCCGATTCCAGCGGTTCGACTTGCGTCGGCTGGCAGTCTGCCGGGTACTCAGCCAGCACGGGGGGAATCTCGGCAATGTCCATATTGAACCTAATAACCGTTACGAGCGTAGAAAGCACTGCAACCGGTAGCATTTTGCCTAAGCGTAACGGCCAACCACTGCCGTTGTGGCCAATCGGTGGTCCTCTGCCCGCTTTTTTCGATACTTGGCGAACCGGGTGCTCCGGGGCGAATTTCGCCAATTCCGTAGAGGTGGACTATTTCGCAAGGCAGGCTAGCTGGGCTATATTTACAAGTGGTAATGAAATTCCCTAGCCCTGGCGGTCGCTTCTGGTTCCTTCGGGATGCCGCTGGGAAACATCCTAACACTGTGAGAATTGTATGATGCCGAACTTGCGCACGTCCCTGTTTTGCGGACTGATGGCGGGCTTGTTGGCGAATTCGTTCGTCGTGGCTGCTGACGAGGCGGCCCAACCCAACCCCACGGTTGCGGCCACGACGGGTGCAGCGGCTCCTGCCGCGGGTGCTGCCGCTGCCGCGGCCAAGCCCAAGTATCCGGCATTCGCCGACCTGTTGGGAGAAGCCGACACGGTCGAAGGCCTCATCAAAATGTATCGCAAAGACGGCAAGCTGTACGGTGAAATTGCGCCTGGCCAATTGAACCGCGATTTTATCGTGTTGATCTCGATCGCCCGCGGCATTGGCGAGGGATCTTTACTAGGCGGCATGACTTGGAACTTTGGCGACGACTGGTTGTGGCAGTTCCGCAAGGAAGACGATGAAATTTTCATCGTGCGGCGGAACGTACGGTTTACCGCCGCCAAGGGCAGCCCAGAGGAAAAAGCGGTCGGCTTGGCCTATACCGATAGCGTGCTGTTCAATCTGCCGATCGCGACTATGAGCGCAGCGGGCGGATACGTGGTCGATCTGACTTCGGTTTTCATGAGCGACTTGCCGCAGATCAGCCGCACGCTGGGCGGGTTTGCTTTTTCGCCCAGCAAGTCGGTATGGCACGAGGTCAAAGGCTTCACCGACAATGTAGAGCTGGAAGTTGCCGCTACGTATGCCTCCAGCGGCAGCACCGAGCTAGATACCGTGGCCGACAGCCGCGGTGTAACGGTCAACGTGCACTACTCGATCAGCTTGTTGCCACAAACCGGTTATCAGCCTCGGATGGCCGATGACCGCGTTGGGTACTTTTTGACCGTAGTCAAGGATTACTCCAAGCAGGGCAACGAAGACCGCTTCGTGCGTTATATCAATCGCTGGGATCTAAAGAAGAAAGACCCCGCTGCGGAGATCTCTCCGCCAGAGAAGCCGATCGTCTTTTATCTGGAGCGGACCATTCCGGTCAAGTACCGCAAGCCGATCCGTGACGGCATTTTGGAGTGGAATAAAGCCTTCGAAAAGGCTGGGTTTTACGATGCCGTGCAGGTCATTCAACAAGAAGACAATGCCGACTGGGATCCCGAGGACATTCGCTACAACACGTTCCGCTGGATCACTTCGGGGGCCGGTTTTGCAATGGGCCCCAGCCGCGTGAACCCCACGACGGGCCAGATTCTGGACGCCGATATCATTTTCGATTCGGACTTCATCCAATTTTGGAAGCACGAGTACGAAAACTTCAATCTTCAAGGGGTGGCCGGCCTCACCGGCGGCCCGCTCGACTTGACGGAATATGCCGAAGCCAAGAAACACCACGCCCACGGCCACCGTTGCAACTGCGGTTGCGAGCTGAACCACGGTATGTCGTACCAGTACGCCTTAGGTGCCGCGGCCTTGCAGATCCGGGCCGGAGACATCGGCGCAGCCAAGCCGTTAGAAGAGAAGATGATCATGCAGGGCCTGAAGGAAGTCACCATGCACGAGGTGGGGCACACCTTGGGCCTGCGGCACAATTTTAAGGCCAGCACGACTTTGTCGCTGGCGGATATCAACAACCCAGAGATTACCAAGAATATCGGCCTGACTTCCTCGGTGATGGATTACGCCCCGGTGAACATCTCCCCCAAGGGGCAGCCGCAAGGAGATTTCTATTCCACCACCATCGGCCCTTATGACATTTGGGCGATCGAGTATGGTTACAAGCCGATCGGCGGCGACGAGACAGAGGCGCTGGGCAAGATCGCCTCGCGCTCGGCCGAGCCGGAATTGGCTTACGCTACGGACGAAGATACCCGCGGAACTGATTCCGACCCGCTCTCGTACCGTTTTGACCTGGGCAACGATACCGTGGCCTACGCCAAATGGCGGGCGCAAGTCATCAACGAGCTGTGGCCGGGCCTTGCCGATCGCGTGACGGCCGATGGCGAAGGCTACCAAAAGGCCCGCCAGGCCTTCGGCGTGCTGCTAAGCAACTACGGCACGTCGATGTTCATGGCCAGCCGCAATATTGGCGGCTTGTACGTCAACCGCGACCACAAGGGAGACCCCGGTGCGCGTCCGCCGTTTGTGGTCGTTCCCGCGGAGAAACAACGGGAAGCCCTGGCATTGCTGGAGGAATACGTCTTTAGTGACAAACCGTTCAATTTCCCGCCGGAACTGTATAACCATTTGGCGGCATCGCGGTGGAACCACTGGGGCATGAATGACGTGCCGCGGCTGGATTACAAAATCCACGAAGTGATCGCCATCTGGCAAGAACGAATGATGTCGCAGATTTTATCCTCGCTTACGCTCACCCGGCTGCATGACTCGGAGTTGAAGATTCCAGCCGACCAGGACGCCTTCACCACCGCCGAATTGCTCGAGCGGCTGACGAAGTCGGTCTTCGCGGAAGTGGAGGCAATTAACCCCGATGTGCAGTTTACCAACCGCAAGCCGGCCATTAGCAGCTTGCGGCGCAATCTGCAGCGCAACTATCTGCAACGCCTATCGCAAATGGCCATGACCGGCAGCGGAGCGCCGGACGATTGCCAGACGATCGCCTTTGCCGAATTGACCGCTCTGGAAAACCGGATCAACGAAGTGTTGAAAGGCCCAGCCAAGCTGGACTCTTACACCCGGGCCCACCTGGCGGAAAGCGGCAGCCGCATCCACAAGGTTCTGGATGCAAACCTGACGCTGTCTGCACCGTAGGAGAAAGGCGAAAGGATGAAGGGTAAAAGGGAGAGTGCTTGGTTTCCAGCGTAGCCGCGCGGCTCCCGCCGTGCTGGCTGCAATCGGCATTCCATCCAGGACGGTTGGAGTGCCGACTTCGGCGGGCCATTTGCTTCGCCAGGGATCTACGCACCCACCGTTTGAGCACTGGCAAGCATCCCCTCACTCGACATTCTGCACTCCCCACTCGGCATTGCCTCCTTCCCCCTCTTTTTTGGCATTCTCTATTGATCCGGCCGTTCAGCGCGGTAGCATTTTGTCTTGTTGCCCCAGGATGAGGGCGGAAGAAGTTGTACGTTGACGCTGTTGTGTTGCATGCTCCCCTGCCATGTGGCGTGCGAACGGGCCGAGACCTGCATCGGGCTTCCTCACTTCACGGTGCATCAAGCGTCCGCTCCTCTCATCCTGGGCCCGTTCCGCCCGAATCGTTCTGCTACCCAACGTGGGCCGTCAGGCGTCGCGCGGTGTTGTGCGATCTCTGGTTTTGTATGGGAGGTGTGGGGACATGCCGACGGGTACAATCAAGAAACTGGTTGCCGAGAAAGGATTCGGATTTATCGCGGGAGAACGCGGGGATGTGTTTTTCCACCACTCGGTGGTGGCCGATCGCGGGTTCGACGACCTGCAAGAAGGCCAATCAGTCGATTACACGCTGGAGGAAGATGCCGGCAAAAGCAAAGGGGGCAAGGGGCCTCGGGCCGCCTCGGTCACGCCCAACTAGCCATTTGCTTTCTTGCCAGACACGATCGGCCGCGCCGGCATTTCTGCTCGGACGCGGCCGTTTCGTTTTGGCAAGCGGCCAGGCCGCTCTCTTTCAAAATGGCCGCGCAACACTTTATGTGCCGGCGGCCATTGATGGCTATTGGCCGCCGCCAGTGTCGCCCGTTGAAGCTGGCAGAACGGGCGCGGGCCGCGAATCTTGGAACTGTGTATAGGTGCGGTAGATGTCCTCGGCGGGCCAACTCCGCGAGGGGATGCCCGTTTCGTGGACGGCTAGTTCACCACCGTCGGGCGAGGTAGCGCTGTAGTTGCGGATGGCGGCCATGCGGGCCTCAGTCAAGTCCTTGGTCTGGGCACGTTCCACAAACACCATCCGAAACTGCGGCGGTGCCTGGGTCATGATCCAATCGACGCGCAACCGGCCCGCTTCGTTCAGGTCGGAGGTACCGACTTCAAAGTAATAGCTGCCCAGCGTGTTTTGTGCCCGCCACCCTTTTTGCGTCATGATGGCAAACGGCGCGTTGGCAGCTTCGCGGTCGGCATAGACAAACGTATTGGGCCACTGGTTGTTGCGATGAAAGTCAGTCTTGGTGCGATTCCAGACTTTTTCCCACCAGCCGGCCTGGCTGGAACCAGCCACTCCCAACACCAGCAGCATTGACAGCAATGACAGTTTGAAGAGTCGCATTGGTTCCCTTTCCCTGGAATGCGCGCGGCCCGCCTGACGAGGCTTGCTTCTTCGTTGCGGGCAAAGCGATGAACGGTTTGTTCCGCCAGGCCTCCATGCGGGCATGGGGCGGGCGGCTATATTCTGTATCGTCGCAATCCAGCGTTGGACTCCGGCGGGACCATGAAAATCCGCCGCAGCGCACCTAAAGTCCGCCGTCACCGCCGGCACAAGCGTTTTTCGCCGACCGTTTGACCGGCAAGATCGCACGACGCGGTATTTCTCGCCAATTCAGAACAGGCAACTCGCCGCCTGATTGGCACATGGCAATGGCTGCGATGGCGGCAATGTCGGCATGACTGGCATTGCAACGTAGCGACTTGGCTCCTGCTTTGTCGTTTGCAGTGATCTCGATGCCCCATGCCGTACACCCGCACACTGGATGAAATGTCTCGCGCGCCTCGAGCCAGCTCAGCAGGAGCCGTGCGGCTGCGTGCTGGCATCGGCGGCACGTATCTGCCAGAATAAGCGGCGCGGGTTGTGGCCTTTATTCGCGGAGTTGATGCCCATGCTGTTGCCGCCGCCGGTCGTGCGGATCGTGGGGTCTTTGAACGCGCTGTTGGGCGTGGCGGGGCTGATCCTTGCGCTTGTTGCGACCGTGTCCGGTGTTGTCGTGGGTCTGCAAGGCAATTGGCATTGGCTGGGAACCGCCGACGAGGCCCGCTACTGGACGGTCGTGATTGGCGGAGTGTTATGGCTGCTTTTGGCTTCGATCGCACAGACGCTTTCAGGCGTGGGGTTGCTGCGGGCGCGGGCTTGGAGCCTGGCGGTAACCCGCGGCCATGCGGCTTACGGATTGGCGGTGGCCGCGGCCTATGGGTTTCTGCATTTCACGTTGCTGTACAGTGCCTACTGGCAATGGCTGGCGATCGGTCCCTGGCGCATGGCGAGCGAAGCGGCTACGGCTCTGGTGATCGCCTCGGGTATTGCCGCGGTGATGTTGATGGCAGTCTATCCGTTGCTAGTACTCTTTCGGCTGCGCGGGCCAGCGGTTGCGGAACATTTTGCTTCAACCGAGGCCGCGCCCCATGCGGACGACCTCCGCTGGATTCCACAATTCACCTTGCGGCGGCTGATGATTTGGATGGCGGTCAGCAGCCTGTTGTGCCTGGTGGTGGGAAATGCCGTGGCGGGGCGGCATTGGGCTATTGGCCTATCCCTGGCAATGATCGCCGTGGTGGCGGCTTTGCTGGTCCATGCAGGCGCATTCTTTATCGCTTGGGTGGCGTCGCTTATCTGGCAGCCCCCCTCTCCGTTTGGCAAAGGAAATGGTTCTTCGCCGCCACCATCCAGTCCGCTTCCACCTGCCCCCCAATCCGCATGAGCTGTCGCCCATGACAACTTTCACACTCCGTAGATTGTTGGCTGGCTCAGCTTCATCTGGCCATTGCACGCGGCGGGCCGTGCTGTGGGTAGGACTCTGCATGGCATTCTTGATGCCTGCCGCCAGATCAAGCGCGCAGCTTGTAACCGGCACATCTGTCTCCAATGCCGACGTCCCCAACGGGTTAGTCGTGACCATTGATACCCGCTGGCCAGGCGGACATGGCTACCGGCCGGTGCGGGTGGAAGTGAAATCGCTGGTGCCCGCCGTAGCCAATCGTACATTTTTGTTCGAGTTGCGGTGTTTTTCGCTGCACACGGAATCGGGCGTGATGGAAGTCAAACAGTACGTCGACCTTCCGGCGGGTGTCGACCAGGTCCAGGCCACCATTGCCGTGCCGGAACAATTTCAAGTCGGCGGTTTCGAGTGCGATGTCTATGAGGATGGCCGCTATCGCCGGGCGCTATCGATTAAGAAGGGGACGGGAGCGGGCTGGTCGTTGGGCTATCAAGGTTGGGAAGAAGCATCGCCCGCCGTGTTGATCGTAGGAGATGCGCCTTTCGATTCATCGAGTTGGTTCCAGCTCTTTCCCGCCGCGATGACCAACCGCAATTGGTCGGCCCTACCAGCGCCTGGCAACACGGCGGTTGCGCCGGCAGGGACAGCTTACCCCGCCGCGCTGACACTGGCCGAGGGCCAATTGCCGCGCCGCTGGATCGACTACAGCGGCATCGACGTTATCGTGCTGTCGCTGGCTCAGGCCGAGTCGCTGGCTGCTTCGCGCAAGGAATCGTGGACCGCTATTTCCCGTTGGACGGCGGCCGGCGGCAACTTGTGGGTCTATGGCATGGGGAGTGATTGGCAAGGACTGGCCCGACTGGAAAAACTGCTGGCGTTGCCAGAGCTTCCTTCGCCAGACAATGCCGTAGGTTCCGGCCCACGCGGTTGGACCCTGCCCGAGCCATCACAAAGAATGAGTCTGCTGCTGGGGGTGGACCAGACCATGAATCTGCAAGTGCAACAGGCTACCGCCTTTGGGCAGACGGTCGAACCGGCAGCGCCGCAACCCGCGGCAGCGCCAGACGAACCGCCGCCGGCGCATTTTGTTTCTCGGCGGAAAGCCATCGGACTGGTTGTGGCCTTGTCGGAGGAGCAAGTTTTTCCGTCGGACTCGGCCAGATGGGGTTGGGTCTTCAACCATGTTGGGCCAGGCCGGTACTTGTGGGCGCGGCGGAACGGCTTTTCGTTGCACAGTGACAATCCCGACTTTTGGACCTGGTTTATCTCGGGCGTGGGGCTGGCCCCGGTCGGTACGTTTGCCGTGCTGATTACGTTGTTTGTCATTTTTATTGGTCCGGTCAATTACTGGTGGCTGCGGCGGCGGGGCAAACTGCATCTGTTGTTGGTCAGCGTTCCCGTCTGCGCGTTGTTTGTCACGGGTGCCTTGTTTGCCTATGGGCTGATTGCCGATGGGTTGAGCGTGCGAACGCGGTTTCGTACCTATACGGAGATCGACCAACCCCAAGGCGAAGCCGTCTGCTGGTCGCGAAGCTGCTACTACGCGGCGTTGTCTCCTTCGGGCGGGTTGCAATTTCCCGATGATATGCTGATTTCTCCGTATGAGGATGTTTCGCAATTTTACAACTACAACTCTGGCCTGCGTCGCGCCGTGGACTGGACGGACCAAGGCCAGCAATTGCGCAGCGGTTGGCTGCCAGCCCGCAATCAAACGCAATTCATGACCGTGCGGGCCCGGGCGACGCCCGCCAAACTGCTGATCGAACCGGCCAACACTACGCCGTCCGGTTGGAATGTCACCAATCAACTGCAAACGCCCGTTAGCCGACTGCTGGTGATTGCGCCCGACGGAACACCTTGGACGGCCCGCGACCTGGCGGCCAACGCCACGGCCCAACTTGTCCCGGCTAACATGGAAGACGAGGCCGCCGCGTTTCACCAAGCGGTCGCCGATAACGCCCGCACCTCCTTGCCGCCCGAAGTCAGGGCGGATGAACTGGTTTCGTCGCGCCGCGGCCGCCGCTACCGCTATGGCTACTACGCCAATCCCAGCGAGGTGCGTTTGCTATCGGGCCGGTTGGAGATCCTGCTGGGCGAGTCCATCATGGCCGAACCACCCAGTGCCCGGCTGCCCAAGGCATCCGCGGGCGATGCACCCGCAACAACTCAAAAGTTCAAACAGATTGGTCCCCGCATGTACCTGGCATTGGTGGCCCACTCGCCAGAAGCCGCCGCCGGCCTGCCACACTATCGGGAGGAAGAGAGCCTGCATCTGGTGGTGGGGCGTTGGTAGCATTCCTGCTGTCGAAGTAACCATCCTTAGGATCGATACCAAATAACTTCCTCATGCGAATTCCCTCTCCCGTTGGGAGAGGGCCGGCGGATGGCGTCTATTTCGCCACATCTCCCTCTCCCCAACCCTCTCCCGGAATACCGGGAGAGGGAGCCAAACGGGGAAGTTATTTCGTACCGAATCCTTATCAAGCGCACAGTGGAACAAACCGCGCCCAGGCGTCATCCCAAGCCGCGGTGTTGCGCGGTGTGTAGGTCTCTACCGAAAAACTATCGCGGACGATCTCGCGGGCTTGGGCGATGGAACCAATCGCCCCATCGGCGATAGCTTGCACCATGACGTTGCCGATCGCCGTGGCTTCAACCGGCCCCGCCACGACGCGGCGGTTGCAAGCGTCCGCGGCGGCCTGGCACAGGCGGCGGTTCTGGGCACCACCGCCAACAATGTGAATCGTGCCAATCGGCCCGTCGATCAGTTGCTCCAACCAGCCGAGAACCATGCGGTACTTCAGCGCCAGGCTTTCCAGGCAGACGCGGATCACGGCTCCTTCTTCCTCGGGCACGGGCTGCGATGTGCGGGCGCAATACTCGCGGACAGCGGTGGGCATGTCGGCCGGGGCCATGAAGCTGGTGTCGTCCGGATTGATCAGCGCCGCCAGCGGAGGCGCTTCGTCGGACATGCGGTTCAGGTAGTCCCAGGTGTACTCTTGCCCGGCCGCGGCCCACACGCGGCGGCACTCTTGCAGCAGCCACATGCCGGTGATGTTCTTGAGGACGCGGATCGTCTGGCCCACGCCCCCTTCGTTTGTGAAGTTCAGTTGGCGGCAGAGGCTGTTGATAATGGGCGTGGGGCTTTCCACTCCCATCAGCGACCACGTCCCCGAACTGATGTAGCACCAGTCGGGCCGCTCGCCCGGCTTGCTGGCGGCGGGGACCGCCATGACGGCGCTGGCCGTGTCGTGCGTTCCCGGCACCACGCATTGCACGCCCGCCAGATTGGTTTCGTTGGCGACCTGCGGCAGCAGTGGCCCCAGTTTGGTACCCGGCTCGATGATGTCGCCCAGAAACCTGGTGGGCAATTGAAACCGCTCCAGCAACGGTTTGCTCCAACAATGCCGCGTGGGGTCGAGGAATTGCGTGGTGGTGGCGTTGGTGAATTCGTTCGCTTTGACACCCGTCAACAGCCAGTGGAACAGGTCGGGGACCATCAAGAACGACTCCGCCAGATCGAGCAGAGGCGACTGGCCGCGGCGCATGGCCCACAACTGGTAGAGCGTGTTGAACTGCATGAACTGCAATCCGCTGGCGGCAAAAATTTCCTCGCGGGGGACGTGTTGCAGTGCTTGTTCCAAGATGCCATCGGTGTGATGGTCGCGGTAGTGCCGGGGGTTGGCCAGAAGTTCATCGCCGGGCCCCAACAGTCCGAAATCGACACCCCAGGTATCGACGCCGACGCTGCGGATACGTTCGCCGTGGGCGCTGGCTCCCGCTCGTAGCCCGCGTTGGACGTGGTTCCACTGGTTCAGCAGATCCCAATACAAGCGGAGACCGACGGCCACCCCGCCGTTCTCAAAGCGGTAGACTTCCTCCAACCGCAACCGCCGGCCATCGAACAGGCCGGCCACCACCCGGCCGCTGGATGCTCCCAGATCGACCGCCAGATAAGCACGTTCCGCCATTGCAAAGTCCTTACAAGATTCGTCAGCCGATCATCATGCCGCCTTGCCAGCCCGGCAAGTGTGCCGTGTGGATGTTGACGCAGCTTGCCCCGGCAGTCAAGCAGCGGAAAGCAACGCCAGACTTTTGAAGATAAGGGACGACCGCAGACACCCGCGCTATGCGGCGGGCGCGTTCGCACGACACCAGGTTGAAGGGCCCGCGGCCATAACGGGATATTTCAAATTGTTGCAGCTATGGAATGGAATCGCCAGTTACTACCCCGCATGGGGCTGGAGGATGTTTCTTGTTCCACGTTACCTGCACCATTTCGCGGGGTGGTGCAGGTACCAAAGGGGTTCTTCTCCGGTAATTCGCGGGGTTTTTGGTCCGCCCAGTCGCGTTACCTGTTCCACCACGGGGGTGTGGTGCAAGTAAGGATTGTGGCCTGTCGCCGTTCCATTGGTAAGAAGTTTCGATTCGATGGTTGGGCGGTTCTTGTTCCAGGTTACCTGCACCATTTCACGGTGTGGTGCAGGTAACAAAGGAGGTCTTCTCCGCGAAATCGCGGCGTTTTTGCTCATCGCGGCCGCGTTACCTGTTCCACCACGGGGCGTGGTGCAGGTAACGATCGTCGTCATTCGCCGTCAGGGGACGGATCCTCCAGGCCCGGCGCACACCGTCAGCGCCGCGCGTGGCAACCGCGTTTTAAAAATATGGATAGGCCCCGTGGCACGTACCGGTCGGCGGAGGGAGCGGCGAAGAAGGCGTCGCTCCCAAGTTGGCCGAGCAGCCGGCAACGGTAGCCTTAATTAGTGACCCGCCCGATCGGCCGTCCGCCACGGCCATGCTGTTCGAACACGCGGCGGACGACGATACTTGGGCGGTTTGGAGCTTCGCGCCCATCGGACGCGCAAAGGCCACGTCGGCGCGCAAAGCCAGACGCTGGTGATTGTACCAGATAGACTCTTTTTTTCAAATGTTAAAATATACATATTTCATTGTAGTGTTGTTCAGTGTGCGCCAAGGTCCGAGTAGTCCTGGCGGAGCCACTTCTTTACGCGACCCACACCAGGCCGGCCCGCGCCGGCGGACGTTGCCACCGGCAGCGGCCGAGAATGAAGCGGGTGGCCGGCGATAGCGGGCTTGCTCGTTGCCCGCGTGGGGTTGAGAGCCTTCCGCACATCCATCAAGGCCTGCTTGTGGACTTGGACCAAACGGGCAGCCACCCGCTCGCAGGCGGCTTGGGTTTTCGTGGCAGTAGAGGTCATCCACCAGTTTTTCGCAACATGCATTTCAGCAATATGTTACGCCCACGACCGAGCGGCAACGGCCACACGCACAAGTTATGGGTGTCCCCCGGGTGCTCCCCGGGTGCTCGGTTCTGCCGCGCAGAACTTTCCGCTTACATGCGTTGCAGCTGTGCGGGATACTGGGGTTATGGCTGCCGACGCCAATCAAGAACCAACCGACAACCCGAAAGCAAGGCCGCAGCCAGAGCGGCGTTGGTATCAGTTCGGAGTGGGGACGAAGCTGGTGGGCGTCGGGGTGGTGGTTGCATTCGTGCTGGGATTATTGGTGAACCATGTCATCCTTCGACCTTACAGGCAATTTGCGGAGACGCGCATGGTCCGACAGTTGGGTGGCTACCCCTTTTTCGACCAGCAAGGAAAAATTTCAGGGGTAATGTTTAGGCACCCTGTGACAGACGCTGAATTAGAACCCCTGAAAATATTTCCGGCGCTGCAAAAACTGCTACTCAGCGGAACCCAGGCGACGGATGCTACATTAGCACACGTGAAACAATTCAAGGCACTGAGGCGTCTTGGCCTCAACGATACCCAGGTGACAGACACCGGCCTAGCCCATCTAGCAGGACTCAGGGCGCTGACATCGCTCGAACTCGACAACACGCAGGTGACGGACGCTGGATTGGCTCATCTAGAGGGACTCGACTCGCTAAAAGAGCTTTCCCTCACGGGCACGAAAGTGACCAAGGATGGAATCGCAACATTGAAGGCGGCATTGCCGAAATGCGAGATACTCTGCGGAGTAAACCGCTATTGATTAGGGCGTTGCCTTAACTGGGTACCGGGACAGCCATACTTGCCGACAGGGAAAGTTTGGCTGTCCGAATAGGTTGGAGTTACAAGCTGGCCAGCTATTGAATGCGACCGTCGTCGTGAATCGGGTTGGGGCATCGCGGTTTTGCCGTGTGGAAGTAGGCCGGCCATGGCCGCTTGCCCCGCCTTACGAGGGTTGGTAACATCGGGCGGGTCTACGTGCGTTCTCGGGGGAAGTGCCGCTCGGTTCTTGCCGCCGTGCTGTGTCGAGATGGAAACGACTGTCGGATTAGCTTCTCCTAGGACGCCGCTCCCGCTTGGGACGATGGCGGGATGGGCGCTTGCCTGATATGGCCACGGCATCTTCCGCGAACGCGAACCGACTTGCCCGGCCGCCGGGCGTGGTTTACGAACCGCTGGTGATTGCCTTGACCGCGGCGTGCGCGGGTGTGGCCGCCGACCGGCTGCTGCCTTGGGGGGCGGGTTGGTGGTGGCTGACGGTAATGGCGCTGGCGGGCTGGTGGTGGCTGTGGCGGCGGGGAAGCTTTCGCGCGGCGAGCGCGATCTTGTGGCTGTCGATACTGTCGCTATTTGCCGCCTGGAACCATCTGCATTGGTTTTTGGCGGATGCCCACGAGTTGGCGCTGTTTGCCCAGGAAGAACCGTCGCCCGCCGCGCTGGAAGTGGTGGCCGTGTCGGGACCGCGGCGCTCGCCCGCGCCGCCGTTTGATCCGCTGCGGGCCATTCCGCGCGTCGATCATACGCGGCTGGAGGTGGCGGTGCGCGGAATTCGGGATGGCGGCGGCTGGCGGCCCGCTTCCGGCCGGGCACTGCTGATTGTGGATGGCCATTTGTTGGGCGTGCATGCCGGTGACCGCCTGCGGCTGTTTGGCCATGTCGCGCGGCCCCGTTCGCCGGGCAACCCCGGCGAGTTCGATTTTTCGGCCCATGCGCGGGGCCAAGGGCGGTTGAGCCTGATCCGGTGCGACTTTCCCGATTGCGTAAGCGTGCTGACGCCTGGACACCGGCTGGGCTGGCGTGGATTTTTGGCCGCCATGCGCAGCGTGGGAGATGCCTTGCTGTGGCGGAGCCTGCATGCCGAGCGATCGGGCCTGGCGGCCGCGCTGTTGCTGGGAGCGCGCGAGGAACTCGACCAGGAGCGGAGCGACGCCTTCTTGAAAACCGGGACGGTGCATGTGCTGGCGATTTCGGGAATGCATATCGCCATTTTGGCCGGCGCGCTGTTTTGGGGGCTGCGGATTGGCATGTTGCCGCGGCGGGCCTCGTTGCTGGCCGTGGCGCTGGTCACGGTGCTGTATACCGTGCTGACCGATTCGCAGCCTTCGGCGGTGCGGGCGATGGTGCTGGTGATTGTGGTGTGCATCGCGCAGATGGCCCGCCGTCCTGTTTCCGCGGTCAACTCGCTGGCGGCCGCGGCGTTGGTGGTGCTGGCGATTAATCCGGGTGATCTGTTTAGCATCGGAGCGCAATTGTCGTTTCTGGCGGTGGCGGCCTTGATCTGGTTTGGGCGCTGGTGGGAAGCCCGCTACCGGCCAGACGCACTGGCCCAATTGATCGCCGAGACCCGCCCTTGGCCTGTGCGATGGGTTCGATTCGTACGCGACTGGGCATGGAAACTGACGCTGTCGAGCCTGGCCGTGTGGCTGGTCACGGCACCGTTGGTCATGGCCCGTTTTCATCTGCTTTCGCCCGCGGCGATATTGCTGACGCCGTTGACGTGGATTCCGGCGGCCTTGGCGCTGTTGTCGGGTTTTGGCCTGCTGACATTGGGCTGGCTGTTGCCTCCCCTGGGCACGGTCTTGGCCTTTGTTTGCGATGCGAATCTGGCGGTGCTCGACGGGTTGGTCACCCGCACGGCGGCACTTCCCGGCAGCCATGCGTGGGTACCGGGACCCGATGGTTGGTGGCTGACCGGCCTGTACGCCGGCATGTTTGCCTGGTTCGCCCTGCCCCATCTGCGGTTGCCGCCACGGTGGACGTTGAGCGCGGCGGCTGGTTGGTCGAGCGTGGGGTTGGCACTGCCGTGGTTGGCAATGTGGCCCAGCGGCGACAGGCCATTGGAATGCGGCTTTTTGTCGGTCGGGCATGGCTGCGCGGTGGTGTTGCATTTGCCCGAGGGGCAGACGTTGCTGTACGACGCCGGCAGCTTGGGGTCGCCGCATGGAGCGGCGCAGTCGGTCTCTTCGTACCTGTGGTCGCGCGGCATTACCCATCTGGATGGAGTGATTGTGTCGCACGCCGATGTCGATCATTACAACGGCGTGCCAGAACTGTTGGAACGCTTTTCGGTCGGCGTGGTTTACGTGTCGCCGGTGATGTTTCATCATCCCTCGGCCGCGCTGGACAAATTGCAAGCCGCGCTAGCCGCCGCCGACGTGCCGCTGCGAGAGCTTTCCGCCGGCCAACAATTGCGGTTGCCCGATGGCGCGGCCGGCCGCGTTGAGGTTTTGCATCCGCCTGGTCGAGGCGTGTACGGCAGCGACAACGCCAATAGCCTGGTATTGGCGGTGGAGTGGCATGGCCGCCGCGTGTTGTTGACGGGCGACTTGGAGACGCCCGGTTTGGACGATCTGCTGGAGGAGGAGCCGTGGGATTGCGATGTTCTACTGGCACCGCACCACGGCAGTATTCGCAGCAATCCGCCCGGCATGGCCGCCTGGAGCCGCCCCGAATGGGTCGCCATCAGCGGCGGTTTCGGCGATTCGCGATCAACTGCGGACGCCTACCTTAAGGCCGGCGCGAGCGTGCTGCACACCGCCTACGACGGTGCAATGCTGGTGCGGCTGGACCGAGCCGGCGTTGAAGTGCGGAGTTGGAAACGCCGCGATCAACATTGAGTCTGAAGGTGCCACTGGCGGCTCGACCGCCAGTGGGCGAGTGTGTTGCAAAGCTACCGGTGAGCGAGTTGCCAGTGGCACCAATTCGCATGCGTACCACTTGCGGATTGCCTGGCTGTGCTTCGGCAATCCGACTGGTCCACTGGCGGGCAAGCCGCCAGTGGCACCCAAATTCCGAAGTGGCACCCAAATTCCGAAGTGGCACCCAATCCGCCACTGGCACCCAAATTCCTAGCCGCGATACAGCATTAGACCGCTTCTTGCGCGATCATTTCGAAGTCGTCGCGGTAGAAGGCGATGGCTTCGACGGGATTGAGATTGAACATGGCCCGGCCTTCGGTTTCCCACCGCTCGCCGTGGAACTGAAACACGGCAGTGGCCGCCCGCAGATTGCCAACGGCTTCCACCCCTTCCATCGGCCCGCCGGCAACCGCCTCAAAGGCGATGGTGACTCCCACGAAAGCCGTTACATCGTGCGTGCGGCGGTCGCGGGCATAGGCCACGGCGTTTTCAAAATCGCAGTCGGTCCAACGCAGCCCGCGCGGCTTGCCGCTTTTTGCGGCCAAGGCCAGAAACTTGGCTTCCAGCCGTTCGCGCTGTTGATGAAAGAGCTTGCGTGCCCGCTGAAATTGCCGCTCGCGCCGGGCTGCCTTGACCGGCCGCCACGCCAATGCCGCGCCCAATGCCAAGCCGGCCAATGTTCCACCCGCGATCCACCACAGTTCCATGTCAGCCTCCTGGCGAATCGGGCGGGCCGTTCGCCCGTCGCCGCCGACCAAAGTTGTTCCACCGTTTCCCCTTGCCAAATTGTATCCGCCGGCCTCACCACAAGACAAGCATTCGGTTTTGGGGCGGCTTCTTATCGGCGTCGAAAAACGCGGTCGGCGTCGGCGGGGGAGGCGGTTTGCACCGCCGATGGCCGGCCGGTCGGGGGCTGAAGCCGGCACAGATGCTGGCGGTCGGGAGCTTCGGCAAACCAGGCGCGGGCATGCTCGACGCCTTCGTTCCAGGTCCAGCCGGGCAGCAAGAAGTTGCGGTTCTTGATCGCGCTGAGCCGCGCGGCGGCGGTGTCGCAGTACCGCAGCCCGGCCGCCTGCGGTTCGGGCCGTGGCCGTTCGTCCGCCAGTAACGGCCGCAGGAAGGCGATTCGATTGGCCGTATAGCGGTTGGTCACGCCGGCTGCCACGGCCTGGTAGCGGGCAGTAGGCGGGCCGTCTCGATCCTCGCCCGACAAGATATCCAACAGCCGCAACTGCTGTTCCATCGTGCCAAAATCGGCCACGAGCGCGGCGGCGGCGGTGTAGTCGATGGCAGCCGCCTGGGGCTGTTGCAAGCAGTCCGCCGCTTGTTGGGCGGCCAGTTCCGCCAGCGGATCGTAAGGTTCGTCGATGAGGCGTTGCGCCAGTGGCAAGGCAAACGGCCGCGACGCCGCGAGATATTCGGACAGCAACGCGCGAACGGTATCCGACAGGCCGCCGCCGGGATGGGCCGAGTGCCGCAGCGCATGGACCAGCGGTTCATACTCCGGGGTTGGCGAATCGGCCAGGACGGATGCAAAGTGCCGCGTAATGTCCGCCAGTTGTGCGGCATTGGGCCGCGGCCGGGGGGAGTATGTCCGTAGATTGTGGTCTTGTAAAGGCACGGGCGGGCCGAACGAAAACGAGTACATCTCCCGCAGCGCCCGTTCGGCGGGCCAGCGGTCGTATTCCATGCGGTACAGGGCGGAAATGGTCCCGGTGCGATGCCGGCCTCCCACGCAATGCATGGCGGCGGGCAAATGGGCCGGTTCATCAAACAGCTTGAAGAACTCCTCGAATTGCCAGGGCGATACCCACGGCCAGCAGGCTTCGTCCCCCATGGGCCAAGAGACGTGCCACACGCCAAGTTGCCGCAGGTAGTCCGACTCGCGCTCTCCGTCTGGCTGATTGAAATCGACAATTCCGCCCAAGAGCTGGGGGTCTTCCAACCGCAGATTGATAACGGTCCGCACCCCGTGCCACCGGGCCAGGTACCACAACCCCAGTTCCGTGGGCTGGGCCGTGCGATAGGCCGCACCGGCGTGGACTGTTTGCAAGCGTTT
Organism: Pirellulales bacterium; assembly: GCA_050247075.1. Lineage (GTDB taxonomy): Bacteria > Planctomycetota > Planctomycetia > Pirellulales > JBFWUW01 > JBFWUW01. Next base: position 43,845 of record JBFWUW010000023.1, on the reverse strand, counting down.
GAGATGGTGCCACCAGAAAGCGTGCCAAATTCCCGCCAAGATGGCCGCCAACACCGCAAAACGCAGCCAAAGCCGCCAACGGCGGCGTGCGCTGGGCGTGGCGATTGCGGACAAAATCATTGGGCACGGAACGCGGGGACGAGGGGCATGCGCGGCGGGACGATACCCCACGCCAGCAAGCAAGGTCAACGTCAATCCACGTTGACGCTAGCAGAGTTCCTCAACTCCCCAGCAAATAGCTACCGCGCACTGCGGCGGTCGCGCTCTTGGCTATTCGAAAAAGGAGATTCGCCCAGCGGCGGAGGTGCCTCGTCGCGAATCACCGCGCTGGCGGGGCGGTTCGACTTTCGCTCGAAATGGGGCCGATCGGGCCATTGGGCCGCTGGCGAATCGGCCCGCTGCAAACCGGCAATGTAAGGGTCGGCCCAGGGGAGGAGTGCATCACGGCCATTTTGTCGGTTGGTACGCGACTCCAGCAGATCGACACGTTGGTTGGCTCGGATGTTGGACATGGCTGGCCGCCTTCCTTAAGAGTTATGCACCGCGTGGGAATGTCTTGCAAACAGACATGACCTACCGGTAAAGCAATTCTTGGGCCAGGGCCGCAAAAATCAATGCGCAGCAAGTGGTATCAGGCTCTATCAACTTATGCGGCAAGGACTTTGCGGCATCGAATTGTTTTCGGGCCGGTTTGCCATGTCATGGCAGACTGTTCAATTTGACAACATCGTTGCAAGTTGCCCGCGACAGTCTGCTTGCAAAGTGAGCAATCAACCACTTGTCTGCTAATCCTGTTTTCTGCCGCCCCGCCCCGCATACCACTTGGCCAGCCGTTCTGGACAGACTCCCAGCCGGTATCCGGCCACGCAGAGTTGGTTTAACAATGTGGTCCGCCATATCCCTCGCCGCAGCCAGCGGCGGGCCGACGTGCGGACGGGTTCGGCCACCAAGGAGATTCGCCCTCGCCGCAGCAATCGGCGGCATAGTTCGTAGTCCTCCATCAAGGGCCAGTTGGGAAAGCCCCCCAGTTCATAGAAGGTGTCGGAACGCATGAACAGTCCCTGGTCGCCGTAAGGCATGTGCAGGTAGCGCGACCGAAGGTTGGCCCCCCACTCGATCAAGCGAAAGCCAGCGCGATCGCTGTCGATATGCAGGCGGAACGCACCCGCCACGGCTCCCTGTTGCAAGGTTTGCCAGACCTGTTGGGCAAAACCGGCGGGTAACAGGGTATCGGCGTGCAGAAAGAGGAGCACCTGACCGCTGGCAAGCGCCGCTCCGGCGTTCAGTTGTCGGCCGCGGCCACGGTTGGCCCGCACGACGATGGCACCGCAACGGACAGCGGTTTCAGCCGTTTCGTCGCTGCTGCCGCCATCGGCGACGATTACTTCGATATCCCCCTGGCCGGCAATCGCTTGCAGGGTCCGCTCGATATTGGCTGCCTCGTTGAGTGTTGGCATGATGATGGAGATTCGACCCGGCACGACGGTCGGAAGGACTTCCGCCAGTTCTTGGCCGATACGGCGGCAGACGACCAGATCCTCCGCGCGATCAACATCCGGAAGTGCCGCTAACTGGTGGACTTTCAGGCCCATGCTACGGCAAACCGCCAACGATTGCCGCAGTACATGTTCCGTCCCCCAGTCGATGCCTTGAAATAGTTCGGGCTGGTCCCGCCGCAGACCGACCAGATAATAACCGCCGTCTTGGGCTGGTCCCCAGACAACATCGTGCCGCTGGAGCGCATCGAAGGCGGTCGCCAGCGTTTTTGCATTGATGTCGGGGCAATCGGTGCCAATCACCACAACACGTTGTCCGCCCCCGGCAAACGCCGCCGATACGGCCCGCCGCAACCGTTCTCCTAAATCGTCGCCCTGCTGTACGTGGCTGCTAAAGGGATATGACCCCAACAATTGCCGCCTGGCGGGTTCGTCGCCGCCGGCAAACCAGGCTTCCACGCCGACGGGGCGGCGCGACACCAACTCGGCCGCCGCGGCCAATGTTTTCAAGGTTAAAGCGTGATGCAACCGCGACGCCTGTTCCTGGCCCAACGCCGGAATCAGCCGAGTCTTGGCCTGTCCTGGCTGCGGCACCCGCGCAAAGATCAGCAGCCGTTCCGCGGTGTCTGGCCCAGGCGGCGGTTGGGCGGACGTGGTTGAAGCCGGCACGCGTTACCTCGCGGCGTCGGCCTGAATGCTTCCCTGGCAGCTAGACCCCGCGCCCGCCGTACAGCCAAAACAATGCTGGCCCGTGACAATGGGGCGGCGGATGAGGCTCGCCAGCGAATCCGCGTCGAGATCCAGGATGCTGCGCGGCTGGCCAGGAGCCAGCCCCAACTCCAGCATTTGGTTGAAGTCGCAGTCAAACAGGCGGCCTTGCCAATCGACCGAGACCATCGTCCGGCACATCAGTTGGCCCAGTGTGGCGGGGTTGTAGGCCGCCACGAGTTTGTGCATGTAGGTTTCGTATTGGCCCGACCGCAGCAGATCATCCAGAAAGCGGCTGATCGGCATGTTGGTGATCGTGAATAGCCGGGTGAACTCTATGCCATACCGAGACCGTAACTCTCGGCGATAGTCGGCCTCCAGCCGATCCTGGGACGGTGGCAGCGTCGGCCCAACCGGGTTAAAGACCAGCGTCAATTCCAGATCGGAACCGGGCATGCCGTAACCCAGACCATTCAACCGCCGCAGGGCCTGCAACGACCTTTCAAAGACGTGGCTGCCGCGCTGGCGATCGACGTTCTCTTCCAGATAGCAGGGGAGCGACGCCACCACTTGCACTTGCTGCTCGGCCAGGAACTGGGGGAGATCGTCGAAGCCCGGCGCCGTCAAAATGGTCAGATTGCAGCGATCGATCACTTGCCGCCCCAATTGACGGGCCTCCTGGACCAGCCAGCGAAAATGGGGATTCATCTCGGGTGCCCCGCCCGTGATGTCCAAGGTGGGAATGTCGCTGCCGGCCAGCAAGCGCAGGCAGGCCGAGGCTACTTCCCGCGACATGGACTCGCGACGATCGGGCCCGGCATCGACATGGCAATGCCGGCAAGTCTGGTTGCAGACTTTGCCGACATTGATCTGCAAGACTTCCAAACCGGTCGCGGCCAGCGGCGAGCCGGCCAAGCTGGCAAAGTCCGGCAGATCGGGCGTGGCTTGCAGAATTCGGCACTGCTCGGCGGTTTCGGCCAGATGGCTCCCTTGGCGGACCAGCGTCAATTCTACCACGGGTATCTCCCCATTGGCGTGTGTGTCGTTTTTTCTAGCAGCATGAGCCATCGGTGCCGCAACACGGTCCCACGTCCAACGTGGTGAGTTGGAAGGTCGGCCCCTTTGCCTCGCGGGGGTCGCGCAGCTTGCTACCCCGGCAATCGAACGGCTTTGCCTGCTCCAAGGGAATTTCTTGGTGGGGGGCGATGGCGTCAAACTGGCCTGTGTAGGGAGCTTTTTGCAGGAGTTGATAGATCTTGTCGCAAACAGCCATCCGAGCGCCGCGGTGGTAAACCTGTCCGTCGTCGTCTTCCACTTTCTTAAAAGGACCGCGATAGATGACGGCCTGATTGCGCTCCAGACAGGGGCCTTGCTTACCCTTATGGGCCACGACGGTCATGGACCGAAACTCAATGCCCCGCACGGTCCGCCAGGGTGCCCCCTGCCGAGAAACGATCTCGATGCCATGAAACCCGGCTTCTTCAAAGGCCGCCAAAAATTTGTCTTCGCGGAACGCGCCCGAAATGCAGCCCGACCAAAGTTCGGGCTGGCGCTGCAAATCGTCAGGCACGTCTTCATCCGCCACGATGTCGCTGATGGCGGCCCGCCCTCCCCGCTTCAACACGCGAAAAATCTCCCCGAATAGCTGCTGGCGGTCTTGTTGCCGCACCAGATTCAGCACGCAATTCGAGACCACGCAGTCCACCGAATCGCTGGCGATCATGGGTTGCTCGCGGCGAAGGCGGTCCTCCAGGCCCCGCAAGGCAAGCCAACCAGCCGGGTCGTGGACCGGCTGCTGCTGTAATTCACGGCCCAGAAGGTCAAGATCGAGCTGGAGGTCTTGGATCATACCGTAGCGAAAATCAACGTTGCCAAAACCAAGCTGGTCCGCCACCTGTTGCTGGTATTTGCGGGCCAGCCCTAGCATCTCATGATTGCAGTCCACACCGATGACGCGCCCCTGCCGGCCGACAACTTGCGACAAGATATAGCACAGTTTTCCGCCGCCGCTGCCGAGATCGAGGACCGTGTCGCCCGCTTGGGCAAACGACGTGGGATCGCCGCAGCCGTAGTCGCGTTCGATGATTTCCTGAGGAACAACCGATAGGAAATCGGCGGCGTACTCCGTGGGGCAACAGAGGGCCTCTTCACGGTTGTGCGCGGCGGCGGCGTAGCGGCGATAGACAGACTCTTCGCTACTCGTCACGGTGCCGAGGTCTTCCGGGGGCATTTCAATTTCCTTTCCAAATGCAGCTTGAATCCGTGGCTGGCTATAGCCCCATCTTACCGATGCCAGGCGACGCTGTCTGTGAAGCGGCCCACATTCGTGCAACGCTGGCACTTCAGCGAGTCCAGTCCAACCACTTTTTAAACAACGATCGCACGAACGGCGTCAACCGCGTGCGATTGAATTGGTCGCCGAGCTTGCGGATGGCTTCCGCCTGCGTGGGGTAGGGGTGGATTGTACCGCCGATCTGCTTGAGTCCCAGGCCATGTGTCATGGCCAAGGTGATTTCCGAGATCATGTCCCCCGCGTGCCGCGCGACGATGGTCGCCCCGATGACTTTGTCCGTCCCTCTCTTGACGTGGACTTTGACAAAGCCGTTTTCCTCGCCATCCAAGATCGCCCGGTCCACCTCGTCGAACGATTGGACGAACGTATCAAGTTGAATCCCTTGCTCGTGGGCCTGGCCTTCGTACAACCCCACATGGGCAATCTCGGGCGTGGTGTAAGTACACCATGGAATCACCAGCGACGAAGACTTCTTGCGGCCCCAAAAGAGGGCGTTCTGAATGACCATGCGGGCCATGAAATCGGCCGCATGCGTAAACTGAAACGGCGAACAGACATCTCCGGCAGCGTAAATCATGGGGTTGGTCGTTTGCATCCGCTGGTTAACCTGGACTCCCTGTTTGTCATGGGCCACGCCAACCACATCCAGATTCAGGCCTTCGACGTTGGGTGTCCGGCCGATGGAAACCAGCAACTGGTCGACCGGTTCGTCGTAGGACATGCGGTGCGATTCAACCGTCAGCCGGATGCCATTCTCTTGGACGATGCGCAACTGCTTGCCGCAACACAACAGTGTGACACCATCACGCGACAGCGACTGTTGTACAATGCCGGCCGCGTCGCGGTCCTCGCGCGGCAAGATGCCATGTTCGGCCTCGACCAGAAACACCCGCGAGCCAAGCTGCGCGAAGGCTTGCGCCATCTCGCAGCCGATCGGCCCCGCGCCGATCACCCCCAATCGCGGGGGCAATTCCGTCAGCGAGAACAAGGTTTCGTTGGTCAGGTAGTCCACGCCATTCAATCCTGGGATGGGCGGGGCAGCGGCCCGCGCTCCAGTGGCGATGACAGATCGCTTGAAGCCGAGGGATTTCCCCTCCACATCGACGGTGTTGGAACTGGTGAAGCGGGCCTGGCCAAAATAGACATCCACGCCCAGCTCGCGAAACCGCTGCGCCGAATCATGCGGACTGATGCCCGCCCGCAACCGCCGCATGCGTTGCATCACCTGGGCGAATTCGGGCGGAGCTCCCCCCGGCACATCCACGCCAAAAGCATGCGCATCGCGGACGGCGGCGGCCGCGCGGGCCGCGCTGATAACGGCCTTGGACGGAACGCAACCGACATTCAGGCAGTCACCCCCCATCCAATGGCGTTCGATCAGGGCCACCTTTGCCCCCAAGCCGGCGGCACCGGCAGCCGTGACGAGGCCGGCGGTTCCCGCGCCAATCACCACAAGGTTATACCGGCCTTGCGGAACGGGGTTGGTCCAGCCGGGTGGGCGGACATTGGCTTCCAATCGCTGGTTAAACTCGTCCCTAGGCAGCAACGGTGGTGGCTCCGACATGGCCTGCTTTCGGAAATGCGTCTAGGAATGTGATGGTGACAGAAGCTGCATGGTTTTTCTGGCGGCGAGTGGAAAGAGGCCCAGCACCGCGAAGGCGATCACGAGCTGCGTCAATTGACTGGGAGTGAATACATCGTTGAGGCCTTTGTCGGCGAGCGTCCGCAGGCTGGGCACGCGCGAACCAGCATAGACGTAGACGGCGGTTCCTGGCAGCATTCCTAACTGGCTAACCCACCAAAAGGTTCGTACGCGGATGGGCGTCAGCCCCATCACGGCGTTGATGACAAAGAAGGGCACGGCGGGAATCAGCCGCAAGCTAAATAGATAGAACGGGCCGTCCCGCTCGAGCGCCTGATTGAAATGCGCCAGCCGCTCGCCAAACCGCTGCTGGATCAAGTCGCGAAATAGAAATCGGCTCAACAGAAACGCCAACGTGGCACCAGCCGTCGACGAAAAGCTGACCACCACCATGCCCGGTAAAAAGCCAAAGTACCAGCCGTAGAGCAGCGTTAGCACCGTGGCGCCGGGCAGCGACAGCCCGGTCACGGCCACATACGCCAGGAACGCCGCGCCGTAAACCAGCCAAGGATGCTGCTGTTGGAACTCGCGGAGTTGAGACTCCCGCTGGGCCAAATGCGCTAAGCTCAGCGAGCCGCCCCATTTCCAGTAGCCAACCGCGGCCGCAATTGCCACCAACGAAAACAGCATTAGCTTAACGGCCAGGCCACCGCCGGCAGACTTCGCGGGAGTATCGTGTAGGTTCGAAGTCACGGCGAGCCACTCCGGGGCCGTATCCTTTGCATTGTTACTTGGTTACTTGCTTCTGGTTCGCCATGCTGGGCTAGTCGAGGCTATTGCTTCTGATGCGGTGTTGTTTAACAGTGTTATACGCGGGGCTTGCTTCCCAACCTGGGGGGTGGGAGACTGATGCACGGTTTCCATCAGTCCGATATCGACGTTGTTTGGCCCCATTGGTTCCGGGCGATTCGCAAAAAAAAATCGAGATTTGGCGCGCCAAGAATTCTCATCCACTGTGACTATTTTGGTATCGCAACGTTAACATGGCTTTCACTGGTTCCGGGATCGAACACCTGCTCCGCCAATCTCATCAGGGAGACAAGGCGGCGCTGGGCGATTTGCTGGAGATGCACCGTGCCTGGCTCAAGCTGCTTGTCCGCCGTAGTCTATCACCGCGACTGGCCTCGCGGTTGGACGAATCCGACCTGGTGCAGCAGGCGTGCCTTTCCGCATACCGCAACTTTGGCCAATTCCATGGATCGAGCGCTGCCGAGTTCATCGCCTGGATGCGGCGGATTTTGGACCTTAATTTGCAGAATCTTGTCCGCGACCAGCTCGCGCAGTGCCGCAATCCTGGCCGTGAAGCACCGTTGGCGACCGCCGACCAGGTTGTCGATCGTGACGATTCTCCCTCGCAACGGGCACTCCAGGGAGAGCGCGCCGTGCAGTTGGCCCGCGCGCTGGAGCAACTGCCGTCCGCGCAGGCAGAGGCTATTCGCTTGCGATACTTGGAGGGGATGCCGCTGAAGGAAATCGTCGCGCGGATGGACCGTACCGAACAAGCAGTCGTGGGATTGTTGAAGCGTGGATTGGAGGGATTGCGGCAAATTATGCAACCACCCTAGGAGCCCAACAATGGTCGACAACGAATCCCTGGTAGACGATCTCGTCGACCAAGCCTTGGCGGATTATCTGCGCCGCGTTGATCGGGGCGAAATCGTTGACGAAGGGGCGTTCCTGGCCGCCTACCCGGCGATCGCCCAATCGCTCGATTCGTACTTTCGGACCGCGGCCATGGTCGAACAGATGGCCGGCCTACGCGGCACGGATTCGGTGGCGGCAGCCGCCGCACCAGAAAGTACTTGCGATTCGGCGAATCAATCGCGCCCGGTGCCAGCCGATGATAGGGCCGCCCCCCGACAGCTCGGGCGATATCAGATCATTCGTCGGTTGGGAAAGGGGGGCATGGGAGTGGTCTATCTGGCCGATGATCCCGCCTTGCGCCGACAGGTCGCGGTCAAAGTGCCGCGATTTCGGCCTGACGACGACCCGGAAGTAGTCACGCGATTCTTCCGTGAGGCCCAAGCCGCGGCCAGTGTGCAACACCGCAACATCTGTCCCGTCTTTGACATCTGCGAGAGCGACGGTATGCGATTCATCACCATGGCTTACGTTGATGGCCGGCCACTATCGGACTATGTCCATGTCGGCCGTGGCCAAAACCAGCGCAAAGTTGCAATTCTGGTCCGCAAACTGGCATTGGCTTTGCACGAGGCCCATCGGTTGGGAATTGTTCATCGCGATCTGAAGCCCGCCAATATACTGATCGATTCGCAACACGAGCCGGTCATCATGGACTTTGGTATCGCACGCATGCTCCATGCGCGTGAAGACGCCCGGCTGACACGCACGGGCCAACTAATCGGTTCGCCCGCTTATATGTCTCCCGAGCAACTGTCGGGAGACCCCAGTGCCGTGGGTCCGGCTAGCGATATCTTTAGCCTGGGGGTCGTTTGCTACGAATTGTTGGCGGGCCGTCGGCCGTTCGATGGCGAATTCGCATCGGTCGTGGCGCGGATCATGACCGAGGATGCGCCTTCGATTCGAAAAGTCAGGCCAGATATCGACTCCACGCTGGGGGCAATCTGCCAGCGGATGTTGCAGCGAAACGCCGCGCACAGATTTGGCTCGATGCGCGAAGTCGGGGACGCTTTGGCCTCTTGGCTACGATCCTCACCTAACGCCGGTGAAGTTGGACCCTTCGAGCCTCCCGGCGACCAAGGTCTCGATATCGGCGCGGCCCATGCTGTTCAACCCAGACCGCCGCAATGCGCTCAGGAGTCAAGGACCAGCGATACCATTACCTTGTTTCCGGTCGCGACGCCGCTAGATTTTCCGGGTTCTCAACTGGAAGGCCAGTTTCAGACGCAGCCCGCGGGACAAGAAGGTGATACTGTTGCCCGTGATTATGCCAAGTCCACGCGACGGCCGAAGGACAAGTTGCCTGGGTGGACTTGGGTGTGGGTTTTGGCAGTTTGCCTGGCGATCGTGTGTGTCGGTGCAGTGTATGCCATACGGGGAACCCCCACGCCCACCCCAACAGCGACCCACCCCAACAACTCGATCGCCGTGGCAAGCGCAAGAGAAGGAACCAATCAAGGCCCGTCGGAAGCCGATTCCGCGCCTCTCGTCACAAATGAATCCTCGCCATCCCTTGCCGCGGAACAACTTGCGCCTGCCGGTTCGGCCGCGGCACTCGTGGCAGAGGAGACGAATGTTGAGCAGCCGGCGTCAACCAAAGAAGAATCGGACGGGTTCGACACGGCTCGGGCCGACTCCGGCATCGATCCAAGCGGAAAGCCCGATTCTCGACGTCATAATCGCCAAGATCGTCGAATTGTGCGGCGAGACAATCGCCATGAAACTTCTTCCGAGAATGAGGGAGTTGAGGACCAGGCTGCCTCAAGTGAGGAACCGCGGCACGACCCGGCGGCATTTCCAGGAAAAGTAACTCTGGTCCTAACAGGAGTCACGCCGCGCCAAGTCATGCAACTGCTGGAGAAGAATTTTGGCATGACACTCCACTATGACGCGGACGAATTCGAGCGTTGCGATGTTCCACTCGATCAGCCTTATCGTTTGGAAGTTCGTAATGGTTCCATCGACGACCTGTTGCAGGGGGCCTTTGGCCCGATCGAAGTTCGATTTGCGCTGCAACAGCGGGTGCTTACTTTATGGCCCGCCAAAGCAATGCCACCCCCTGGAGCCGCGTCCGACCTTCAGCCGTCAGAACCGCCGGAAAACAAGAACATCGGTGGTGGCGGATTTGGTGGTGGCGAACTTGGCGGTGGTGGGTTCGGCGGAGGCGGAGGAGGCGGTGGGACGAATAACGCGGGTCAAGGAGCTTCGCCGCCAGGCACGGTCGTCAAGCCAAAGCCGCGGAACGGCCAGCAGCCACAACCTTCCAACAAAGGCGGGGGGCGGACGGGCAGGCGTCCGGGCTTGCGTAAGCCAGGCAATGGCGGCGGCCTATCGACCGAAGGCCAAGGTTTTTCGAAAGATCGACCATGAAATCAATCTGCTATTGTCCGTCATGTGCAACCGCCCTGGAAGTCGCGCCCGAACTTGCCGGCCGGAAAGCCAAATGCGCGAACTGCGGTGCAAAATTCCGCGTCGCGTTTGTAAACGCGTGTTCAGTTCAGCAAGCCGTGGACGAGCACAGTGACCATCCCCACCCGGCCGATCAGATGCAACAAGCCCCGCAACGGCTAGTTCGACCCGAGAGCCTGGCTGTCGGTCGAACCCCAAGCAGTCGAGCATCCAGACTGAATCGTTGGCCAATCATAGTCGGTTGCGCGGCCGCCGTGGTCGGTCTGTTCGTAATGGGGGCGGTGATTGCTACCCGTCCCGATCGTGCGGCCAGGGATCATGCCGCCACGCCTTCTGAATCGCCATTGCCGGGACCCTCCGGCTCGGCGAGCGCGACGCAATTTACCGCCAGCCATCAGGCGACGGTCGCCGGTGACGCGGCAAAGCCGACGGCGGTACATGGCAATGCGCGAGGCCAACCGGCCGAGAACGCTGGGACCGCTGGCGTCCAGCCTTCCACACTGTCTTCGTTACCTGCCGCCAAATCGGCAGTGGCCTGGATTAAACCGAGTCCTCCCGACCTTCCTAAACCGATCGCGCTCAAGCCGCCGCCGTCTGAGTTCGAGATATTTTGCGCGGGTCTGGGTGCCTCGGGTGAGCCGATCTTGCTACTGGAAATGCTGCAAGCCGAGGCAGCGATTGCCACCACGCGGCTGCCACCGGAAAGTCCGTCGGCCGCGCAAAATCACCAGGTCTCACTTGTAATGACACGCACCGAGAAAGCTCCGCCGGGCGACCTGACAGTATCCCTTCCGGTCGGTGCCTATCTGCGGCCCATGCATACCGTGGGGGACGGAAGCAAGCAGCGCTTGGCAACTTATCGCAAGGAATGCGACTTGATGGTCCGCGAGGATTGCCGGCTAAACTGGCCGGTGGGACAACCCACGATTACCTGGCAGAACATCCCCGTTCTGGCGGTCCATGCGGCTCCGTTTTATCCATCGCGCGATTGCCGCTTTCAAATGGAGGATGGGCGGGCCGACTTTGTCGCCATGTTGTTCAATCAAGAGTTTGCATCGCATGCCCTCGATTGGCGGCAGATGGCCCTCAGCAAGGCCGCCGGTGCGAGAGTCAACGCCAGTGCCTATAGCAACATCTTCCCACGTCCCGATTGGAAAAGAATGTCGCCGGCGGAACGGCAGCTTCTGGATACCGTCAAACAGCAAAGCGCCCCCCTCGGCCGAGAACTAGATATTCAACGCAGCAACCGCCCGCGAGATCGCCGGATGCTGGCCGATCGAAGGCGGCGCGTGCTGGTGAACATCGGCGGACAATGGCGACTGTATTTTCTGCTGCGGTCAGAGCCTCAAAGGTACTTCGCGGCACGATTCTTTAATCAGACGTATGGCGTTTGGTTTGAACGCGACCAGATTCAACTGCCCGAAGACTTTCGTCGGCAACGCGAAAGCCTATTGCAACAGGCAGCCGAGGGAGTCTTTTCGGCTCAAGCGAGGATCGGCGCGGAGTATCTGGTGGACTACTCTCTACTGGTGGATAGGGATTATTCCCAAGCGTTACGCTGGTCGCTACCAGCAGCCGAAGGTGGCAACCTTGTCGCCTGCCGCAGCATGTATTTGTTGGCCGCCAATGGCTGGGGAATGGAGAAACAGCCTACGCAGGCAGTCGCCTGGGCGCGCAAGGGCGCGGAAGGGGGCGACACCGAACTCCAAGCCCGGTTGGCCAGCCATCTGAGCGATGGTGTAGGTGTGCCGGCGGACTATGCCGAAGCATTCCGTTGGGCCAAACAGTCGTTTGAGTCTCACGATCGTTGGGGTCAGTTTGTCTATGGCCGGATGCTGGTTCAGGGAAAGGCCGTGCCGGCCAATCTGGAGGAGGGGCAAAAATGGATCTTTGTGGCGGCCCAACGCGGCTGCCCCGAAGCATCAGCATACGTTCGCCAACAGTTAATCACGCAAGGTGTCATGCTAGCGGCCGCGGCCATCCTGCAGAACGGGTTTAGCGGCGGCGATGTAACAGCACGAGATGACGATCACTCGCAAGACTGGGATGTCTTATACGAGCAGCAGATGGGCCAGCTCTCGATGGAAGGCAAGGTTGATCCCGTCACCTGGGAACCGCGGTAATCTGTCGGCCGTTCATCAGTGGCTTGCCGCAAACCAGCATGCCATCACGTCGAAAGCTTCGGCCTGTCATCGCCGAAGTGTTTGCAGCAAGAATTCCGTTTGTAGAGCCACGACTTCTTCAAACGCCGCGCCTTGGTAGTGCTCAAAGTGGTCCAGCGGCAGGCCGACGACTTCCGCTGAGTCCATCTTGGCCGCGGCCTTGCGGACCACATCGGGCGGTATGAGCTGGTCTTTTTCGGCCAGCACTACCAGCGCCGGACAGCGGACCCGCTGCGCCGATTTGGTAGCCCGATAGAACATCGAGGTCAGGCAAACGCGGGCGGGGCAGTGGTTCTCCAACGTTTCACCCTCGGGCACCAACGCGTCGTAGCCTTCCTGGCAGCCGCGTTTGTTGAGCACGGCAAACGAGCCGGGCAGGGCAACAATGGGGACTTCATGCGGCCGCCCCAGTAGTAGTGACTGGGCCATGTCCCACAGGGCGTGAAAAGTCGCCTGCATCGCAAACGGCAGGCCAAACCGCCGCATCGAGCAAGCGGTGACATCAACCATCGGCACCTGGATCGACAGCGCGGCGATGCGCGGATCGTTGGCCGCCGTGACAATGGCATGGCCCCCGCTGAACGATGTTCCCCACAGGCCAATGCGTTCCTGGTCCACATCGGGCAGCGTGCGCGCGTGGGCCACGGCTGCCCGCCAGTCGGCCTGTTGCAGCCGGTGGTTGATCAAGTTTCGCGGTTGGCCGTCGCTCTCGCCCGTATACCGGTAGTCGAACAGCAAGACCACCAGCCCGGCCGCGGCAAATCGCTCGGCATATTCCGGCAGTTTGAACTTCTTGACCCCGCCGAAACCGTGAGCCATCACCACCACGGGCGGACGCTCGACATCGCTTGGGCGATAGGCCCAGGCCGAACAGCGCGTGCCGTCGCTGAGAAAATCGCAGTCGGTTCGAGTGAATGTGGTTGGCGACGACATGGTTCCATTCTTGGTAGCGAGCCGCCGGAACACAACCGCCAAGTTGGGGAAACGCTACCGTTTGCCGTACAATCGGGCTGAAGGCCAACGAGCGAATCGCGGGGATATTGGTGGCCTTTCTCGCTTTCAGGAAGCCGCCGCATGACAGACATACGCGACGATCTGGAAACCAGCCGCTCGCTGCACTTTGCGGCGTTGGCCGTGGCGATGGCCTTTCCGACGATTTCCACCTGGGTCTATTTTTTGGCGATCTCGGACGCGGCACTGGTGCAGCCAATCTACGCCGCTTCCAAAGTCGTGCAGTTTGCCTTTCCAGTGTTCTGGGTGTGGCGCGTGCAAAAGCGAGCCATTGCCTGGCGAAAGCCCAACCTGGGTGAACTGTCGGCGGGCATTGCCGTGGGAGCGTTAATGGTGGCCGCGGGACTGGGGGCCTATTTCGGCTATTTTCGCGATAGCGACTGGCTGCGGTTTGCGCCCGCCATGATCGGAGAGAAATTAACGCATTTGGGGATTGCCGCACCTGGCAAATACTGGGCGTTCGCGGCCTTCGTCTCCGTGCCGCACGCTGCCTTGGAGGAGTATTACTGGCGGTGGTTTTGTTTTGGGCAGCTTCGCCGAGTCTGGCCGACAGGTTTGGCGGTGGTTGTATCCGCGTTCGCTTTCATGTCGCATCATGTGCTGGTGTTGAACCGGTTTCTGCAAGCGGGCTGGGCACCCACGGCACTCTTTTCACTTTGCGTGGCGCTGGGGGGAGCCGTATGGGCCGTGTTGTACGCGAGGCGCGGCTCGATCTACGGTCCTTGGGTGAGCCACCTGATGGTCGATGCCGGCATCATGGCCATTGGTGCCGATTTGGTGTGGGGCCTATTGGCGACGCAGTGAAACAAAGACCGACGACAATATCAGGGCGTACGAGAGACCGTATTATCACCGTCAGAGACCGCTCTTACGGCATAATCGGCGATGGAATCGCCTCCTACAGATCTCATTCCACGTTGGACTCGGGCGACATCGATGTGGCGGGCGTTTGGCTGAGCAGGCTGTGCATCATGGCGCGAAATACCGGCTCGACTTGGGCGAATTCGCGGTCTTCGGCCTGGCACAACACCAACAGGCTACGCTGTTCCGTGCGGATGGCCCTCACCAAGGCCGTATTGGTCAGGTCGAGGCAGTAGAAGTTCAAATCGAACCCAACCAGGTCGTGGCCGGCAACGGTCTCTTCCACCGGTTCGGAGTCGAGTTCGTCGTACTCCTTGCGCATGGCCTTGACGGCCGCCGCGCACAACTCGCTGGGGCGAACGACGGGCGAATGGATGGCCAGCGACCAGAATGCGCCATCGGGACTGTAGACAGTCACCGAATTGTCGCCGTCCAACGCCTCTTTTTCGTCCAGGATCCAATTGTCGGGAAACTGAAACCGGACGCCAAGTTTTTCGTAAAGCGTGGGCATTCAGCCAATTTTATCGGAGATGGCCGTACTCGCGAAGTGGCTATCGCCATTTTCCTCGACCACGTCTTGTTGAACGGGCCGCCAGCCGGCATAAACCCGCAACAGCAGGCGGCCCCAAACGCCGCGAGAGGCTACCATCAATCGACCCACCGAATACCGCCGGGTGGCAAACCTGCCAGTCCAGTCGCTCAGCGGGCCGGCAAAGTCGTGGGTCCAGGCCCCATGCTCCGCGTGCAACGCCCGCAACAGTCGGTCGATCAAGGCATTGCCAGGGCTGCACTCGGCGAATTTTTCGTCGTAGCCAATTTTGGAACCAAACGTCGTCCCCTTAGCCCGGCTGCCGCAATGAAAGGCAATGTCCTGCCCACCCAGGGATAAAAACGCCAGGTCGAGTTCGCTGGCTGCCGCCAGTTGGATGCCGATGCGACTGTAGTATTCAAATAGGGCCGGTTGCGACATGACGGAAGTGCCGCCGTCCCCTTTCCAGCCGCGGGCCTCTAATTCAAAGGCCCGCCGCAGCAACGCGGGAACCTCGGCCGGGTCGGGGTGGGTGTACCGTTGCAATTCCACCGGCCCTTGCCGCTCTAGCTTGTTGGCAATACGCCGCAGTTTATGGCGATGATTGCGCGACCAGTGGCTCTCCAAGGCCGACCAGTCGGCGGGGATTTCTACCTGCCCAACATGGTAGTCGCAACGAGCCAGCGCCGGCACGCCCAAGGCATCAAGCGCCGCGCGAAAGCGCAGCCAACGCGGAGCCTCCAATGGAACGTCGTCCAGGCAAAGCAGCGGCCAAGGCCCCGCGGCCAGGCCTTCGACGAGCAGCCGGCAAGCGGCCGTGGCATCGCATTCCGGGTCGAGCAACAAGTCGCCGCATTGTGCCCAAGGGTTTTGTGTCAGGCGGCCTACTGGCACCAGCCGTTTGAGTCGTGCGCCAGCCAAGGCCAACCCTGCTACCCATCGTCCATTCTCTTCCACGATCAAGGCCAAGAATCTCTGCCGCGGAGCGAATTGCTCGACCCAACCCGCCAGCAACTCAGCCCGCACCGTGGGGGCCGCCACATCGCTGCGCAACCAAAGATTGTCCCAAACCGCGGCCGCGGCGAGGAACTCAACGAGGGAACGAAGTTCAACCAGGCGAAGCGGCATGTTCTGGTGCGTCACGGACATGGACGGAGGAACGGGCAATGCGATTCCGCCCCTAACTGCGGCAGTCCCCCTTCAAGTATAGGCCACGGATGTTGAACTCTGATTAGCAAAATCGAAGCCCCGTTTGGTTCTCGTTCCCCGAGATTTCCGCGGTGGAACAAGCCATGCGTTGAGGATTCAATAGTTTCTGATGAATTCAACCGGCCGGCGCAGTGCAGTGCTTGACTCTGGCGACGGGGCCGACAACACTGCTGGCATATCCAGTCTTGTGCAAGCATTCTTGCGAACGGTCGCATTCAACGGGCGAATTGGGGCCACCCTTAAGGCATCCGCGCGACGGCAACACAATCATGCAACCTCGTTCTTCAGGAGATGAGCGCCATGGCTAACAAGCGTTTCCTAAAGTGCGCAACCGTCGCCTTGAGTTGCCTGCTGGGCTGGCTGGCGGCGTCTGGCCGCATGGCGGAATCGTTGGCGCAACAGCGCAAGACAGATCTCGCGGCCGGCGGTACACCCAAGGTTTTTCCCCGGCCCGACTTCAAGTTCAAGGGAAAAGTCGGCAAGACGTACAAGGACTCCGACCCGCCCGAGTTTCCGCAGCCGATTCAAGCCCCGAAAGGTGCTCCGAATGTCGTGTTAATCATGCTGGACGACACGGGCTTCGGGCAGTATTCCACCTTTGGCGGCGGCATCCCCTCGCCAACGCTCGATAAGTTGGCGGCGGAAGGCTTGAAGTACAACCGATTCCATACCACGGCGCTGTGCAGTCCGACGCGGGCGGCCTTGATTACCGGCCGCAACCATCACTCGGCGGCGACGGGCGTGATCACCGAGGCCGCGACAGGCTACGACGGCTATACCTGCGTGTTGCCACGCAGTTGCGGCACGATCGGCGAGGTGCTGCGCCAGAACGGGTATATGACTGCTTGGATCGGCAAGAACCACAATACGCCCGCCTGGGAGACGAGCGCGGTCGGGCCGTTCGACCATTGGTCTAACGGATTGGGTTTCGATTATTTCTACGGATTCAACGCGGGCGACATGAACCATTGGGATCCCCTGCTGTTCGAGAACCGCAATCTGGTTCCCAAGAGCAGCGATCCACATTACCACCTGACCGAGGATCTAGCCGGTAGGGCGATCGACTGGACGCGGAAAGTCACGAGCATCGCCCCGGATAAGCCGTTCTTTCTGTACGTCGCGCCGGGCGCCAACCACGCGCCGCATCATGCGCCGCAAGAGTGGATCGACAAGTTCAAGGGAGACTTCGACGAAGGTTGGGATGCCTACCGCGAGGCAACCATCGCCCGGCAGAAGAAGCTGGGCGTCATTCCGCCAAACACCGTATTGACTCCGCGCAGCGAGGGCTTGCCCGCCTGGGACACGCTCAACGACGGCCAGAAAAAGGTGTACGCCCGCATGATGGAAGTCTTCGCGGGCTATGCGGCCCATGTTGACCACCACATGGGCCGGGTGATCGATGCCGTTCAGCAGATGCCGAATGCCGAGAACACGATTTACATCTATATCGTGGGGGACAACGGCGCGAGTGCCGAAGGGGGACTGGAAGGAAGCCTGAACGAAAATCTGTTCTTCAACGGCTTTCCAGAGAGTTGGGAAGAGAACCTGGCCCACATCGAAGAGATCGGCGGGCCGAAGTGGTTTAACCATTTTCCCAGCGCTTGGGCGCACGCCATGAACACGCCGTTTCAGTGGACCAAACAAGTGGCCAGCCATTTTGGCGGCACGCGCAATCCGATGATTGTCTCGTGGCCGGCGAAAATCAAAGATCGTGGCGGCGTGCGGTCGCAGTTTCTGCATGTGATTGATATCGTGCCGACGCTGTACGAGGCCATCGGTATCACCCCGCCGGAAATGTTGAATGGCATTGCGCAAAGGCCGATCGAGGGACGGAGCTTTCTCAAGTCGTTGATCGACAAGGCGGCCCCAGAGACCCGCCAAACGCAATACTTTGAAATGCTGGTCAATCGCGGCCTGTACCACGATGGCTGGATGGCATCCAGCCGCAGCTTTGTCCCGTGGGAACCGACGCGCGGCGAGTTTGACCCGTTGACCGCGCAGTGGGAGCTATACCATGTGGCGGACGACTTTTCCCAAAGGATGGATCTCGCAACCAAACACCCCGAGAAGGTCAAAGAGCTGGAAGCCCTGTTTTGGAAGGAAGCCGAAAAATACCAGGTCTTGCCGCTCGATTGGCGCGCCGTGGAGCGATTGAACGCGGAACTGCAAGGCCGGCCCAGCCTGGCGGGCAAACGCGACAAGTATACTTACTATCCTGGCCAGATCGCGCTGCCGGATGGGGCCTGCCCGCCGGTCTTGAACAAGTCGTTCTCGATCGAGGCGGAAATTGAAATCCCAGAGGGGGGTGCCGAAGGGATGGTCTTCACGGATGGCGGCCTGACCGGCGGTTGTGGGCTTTATCTGCGCGATGGCCAGGCCCATTTTGTCTACAACATGTTGGCGATCGAACGTTACACCATTCGTTCCACGGCGATTCCCTCTGGCAAGGTGTCGCTGACGGTTGATATCAAATACGCGGGCAAGCCGGGTGAACGGGGGAAACCCGCCAGCGTGGCGATATTGGCCAACGGCAAGCAGGTGGGAGAAGGAAAGCTGCCCAGGACCGTCCCCTTGCAGTTCTCGCTTGGAGAGGGGATCGACATTGGCATGGATACCGGCTCGGCGGTCGATTTTACATACAAGTTGCCGTTCAAGTTTACCGGCAAGATTGAGAAGGTCAGCGTGGAGCTGAAGTAATGGCATGGGATCGCGGGCTCTTTTTTAGGGCGAGTTCAATCCTAATTATTAGCCCATCTGTCGAGGCAAGGTGGCAGAGACCGGCGGTGATCTTCAGGCAGGCGGATGAATTCTTTTGCCGGACCTTCCGCGTGCAATGAGTCTGCGGTTGGCTATGCTTGGGTAATTCATGCCATCAATACCCGTCTCGGTCCACGGGCACGACTGACCGTGCCACCTGCGATATGGAGTAGCGTTGGGGCCAGTTGTTTGCGGAATCACTGATACGAAACAGATGGGGTTGCTGATGTCTTACCACGTGCGATTTCACCCATTTTGTCTGGCCCTTTCCGTCGTGGTCGGTTGGCTTGGATCGGCCGTTTCATTGCCGCGGCTCCACGAGCAGCAGGCGGTGGAGGCCGATCCGCTGCCGTCTTGGAATGCGGGAACGACCAAGAAGGCGATTCTGGATTTCGTCGCGAGAACAACTCGCCCTGGATCACCCGATCACATCCCAATCGACGGGCGGATTGCCGTGTTTGATAACGATGGCACGCTATGGCCAGAAAACCCCATGCCGTTTGAAGTCGCATTTTCGCTCGACCAGGCCAAGAAGTTGCTGGCGGAACGGTCGGAGTTGAAGGAACAGCCCGCGTACAAAGCCGTGGCCGCCGGCGATGTCACCGCCTTGACCGCCGACCATCTGAAGTTATTGCGGCAAATAGTCGTGGACACGCACTCGGGACAGACCGCCGGTGAATTCAGTCACGCGGTCAAAGATTGGTTCTCCACCGCGCGGCATCCGCGATTCAAACGGCCCTATGCCGATTGCACTTATCTGCCCATGCAGGAAGTTCTTTCGTATCTGCGGGCCAATGGCTACAAGACGTACATCGTCTCCGGCGGCAGCGCCGATTTCATGCGGGTGTTTGCGGAAAAGACGTACGGCATTCCGCCGGAACAAGTCATTGGGACGGTTTTCAAGACCAAATACGAACTCGTGGGTGACAAGCCGACAATCACCATTCTTCCGGAGCTGGCTCATTTCGATGACAAGGCTGGCAAGCCCGTGGCGATTTACCATTTTATTGGCCGCCAGCCGGTGATGTGCTTTGGCAATTCCGACGGCGACCACGAAATGCTGCAATACACAACCATCGGCGAGGCCCGCCGCTTTGGGCTGCTTGTGCATCACACCGATGAGAAACGCGAATACGCCTACGACAGCCATCCCAAAAGCAGCGGCAAGCTGGTCGAAGCCCTGGCCGCCGCCAAGGAGCGTGGGTGGATCGTCGTGAATATGCAAGCCGATTGGAAGCAAGTCTTTACGCCCGCCAAGTGAACGTTTCCCCGCGAAATTCGCTGGTTTCGTGGGACGATGGCGGACATACGGCTGGCTGGCGGCCAACGCTCTTGCCAGAAGGACCAAAAAACTTGCCGTGGCCGATCTGGACAACGGGGGCCTGTGTGCGTTAAATTGCTCAGTCCGTTCGGTTTAGGATTTTCAGAGTCCAGCGGAAAGCACCGTTTGTGCATGGTTGCTTGGGCAGTCTAACTGCCTTTTCAGCGAAGATTTTGATGTCAAGATTTCAAGCCATACGAAACTCGAGAAAGGAGCCGTGAGTGGTAAAGTTGAACGTCCGTGACCGCGAATCCATCCAGGAGGCCGTGCGTCGATTCCGAAAGTTGGTGGAGCGGAGCGGAATTAAAAAAGAAATGCGCCGCAAGGAGTACTACGAAAAACCGAGCGAAACCCGCCGCCGTGCCCGTCTGCGTGCCGAGCGTCGCGCCCGCCGTGGCAAGGTTGCCTGAAGCTGTTTCAGGCCATTCAAGACTACATCCTCCGTAGCTAAACCAAGCCCCCTGGCAGTCCGCCGGGGCTGTCGATTCATCGGCAATTCTCCGCGCGCGCCCCACTTCTGGTGAGCAATTCTTTGCGCTGCCTCTTGCTGGACTGGTTCTTTCTTGTCATCAGACGGCATTCCACCGAGAAGTGCCCGCGAAATGGTGGCCATTCGCGGTTTGCCAATCACCGCGGTGCGCCTGACGGCACCTGCTGGCAACGGTTACGAAGACCCTGCGGGCGTCATAAACCATTCCATACAAAGCTTTTACCATTTTCTTGGTGATTGGCGATTGGCGTGTAGGATGCGTTCGTTGATGGAGTTGCGACACCCGTCTTGGCGGCTTGCCAGCGGGGTCGTTCGCCAAGGAATGCTGGCGTGCCACGATGGTCCTCCACGAGACAAACGCGACTTATGAACTGGAATCAATTGGCGAGCGAATTGGCTTTGGAAGTGAAAGAACGCCTGGGATGCACGCTGTGCGGCGCGGTCCCCTGGAACAGGCCCGGCGTGGCCATTGCCTTTGGCAACGATGGGTACGACCAGGACGAACGGACACACCGCGAGGTGACCTGGCTGCGGCACAAGCTGCCGCAAAACGGGGCCGAGGTTTTGGGCTTTGGCCTATGCGATATCGGCCATACCTGGGTGCTAATTGTTAAGTCGAACAACGTGGAATGGCTGAACTCCGTCGTCTGGCGGGCGTGGGGCGAGGCCAATCCGTTGGAACCCGGCGCGTGGCTGCGTTCGCACGCCGTGAATCCTTATATCGAGTGGGAAGACAACGCGGAACGACATGTGGCATAGCAACCCGTTCTTTGCCACCCTGGCAAACTTCATGCAACCCGAAACGGTACGAACGATGATTGAACATCTGAAAAACGCTGATTCCAAGATCCGGCTGGCGGCCATTGATTCGCTAGAACCATGGGGGCCAAATTCCGCGGCTGCCGTGCCGGCGCTGACGACTGCCTTGCGCGACCGTTCCTGCATGGTGCGGCGGAAAGCGGCCGAGGCCTTGGGCCGAATTGGGCCCGCCGCGCAAACCGCCGTGGACGCCTTGAACCATGCTCTCAAGGACCGCATTCACACGGTGCGGGATGCCGCCTGGTCCGCATTGGCCCACATTCGCGAAAGCAGCCCCGGAGTGCCGCCGGCGGAAGCGTAGCCGCAATTGCCTCATCTACGCCAAAATCTCTCGCACTACGCGGCCGTGGACGTCGGTTAAACGATAGTCGCGGCCGGCGTAGCGATAGGTCAGGCGTTCGTGGTCCAGGCCCAACAAGTGCAAAATGGTGGCGTGCAGATCGTGAATGTGGACCTTGTCGGCCACGGCCCGAAAGCCAAACTCGTCGGTCGCGCCGTGGGCCATGCCCCCCCGCACGCCGCCGCCGGCCAGCCAGGTGGTGAAGCCCCAATGATTGTGGTCGCGGCCATCCTGGCTTTCGCTGGTGGAAGTGCGGCCAAACTCGCCACCCCAAATCACCAAGGTTTCCTCCAGCATGCCGCGGCGTTTTAAATCGCCCAGCAAGGCCGCCATGGGCCGGTCGATATCCTGGCACAAAGCGCGGGTGGAGGCGTCGTGGTTGCGGTGGGTGTCCCAGGGCTGGCCGTCGCCGTAATAGATCTGCGTAAAGCGGACGCCGCGCTCGGCCAGGCGCCGCGCCAGCAGGCAGCCGTTGGCAAAATGCGACGTGCCATATTCCTCGCGCACCTGGGCCGGCTCTTGCGAGATATCAAAGGCCTCCGCCGCGGCAAACTGCATGCGAAACGCCGTCTCCATGGACTTGATGCGGGCGTCCAGGGCCTGGTCGGCGGTGCGCGTGGCGCGGTGTTCCTCGTTCAATTGGCGCATCAAGTCCAACTGGCGGCGCTGCGTGGCGGCGTCCAGCGTGGCGTTCCGCAGGTAGGGAAACATTTTCCGCGGATCGAGATTGGAGTGGTTGATGTAGGTTCCCTGGCACTCGCCCGGCAAGAACGAACTGGTCCACAGCTCCGAGAACCGCACCGGCCGGCCCGGACAAAACACCACGTAGCCTGGCAGATCTTCGTTCTCGCTCCCCAGTCCATACAGGAACCAAGCCCCCATGCTGGGCCGGGTGGGCGTGATCGAGCCGTTGTTCATCATGAACAGTGCCGGCCCGTGATTGGGGTTGTCTGTATGCATTGATCGGATGACGCACAGGTCGTCGGCGTGGCGGGCCAGGTGGGGCAGCAATTCGCTGATCTCCAACCCGCTTTGGCCATGCCGGGAAAACTTGTACGGCACCGGCATCAAGCCGCCAGTAACGTTTTCCGTCCGTAGTTGCACCGCTTGCGGCCGCTGGCCAGCGTTCTCGTTGATGGCCGGCTTGGGGTCGAGCAAGTCAGGGCCGAACGGCCCGCCATTCATAAACAGATGGATGACCCGCTTGATTCGCGGCGGATGATGCACGGCCGACGCGGCATGGGCCTGATGTGCCGTTAGCAGCGGGCCCAGGCCCAATACCCCCAGCCCGCCCCCCAATTTGCACAGTAATTCACGCCGGGTTTGCAGGGCCGGCTGTGGAGTTGCGATGGGGGAAGAAGCGTGCATGAATGTCGCTGCCGCGGTGTTCTTGGTAGGAAATCCCCTTGGACTTCTCATCCACCAACTATACCGCAAACGCGACCGCGATGCCTCACCGGATTGCTACTTCTGCTTGGGCTTGTTGTCGGCCACGTAACAGACCAGCGTGTGGTTCGGTAGCCGCATGGCACCGCGGGTGTTGGGGGCCGGGCCGTCGACGTTGGGGTAAATGTCATCGGGCGCGGCGTTGGCGGTATTGGCAAATAGCCGCCAGGGTAGATCTCGCAATTGCGAGGGAAACACAAAATCTTGCGCCCAAAAACCGGCGTGGCAAAAGATCAGCACATGGCGGCCGGCCTTTTGCGGGCCATTGGCATGAGCCGCGCCAAACAAGCAGATCAGGCTACGATTGTCTTGATGCCAATCGACCGACCTGCCTTGCGTATTGAACCACATCACATCGGGCAGGCCGCCGGCCACCTCGGGCTTGCCGGTGAGGAAGTTGCGGCGGCGGACGGTCGGCTCGGAATTGCGAAACTGAATCATCGCCTGGGCAAAGCGGACCAGGTCGGCGTTCTTTTCCACCAGTTTCCAGTCGAACCAACTGGTGGCGTTGTCCTGGCAGTAGGCGTTGTTGTTGCCGCGCTGGGTGCGCAAGCATTCGTCGCCCGAGACCAG
Organism: Pirellulales bacterium; assembly: GCA_050247075.1. Classification (GTDB taxonomy): domain Bacteria; phylum Planctomycetota; class Planctomycetia; order Pirellulales; family JBFWUW01; genus JBFWUW01. The sequence continues at coordinate 20,138 of JBFWUW010000023.1, read as the reverse complement.
CATCGGCACGCCCTGGCTGAGCATCAACGTGGCCAGCATGTTCTTGATCTGCCGCGAACGCAGTTCCACGATGGCCGGCCGGCGGGTAGGGCCTTCCACGCCATAGTTGGCGGAGATGTTGTTGTTGTCGCCGTCCCGGTTGTCCTCGCCGTTGTCTTCGTTGCGTTTGCGGCTGTAGCTGCACAAATCGTGCAGCGTGAAGCCATCATGCGAGGTGATGAAGTTGATACTGTGGCACGGCTCGCGGCCGCTGGGCTGGTACAAATCGCTGGAGCCAGCCAGCCGCGTGGCCAGCGCACCCTGGCTGTGGGCATCTCCCCGCCAAAATCTGCGAACATCGTCGCGATAGCGGCCGTTCCATTCGGCCCAGCGATGCGTGGCGAAAGTGCCTACCTGGTAAGCACCAGCAGCGTCCCAAGCCTCGGCGATGATCTTGGAGTCGGCCAGCAGGGGATCTTCGGCAATCGCCTCGACCACCGGCGGGTTGGGTAGCAGGTCGCCGTTGCGGTCGCGGCTGAGGATCGACGCCAGATCGAAGCGGAACCCGTCCACATGGTAGTTCAGCACCCAGTTTCGCAGGCACAAAAAGATATGCTCGCGAACGATGGGGTGGTTGCCGTTGACCGTGTTGCCGCAACCGGTGTAGTTGCGATAGTGGCCATTGCGGTCCATCATGTAATAGACGCGGTTCTCCAGCCCTTTGAAGCAGAGCGTGGGACCCAGCTCGTTCCCTTCGGCGGTGTGGTTAAACACCACGTCCAGAATGACCTCGATTCCGGCCGCGTGTAGCGCCCGCACCATCTGCTTGAACTCGTTGACTTGCGCGCCGGGCGTGCTGCCATAGGCGTACCCGCGATGGGGCGAAAAGAAGCAGAGTGGATCGTAACCCCAGTAGTTGGGCCGATTTCTGGGGCTGCCGTCCCAATCATTGATGGGAAACTCGTGGACCGGCATCAGTTCCACGGCGGTTACGCCCAACGACTGCAAGTAGGGGATCTTCTCGATGACGCCCAGATAGGTGCCAGGGCAGGTCACATCGCTGGAGCGCCCGCGTGTAAAGCCGCGGACGTGCATTTCGTAGATCACGGATTCCGAAAGATCGCGGCGCAAGTGCCGGTCGCCCTGCCAGTCGAACTCGTCATCGATCACCACGCACTTGGGCGGGCGGACGATGCCGTCATCGTTGGGCAAAAAGTCGCCGGCCAATGCCTTGGCGTAGGGATCGATCAGCCTGGCCTGTCCATTAAACCGCTGGCCTTGAGCGGGATCAAAAGGGCCATCGGCTTGCACATGGTACAACTGGCCCGCACCAATGCCGCGGACGAACACGCTCCACATGTCGCCCCAACGGTCGGTCGAGGGGTCGAGTTCGATAATGTGCGCGGGGTCGCGGTCGGTCACCATGTCGTACAGTAAAATCCGCATGGCCGTGGCCGACCGGCTAAACACGGCGAACTGCACGCCACCGTCCGTTAAAATCGCCCCATAAGGTAGCGGGTAGGTAAAATGCAGCGGAGAATGCGTTACCAGCATTGGTTTCTTTCTCGTTACGCGGAGCCAGCTAGCCTTTGGTGCGGAGTCTTGGCCAATGGACGGCCCTATTCTCATCTGGTCGAATCGGGCGTGCGGACCCGTGGACTTGAAGGAGTATTCCCACGGATGCGACGGGGCAATCCATGCCGATTGCATAGCCTGGAAACCCAGGAGAATATAACGGATTACAACGATTGAGGCAGGCGACAGCACTGGCAAACCGGTAGACTAATCGGCCTTTGTGCCAGCGGGCATTGGTCGCTTGTCGCTGCTGGCTGACTATCGTACAACGTGCAATGTCGTCCGCGCATCCGCCCGCGCGAATGGGTAGTTTGTGGCGGTTGTATCAAGGTGTCAAGGAGCGGGCATTCGGTATCGGCGATGGAACCGCCGTTTTTACAGAGTGTGCTAGCGTCGTCATGGCCAAGACAACTTACAAAGACGCCGGGGTCGATCTCGACCTGTACGACGACTCGATGGACCGCGTGCAGCGGTTTATCCACCGCACTTTTACGCCGCGCGTGGTACGGCTCGACGGCGGCTTTGCCGGGCTGTTTCAGCTCGACTTCGCCAGCCGCCTGTTCGCCCGAAACTATCAAGACCCCGTGTTGGTTTCTTGCACCGACGGTGTGGGGACCAAGCTCAAGGTGGCCACGCAGGCCAATCGACACGACACGGTCGGCATCGACCTGGTGGCCATGAGTGTCAACGATGCCTTGTGCTGCGGTGCCGAGCCGTTGTTCTTTCTGGACTACGTGGCCATGTCGCACGATGAACCGGCCCTGCTGGAGCAGATCGTGGCTGGTGTTACGCAAGGCTGCCTGGATGCCGACTGCGCGTTGCTGGGGGGCGAGACGGCGATCATGCCCGACATTTACGCCCGCGGCGATTACGACATGGCCGGCTTTTGCGTGGGCGTTGTCGAGCGGAAGCGGATGATCGACGGCCGCGCTATTTCCCCCGGCGACAGCATCTTGGGGATTGCCTCGAGCGGGCTGCACTCCAACGGATTCAGCCTGGTCCGCAAGATCGTCTTCAAGGATCTAAAGCTGGGCGCGGATGACTTCGTCGAGGAACTGGGCCGCACGGTTGGCGAGGAACTGCTGACGCCAACGCGGATCTACGTTCGCGGCCTGCGGGCCGTGATGGGCCATTATCGCGTGAAGAGTGTCGTCCACGGCATTGCGCACATCACGGGGGGCGGATTGCACGAAAACCTGGAACGGATCATCCCCGCCGGCACGCAAGCGGTCATAGAACGCCAAAGCTGGCCCGTGCCGCCCGTCTTTCCCTGGCTGGCGAAATTGGGCGACGTGGAAGCGGATGAAATGGACCGAGTCTTCAATATGGGCATTGGCATGGTACTGGTCGTCAGCCAGCACTTTGCACAAAGCATTTCGGCCCAGCTTGAAGACCTGGGGCTGCCCAATTGGACCATCGGACAGATCGTGGCTGCTCCACAGGGTGACGCCACCAAGGGCGTGGTTTGGGCGTAGTAAGGGCAAGCGTACGCCGGTTACACGTCCAGCAGCAGGCGGACCGGCTCTTCGATCACGTCCTTGATGCGACGAAGGAAAGTCACCGCCTCGCGGCCATCTACAATGCGATGGTCGTAAGTCAACGCCACATACATCATGGGGCGGATGACGACTTGCCCCTCCAACGCGATCGGCCGGTCTTGAATGGCGTGCAGCCCCAAGATACCGCTTTGCGGAGGGTTGACGATAGGCGTCGACAGCAGAGATCCATATACGCCGCCGTTGCTGATGGTGAATGTGCCGCCGCGAAGTTCCTCCAGTTTGAGTTGGTTTTCTTGGGCGCGGTGGGCGAAGTCGGAGATGGCCAGTTCGATCTGCGAAAACGACATCCGCTCGGCGTCACGCAGGACCGGCACGACCAGCCCCTTGCCGCTTCCCACGGCAATGCCGATATCGGCATAGTTGCGGTAGACCACGTCCTGGCCACGGACCTCGGCCCCCACTTGCGGCACATGTCGCAGAGCGTCGATGGTGGCCCGCACGAAAAACGACATGAAGCCCAGCTTGACGCCATACTGCCGCTGGAAACTCTCTTTGTGCAGGTTCCGCAAGGCGATGACCCGCGACATATCAATTTCGTTGAACGTCGTCAGTAGCGCCGCGGTCTGTTGGGCTTCCACCAGGCGTTCGGCAATCCGCCGTCGCAGCGGCGACATGGGAACCGTTTTTTCTTGCCGAGGCTGGTTGTCGGCAGCCCAATCGGCCAAAGGCAAGCCAAACGACTGCGCGGGGACCGAGGCAGCCGGCTTGGCGGCCGGCGCAATCGCCGGCGGTTGCGCAGCGGGCTGCGCTGGCTTGGATTCTGGCTTGGATCGTGGTTCGGCCTCGGCTGCGGGGGTTGGCTGGGCCGGTTTGGCGGCGGGTTTGGACTCTTGCTCGGCGGGCTTGGTTTCCGCGACTACATCGGGGGGAGCCGCGGACGATGGAGAGGAAGTCTTGGATTCCGCGGTCTCCAAATAGCCGATCACCTCGCCAACTTGGGCCTTTTCGCCCTGTTGCTTGAGAATGCGGGCCACCTGGCCTGCTTCTGGCGCGGGGAGTTCCACGGTGGCTTTGTCGCTTTCCAACTCGACCAAAGGCTCATCTTTACTGGCCGACTGGCCTTCACTTTTTAGCCAGCGGCCTATCTGCACCTCGGTGATCGACTCGCCCACCGCGGGGACTTTTAGTTCAACGGACATTGACTGCTCCCACAGTACGTTAGTAACAGATTCCCGATATCGCTCTTGCCGCGTGGCCGCCGCTCGTAGGGTGGGACAAGCGGCCAGTGACGGACTATATGATTGAGGCTTCTCCGCGATGTCCCACCATTGTTGCTATCCTGCGGTATTGGTGGGACATCGCGGATAAACCGCGTTTGTTTAGAACTTCAAGGGCCGCTCGTCCCACCCTACGATTCCGCGGCCTACGTCTGCTCAACTGGCTGGCAAGCGCGTGCCAAAGGCCGTGTTGAGCAAGGTTTCTTGCTCTAGCTTGTGGCTGCTGGCCGATCCCGTGGCGGGGCTGGCGGCGGCGGGCCGCACCACGCCCGACAGCGGAAAACGGTCGAACAGCCGGTCGTCCATCTTACTCTTGAGAAACTGCCAGGCCCCCATGTTTTCCGGCTCTTCTTGCACCCAGCAGACGGGCGTGCCATCGCGATACGGGGCCAGCGCCGCCCGCAATTGTTCATGCGGAAACGGGTAGAGCTGCTCAATCCGCACGATGGCGAGATCATCGCGGTTTAACTCCTCGCGACGTTTCTCCAGCTCGTAATAGATTTTTCCGGAACACATCAAGACACGCTCAACGCGCGAAGGCTCGGGACGGGTGTCGGGCAGCACGCGGCGGAACATGCCGCTGGCGCAGTCGTCCAAGGTGGAGACGCACTTAGGGTTGCGCAGCAGGCTCTTGGGAGTCATGACCACCAACGGCTTGCGCCAGGCCCGCATCACCTGGCGGCGCAAGACGTGAAAGTACTGAGCCGGCGTGGAGGGGTTGACCACCTGGATATTGTCGCGGGCGGCAAGATTCAAAAAGCGTTCCAGCCGGGCGCTGGAATGTTCCGGTCCCATACCTTCAAAGCCGTGCGGCAACAGCAGCACAATGCCGCTAACGCGCCGCCATTTGTCTTCCGCCGCGGCGATAAACTGATCGATAATCACCTGGGCCGCGTTGCAGAAGTCGCCAAATTGGGCCTCCCACATCACCAACCCTTCCGGGCAATCCAGGCTGTAACCATAGTCGAAACCAAGCACGGCCGCCTCTGAAAGCGGGCTGTTGTAAATCTCGACGGGGGCTTGTTCTGGCGACAGGTTGGCCAGCGGCATGTAGCGCTTGCCGTTCTCCACATCGTGTAAGACGGCGTGCCGCTGGCTGAACGTGCCGCGCTCGGAATCTTGGCCTGACAGCCGAATACGGCTGCCATCGGCCGACAGGCTGGCGAAGGCCAACGCCTCGGCCGCGGCCCAATCGAGCGGCGCATTGCCGAGCGCCATTTCTTGCCGGGCCTTGAGCAACCGCTCGATCTTGGGATGAGGGTGAAAGTCGTCCGGCAGGCGCACCAGCGAGGACAGCAACTCGGTGGCTTGCGAACGGGAAACACCAGTCTCGACTTCGGCCACGTCTTGATCCGGCCCGCCCACGTAGCGCCGCCATGTCCCCTGGAAGGCCTCGTCGCGAGGGACGAATTCTTGGCTGCGGGCAACGGAGAGTTCACGTTCCAACCGTGCCCAGCGCTCATCGACAACTTCTTGGGCCGCCTCGGACGAAACCTCGCCCAGCAACACCAGATGCTCCAGATAGGCTTGCCACACGGTCATCCGCTCGGCGATGGCCTTGTACAACAACGGCTGGGTGAAGGCTGGTTCGTCGCCTTCGTTGTGGCCACGACGTCGATAGCAATACATGTCGATGACCACGTCTCGTTTGAAAGTGTCGCGGAAGTCGAGCGCTAACCGCACAACCTGGGCCACGGCCTCGGGGTGTTCGCCGTTGACGTGAAAAATGGGCGACTGCAGCATCTTGGCGACATCGGTGGCATAAATGCACGACCGCGAGTCATCGGGCCCGGTGGTGAAGCCAATCTGATTGTTCACAATGACATGCAGCGTGCCGCCGGTGCTGTAGCCGTCGAGATTGCTCAGATTGAGCGTTTCTTGCACCACGCCTTCGCCGGCGAAGGCCGCGTCGCCATGAATGAGGATTCCCAGTCCCCGTTCGTGCTGGGAATCGCCCGTGCGGTCTTGCTTGGCCCGCAACCGCCCCAAGGCAACCGGATTGACAAACTCCAAATGGCTGGGGTTGAAGCAGAGCGAGAGATGCACGTTGCGGCCCTCGCGGGTCTTCCAATCGCTGCTGTACCCCAAGTGGTACTTCACATCGATGAGGCCGCGGTGAAACTCGGTATCGACATCCTCGAATTCGCGGAAGATTTCTTGCGGGCTTTTGCGCATGATGTTGGCCAGCACGTTGAGCCGTCCGCGGTGCGCCATGCCCAGCACGATCTCCTCGACTCCCTGGCTGCCGGCATGTTCAATCGCCAGGTCCAACAGAGGGATGAGCGTTTCGCCCCCTTCCAGCGAAAAGCTCTTGGCACCCAGGTACTTCTTTTGAATGAACTCTTCCAGAATCACGGCGTCGGCCAGGCGGCGCAAGATGCGCAATTGCTCGTCGCGGCTGAGGCGAATTCGGTTCTCGGTCCCTTCCATGCGGTCCTGCAGCCAGCCGCGGCTGGTGGCATCGTCGATGTGCATGAACTGCACGCCAATGTGCCGGCAGTAGGTGTTGCTCATCCGCCACAACACGGTCCGCACCGTGCTGACGTCCGCCCCTTTTAGATGTTGAGTGGAACAAGGCAAGTCCAGGTCGGCCTCCGTCAGGCCGTAGAACGCGGGCTTGAGTTCGCTCGGTTCGCGGCGGGGGCGGCCTAGGGGGTCAAAGCGGGCGATCAAATGCCCGCGGACGCGAAAGGCCCGAACCAGGCGGTCGATGCGTTCTTGCCGCAAGGCAATGCCAGCCGGTGTCGAAGTATCGGCTTCCGTCGGTTCGTCATCCTCGATCGAGGCTGCCGTAGCCTCGGCTTTACTGGGAGGGCTCGCCAAAAAAGAGGCTTCGGTGACAGCCGGCGGCCGCGTGTCGGGTTGGCCGTTTCCGCCCGCCACAAAGCCGTTGGCACCCTGATTCCAAGCGGCAAAGTATTGCCGCCATTCGGTGGGTATCGTTTGAGGATCGCGAAGATATTCCGCGTAGAGATCTTCGACCCAACCGGCACTGGAACTATTGACGGACTCTTCCAACGACATCGACATGAGGCGCATCACCCAAAATGCAATCCGAGGGGTTCAACCACGAAAACGGACCGTTTCCGATTGTACCAAGGATTGCTGACGGGATGTTGCGTCAATTAGAAGGCCCGCATGCGCGGCTACTTGACCACCTTGGCGGCGGCTTCCGCGAAACGCTGGTGCTCGTTCTCAAACCGGTCGCGGTTAGCCTCATTGGCAAACAGGTACACATGGTCGCCGTAAAACACGCCAAATTCACGCCGTCCGGGAACTTCTTGCCCTGCTTCCAGAGCCACGATGACGTCGTTTCCCTGCATGACCGGACTGAAGCGGTCAGGATTGGACAGGAACTTCTTTTGGCAAGACTCCGATCCAAACAGATACGTGCGGCCGCGGTGGATGGCACCGTACCGGGTATCGCCGCGCAGCCATTTTTTGCCTTCGGCCAAATGGACGGGGCAAAAACCGTCCAGACCCAAGGGCGGGCTGCCAGCAGGCAATTGCAATTCTGCGGCGGGTTCGCTGGCCACGGGACGCACGCCCGCGGGTGGGGTTGAGCCGGCATCGCTGACAGGTGGCTGATCGTAATCGGCCGCTGGCGGCTGATCGTATTCGGAGGGGGGCGATTGATCGTAATCGGGCGGCGCGGAATTCCGGGCGGGTGCGGCCGGGGGCGGTGCATCGTCGAAAGCGGGGCGATCGTACAGATCGGCCAGCGAAGTCCCCTCAGCGGCTGCTGGGGACTCTTGGGCCTGAAGGACATCTTCGTCCGCGCCAGGTTCATCGGTTGCGACAACGGCTCCGGCGGATACATTCGTGGCCACCCGGCCGTTGAAATCGGCAGGCATGCTTGCCGCAGGCGTGCCGTTGTTTGTAGCCGCGGCCAAGCCGGCGGCGGCCGGGTTGTAGCGGCTGGCGATTTCCTCTTTGGCGGCGATCGCCACCGTGGAGATCTGCGTTACATAGGCCGCGGCGTTTCGCGGGCTCGAGACCAGTTTGATGAGCTCGCCTTGCGGCGAGATGATTGCGTCACAAGGCAGCGATTTGACTCCGTACTTGGCTGCAGCGGCCTCGTTTTGATCGACATTTAGCTTGACCGGCACCACATGCCGCCGCAGATCGGCCAGGACGGTCGGCTTGCTCAGAACAGCTTTGTCGAGCTGCATGCAAGGGCCGCACCAAGGTGCCCAAAAATGGATCAGCACCATCCGGCCGCTCGTTGCCGCTTCCTGCCGCGCGGTGTCGAGGTCAGTTTCCCAAAGCGAAAGTTCCTCGGCACTAGCCGGCGCAACCAGCAGCAGCGCGACGAAGGAGGAAAGGATGAGCTGTCTCATGTTCCGCATGGCTTAACCTTGCGACAATTCGATGTCGAGAAATGGAAGATCCCCAGGAAGTACGGGGGACCGGCCCTGCCCAGCGCTTGCCTGTGGCATCCGCGCGGCCTCCCGCCGATCTGATATCGGCAATCAACGCTCTAGCGATTACACAATATGTGCCGGTCATAAGGGTTTTCCGGTTTTCGGGGAAAATCAGCGGATGTGGCAATGACAGCACCCGGCCTTCCAAATGCGATGAAAGTACCGGGTAAGGCAGGAGAGTTGAACCAAGCCGCACTTCCGAAACGCCCCTTTTCATCCCCAGCAATTTCCCCAAATTTATTGGTAGACTTGTCTTGACACGTCATTTAGCGCGGTTAAGATACCCCGTAGGTTTGCATTCTGCCTAACTATTAGGCTCACGGTCCCTGGCAAGTTAGTAATGGGATCGTTCTCCCCGCTTGTTAGAGTTTTAACGGCGTTTGAGCAGTGTCATACGCGGTTAAATTCACCGGGGTAAATAGAATTTTTGTGCCTTCCCGCCTCTGTTTCCCCTTTTGATTTCGCTGCATCTGGCGTCGGTCTGCCATTGAGATGGGTGTGCCCAATTTGTCGGGCGCGATTTGCCAGGTTCGGTTGATTCGGGGTAAGGGAACGTGGCGGCGGCCGGCTAGGTGTCGGTTCTGGCCGAAACGTTTAAGGCGTGGCCCTTGTTGGTCGTGCGCTTTTCGCGTCGGCTCGTACGATTCTCCGTGAACTGCGCGAGAATTGATCTCTAATTTGTGGATAGCCGCACTTTGTGTTGCTATTCGTTCTATTCGTTGGCGTGGACTCCGCGCGCATCTGGCGAACTAATTCGACAGCTTCGCCGCGTCACAGTCCGACCACAGGTGAGGCATGACAAGAAAGAAGCGAAGCCGTTATCGGGGCCGTGGCGGGCCGGGTGAGCAGCAACAGGGCGGCGGAGGCGGAGGCGGCAGACCGCCCCAAGGCGGCGGCAGACGTCGCCAGCATCAATCGCGCCAGCCTCGCGGTGACAACGGTTTTGTCCCTCCACCTGAGAACGAACTCGGCGAAAACGGCGAACCGTTGCCATTGGAACCCGCCTCGGGCATTTTGGAGTTGCACCCCAACGGTTACGGCTTTCTCCGCGACCCCAAGAACAATTATTCACGCGAGCGTACCGATCCTTTCGTGCCCGGCACGATGATCGAAAAGTTCCATCTTCGCGAGGGGCTGCTGATCAATGGCATGATGCAGCAGAGCCGCAAACAGCAGGGTCCGCGGCTCAAGGAAATCGTCGACGTGGACGGCATCAAGCCGGAGGACTACGTCAACGTCAAGGTCTTTGACCAATTGACTCCCATCAACCCGGAATCCTGGTTGAAGTTGGAGACGGGCAAAGAGCCTCTCAGCCCGCGTGTGATGGACCTGCTGACGCCGATCGGCAAGGGACAACGTGCCCTGATCGTTGCTCCGCCACGCACCGGCAAGACTATTTTGTTACAGCAGATCAGCCATGCCATGTCTGAAAACTACCCGGACATCAAGCTCATCATTCTGCTGATTGATGAGCGTCCGGAAGAAGTCACCGACATGAAGCGCAATGCTCCCACGGCCGAGGTCGTGGCCAGCAGCCTCGACCGCGACGTGGAAAGCCATGTCCGTTTGTCGCAGTTGGTACTGGAGCGAGCACGGCGATTGGCCGAGATGGGCCGCGATGTCTTCCTGCTGATGGACTCTATCACTCGCATGGCCCGGGCCTTCAATAAGTGGGTCGGCAATTCGGGCCGCACCATGTCGGGCGGTGTCGATGTCAAGGCGATGGATATTCCCAAGAAGCTGTTCGCCACGGCCCGCGTGTTTGAAGAGGGGGGATCGCTGACTGTTGTGGGCACCGCCCTGATCGACACAGGCAGCCGCATGGACGAGCTGATTTTCCAGGAGTTCAAGGGGACCGGCAACATGGAACTGGTGCTCGACCGTAAACTGGCTGATCGCCGTGTTTGGCCCGCAATCGACATCAGCCAGTCGGGCACGCGCCGCGAGGAAAAGCTGCTGGACCCCAACACTTTGCACGCCGTGACCATGTTGCGGCGCACGCTGAGCAGCATGCACCATGTCGACGCCATGGAGCAGCTCACGAAGCAATTGGGCAAGCACAAGTCGAACCACGACTTCATCAAGCTGATTGCCGGCGTGCGCGATCTGGATTGAGGCAGGTAGTATCGCCGTCGGAGACGGCACTGTAAGAGGCGATTTCATCGCCGATCAGCGCCACCGACAGCCCCTCTCGCGGCACTCCGGGAGAGGGTTGAGGAGAGGGCGAGGTGGCAAGAAATGAACCACGCAATAGGCCCTCACCCCGGCCCTCTCCCAGTGGGAGAGAGAGGTAGATCGTTGCCGGCTAGCGCGGAGCACTCACCCCTTGAACGCTCTTCCCACGCGGCTGTCTTGCCTTCGGCTGCCATTGCTGCTGGCCCTGTCGGCCATCTCTAGCTTGGCCTTGGCCCAAGATGAGGACGAGGACGAAGCCCCTCAATTCGTCCCCGGACTGGTGGCTACCTATCGGGCGGGCGGCCAGGCTGCGTTCTCAAGGTTAGATCCTGAAATTGCTTTTGCCTGGGGTGCCAACCCGCCCGACACCCGGCTGAGTGACGGCCCTTTTGAAGTTGATTGGCGCGGACGCCTGTTAGCCGTCGATTCTGGCGGTTATCGGCTGCATGTCTTTGCCGCGGGCAGCGTGCGGATTGAACTTGCCGGCCGAGTCATTCTGGACAGTCACGGCGATGAACCGGGCTGGATGGCGGCCGAGCCGATCGAGCTCGACTTTGGCTATTACCCGCTGCATGTCGCCTATCGTCGTGGACAAGGCACAGGCCGAATTGCCTTGTATTGGCAAGGCCCGCAATTTCAGTTAGAGCCGTTGGCCGACCGCTGGTTGTGGCATGAACCGTTCGACACGCCCGACAGCCGCTTTGAACGGGGAGAACTCCTTTCGCGAGCCTTGCGTTGCGGAGCATGCCACGAACTTCCCGCCGACACCGCGCCGCTACAAGGGCCGGCCCTCTCGCGATTGGCGGGCCACATCGACCGCGGCTGGCTGGTCGCCTGGCTGCAATCGCACGGTGAGGAACAATCGCCGATACCGCCAAGAGAACAATCACGAGAAATCACTTCGGCGGGCGAAATCTCACGGCGAATGCCGTACCTGGGGCTGAGCCTAGCTGACGCCGAAAGCGTCGCCGATGTGTTGCTTTCGACCAGTGAAACCGTTCCGCCGTACAAGCCGCCACCGCCCGGCAAGGCCGAGCAAGGAGCATTGCTGTTTCGTACCGTGGGATGCTTGGCCTGCCACGAGGTAGACCGCTTGGGCGAGGGAGGACTGTTTGGGGGCGGCGACCTGAAAAAAGTGCGACAGAAGCGGCCGGCGGATTTCTTGGCCCACTGGCTAGCCGCGCCGCACGAACTGAATCCGAGCGCGCGGATGCCCGTCTTTCGCTTGACGCCCGAAGAGATCTCGCACCTGGCGGCCTATCTGGCGACGTTCAACGGCGGCCAAGATGCCATTGAACCGTCCGCGGAACCGCCAACGACGGCGGAGCGAATGGAGCGCGGCCGACAGCTGATTAAGCAATTCCGGTGCGCGGCGTGCCATGTCTTACCGGAAAAAGCGCGAGTGGAAGGAGACGCCGCGCGGCGACGTCCATTTCAACCAGTTGCGGGTGAACTGACCGCGAGTTGCCTGGCCGCGCCCAACGCCGGCCTTCGTCGGCCCGGATATCAATTGCGGTCATCCGACCGCGCCGCACTGACGGCCTATCTTGATGGTATTCGCCAACGCCGCCAGATGCCGGGGAAGCAGCCGGTGGTGGCGGCGGCGCTTTCCGGCCGGTCCGTGCTGGCGGAACGCAATTGCTTGGGCTGCCACGCCCGCGGTGCTGGGGAAGGCATAGCGGCCCGGACGGAGCGCCTGTTGGAAGTCGAGCCTGATTTGGCGCTGACCGCGGCGGCCTTGCATCCGCCGTCGTTGCAGGGCGTGGGCGATAAGCTGCACGAGAAGGCTTTGGCGGCGGCCATCAAAGCGGAGAAACCACTACGGCCCTGGTTGCGGGTGCGGATGCCCCGTTTCGCCTTGAGTCCGCCAGAACACGACGCACTGGCCGAGTTTTTGGTAACGCAAGACCGCATTCCGCCAGGAGCCAATGTTAGTCCACCGTTGCCGCCAGCAGACGCCCAGGCCGCGCATCTGGCGGGCCGCCGGCTGGTGACCGCGGACGGCTTTGGTTGCACCAGTTGCCATGCCATCGGCGGCAACCAACCCAAGAACGTAGCACTCAACGCCCGCGGTACGGACTTGGCACTGCTGGAAGAGCGCATCCGACGGCCATGGTTCGACCGATGGGTGCGCAACCCGGCGCGGATCGTGCCGCGGATGGAAATGCCTTCGATCAAGCTGCCCGTGCGCGGCGTGCTCAACGATCGGCTCGACGACCAGTTGGCCGGCGTCTGGAGCGTACTCAACACGCCAGGTTTTGAACCGCCCCAACCCAACCCCATCCGTGTGTTGCGACACTCGGGCCTGGCCGACGACCATCGTCTCGCCGACGTGCTGACGGACGTGATGGAATCTGGGCCGCGAGTGTACATCAAGCCGTTGGCTGTTGGATTGCGCAATCGGCACAATTTGTTGTTGGATCTGGCCGACTGCCGGTTGGCCGGGTGGTGGTGGGGCGACACGGCCCGGCAGCGGACGCGCGGCAAAAGCTGGTATTGGGAGGTCGGCGGCGATCCTGTCTGGCCGCCGCCGAATGCGGGGCTGCCAAGCGAAATCGGTGTGTTGCTGGAAGGGAAAACGCTAGAGCCGATCCCGCAAGGGCAGTTCCCCACGGAACTCGATTGGCTGGAATTGACTTCCGACGGCGTGCGATTTGGCCATCGGCTGTTGCTGAGCGATGGCGGTCCCCAGGCCAATCTTCCACTGAGCGTGGTCCAAGAGATTTGGGCAACGCCCCAAGCGCCGCGAAATGGCAACCAAGGGGAAGGGCCTCTTGCCGGGCAATCCGCCAGCGGCTTCCGCCGGCGCGTGGAAATCCTTGGCCTGCCGGTGGGTGCTAGCGCTCTGCTGCGACTGACGGGTCCGAAACGGTGGCGCAGCCGCGACGATGGCCGCGAACTGGTGCCCGACGAAGACAATGCCCGCTGGCAAGCACGGACGACGGGCGACGGACGGTTCCGGTTGTCGCAGGACGGCCAGATCGCCACCATTTTGGCTGCCGCTACGTCGCCCGATGCTGCTGTCATCCTCGAATGCGAATACCAAACAACGCTGCCGGTCGATCAATACCTGGCACCGGAGCTTTCGCCCCCAGCTTTGCCCATCACGCGGTTGCACACGGTGCCGGGATGTGAGGTGATTCAACTTCCGCTACCTGCCACATTCATGCCCACCGGCCTGGCTTGGCGCGACGAAAAAACGATGCTGCTTACGTCGCTCAAGGGAGAAGTCTTGACGGCTAGGGATGCCGACGGCGATGGCCTGCTCGACACGCTGCAAACCTTTGCCGATGGCCTGGCCGCTCCCTATGGTCTGGCGGTGCCGCAAGAAGTCTCATCGGGCGATGGCAAAGCAGCCAGCATGGCGGATGTCATCAACAAATATGCGCTGCTGCGATTAATCGACCGTGATGGCGACGGCCGGGCCGATCGGTGGGAGACCGCCGCTTCCGGTTGGGGGCATACGGTCGATTACCACGATTGGGCCGTCGGCCTGCCTTGCGACAACACTGGTTGCTATTACGTGGGCTTGCCCAGCCAGCAAGATGACCGCTCCGCCGCCGCGGCCAACTTGCGCGGAACAGCGATCAAACTTGTTCCGCGAGAGCCAACCGCCGCCAATCCGCGGCGATTTTCCATGGAAACAATCAGTGCCGGCCTGCGATTTCCCATGGGGCTGGCGCTGAACCAACGGGGCGATCTGTTCGCCACCGACAACCAGGGCAATTACAACCCGTTCAACGAACTCAATCATCTGCAAAGCGGCATGCGTTATGGGTTCATCAACAAGCTGGAGGCTCGCCCCGGTTTCAATCCTCCCTCGGTTCCAGCCGCCATTGAGATTCCCCATCCGTGGACACGCAGCGTCAACGGCGTTTGCTTCTTGGAATCCGCGCAAGCCACCGGTAATGCAGGCGGCCAAAACCTGTTTGGCCCCTTCGCCGGTCAGATCATCGGATGCGAGTACGATACGCGGCGGCTGGTGAGAATGAGCCTGCAACAAGTCGGTGATTCCTACCAAGGCGCCGTCTATCCATTCAGCATTTTGCCGGACGACGGAGAGTCGTTCGAGGGACCCATCGTTTGTGCCATGTCGCCGCACGGCGATTTGTACGTTGGCAATATCCGCGATAGCGGCTGGGGGGCGGGCACCAACACAGGCTCGCTGGCGCGTATCCGGCCCGTAGGCGGCTGGCCGCTAGGACTGGCCGAAGTCCGCGCCGTGTCGGATGGATTTCAACTGTCGTTCACGGGTCCAGTCAATACTGGGGCGGCGAACGCGGTATCCAGCTACCATCTGGAGTCTTACCGTCGCGTCGCCACACCTGCCTATGGCGGCCCCGATCTCGACCGCCGTCAAGAAGCAATTCGCGAAATAACGGTGGCCGACGACCAGATGTCGGTCACGTTGAAGCTGGCGGAGTTGCGGGCCGGGTTTGTCTACGAGTTTCGCCTTAAACCGCTTGGCCGGGCGGGCGAGATGTTCTTTCCGGCGGAGGCCCACTACACACTGCGGGCAGTGCCCCGTTAGAATACGGCACGATTTAACTGGCATATCGGGTCGTTCACCCCAGTAGGCGTCATGGCCGAAAGCACTTCTGATCTGGCCGTTACGCAGCCCTGGAGCCAATCCCCCGACGAAATCGTGGCGGCGCTGCAAACAGATGCCGCCGCCGGGCTAACGTCAGATGAAGCCGCCAGTCGCCGCCAGCGATTTGGTCCCAACCAACTCCACGAAGAAAAGCCGCCAAACCTGTGGTTGATGTTCTTTCGCCAGTTTGCCGACTTCATGGTCGGATTATTGGCGGTTGCGGCCGTTGTTGGCGCGGTCGTCGGTGATTGGCAAGATTCACTATTGATCGGTGCCATCGTGCTGGGCAACGCCACGATCGGTTTCTTTCAAGAACGCCGCGCTGCCCAGGCCGTGGCGGCGCTCAAGAAGCTGGCGGAACCCAACGCCCGCGTCTGGCGAGACGGCGGATTAAAATCTCTGCCGGCCGTGGAATTGACGCTGGGTGATGTGATCGACCTCAAAGGGGGCGACCTCGTCCCGGCTGATGCCCGACTGGTCGAAGCCGCCGAACTGCAAGCCGCCGAAGCGCCGCTGACGGGTGAGTCGTTTCCCGTGGATAAACAGCCCACGGCGGTGGACGCCAAGGCCGCCTTACCCGACCGATCCTCAATGGTGCATGCCGGAACGGCCATCACCGGAGGGCACGGGTTGGCCGTCGTGACCGCGATTGGCATGTCAATGGAGCTAGGCCATATCGCCAAGCTGCTGTCGGGGGCGGAATCTGGTCCCACCCCTTTGGAACAGCGATTGACCGCGCTCAGCAAAAAGCTGGCGTTTGTGGTGTTGGGGGTCTGCGTGATTGTGTTCGTGGCGGGGACGATCAGACACACGGCACGCAGGGAGGAAATGCTGCTGGTGGCGGTCAGCCTGGCCGTGGCGGCCATTCCAGAAGGGCTGCCAGCCGTCATTACAGTTACCTTGGCCCTGGGGTCGCAGCGCATGTCGCGGCGGAAGGCCATTGTCCGCCAATTGGCCTCGGTCGAAACGCTCGGCTCCGTCGATGTGATCTGCAGCGATAAGACCGGCACCTTAACCCAGAACGAAATGGCCGTGGCCGAGATCGTTCTTCCCGGCGACGACAACAGCCAAGATGGTGCTAATAATGACGATGGGGAGCATCACCCAAGTCAGCAGGCCATCGAAGCGCTGCTGCGGGCCGCCGCGCTATCAAACGACGCGCAACTCTCCGCGGATGGCAAGCCAATCGGCAGCGCCACCGAAGTCGCCTTGATTCAAGCCGCGACCAAGCACGGGCTGGATGTGGCCGCGATCCGCCGCGAATCGCCCAGGGTGGCGGAGTTTCCTTTTAGTTCCGCCCGCAAGCGGATGAGCACGCTGCACGGCACGCCAGATGGCGGCCGAATGGTTTTCGCCAAGGGTTCCGTTGAGAGTATTCTGGAACGCGCCACGGCGATTTTTGCTCCTGGCGGTTCCCAGCCGCTATCGGACGAGGAACGCCAGCGTTTGCTGGGCCGTTCGGAGGAGCAGGCCGCTCGCGGGCAACGGCTGCTAGGCGTGGCCCAACGCCAACAGGCCGATGGTGCCGCGCCGGCCAACGCCGAAGAGGCCGAACGCGACCTGACCTTCTTGGGATTCGTCTGCCTGGTCGATCCCGTCCGGGGCGAAGCCAAACAGTCAATCGCCGAATGCCGGACGGCGGGCATCCGCCCGGTGATGATTACCGGCGACCATCCGGAGACGGCCCGCGCCGTGGCCGAGGAACTTGGCATTCTGACGGCGAACGAGCTGTTATTATCCGGTCCCGATCTGGATGCCGCCAGCGATGAGCAACTGGCCGAGCAAGTCCGTCGGATTGGGGTTTTTGCCCGCGTCACGCCAGAACACAAAATACGCATTGTCCGCGCCCACCAGTCGCGCGGAAGCGTGGTAGCCATGACGGGTGACGGCGTGAATGACGCCCCGTCACTCAAACAGGCCGACATTGGCGTGGCCATGGGAATCACCGGCACCGATGTCAGCAAAGAGGCCGCCCGCATGGTGCTGGCGGACGACAACTTTGCCACCATTGTGGCGGCGGTGGAGGAAGGCCGCGTGGTCTACGACAACATCCGCAAGTTCGTACGGTTCTTGCTGACCACCAACGCCGGCGAAATCTTGCTGATGCTGTTTGCCATTCTGCTCGGTTGGAAGGTGCCGCTGCTGCCCATTCACTTGTTGTGGATCAACCTGGTAACAGATGGGTTGCCGGCCTTGGCCCTGGGTTTTGAACCGGCCGAACGCGGGCTGATGCGCCGCGACCCGCGGCGGCGCGAGGAAAGCCTGTTCGCCGATGGATTGACCTGGAAAATCGTTTGCATGGGGCTGTGGATGGCCCTGGGTTGTCTGGCGCTGTTCTACTACTACATGCCCGACGGCGGTCTTGCGGCGGCCGAAGCTGACTGGGCACTGCCGCGGACAATGGTGTTTGTCACTCTGTCGCAGTTTCAGCTTTTTTATGTTTTGTCGTTGCGGTCCAGCATCGATCCGTTTTGGAAACTGGGCTGGCTTAGCAATTATCGGCTGACGGGCGCGGTGGTGCTTGGTACGATACTGCAACTGGCGGTGGTGTACGTGCCGCCGCTGGCCAAGATATTTCACACCACAGCGCTGGCACCGACGGATTTGCTGGTGGCGATGGGCGTGGCCAGCAGTGCCTGCCTATTGTCCGAGGCCGCCAAGTTTTTGTGGCACGGCCGGCAGACAAAGAAGTGTGATTAATACTCCCGCGGAGGAAATTGCCATGTCGTGGCTGCGCAAGAAAAAGGTACTCGTGCCGATCGATTTCTCGGAGGAGTCGCTGGCCGCCGTCGATACGGCGCTGGAACTCGTGGCCGATGCCTCGCATCTCCATGTTGTCTACGTCCTGCCAAACGTGGAGATGGTTGAACCGGAGTTGATCTGGACCGACGTCGACCACGATGCCCGCCGGCACCATGCTGAACTGGCCCTGCGAGAGCGCTTGCCCGGCGCAAAGTACGCGGCCCTGAAGATGGAAGTTGCGTTTGGCGACCCTGGCCAGCAAATCGCCGAAGCCGCCCAACGCGCCGCCGCCGAACTTATTGTTCTGCCGTCGCACGGACGGACCGGTCTAAGCCGTTTGCTGATCGGCTCCACCGCCGAGCGAGTGGTGCGGCTGGCCCACTGCCCCGTGCTGGTGCTGAAAAAGTAACGGCTGTTTCCCCTTGGTGGTCCATGGCACGTCGGCGTCCTGCGTTTGCCTGCCCGCACTGTGGTGAAACCGTGGCGTCTGGCGCTCGGTTCTGCCGGGCCTGCGGCGCGGACGAAACCACCTGGACCGAAGGGTCCATTGATGCGGGCCAACTGCAAGAGGCTGGCTACGACGCGGACGACGATTTCGACTACGACGACTACCTGCGCCGCGAGTTTCCGGACGACGCGGCCTCGCCTTCCTCCGCCGAGCGTACCCGGCAGATTATCTTGCTAGTGGCGGTGGCCGCTGTCTGCGCCGCCATGGCGCTTTCGGTACTGCGGTAACGGGCGCGCGGGCAGCCCCGCTATTCGCCGAGGAGGCGAACCGTACTTGAACGGGCCTCTGTCATTTCCAAGCCACCGGTTTCTGCCCCGGCTTGAGGGACTTGAGCTTGTAAACACTGGTCTGCGCGGTGAAGTACAGGTCGCACAAGTCCTGGCCGGCAAAGCAGAGATTGGTCGAAAATTCCGGCATGGGCCGATGTAGCAACAGCTTGCCTTGGGGGCTGATGACCCACAGTCCTGTCGTGGCGTCTAGCCCGGCCGCGGCCCAGATGTTTCCTTCCGCATCCAGGGTCATGCCGTCGATGCCGCGATCGGGTGAAAAATCGTACACGATTCCGTCTGGCTCTAGGCCGCCGTCGGCCTGAACCTGGTAGCGGTGCAGCTTCTGCGTGCCGCGGTCAGAGACGTACAGCATCTTGTTGTCGGCCGAAAGGACAATGCCGTTGGGCTTTAGCAGCCCCTCGATGACGCGGACAAACGTACCTGGCCCGTCAATACGATACACGCCGCTCGCCAGGTCGGGCTGTTGTCCCTCGGGGGGCGCGGCGATGTCGGTAAAGTAGATGCGGCCTTGCCGGTCGATCGTCAGATCGTTGGGAGCATTTAGCGGGTGGCCGTCAATCCGCTCGGCCAGGGCGGTCTCCGTGCCGTCGGCTTCCAGGCGGGCCACGCGCCGGCCGCCGCCGGCACCGGACGATTGGCACATCACCAGCCGGCCTTGCTGGTCGAACTTCATGCCGTTTGTCCGCCCGCAGGGGTGGCGAAACACCGACACCGGCCCCTCCTTGGCAATCTTCATGATTCGGTCGTTGGGCCCGTCGGAGAAATAGATGTTTCCCTCGGCGTCCACGGCGGGCCCTTCGGTGAACTTGCAGTCGGCCGCCGCCTTGGCCAGTTTGGTATCGGGCACAAGCAGTTCCACATCGGCGGTGCAAGCCTGCGCGGCCAACAAGAAAATTCCCAGGTGCAACATGTTAAGGAGCCTCTTGGAAAGCGTTGTAGTTCATACCCTCATTGGTCAGTTGTAAATGGCGATTCTATCGCCAATGCCTGTAGGAGGCGATTCCATCGCCGATGCTCTGTAGGAATCGTCTTCCGACGGCGACGATTCGAGTTCCATCATACGTCCACGTCATGTCGC
>JBFWUW010000022.1:0-90891 GCA_050247075.1 Pirellulales bacterium | reverse complement strand
TCCATGCAGCACCCATCCACCCCGCCACCGCTAAAACGGCATCGCTTACCTGCACCACTACCCCCCAAAAACCGGCAAAAATGGAACAGGTAAGGCCCCAGCAGGCCAAAAACCGCCGCCCGCCGCCACCCGAAACGGCGCGCGGTGCAATCCGAACCGGCTGAATCTGGCCTCAGTGTGGCAACGCCGCGAGGCGAAATTCGCTGGAAGACGCCTGCCACCCAAGACCCGGTTGGCCTTAATCGGCGATCTCGATTCGCTCGATCTTGGTACCGGCGCGAGCCAATTCGGCTTCACCTTCGATCATTTGCAGAGCAATCGTCTCAAACTGAATGTCGCGCAATGTGTCGATCCCAATCGCCGCGCGGTGGATCAACGCTCGCGACGGCGGCATCGAAAGCCGTGCAATGGGACCAAACCAGTTCACCGCTTCCTTGCCGTCCATCGCCACGGTGACGCGGGCGTCGGTTTCGCCGGCACGAACTTCGATCGTCAACAAGTAAGCCTGTCCGTTCTTAAACCCGGTGTGACGGCGGGTGGTGGCGTTGACATCGTGGCCCTTCCCCTCGATATCGCCCAGACCCGACCGGTTGTTGTTATGGCTGCCCCAAACAAACTCCGCTTGAGAAGAACCCACCGGGATAATAAACGAGGTATGCTCGTTGCCGCCGTTGACCGTCATTTTGATGTGCAGGCGATAACTGCCGCGTACATTCAGCGGGAATTCCAACCGGGCGACACCGGCATTGCTTCCCTGGCCCCTAATTTGTCCTGCGCCGCTTTCGGTCCATGTGCCTTTTAGTACATCCTTGCCCGGGTCGATTAGTTCGACAAGGCCGACGAAACCATCCTCCGGCGTGATGCGAGGTTCCTCGATGGGAACGACCGGAGCGGGAATCTCTGTTGTCGGTGCGACATCGGCCGTCATCGGCGGCGATTCGTCGATGGTTTCGCCGTTTTCCGTGACTCGTAGCTTGTCGCCCAGCCGCTCCACGCGGACCGTGACCGTTTCCCCTTTCTTGAGAACCAACTTGTCGGTTTCAAACGTGAAATCGCCGCATTCCACGACGAGCGTTTTCCGGCCGGGCGAGAGTTTGACGTCCGTGCCGTTGTTGGCCTGCTTCAGCAGAATCCCGGTTCCTTGCACCGCCACTTCGATTTGCGGATCGTGGATCTCTACTCGTACGACTCCATCATCCGATTGAAGCAAGAATACAATCGCGCCGACGATGATCAGTGCGGCACCGGCGCCAGCGGCGATCCACAGCGCGCGATTTCGGCACCACGGCAAAGGCGGGACACGGCGCGGCGCCGCCCACGAGGCCAAAGGACTGCCCAACACCGGAATTGCCAGCGGATTGGTGTCATCCTGATGAGACTGCAATGCGATGGTGTTTTCCGTTGCCGACGAAGTCGCCCGATGGGTCATGGAGGTTGCCGCTGCAACGCTGCCCGGTGCCGCCGCGCCAGACGGAAAGTCGTTCGAGAGAATGTCACTGCCCGGCGGCGCTGTCGCCACGGAGGGGGATGAATGATCGCCAGTTCGGCAACTTTCCAGATCGACGATCAATTCGGCCATGGTTTGATACCGGTCTGCCGCATTCTTGGCGACCATGCGGGCAAACACCGCTTGCAGTTGGGCCGACGCTTGCGGGCAGGCATCTTGCAGACTGGGAATGGGCCTAGTTTGATGGGCCATCAGCTTAGCGACTGTCGTATCTCCCTCATACACCGGCCGCCCTGTCAGCAAGAACCACAACGTAATTCCCAGGCTGTAAATATCCGATCTGGCGTCGGCGTTTTTCGTGTCGGCGGCCTGCTCCGGCGACATGTAATCGACCGTACCCATGATCTGGCCCGTTCCGGTCAGTTGGTCTTGCTCGCTACCGGCACTGTCTAACCGTGCCAGGCCCATGTCCAGGATTTTGATCGTGCCTGAGCGGTCCAACAACAAATTGGCCGGCTTGATATCTCGATGGACGACATCATTGGCGTGGGCATACTCCAAACCGCGGGCCGCCTGGATAACGCAGTGCAGGGCTTTGTTGACCGAGAGGGGCCCCTGCTTCTTGACGAGGTCCGACAGATCGGTCCCCTCGACGTACTGCATCACCAGAAAGTGCGTGCCGCTCGCTTCGTCGGCATCGAACGCCGTGACGATGTTGGGGTGTTGCAGTTTGGCGGCCGCTTCGACCTCGCGCTGAAATCGCCGCAGGGCCTCGGGCGTCTTGGTAATATTGGGCGACAGCACCTTGAGTGCGACTAGCCGTTTCATGCGGCGATGGTTGGCCTTGAGGACCATGCCCATCCCACCCTGTCCGAGTTTGTCCAGGGCCACGTAGTTGCCCAGCACCAGATGCTTTCCCTTGCCCTGATAGACTTGCTGAGCCTGAAAGGCCGTCAGTTTCTTCTGGCGGACCAATTCTCGTGCCAGTCGTTCACCGTCGGCCTTGCGTTCGGGGGGGAGCGTGGCCAGCAACTTGCTCACGTCATCGGCGGCCACCAGGCCGGAGTGGCTAAGTTGCCGCGTGAATTGCTCAGTCGATATCGCCATGCAAAATGCCTCCTAGGCGTCTAGTCTACCCCAGAAAGCGGGGTGCCTCAACGAAGAAACGGCCATCCGCATGGCGGTTCCAGGTCGTGCCCGGCCCGGCAAACGACCGCGCTAACCCGCCAAGATCTTGCGGTTGACTACCCCGAACAAGCAGGCAATGTGCCCGTCCAACCACTTCAGTACGGCAACTCACCCAGAATGAAGGTGACGGTTTGCGATTCGCCGCTGGCATCGCCGGGGGGGAGGCCGATGGCGCGGATGCGGTCGGCGGGGATGTTTTCGCCCAAGAGGAATTCGGCAGCGGCCTGGGCCCGGTCCTCGGCCAATTGGCGGTTGGCTTCAGCATCGCCGTCGGAGCGGGCGTTGCCTTGCACCACCAGGTAGTATTGCGGAAAGGTTTCCAGCGTTGCGGCTAGCTCCGTCAGTTTGCGCTCGCTTTGCCCCATCAGCGTGGAAGTCCCCGGGCGAAACACCAGCGACTCCGCCGCCACCGCGGCCACCGGCTTGAGCTTGTTCCATTCATCGTCGCTCAGCTTGCGCAAGGCCAGCGTGGCGCGTGTTTTTTCGTCGGCCTGGCCCGACAGGCCGGGGTGCCAGTGGGCTGCTTGCAGCGCGGCCAGAATCTTGTCGTAGTACAACTTGTTGGGCTGGCCGTCGGTGGGATCGGCCGGCATGGCACCCGTTTTGATTAGCACGTCGTTGATGTTGCGGATCATGCCGTCCAGATGTTGCAAGCCGCCGCTATCTTCCAGCAGCCCAAAGTGGGCGAAGTTCTCGGTGGTGTTCTTCCACCAGATGCCTTTCACCAGTTGCTCGGCCTGCGGCCGGGTGACCGGAGTGCCGGTCTGCTGGGCGTCGGCCAGGACCAGTTCCATCATGCCGGGCGGCTTGCCGTGGCGGTCGAAGTTGGCCCGCAGGTAGGCCTCGATAATCGTCCGCACGTCGTTGCGGTTGTTCAGCAGAAACTCTCGTTGCACGACCAGCACGTCCACGATGTAGCCGCGGACCTTGGAACTGTCGATCAGCACGTGGGCCTGGGGGTTCTCCAGGGCCTTGGAGACGAACGGCTCCCACAGCACGTAGGCCCGCGGGTCGGCCGGGTTGGCCGACTGAAACTGCTTCAGCGCGTCCTCGGCCCCGTTGGCCGGCAGAAAGGGGTTGTCGGGGAGTTGCGGCAGGCTGAAGCGGGCCGTTATCACGCGGGCCAGCGTGTCGCTGGGAGAATCTGGCGTGGCCACGAAGCGGGCATCAGGCTGGTTGAGGGCGTCGATATTGGGGACCGCCTGCTGGTAGGCCACAACGGCGTCGGCCCCGGTCGTTTCATCCAGCACCAGCACAATGGTGCCGGGCAGATCGTTCATCGCCGCGCTGGTCTTCAGCAGGGCGTCGATGGTAAAGACGGCCAGCGGCGCGCGGCCGTTTTTGAGTTGCTCCAGCCGCGCGGTGTAGTTGGCCTGGTCATCGACCGTCTCTAGATTGATCCCCTTGGCTTGCAGCGACTTTTTGAAGGCGGCATCGCGAAAGATGGCGTAGCCGGAGAACGAATCGAGCGACAGCCGAATGGTGCGCAGATCGCGGGCGTTAGAACTGGTTTGGTCCAGCGTCTGCTGTTTCCTTTGCTCTTCTTCAAGCTGGGCCTGCTGGCGAAAGCGGGGAGCGACCAGATACTTGTAGGCCAGCGCGGCCGCGCCGAAGATGGCCAGCCAGACCACCGCCACCGCCAGCCATCGAACCGACCCTCCGCCGCTGCCGCTCACTAGCGTCTCCTCCGCTGTTGCGTCCGTTGTTGCGTACGCTTGCCGCGGAAGAGCATCCTCACCACCAGCAACAGCACCACGAACATCAAGACCTTCCAGGGCGACATTCCGCCGCCGTCTGGTTGCGCTGGGTTTTGAGCCGGCGAGTTTTGTCCCGGAACGGGCGATGGTGCGGCCGAACCGGGGCTGGCCGCCGTGCGGTTAGGGCTTTCGCCGATCGGCTCGTTGCCGGTCTCGGTGAGGGCGGCCAACATGGCCGAGGCGACCTCCGTGGGCAGCCCCTGGATCATGGCGAATTGCTCGGCATCGACCGAATCTTGCTGGCCGCTTGAACCGACCTCGGCAAAGACCTCGGAGACGGCCCGCTCCAGCGATTCGGGGTTGTCGGCCTTGCGGTAACTGTTGGCGCGCTGGGCCAGCGTGTGTTCGCCGCTCATATCGACGCCAATCACATCAACCGTCACGCCGCGGGCCAGAACCTCTGGGAAATAGGCCTGCACCCGTTCGGGGTCGGAAGCTTCTCCGTCGGTGACTACCAACAGCCGATAGGTGCCGTAGCCCCGCTGTTCTTGCCGCTGGGCCAGCAGCGTGTCGGCCCCTTTCTTGAGGTAGACACCCAGCGGCGTGGCACCGCCCGGCTCGGGCAGTTTGATGGCGGCTTGCAAGTCGTGATGGTTGACCGGGCCCAGGCGATAGGCCCAGTCGTCGCGGAGATTGGAACTGCTGAAGACCAGCAGACCGACGTTGGTGCTGGTCGGCAGCGATTCGGTGACTTTCAACAGCGCCTGCTTGGCGGCTTGCATCCGCGACAGGCCCGGCGCGTTGGCCATTGGCGTATTCATGGAGCCCGACGCATCGAGCACGATCACCACGTTGTCCTGGTAGACGCCGGCGGGTTCGGCCGATTCCTCCGCCTGCTGGGCCAGCGCCGCCGCCGTACCGCAAGCCAACAGGAATGCCGTGGCAAAGGCGAAGGCCGATAGGCCCTTCGTGGCGCGATGACTATTCACGGCTGGCTCCCAGGTTGGCATGCGGGACTATGCTTGAGACGTAGCGCCTAAAAATCAAAATCGCCCTGTTTGATGACTTCCGCCGGCACTTTGACCAGGCGGAACTCCACCCGCATGTTGTCCTTGGCTTCTTGGATGTTGGTCGGCTTGGGCCGCAACGGCTCGCGGACGCCTACCCCGACCGGCTGAATTTGCGTGGCGTCGATGCGGAAGTCGTTCTTTTGGGCGTACTCCAGCATGGCATCGCGGACGGCCTCGGCCCGCACGCGCGATAGGTTTAGCGCGGCCTGCATGGTCTCTCGCGGGTTGGTAGAGCCGCTGACAAAGCCGCCATCGTCGATGAGCTTGACGATCTCCGCTGTCTTGGTCAGGTCGAGCGTCTTGCCGTTGAGGATGTAGGTGTAGTTGCCCGACGAACCGGTCCGTTTGATGGTTCCCTTTTCCATGCCCGCACGGATCAGATCGACCAGCGTCTTGGTGGGGTCGGCATGGCCGCGAATGGCGATCACGGCATTGCCGAAGGTGGAAGCCGCTTGAATGGCCCGCTGGAATTCCGACCCGTAAGCCTCGGCGCTGAAATCGGTCTGGTTTGGCTCGAAGTTGATCGAGAACGAGTAGATGGTGGTATCGTCGTCGGCATCGCCGGGAAACAGATCGACCCCTTCGCCAAACTTTCCGCCGGTCGAAGCCATCTCGACGCTGGTCAGCCCGCCCAGTTTGACCAGGCCGTCGTAATCGAGATTGGGCGGGAAGAATCCCGTGCGGACCTTGGCATAGCCCTCATCAACCGCCAGATTGAGCGCGGCCTCTTGCTTCTTATCGAAGCCGACCAGGTTGCCCTTGTCGGTGAAGAAGCTCTTGTTGCCCGGCAGGCCGACGTAGGTGCAGTCGGCGATCAGGCCGTGGGCGTCGGCCTCCAGCGTGGGAATGGTCTCTTTGCCGTAGATTTGCTGGGTCAGTTTGAGGACGTTCATGTAGTCGTCGGACTTGCCTTGGCCGTCGTTGTATTCCTTCTTGAGACGGACGATTTCCTCGCTAGCCTTAAAGTAGCCGGCCGTGAATTTTTCGACCCAGTCTTTATGCTCGTCGTAAAAGTCCTTGCGGCAAGCGTAGACATCGGCAATCGAACGGCTCATGGTGGCGGTGGAGATCACCACATGGGCGTCCTTCACGGTCCCCTCGGCACCGCTTCCCTTACTGTCCAGCCCGCCTGTCAGGCCGGCCATGTCGGGCGAAATGACCATGCAGCAGTCAATGCTGGGGTCTTTGCGGAACAACTCGGCGGGGCCTTTGGCGCCGGTCAGGTCGTCGGCCCAGACAATGCTGACGTCTTTCCAGGTGAGCTTGGTCTGCCGCAAGATTTCATCGACCATGCCCACGTGCGGGCCATTTTTTTGCAGGGCGATCTTTTTGCCCTTGAGGTCGTTGAGGTTCTTCACGCCGCCGCGGCCCACCATGTGGTCGCCGGCGGACCAGGTGAGCTGCAGGAAGACGACCGGTTTGGTGCGGGGATCGCCGCCAATGACCTCCGACGCCAGCCCAATCATCTGCATCTCGCCGCGCAAGAAGGGGGACTGACCCGACATGTAGCGCCGCACCTGTTCGACAAAGTTATCGCCTGGCACCAGTTTGACCTTCAGGCCGAGCTTGCCGTAGATCGAACTGGCTTGCGTGGCCAGGCCGCCATTGGCCCGAAACGTGGCCACGTCGCCACCCCAGATGATGTAAGGTATTTCGTACGGCTTGCCGCTGGCCTTGGTGTTGGCCACGGGGGCCACCTTGACCGGCCCGACCAGATCGGCAAAACGCTCTTGGGCATTCGCCCAGGATGCGGCGAACAACAGGCCCGGCAATAGCCCGGCCATGAGAAGTGTCTGGCGACGACAAGCCGATTGTAGCCGTTGCATGGGCGATTCCTTAGCCTGAGACAAGTTGGCGGACGTGGCCTCTCCCCTAAATTGCTACCAGCTTATGGGGGCGAATGCAAATTGAATCGCTAGAGAGTGGGCGTTGCCTGCTCCCTCTCCCTCTGGGAGAGGGCCGGGGTGAGGGTTATTGGTTGGACGATCTTTCGGTGTGTCCCCTCTCCCCAACCCTCTCCCGGAGTACCGGGAGAGGGGGCCGGTGTCTCGTTCGGATTCGTTCGTACAAGAGAGAAACCGCATTGTCGCCGTCAGGAGACGGCTCCTACAGAATGATCGGCGATGGAATCGCCTGTTACAGGGGCGTTAGACGGCACCGCAGACGGAGCGATCTTCCGGCACGGCACACTCGCTGGCCGGTTCGATGACGCGCATCTTGGTCCATTGGCCCGTTTGAAAGCGCAGGAAGAGCGTGCTGCCCATCAGCACGACAAAGGCCGTTGCCCCCCACCATGCGCCGTGCAGACCCAGTTGAAAGACCCGCGTGGCCAGATAACTGGGCAACAGCATGGCGAACAGCCCATAGAAAACCGTGCAGGCCAGTACAAACCGCGTATCGCCCGCCCCGCGAATGGCGTTGCCAAAGACCACCGATAGGGCATCGAAGGCGGAATAAATCACCACGAACCGCAGCAGTGTTATCACCTGCGCCCGCACCGCGGGAAAATCGGCATGCGTGTTGTTGTATTCGTAGGGGAGCAAAATCAGGTCGGGCAGGCCCAAGTAGACCGCCGCGCACAACAGCGTAAAGCCCTCTGCCAGGGCAATCGCCCGATACGCCGAGCGTATGGCCAAACGGGGGCGGCCTTCGCCAATGCGCTGGCCGGTAATGGTGGCCACCGCCGTGCCAATTCCCATCAGCGGCACAAAGACCAGGCTGTTGAGGTTGAAGGCCAGATTAGTAGCGGCCAGTTCCGCCTGACCTAGCTGAGACACAAAATGCAGAAACACCGTCCAACAGCAGACATCCGCAAACAGGTGGACGCCGCCGGGCAGTCCAAACCGCAGCAAGCGGCGGAACAGCTCCAGGTCGAACCGCCGCATTTCCCACAGAGGGTAGCCAGCGCGGCGGGCATCGCGCCCGATCAGCACCATGTAAATAGTGACAACCAGCAGTTGGGCCAAGACCGTGGCCACGGCCGCTCCCCGCACTCCCCACGCAGGAAACGGCCCCCAGCCGAAGATCAGGAAATAGTCCAGCCCGATATTGGCCGCCGCGCCCGCCACGTTGGCCCACATCACCACCAGCGCCTTGCCCCGGCCGGTGTAAAAGCCCGACAAGGCGGTCGAGACCAGCATGGGGATGGTACCGAAGCACATTACCGAGAAATACTCGGCTTCCATCGCGGCCACGGCGGGAGGATGTTGCAGCCACCGAAAGATCGAACCCGCCAACAGCCCGCACGGCAGCAAGAGCACTCCCGCCGCCAGGGCGAACCACACTCCTTGCCAAACGGCGGCGGCGGCTCTGTCCTTGCGTCCCGCGCCGTCGTACTGGGCCACAAAGGTATTGACATAGTGCGCCGTCCCCATGAACAGGCTGATCAGCGTCCAGTGCAAGAAGCCGGCCGGCATGGCCGCGGCCAGGGCATCGGTGGAGAGCCAAGTCAGAAAAATCCGATCGGTGATGTACATCACGGCCATCGAGCCCGAACTGATCACCAACGGCCAGGCCACGGCCAGCAGTTCGCGCCAGCTCCCCGCGGGGTGCCGGCTAAGTCGAACTTGTTCCGCCATAACGCTCGCCTCTGCTGGTGTCCGCCGCCCGGCCCGCTTCCCTGGCTAACCCGACAATCTGGGGATCGTCCAGGTTCGGGCCATTCGGCCCTGCTTCAACCTATCGCCGCCGCCGGCTTCTGCCCAGGGAGCAGGGCCAGCAGATTCCGCCTGCCAACGGAACCTTGCGGCGGGCGGGATCTTTCCGTAATGGTCCGCATACACCAGGCAGCCGACAAACGTGTGGGACTTACGAGCGAGATCAATCGCGCGGTGGGCGCGGAAAGAATGCGCTGGTACGTCGGATATAGTCGCTGTAGGCGGGCCGGCGTGCTTGAATATCGCTCTCCAACAACGACACACCCGACACCTTGAGCAACAAGAACGACATTAACACGGGGCTGAGAATCGTCCAGTAAGCTCCTGCCTGGCAAGCCACGACGTACAAACCCCACCAGACGCAAAAATCGCCAAAGTAATTGGGATGCCGCGTGTAGCGCCATAGGCCGGTATCGAGTACGCGGCCGGAACTGTCGGACCGGGCCTTGAAGCGGGCCAACTGCCAATCGCCTACCGTTTCAAAAAACATGCCGACTCCCCACACCGCGACACCGACCGCATCCCACGATCCAAATGGTTTATGGCTGGCGGATTGGATGGCAACCTGCACGGGCCAAGAGATAAACCACAACAAGCCTGCCTGTAGCAGAAAGACCGTAAACAAGCTCACCCAGGCGAAGTTGCCGCCATGTTTGGCCCGCATGGCCGCGTATCGGCGGTCCTCGCCATGGCCGCGATTTCGCCGCCACAAATACAGCGAAAGCCTCAGCCCCCAGATAGTCGTCAAGGCGGCCAGCAACAGGCCGCGTCCCGTCTTGTCGTCAGTGAGAATCCAGGCAGCCCAAACAACCGCGACGAATCCCGCTCCCCAGCATGGATCGACAATGCTGGCATCGCGACGAACCAGGCTGACAATCCACAGCAGCACAAACCCGGTTGTCGCAACAGCCAATGTCACGGCCAGCAGGCTTGGCAGGCTGGTCATGGTCGTATCTCGCGTGGCAGGCCGTCGGGCGGATAGGAATGGCCGATCTCGATAACCGACGAACCGGCATCGTACCGGGCAGTGGCGTCAGCGTCGATGGAACCGAAGCTGCTCGACCGCTCGCCGCGGGCATTGTATAAGGGTAGCCATGTTGCTGCTGCGCGACCTTCAAACGCCCCCCTCTCAGGTTCGCCGTGGTGCCGTGGCTATCGGCAATTTCGATGGCGTCCATCGCGGGCATGCGCGGATTGTCGAACGGCTCAAGGCCCAGGCCCAAGCCGTGGGGGGCCCCGCCGTTGTCTTTACGTTTGACCCGCACCCCGTGCGGTTGTTGCGTCCGGCTGAGGCACCTCCGCCGCTGACCTGGACCGACCGCAAGGCGGAACTGCTGGGCGAGTTGGGCATCGACGCCATGATTGCCTATCCCACCGATGAGTCGCTGCTGAACCTTACGGCGCGGGAATTCTTTGACCAGATCATTCGCGATTCCCTCGACGCGCGGGCGCTGGTCGAAGGGCCCAATTTTTACTTTGGCCGCGGACGCCAAGGCACCATCGACGTGCTGCGCGGGTTTACCGCCGAGGCCGGCATGACGCTGGAAGTGGCCGATCCGGTTACGGTTGACGGCCAGCCGGTATCGAGTTCGCGCGTCCGCCAGTTGCTGCTGGCCGGGCAGGTCGAACCGGCGGCGCGGCTACTGACGCGGCCCTATCGCATTCGGGGCATGGTGACGCATGGGGCGGGCCGCGGAGCGCGGATTGGCTTTCCCACGGCTAACGTCGATGCCATCGACACGCTGCTGCCCGCGGTGGGTGTGTACGCTGGCGTGGCCCACCGTGCCGGCCGGCAACATGCTGCCGCCATCAACATTGGCCCCAACCCTACGTTTGGCGAGCACGCATTCAAGGTCGAGGTCCACCTGATTGACTTTCACGGTTCTCTGTACGGCCAGCCGCTGGAGGTCGATTTCACCCGCCGCCTGCGCGACACGCGTCCCTTTTCTGGCGTGGCGGAACTGCAAGCCCAACTTGCCCGCGATGTAGAAGCGGCCCGCTTGTAGGAGGCGATTCCATCGCCGATGCCTGTAGGAGCCGTCTCCGACGGCGACAATCCACTCCTTGACCATGTTCCTGGCCAAACTTAATATCGGGTGGGGCTTGAACTACTTGCCGATTGGCCATTGATGAATTCGTCGCAATCAGATCATTCGCGGGAACCAGGCAGCTTGGATGGCGAAACAGAAGAGTCTGGCGATACGCAGCGGGCGGTCGATTTACCCAGAATTCAGCGGGCGGTGCGTGAGATTCTGGCCGCCGTGGGCGAAGACCCCGACCGCGAGGGGCTGCTGGAAACGCCGGCTCGCGTGGCCCGCATGTATGCCGAACTGTTTAGCGGCCTGCGCGACGACCCGCGAGTCCATCTGCGGAAAGTCTTTACGGAAAAATACGACGAAGTCGTGCTGGTTCGCGACATTAGTTTCAACAGCATGTGCGAACATCACATGCTGCCGTTTATGGGGCATGCCCACATTGGCTACCTGCCCAACGGCAAGGTCGTGGGGCTGAGCAAATTGGCCCGCGTGGTGGAGGTGGTTTCCAAACGCCCGCAGGTGCAAGAGCGGATGACCGAGACGATTGCCGATTTGATGGTGGAGGAGTTGGGGGCCAAGGGGGTGGCGGTGGTGATTGAAGCGACGCACACCTGCATGACGATCCGCGGCATACGCAAGCCGGGCAGCTTGTGTCTGACATCGGCCATGCGGGGAATCTTTCGATCGCACACTTCTAGCCGGTCGGAAATCATGACGCTGATCTACGGCAATCGGCGTTAGCGGACGGCCATGGCGATTTTGATGCAGTTTATTTACCGTTTGTCCTTTGGCCTGGCGGCGGCCATGGCGGTGACTTCGCCCCGGCTGGTAACAAGCGGCTATTTTCGCAACCACTTGTATGTCACGCTGGGCATGAACGTGCTGGCGGCGATGGTGGCCATCTCCGCGCCCGCCCAATTTTCGCTGTGGCCCGCCGTGGCCGCCGCGTTGCTCAGTTACATAGGCTCGGCCGCCTGGCTGTACGAAAGCCCGCGTTTGGGGCGGCTGTGTCTGGTGTTGGTGGCGGGGGTGACGTTGTATGGCGCGTGGAGCAGCCCTTGGAAAACCGAGGCCGAGGCCGCGGCGACTTCGCTGACGAAGGCCTTGGCGGCGCTGGACGTACCGACTGGCGGACTGGCCTTGGGCGTGACGATTGCCGCCATGTTCCTGGGACATTGGTATTTGAACACGCCAACCATGCAGCTCCAGCCGTTGCAGCGGTTGGTGTGGCTGATGTCGCTGGCGATTGCCGCGCGGGGAGTGGTTTGTTTGGCGGGGTTGGCCTGGACCTGGCAAACCGTTGGCCCGCCCGACGCCACGCAATGGTCGTTTTTGGCCATGCGGTGGTTGTCCGGGTTGGTGGGGGCCTTGGTGCTGGCCCGCATGACCTGGCAAACGCTGAGGATTCCTAACACGCAAAGCGCGACGGGCATTTTATATGTGGCCGTGATCGGCACGTTTTTGGGGGAGTTGACCAGCCTGCTACTGTCGCGAGGATCACCGGTTGCCTTATGATGGAGTGATGTCGCCTCCTACAGCACATTGAACGCGGTACAACCATGAACGTCACGTACACCTGCCCGCATTGCAGCCAGCCGACCCGCGCCGATCTGGCGGCGAGGGAGCTAAGTTGCCTGCGGTGCGGAGGACGCAGCCGGGTGCCATCGGACGCGCTGGACGGGCAGAAGGTCAAACGCTGCGTGGCTTGTCCCAGCATCGACTTGTTCGCGCGGAAAGATTTTCCGCAAAAGGTAGGCGTGACGTTGGTGGTGCTGGGATTTGCCGCCAGTTGCCTGGCCTGGTATCAGCATCGCATCTATCTGACCTTTGCCATCCTCTTCGCTACCGCCTTGATCGACCTGGTGCTGTACCTGTGGGTGGGTAACTCGCTGGTCTGTTACCGCTGCGGCGCGGAATACCGTGGCGTGGATACGGACGAAACGCACGGCCCTTTCTCGTTGGAAACGCACGAGCGGTACCGGCAGCAGGCCGCGCGGCTTGAACAACAAGCCACGGCCACGCGCGACTAGATCCTCACGGCCGCTTCTTGGGCTTCTTCTTGCGATCGCCCCCACCCGCGCCGTTGGCAGCCTCCGTGGCGGCTGTTCCCGCGGCGGTCAATTGCGCTGCTGCGGCGGGCTTGTCACCGTCGGCCTGTTCGGCACCTAGTTGCTTCAGTTCGGTGTTCAACATTTGCAGCACGACTTGCAAGAAGACCACCGCCATCGGCCCCACGAAGACGCCGATCGGCCCGAGCGCGACCACGCCCCCCAGCACGCTCACCAGGGCCAGCAGCGGGTGCAAGTTGGATTGTCCGTGCAGGATCATCGGTTTGATGAGATTATCGGAAGTGGAAATGATCAGCAGCCCGTAAAGCGCCAACCCGGCCCCTTGCCAGATGTAGCCCTCAAACACCAGCCAGGCGGCAGCCGGAATCCACACGGCAGCGGCCCCGACAAAGGGGACAATGGCACCGACCATCGTCAGGACCGACAGCAAGAAGACCGCTTGCAGTCCCGCCTGCCAAAAGCCGATACCGGCCAACAACCCTTGGACGAGCGCCGTCAGTAGCGTGGCCACCACCACGGCCCGGCTAACGGCGACAAACTGGTCGAGCAGTTGCTGGGCGTAGATGGGGTCGAGTGGCGAGAGCCGCATCACCGACGAAATCATCTTGGCTCCGTCAGCCAGAAAATAATACAACGCCACGATCATGATCAGCCCGCCAAAGAAGACCTTGCCCAGCACCGGCGCGGCGGACAGGGCGGCTGGGGCCAAGGTGGCTTGCAGTTTTTCGCGGAGTTGTTTGAGGTCGTCCTCACTGGGATTGGCCTTCGACCGCAAAAGGTAGACCAGATCATCCCCCAGCAACTGACGCTCGACCTTGCGATGGGCCAACACGGTGGCATTTAACGTGGGTACATACTCATCTTCGTCAGGCTTCATCTGCTCCAGCTCTTCGAGCTGTTTAACCATGGCATCGGTGCTGGCCACCAATTGCGTGCCATCGGCCCCCGACCAGCGCGAGAGAAAGCCGGGGTTTTGAGACTTTTCACTGTCACCAACTTTTTCCACCCATTCCTTGACAACCTTGGCGCGGCGCGTCGCCAGATCGTGCAATTGACGCTGGCGGTCGGCCAGCGCGGCCGGCTCATCCCCCGGATTTGGCTCGGCCAGTATCAGATCGAGCCGCATGCCAATGTCTTTCAAAGCGTTGACGACTTCGGGCGGCGGCAGTTCCAGATCGAGCGTGGTCCGCAGCCGGCGAATTCGCAACGACATCGACTCTTGATCGAGTTTGCTTACCATCGCCCAGCCCTCGGCGGCCGCCCGCGTCAGAGCCATGGCCAACGGGATCAGCACGATCAACAGAATGGTAATGGTCGTCAGGGCGGCAGCGATCCGTTCGCGTCCGCCGCACCAACGGCAAAACCTTTCGTGCAGCGGCTTGAAAATAATCACCAACACCACCGCCAGAAACATGGGGACCAGAAAGATCACCATCACCTGAAAAAACACCACGCCAATTACAATGGCAATCGCCAGCAAGGCAATCAGTGAAGCAAGTCGGGACAAAGGGCAGGCTCCTGGCTACGAACGGCACCATGCGATATTTGCGGCCGGCAGCACTCGATTGTACAGTATCGGCTTCCCACGAGTCAGGCTCCTTACAGCCCGCGGGTAAGACGTTCGCCACGCCACGTTTGGTTGCGGCTCATGGACCACGTTCAGCGCCAAGACGAATTTGATCGAGCCTGCGCGGAACTGCGCGAAGGAGAGTTCGCCACGGCGCTGGCCAGGCTCGACCAACTGGTGGCGGAGGATGGCGACAACGCACCGTACCGTTACGTGCGGGCGCATGCCATGCTGTTGCAGGGAAACGTCGACGACGCCCTGCGTGAAGCGCAGCGCGGAGTGAAGCTTTCACCCAACAGCGCCGCCGCGCAGCAAGTCTTGGCGTGGTGTGCCTGGCAAAGTAACAACTTGGGCCTGGCCCAGGCCGCGCTGGAAAACCTGGTCGAATTGCACGCGCGTTCGCCCGAGAGCCTGGCGGACTATGCCGAATTCATGGCCTGCGAACGCGGCCCCAAGTTGGGGGAAGAAGCCGCTCGACAAGCGCTGGCCGCGGATAATAAATCGGCCACGGCTTGGGCCGCTTTGGGGATTTCGCAACATCGGCAGCATCGGCCGGCCGAGGCCGAAGCCAGCTTGATGCGGGCACTGGCGCTCGATTCCGACAATCCCCGGGCGCAGTGGGCCATGGTGCGATTGCTCCAAGAAAAAGGGGAGCATTCCCAAGCCGACGCGCTGGCCAGCTTTTTGAAAGACAGTCCCGGCGGTGAGGAATTCGCCGAAAGAATCCACCGCGAGGCCGTCCGCCGCCGCACCGTGGCCAAATTGTTCGACCGGGCCGGCGTGGCCGAAGCCGCCACCAACCGCGTCTACCGCCTGGAACAAGCCGGTTGGGGCGTTGGCCTGGCCCTATTCGCCATTATCTTAGGCGGAGCAGCCATCCTCTACCCTGAAATCCGCCCGCTGCTGGCGCTGGCCATCTTATGGAGTGCAGCCTACTTCGTGCGGCGCTGGATTTATGGGTGAAGCAGGACGTATTCAGTCGTCAGTGTTCAGTTCTCGGCGTCCCTTGTCCTTCATCCTTCCGCCTTTAATAGTCCGTTTTGGTGAACTGCTGCGATGCCGCGCAGAACAGGTAGACGGCGAAAAGCAGTGAGCTGAGAACGGAAAACGTCATCGAAAAGCCATGAGCGGCCAGGGCCGCGGGGTCGAACATCCGGCCAAAATGGTCGCTGGCACCTAGCGAGTCGTACAGCAACATTCCCAGGTCGGCCGGTTTGGGGAGCAGCCAATAGCCCAGGTCGGACATCCACAGCAATGGCTTCGAGTGGGGGCTTTGCGGCGCAACGGAGTCGGCCATGGCCAGGGCATGTCGGCCAAAATTCATCCCCCAGCAAAGCATCCAAAAGAGGATCGAGCCAAATACGCTCATCACCGTGCTGCGCGTGCAGACGGCCAATAACAGCGAGCAACCGAAGAAGATGGCAAAATTCAGCACCAATAACGGAGCAGCCCACAGGTAGCCGGTCTCCCAGATGCCCGTCCGCAGGCCGATCATCAGCCACGTTCCGCCCACGAAGAGTGCCGCGTGGCAAAACACAAAACAGAGTACGCCAGCGTATTTGCCCATCAGCAGTTGCCAACGCGCCGCCGGTTTGGCCAACAGCACCGAGACGTTCCGCCCATCCAGAAAACCGGGCATGAAGCCGGCTGTCCAAACCAGGGCCAGCAGCAGGCCAAGCGTGCCGGCTACTCCGCCGGCCAGCACCAATTGTACAAATCGCACCGCGCCGCGGGCGTCGCGGGCCAGCGGCACGCGCATGGCACCCCACGCCAGCGACAATTCTCCGCGGACCACCACCACGCCCGACTGTTTCAGCTTGTGGGCATTGCCCGCGTCAGGATCAAATCGCGGCAGAAAATCGGGGTTTTCGTCGGCGGAGGGACGCAGGCTGATGTCACCCGAAACTGACATGCTGGCGCATAGCAAAATGCACAACAGGCTGATTCCTAAAACCAACCAGAAGACGCCGCTGGCCAGCGATTGGCGAAAAGTGTCTCGAATCAACCAGGACAACGTGCTAAAGCGATGGGGAGCGTTCATGCCAGGGCCTCCTCGTAGGCGGGCTGCAGCCAGTCTTCCAGAGGCACGGCGCTGCCATCGTCGCTGCCATGCCACTCGGCGGAGGCGGCATGGCGGACAAGCTGCCCCTGGCGCAGCACGGCCACGCGGTCGCAAAGTTGCTCCACGTCGGCCATGCTATGCGAAACCAGCATGGTGGTCTGATTGTTTTGTTTTCGTCGGCGAATGGTGTCGTGCAACAACCGCCGGGCCAACAGGTCCATCCCCTCGGTCGGTTCGTCCAGCACCAACAGGTCAGGATCATTGATCAGGGCCTGGGCCAGCGCCAGGCGTTGCCCCATGCCTTTGCTGAAGTTAGCGACCGGTTCGGAAGCGCGGTCGGCCAGCCCGACTTGCTCCAACAGGGCCGGAACTCGGCGGCGGAGTTCGGCGGAGGGGACCCACGACAGTGCTCCGTAGAAGTTCAACAGTTGCGTCGCGGTCAAGTAACGCGGAAAGGCTTGTGCATCGTGCAGATAGCCGACTTGCGACAATGTCGCGCGGCTGCGCCAGGGCAGGCCCAACCGCTCGACCTCACCGGAAGTGGGGCGGCAGACGGAGAGCAAAATCTTGACCAGCGTGGTCTTGCCCGCCCGGTTAGGGCCGACCAGGCCCAACACCTCGCCCACCGGCACGTCGAGCGAGATTCCGCGCAAGGCGTGAACGTGCCGGCGCCGGAGAAGTCCGCCGCGGTAAATCTTGGCTACGTTTTTAAAACGCGCGGCAAAGGCTAAAGCCATTGCAACACCTGCCTGGTGACAAGACATCGTGGGACGGCGGCGGACCACATTGTCCGCGCGGGGGCCTGGGGCCAAAAACCGTCCCGGCAAGTGTAGGCCACGAAATTACTCGATGAGCGACACCTGCACGCCGTCTTGCATGATTTTGCTGATGGCTTGCTGCAGTTTGGAAATCACCTGCGTTTCGGTGCCGGTGACGATTTTGTAGCTCGGCATGCCGTCGGTAACGCTGCCAATGGTTTGCATGGCGTCGAGCGTGGCCGTATTGGCCGAGGCACTGGAACTGCCCGACTCGAACGCCGGCCCAAATCCAATGCAGTGAATCAGCACGGGCTTGGACGGCGTCGAAAAGCCGGGCGGACTGGCGGTTTCCAACGCGCAGATCTGGTTGCAAATGCCGTATATCTGCGTGCGGATGGTGGACGAGTTATCCGAAGTGCCATTCACCGATGTTGGATAATCGCTTGAACCAGGGCTGGCGGCGTTGTACCGCACGCGATAGTACGAGTTATTCGTGCCACTATTGGTAAAGGTGGCACTGGCCAACGTGTTGGGTGCGCCGTCGGTCTCGAAGATGATGACCTTTTGGGCTCCTTTGCGGCCGTTGCCGCCCGCGTCTCCCGTCGCCCCGCTGGGATTGAACGTCTGCAGAGAGACATTGCCGCTGAACTGGTTGTAGGCCAACATCAACGGGTAACTGTAGCAGGTTCCGCCCTGGGCGCGTGGAACTTCAATGTTATTGCTATCGTAGGGGCGGACGGTTGCGCTAGAGTTGCCAATTGTTGCCGGTGGATACCACAGGCTTTCTTGCATGCTGGCATAGTCCCGGCCCAACGGCACGCGGACGCGGTTGAAACGGTTGCCGTCGTCGTTGGCGTCGTCTTTGGGGACGCTGAACATGATCATCGCCAGATTGTCGTTGGGATGGTTGTTGCTCACGTCGGTCAAGGCCGAACGAATCCCCAGCTTGCAGGCATACATGGGGGCTTCGCGGCAGGTGCCAGGCCACCAGCCAAACCGGGAGTTCGTCGGGCTGACGCGGCTCCACAGGTTGTAATTCCCCAAGAAATCGACCATCGACAGCGGGCCAAACCAGAAGTGCATCCGCGGGCGTTGGGGATTGTCCGAGTAGTTCATGAACGGCGTTTTGCTGCCGCCTTTGAGGTTGCTCTTTGGCGTGATCTTGCGGGTACCCCAGGTGTCGTCCACGCCATAGCCGGCGTAGCCGTCGTTGTTGTCCGTGAGGATGCTCCAAGAACTGCTACCGGTCTGCATGAATCCCAGGACGTAGTCGATGTAGTCCTTCCAGAACCGCTGGTTCATGTCGGATGGGGGCCAAGACGAAGTGCTGATGGTGTCAGGAATGGCGTCGTAGTACAGGATGCGCCCGGCCTGCAACCGAGAGGGAAACGGGTTGGGACCGATGTTCTTGATGAAGTTCAAGATCGCCGCATAGTCAACGGCGTACGACCCGCTGCCGGGCGTGGTCCAATAGCCATTGCTGTCCCACAGCTTGGAGTTGTCGTCCATCCTCGTTGTGCTGCCGAAGTACGTGAAGTACCGCTGCCGCCAGTCATTCGTCGCGCCGTCGGGACCATTGCTAGGATCGGGGGGCCAAATGAAAAATGTCTTGCCCCAATAGCCAGGGCCTTCCGTGTATCGGTTGAACGCGGGTGCCATACCGTAGGCCTTGTAGCCTTCCGACTCAAAGGTGGCATCGCTGCTATTGTCACTCGCAGTGCCGCTGTTTCCCAAGATCGACCACAGCGTTTGCCCATAAGACCCGCCCGTGTTCTTGCTGGTCTTCAAGTAGTTATCGCCGCCGGGCGTCGTGGCGTAGCTGGCCGAAGCCGGCACGAAGGCCGCTCCGCCCGTGGCACTGGTGTAAAAGTCTTGGATAATGGGCGCACGGCCGTCGCTGGTGGTCGTGGTGATGTTGCAATCGGAGTAAGGGGGGCTGGCTGGGGGGCCGATCAAGTTACCCGACAGGCTGGAGTAATGCCCAAACGTGGGAACCAGAGTGTCTTGATTGTTAGACGACCGGTCGCCGGAGTTGGGAACACCAACCAAGCTGCCAAACCGCATCGAACCGGAGTAATCCAGGATGATGGCCAAGTCGCGTGGGCGATGAGCGGCGGTGGCCGACGACTGAATATTCATCGACGTCAGACCAAAGATGCGGGAGAACCCCAGCCGATTGGCCACATCCACGTTGACTGTGGCCTGGACCATGCTCCAGTTATCGGTGGCGGGCCCGGGGTATTGACCCTCAAAGCGTGATTGCGCCGCATTGTAGGTGTAACGGCCGATATTCACGCTAACTTGTGAGTTGGTGATCGCCCCGCCCAGCACGGTGTTGTTCGTCGCCGCCAGTTGCGCCGTGGGCAGTACATTGCTGTAGTTGTTGTTGTTGCCGCCCGTCGTATTGCCATTCAGAGCGCGGGCACCCGCCATGGCGGCCGCATCGGCGGCATCGGAGATTTGCGTTCGCGCCGAGGCCAACATGCCCATGTCGATGGCCAAGGCCATAAAGGCAATGATTGGAACCAGGCAAATCACGAACAGCACCAAGGTGCCGCCGCGGCGCTGGCGGGACATAGACGGCGATCGTCGTTTTGGCTGCATGGTCTTACCCGGCGCGGAACAGGGACTATTTGGCGATGGAATGGCGGCACGCCGGTGGCGTGGCGCGGTTACAGGTCAGTTTCCTTCGGTGCGCATCACGGCCTTCACGTCCACCGGTATGTTGGCCGGTAAAAACAAAAGGCTGGCCATCAGAACGGGGTAGTTGCCGGTCACCCTTACGCAGATCGACTGGCCAGTCGTGGCGTTGGTCCAGGTACCGATGTTGGTGCCCACGGTATTGGACAAGTAGACGGTCACGCTCTGGCTGCTTAGCCGTTGGCCGGCCATGAATTTATCGTAAACATTGGTGACATCGGTCGTGGAATTGCCATACGTCACCCCCGCGATAATAACCGGCTGCGTGTGGGCCACGGCGTAGCGGCAAGCCTCGCGGGCGGCGTTATTGACCAAGTGCATGGTCATCAAGAACCGTCCGTATTCGAACAGTCCGAAGATGAACAAGATGACCATCGGCAATACCAGCGCGGATTCGACCAGTGTCTGGCCGCCGCGCGAGCGCCGCCTGCCCGCGGCCGAGCGAAGCGTGTTTTGTCGTTCGTGGAACATGGCGGTTTGCCGATCGGTTAATAAGGAAGCATGGCGTCGACCGTCACTTGCGAATCCTTGGTGCTAAGCCAGTCTTGCGAAACGCTGAGCTGCGTGGCACCCGTGACGCTGCCCAGGCTGCTCACCAACAGACTCTTGTAGGCCGTGCCGGCCGGTACGGTGATCGTCACCCGATAGCGGTCGAGCGGCAGAGCGTCGGCGGGGTTAGTCCAGGTGTTCGTACTGAGATTGGTCAAGGTAATTGTCGAGCCGCTGACCGCCGCGCTTGGTATACCATTGCCCGTCAGGTAGTCGCGGACGGCCTGCTGCACCATGGCCACCGTCACATCGTTGCCGTTGTCGCTGCCTCCTGCCGCCAATCGGGCTCCCTCGCGGGCCGCGTTGGTGAAGACTTGTTGGGCCTTAATCATGGCTCCCAGTTCCCACATGCCCAGCATCAGCAGCACGATCACCGGCATGATAATGGCGGCCTCGATAGCCGCCGTTCCACGACGATCATCGACCGGCCGCGGCGATTTTCGCGCGGCACCAGATCGGCGGTTGCGTGCGGCAATGGGAAGTAGGGAACGGTTCACTGGGTTGCTACCAATCGGAATAAGGCGTCGAATGACGAAGGAGACATGCGGCCACGCCCCATGCAGGCAAATGCTTGTCTGGCAGGCCGAATTCCAAGCTCCAATGGAACCGTAGGTCGAAAAACGCCCTTGGTCAAACTGGCTGGCGGCGGCAACGAGGAGCGGTCGCGTGTGAAAATCCTCACGACCACCCCCCCGCACGAGCCAGTCTCTCGCCCTCAAGCCGTTACAAATTGAAGAATCGTTACGCTTAGGTCGATAACCCGTTATGGGGCGATTGTTGACTTACATGAGTAACATTCATACCATTGCTACCAAGCTAGCGGAATTCAGTGCCAAGTCGGCTCCGCTGGCCCAGGCGAAAGCGATAACAACCTGTCATGAGCCCCACCCTGTATGAGACCGATGCCGTGACCGTTGCCCCCCACAGCCCGCTTCACACGCTGCCGCCGGGCAGTCCCGAGCATCTGGCCGAATTGAAGAAGCACAGCGACTCGCTTGAGCGGGCAACTCCCCAGGAGATCGTCGCTTGGGCGGTAGAGAATTATTTCCCCAAGCTGACGATGGCGACCGCGTTTGGGCCGGAAGGTTGCGTGATTCTGCATCTCATCGCCCAAGTTGAGCCGCGGATGCATGTCTTCAACCTGGACACCGGATACCAATTCAAAGAGACACTGGAACTGCGCGACCGCATTGCCCAACGGTATGGCATCGAGGTCGAACTGAAGCAGCCCGAACTAACGGTGGAACAATACGAACAACTGCACGGCGGACCGCTCTACAAGACCAACCCCGACCAGTGTTGCGGCGA
Source organism: Pirellulales bacterium (assembly GCA_050247075.1). Lineage (GTDB taxonomy): Bacteria > Planctomycetota > Planctomycetia > Pirellulales > JBFWUW01 > JBFWUW01. Next base: position 68,784 of record JBFWUW010000022.1, on the reverse strand, counting down.
CCGCAAGGTCAAGGTGCTCAAGGCGGCGGCCGTGGGCTGGTCGGCCTGGATGAGCGGCATCCGTCGCGACCAAAGCCCCGACCGGGCAGCGGCGGCCATCGTGGGCTGGGACAAGAAGTTCAGCCTCGTCAAGATCAGCCCGCTGGCGAATGTTACCAAGGCGTGGGTCTGGAAGATGATCACCGACCACGACGTGCCGTACAACCCGTTGCACGACCAGGGCTTTCCCAGCATTGGTTGCTTTCCCTGTACGCGGGCCGTTCTGTTTGGCGAAGACGAGCGAGCCGGTCGCTGGAGCGGAACGGCCAAGACGGAGTGCGGGTTGCATACGAAGGAGGACTAAGAGTGTTCAGTTTGCGGAGGGAGCATCGGCTAGAAATCCGCCTCCTACGTTTACGGACAACTGATACCTATTGCGTTTCGCACAGCCAATGACTCGAGGCCGACCAACGGGAAGGCCGAAAGCCATGCGGTTTTAAGCGTTCGCAAAGGATCATTATCCAAACGAACCGCTATAACTACCAACAGCCAAGAACTTTCGCCCGTGAAACTGTCCGCCAAGACCGAATACGCCTGCATCGCCATGCTCGATCTGGCCGCGTCGTTTGGGACGGGCGAGCCGATGCGGATTCGTGACATTGCCGACAGACACGGCATTCAATCACCGCAGTTCCTGGTGCAGATTCTGCTGCAACTGAAGGGGGCTGGATTGGTTGCCAGCACTCGGGGCGCGGCGGGTGGCTACAAACTGGTTCGACCGCCGGAGGAGATCTCGTTGGGCGACGTGATCGGCGTCATGGAAGGGCCTGCCGATTTTGGCGGCAGTGCTGCGCCCGACTCACCGGCTGGCCGCGTGCTGTGCGGCGTCTGGCGGGAAATCACGGAAGTCCAGCAGCAGGTTCTAGGTGCCATGACATTCGCTGAACTGCTCGACCGCGCCCGGCACCAGACAGAGCCGATGTATTACATTTAACATTGCAGACGCCATGCGATTCTTCATCGGCACCGACGAGGCGGGCTACGGTCCCAATTTGGGGCCGCTGCTGGTGTCGGCCACGGCCTGGCAAATTGAGGAATCGTCCGCCGCCGCCGATTTTTATGGCCTGCTCTCCACCGCCGTCACCGCCGAGGCACCCAAGAAGGGCGACCGCCGGCTCCACCTGGCCGACTCGAAGGCGGTCTATGCGCCGGCCCACGGGCTGGCCGCTTTGGAACGGGGCGTGCTGACGCTGGCCGGATTGTTGGGAAACACACCCACGCAATGGCGGCAGGTTTGGGCGGCACTTGCTCCCGCGGCTTGGGACGAGCTAGCGGCCTCCGCGTGCTACAGCGGCTTTGACTGCGAGCTGCCGCTGGCCGCCGGCCGCGACGACGTAGCCGCCATGCAAGCACAACTGCAAGAGGCCTGCGAGGTCGCTGGCGTGCGGCTGCTGGCTATCCGTGCTCGCGCCGTGTTTCCCGATGAATTCAACGGATTGATCGAATCGCAAGGCAATAAGGCCGGGGCACTGTCGTGCGTCACGCTGCGGCTGGCGGCGGAATTGTTGGACAGCCTGCCCGACGGCGATGTGGAATTGGTGTGCGATAAACATGGCGGCCGGAATAGCTACGCGCCATTGCTGCAACAGCACGTCACCGAGTGCTGGGTTGAGTGCCTGCGCGAAGCCGCCGACGAAAGCCTGTACCGGTTTGGAACTCCGCTTCGCCGCGTGTCCGCCCGGTTTTGTTGCCGGGCGGAACGCTACCTGCCAGTAGCGGCGGCATCAATGGTTTCCAAATACTTGCGTGAAATTTCCATGAAGGCCTTCAACGCCTTTTGGCGGCGGCATGTGCCCGAATTGCGGCCGACGGCGGGCTATCCGCTGGATGCCAAGCGGTTTAAGCGCGAGATTGCCGCGGCCCAAACCGCCTTGGGCATGGCGGACCGTGTTCTGTGGCGAACAAGATAGTGAGGTTTTCTACTATGCCCACTGCCAGTTATGAAATCGTGGACTTTGCCGAACTGCCTGCCGTTCCGTGCCCTTGCGGACAGAGCCGCCGCGCGCTGGCCGAGGCGGCGGACTTTCCTGGTACAGTCCATCAGGTCGAAATCTCGACCGACGCCAAGTTGCACTACCACAAGAAGTTGACCGAAACGTACTACTTCCTGGAATGCCAACCCGGCGCACAATTGCAGCTTGACGAGCGGATCATTGATGTCCACGCCGGCATGTGCGTGCTGATCCGCCCTGGCGTGCGGCACCGGGCCATCGGCCGCATGACGGTATTGAACATCGTCTTTCCCAAGTTCGATCCCCACGACGAATGGCTGGATTGAAAGCCGCAGCCGCACGGCTTGATGCTTTCGCGGATCGTCCATTCCGGGCAAGGCCGACCGGCATGGATCATCATTCGCCCATCAAGCCTGCATGGCGGGAGCCATGCGGCTACGTATCCCAAACACCGCCACGCCGGCGGTCAGCAGCAGGCAGATACCGGCCGGCCAATCGCCGATCCGCAAGTACAGGCTGTCGCGGCCGTCACGTTGGACTTGGGCAATGAGATGCCCTTCGGCATGTCGCGGGCCTTGTTGCAAGATGCGGCCATTGCCGTCGATGTGTGCCGAGAAACCGGTATTCGCCGCAATAACCAGCGGCTTACGGCACTCGACAGCCCGAAACACGCCGCAAGCTAAATGCAAGTCGAGCTCGCTCGACCCCCAAAACCAGCCGTCGTTGGTCAGATTGACCAGGACGTCGGGCTCTTCGCCCCGTCGCCGCAGTTCGACGACTTGCCGGCGGATAAGGTGGGGGATGACCGTCTCGTAGCAGATGTTGGGCGAAAATCGCAGGGGACCAACCGCGAACGATTTTGGACCCGCCCCATTTTCGATGCCGCCGGCCATCGGCGTCAGGTGGTACAGCCAGGGAAACGTCTTGCCCCAGGGAACATACTCGCCAAACACCACCGGGTGCATTTTGTCGTAGCGTTGCTGGATGGCACCGGCGGCATCTACCAGTTGTGCCGAGTTGTACCGCTCGATCAGCATTTCGCCGCCGATGTAGCGATGCTGCCAGGTATCGACTCCGACGATCCAGTTCCACGGCTGCCGGCGGCCCAGATTCAATTGCCGATGAACTTCCGCCAGGCCTTCTTGCGTCTGGCGGCAACGCTCTCGCAATCTTTTCACTTCCGCTACATCCGCGCCCGCTGCCTGGCTTTCGTCCAGCAGCCCTTGCGTGTATCCAAACATCGTTTCCGGCCAGACAACCAAGTCGATGTCCGGTTCGTCCCGCAAGGCGGCCCGAGTCAGCCGGCCATACAGCTCGTGAACCTCCCGCTGCGGGTTTCGCTCGGGCGGAAGGTCGAACTGCGTGTCGTAGCTGCCTTGGATCAAGGCCACCCGCAGCGACGGTTGCTCCGCGGAAGCCGCTTGCTGGGATAGGGCAAAGTGGCCGTAGCCCCAAGCAGCCAACATGGCCAGCGGCGCAATCAAGAGGGGCCACCAGGCCCTGGCAGCCTCGTCGCGATAGATGGTCTTCGCCAGGCAAGCCGCCACCAGCACGATCAGGCAACTCACGGTATAGCCGCCAGCCAGTGCGGAGATTTGTATGATCTCGGGCCAACGATACTGCGTGTGCCCCAGGCTGCCCATGGTAAAGCCCGTCAGGAAGTGGGCTTTGAGCAGTTCCAAGGCAGTCCAAATGATCGGCGCGGCCAGCAGCAGGCTGGTTCCCAATTGATGGACGGCCACGCGAGCCAGCCACACAAACAGCGGCAGATAAAAGGCTAAATAGAACGACAAGGCTACCCAGCCAATGCCCGTGGCCCAGTGTGGCAAGCGAAGCCAATGCAGCGCCGACAGCCAGAAGGCAAAGCCGGCCACCCACAGAACCAGGTAAGGCCGGCGTCCCGGCAGCCGTGGCCGCAAGATGAGCAACAGCCACGGAACCGGCGCGACCCAAGCCAGCGGCCACCAGGCCAACGGCGGCAGCGCCACAAACATCAACAGGCTCCCCAGCATCGACAACGACCAGGTCGATTGCCAACGGCCAGCGCGCACATCGTCGGCAAGGGCCGGCACATGCGCGGCTGATCGTTCCTGGGGCAACGTGGCGGGCTTCATGGGAAAGAGGAGCCGGTTCGTTCGAAGTAGGATAGTCCGCCAGCCTAAGGTTCCGCCCATGTTTTGGCCAGACGAGTTGCCCGCGCGCAGCCGCAAAGCTTCTACTTTGCTGGCTTGATGGGAGGATGAATCTTCCATCCCGCGGCACGTTGATCGGCATGGATTATCGAGTGCCATTCAAGCCTGCATGGCGGGAGCCATGCGGCTACGATTGGCCCGCGCATAAAAAAACGGGCCAGCCACTGTTCGATTTGGCAGGGGGTAGACATTGCCAACTCGATCGCCAATGACTGGCCCGCTATGGAAAAACCGATCGTGCTGTACGTCGGATTGATTTCAGCGGTCCACGTTTTCAACAGGCCATTCAAGCGTTCTGTTCGTCCGTTGCCTGTTGATGAGAAAGAACTATCGCAAGCTCCGTGCCAATTCGCCGGCCGATCGGCCCATTGCCGGGAGAATCGCCGAAAACAGCCTTTTTCGCGGTAGATTCGAGTTAAACGACAAATAAGACATTCCCTCGGTTGTCATCCAATCCGCGACAGTTGACATCAATCGGATGGCAGACGCCGCGTGGGCTGCACGAGAGCAATCATCGCTTTGGCCAACAATTAGCTCAGGATCGGGCGTCACAGGGATTCCATCGGCGCGCATGGAGGCCGTAACGCGGGCTTCAGCCCACGCCAAAGCCTTTCCTGGGCTAAAGCCCACGCCACGGCATCCATTACTTGCATTGCCTTGCGGCCTGTACTTCAATGGGTTCGCTTGTGTTGGGCCGAAGGGAACGGCCCGCGGCGAATCTGCCAGCGATGGAATCGCCTCCTTCAACGCACGAACCTCCGGAAACCATGCCATGATTCGCCGTGAACTGCTTTGGGCCTGGCTGTTGCTGGCGGTGTTCGCCCTGCCTGGTGAACTGGGCGCGGCCGTGACCCGCATCGAGATCACGCAACTGCTGCCCTATGCGGATGGCCAGCCCATGGGCGAACGCGGGCCGTACGACCGAGTGTTGGGCCGGGCCTACTTTGCCGTCGATCCGCTCGCCGCGGCCAATACCCAAGTGGTTGATCTGGAACTGGCGCCGCGCAACGCCCAAGGTTTGGTTGAGTTCTCGACCGACTTGGAGATGCTGGTTCCGCGGGATCTGGACCAGGCCAACGGCACGCTGTTCTACGATGTCAACAATCGCGGCAACCGCATCTGCCTGGGCCAGTTCAATGGCGGGGCCGACCATTTTCTCATGCGGCACGGCTATATCGTGGTGTGGAGCGGTTGGATTGCCGAGGTGTTGCCGGGCGACGAGCGACTTCGGCTCGACGCGCCGGTCGCCGTCCAGCCCGACGGTTCGCCCATCGTTGGCATGGTGCGCGCGGAATGTGTTCCCGATGCCGACACCGACCGGATCAACATCACCTACGGTGCCAACAACGGCAGCTACGAACCGACTGCCCGCGGGCTGCGCGAAGCGACCCTTACCTGGCGGTTGAGGCAGAGCGACCCTCGCGTGGCTATCCCGCGGGAGCAATGGAGCCTGGCGATTGAACCGGTCGAAGTGGATGGCGTACGCGGCGACTTGCCGCGAATTGAACTGGCCATGCCCGCCAGGTTGCGGGCCGGTTACATCTACGAGCTGATCTACGAGGCTCAAGGGCCGATCGTCCAGGGACTGGGACTGGCTGGCATTCGCGATCTGGTGTCTTGCCTGAAGTACGGCGACAACGATCTTCAGTTGGTCTCGAACGCGGAAGGCAAGCCGGTCATCGAGCGGACGATCGGCTTTGGCGTGTCGCAAAGCGGCCGTTGCTTGCGGCAGTTTCTGTACGACGGGTTCAACACCGACGAGAGGGGGCGGCAAGTCTTCGACGGACTGATCCCGCATGTGGCCGGCGGCGGCCTGGGTTTCTTCAACCATCGTTTTGCCTCGCCCACGCGGCACAACACCCAGCACGACAACCACCTGTTTCCGGTCGATATCTTTCCCTTCACGTATGGGGACGAAACCGATCCTTTCAGCGGGCGAACCGATGGCATCTTGCGGCGCTCGTTGGCCGCGGGAACGGTGCCCAAGATCATGCATACGCAAACCTCGGCCGAGTATTGGACTCGCGCTGGCTCGCTCGTCCATACCGATCCGCTCGGACAGCACGATGCGGACATACCGGAACAAGTTCGTATTTATGCCATTGGCGGAGCGCAACATGGACCCGGCAGCGGCGTGGCCGGGCCGCGCGGCAACGGTTGGCTGCCCAACAATCCCACCGATTATCGACCGGCAATGCGGGCCTTGCTGACGGCGATGGACGAATGGCTGCGCACGGGCCAGCCGCCCCCGCCAAGCCAGTACCCGCGAATCTCGGAGCAGAACCTGGCCGGTTGGCCGCAACAAGAGAGCGGCTGGTCCGCCTTGCCTGGCGTGCGTTATCCAGAGGTGATCAACCAACCAGAGTTTCGCGACTACGGACCCGACTTCTTCAGCCGCCGGCAAATCTCCTTGCATCCGCCGCTGCTGCGTGGAACGTACCACGTGCGCGTGCCGGCTTACGGGCCCGACAACAACGAGATGGGCATGCTGTTGTTGCCCGCGCTGGGCGTGCCCATCGCCACCTACACGGGTTGGAACTTGCGACATCCCTCAGTGGGTGCCGAAACGGAATTGCTCAGTCTGGCGGGCAGCTATCTGCCGTTTTCCACGACCGTCCAGCAACGGTCCTCCACCGGCGACCCGCGACCCGCGCTGCTGGAACGCTACACCGACTTCGACGATTATCTGGCCAAATACACCACGTTTGCCCAGACCATGATTGCCAATCGCTACCTGCTGAAAGAAGATCTGCCGCTGTTGATCGAGCAAGCCCAAGCACATCGGAAGGATTTCGCGGAGTAGGCGAGCATCGCAAGGTGAGATGCGCACAGGGTGGGACAAGCGGCAATCGTTCGACCTTCGCAACATGTCCTCACCGCGATGTCCCACCATTGCCACGGCCCATTTCGGATCATGGATCATGGTGGGACATCGCGGAGCACGCGAATCGACATGGAAGATTCGATATCCGCTTGCCCCACCCTACTTAGTGGGGTGTGCCGTACCTCGACCAAGGCTACCCGCACCATTTCACGGTGTGGCGCAGGTAGCGATTTCTGGTTCTTTCCGCGATTTCGTGGGTTTTGGGACGGTGCATCGACCATTACCTCGACCAGTTGTTTGGCGGGGTGTGCCGTTCCTCGACCAAGGCTACCTGCACCATTTCACGGTGTGGCGCGGGTAAGAAACGTGCTTGGCGGTTGGAACCGGCGGCGCGTACCGATTGCGCCCCGCGGCGATTCGCGTTTCAAAAAATATGGGCAGGCCCCGTGGCACGTACCGGACGGCAGAGAGAGATCGGCGTTGGAAACGCCTCCTCCCACACAGCCGTCCAGCCGGCAACGATAGCCGTTGATAAGTGGACCGCCCGCTGCGCCGAGTGCCACGGCCATGCTGTTCGAGCACGCGGCAGACGACGATATGCAGGGCGTTCAATTGGGATACCGCGCTCAGGGACGTGCAATGGCCACGTCGGCGCGCGGAACCGCTCGAAAGTAAAGTACTAAAATAATGTTGCTATGTCAATCGTAAATCTATTCATTACTAAAAACAATAATCTTGCGATGCCGCGGCGGGCGGCCAGGTCCGTAGCGAAGCGAATGGCCCAGCGAGGAAGATGTTCCAGCAGGTTAAATGGCAGCGGCGAGCATGGGCCGATTGGGTTGGAACGCCAACTCCGCTGGGGCTTCCCGGTGGTCAGCCGCCAGCCACCCTTCGGCCTGGCCAGTCCGTCGTGGAGATCGTCGCGACATGATGCCGGCCTGCCGCCCCTTCTGGGGATGTTCCATTCGCTGGATGTGGCTTCCTCTCGATAAATCGTGTGATCATCGCACCTTACACCGCATGGCCGCATGTTTACGGATGATCGGTTCGCGTTGACCCGTCACGCGGATCGACCTAGAATTGAGCGCGTAATCACTTCTACCGCCCATTCCGTTTGATCTTGGCAGCGGTCCGTCATGCAGCCCGACGAAACTCTAGAGCCTGCGCCGATTGTCTGGACGACGTGGGTTAGTCGTCCGGCTTGGACGCGGGCTTCGTTAACGTCGCTATTGCTGCACATGCTGGTGCTGCTATTGCTGGCGGTAACGGCCACCGCCGTGCGGCGCGGCGGACCCCAGCAAACGGTGACGCAATTAACGATCGTACTCGATAGCCAGACCGACCCCGAAGACCTCTATTCCGACGAGCAAGATGGCGAGAGCGATGCCGAGCAGGCTCCCGTCGAGATTGTGCCAGGGGGAGGCGAGGAGGCTTCCGAGAGCGAGGATTTTGTCGAGGACACGCCGCCGGTCGATGTGGCCGATGCGCTCCCTTCCTTGGATGTGCCGCAAGCGTCCGGCCCGCCGGGGACCGGCGTGGGACCAGACCCGCGTGCCATGGCCACCGGCCGCCGCGTCTCCACCGTGCCCAAAGGGGGCCGGGCACGCACCAGCGTCTACAACATCGAGGCCGAAGGTTCGAAGTTCATGTACGTCTTCGACCATTCGGGCAGCATGGGGGGATCGGGGCATAGCCCGTTGGCCTCGGCCAAGGCCGAACTGAAGGCCAGCCTGTCCGACCTGGGAGACACACACCAGTTTCAAATTATTTTTTACAACGAGAAGACGACCATCTTTCCCCTGGCGGGCGTGGCGGGACGCCTGGTGATGGGGAACAACTCCAACAAGGCCCGCGCCGCCAAGTTTATCGACGGCATCATCGCCGATGGCGGCACGCGGCATGAAGACGCTTTGCTGGAAGCGCTGCAGTACGGTCCCGATGTGATCTTCTTTTTGACCGACGCCGACCAGCCAGAGCTTTCGCCCAACCAGTTGGCCCGCATCCGCCGCGCCAACCGCAGCGGGGCCTCGATCAACACGATCGAGTTTGGCCTGGGCCCGCGCATCAGCAACGATAACTTCTTGTCGCAGTTAGCCCGCGATAACGACGGGCAATATATGTACTACGACACGACGCAGCTGAAGCGCCTGAGCGACGCGCGCGGGGCCGGGCCGCGCAATCCACGGCCGTGATGGCCTTTGCCGCCGCGGTTACTTCAAATCGGCCGGATCAATCTGTAGCACCGTATAGGGTGCCAAGGTAAGAATGTAGACCCGGCCGTCGCGGGCTTCGCAGACGCCCATGGTGACGTATTTGGTCGTGACGGTTCCGTCCGAGAGCGTCGTCAGGCCGTGATGGAATGGCAGCGGTTCGCCCTTGTCATCCTTGAAGTCGGTGTAGTCGGGATTGCGGATGGAGACGCCGCCGTGGTCGCGGGGCGTGGAATCACCCGCCCTGTAGCTCACCAGGTGGTTCTTGCTGTAGCCTTCGACCGGCACTGTGACGGTGGCCCACACCGTACCGGTCGGGCCGACGCACATGCCGCGGCAATCTGTGCTGGCGGCACCGGGGACCAGCGTCCCCAAGCTGCGGCCTTGCAGCGTTTCGCCCTCTTGGGTCAGGTCGTAGACGTAGAGCTGGTTGGTAGCCATGGGCAAGGCGTAAAGCGTCTTGCCGTCTGGGGTGATATCCCAATTGACGACATGGCTTTCCGGGTGGGCCAGCAGAGATTCGGCGGTGGGTGGCGCGCCGTCAATGCTTTGTTTCAGCCGTTCCAGCTTTTTCGAATCGGGGTTATAGCGGGCGACGTCGCCGCCCAAGATGGGATGATAGGCCCGGCCGAGATAATCGACCACGATAAACGCATACATGTGGCGGCAGTCGATCAGATCGGTGTAGGCACCGGTTTCCAGATCGAGCGCCAAAAAGTGCGTGCTTTCCGTAGGCCGCTCGTCCGAACAGGTCGAGATATAAGCCAGGTTCCGCGATTCATCGGGCGTGATGCTGATAATGCCCTGGTGCGGCACGGCGATGGGGTAGACCTTGGTCGTGTCGGTCGCGGGGTCGTAGACCATGGGGTAGCCGCCCGGGTAGGCCAGCCGCGATTCGCCCGCCGCCGGGTAGCCTTGCTTGGTGGCAAAGTAGATCTTGCCGCTCGGCCCCACGTTGTTGCGGGTGTGGATCTTGCTTTGCGCGGCGAAGCCCTTGCAATCAACCCCGATCGCCTTGTGGGCATCGGTAGCGATCCGCATCGCCTTGGCCGCTGGGTCAAACTCCACCAGCCAGGAATTGACGGCGTTGGCATGCGTGCCGATGTACAGCTTGCGATTCAGGCCTTCGATGATGGCAAAATAGCCTTCGCCCTCGGTGGCCGTTTCCTTGGGAATCACGTAGGCCGTCGATGGAACCCAACGATCCTGGGCGGCGGCCTGGCTGGCGGCCAACGCCGATATCACGCTAACGCAGGCGACTGCCGCCGCAACGCCACAACGCCAGAGCTTTGGCAAGTTCATCGAACAACCTCCGTAAAGGTATGAAAGGTAGGTGCATGCCGGAAAGGAGCGAACGCGGTCCGGCCGTGGCATCATCTTAGTCGGCCCGCGTGCATGAAGAAACCAAAACGTAGCCGCAAAGCTGCTGCTTTGCTGGCTTGATGCGAGGACGAGTCTTCCATCTCGAGTCGGGTTGACCGGCCTGGACCTTCCAGCGCGATGCCAGCGGCAAGGCGGGAGCCACGCCGCTGCATAGTCGCGTGTCTCCCGTCGGCACCGCGCAAATATCTCAGCAATCACGACTTACCACAAAAAAGCCGTTCCTGCGACTTCCTGCCCGTTACGACATACACTTGCATTTAGGAAGATTTCGCCATCAGTGCCGTCATTCCGCCCGATTTGCTCGGCTTGTGGCTTCATCGCCGGCCCATTAAACTCCGCCCCGCCCAAGGCAAATTGGGCGTCGCGGCCTTTTCTGGCGGCGATTTTGCTTGAACTGGGAAGTCGGGCTTTTAGAATGGAATGTAGGCCCGCTTTCCGTAATCCATAAGCCCAAGGTGACTTATGCGTGCTACGGTGTGCGGATTGCTGTTGGCGGCGGGGTTGGTCGTGGCGGGTTGGGCGGCTTGGCCAAGTGCCAATCTGGCGGCCGATCAAGGACTTCCGTCCGATGGACGCGGCGAACTGATTACACAACTGGTTCCCCTGCCGAACCAAACTTTGCAAATGTTGACGGTGATTGATCCTCGCACTCAATCACTAAGCGTTTATCACATCAATCCCATAAATGGCGAGATCGAACTGAAGGCTGTTCGCTGCCTGCGGTACGATCTGCAAGTCGAAGAATTCAACGGTGTTAGCCCCTTGCCGCGAGAGATTCGCTCGCTGCTAGAACAGAAGTAACTCACCCGACGGTGGACCGCGCTTTCAATTTGGCGCGGCTGTGGCTGTCGGGTGCCGTCCCTTCCGCAAGGAAGGTTCAACCGGAGCCGCCTGATGCCACCGAAACTGCACACGCTGGAAGAAGCCGCCGAAAGCCTGGGAATCGCACCCGAGGAACTGAACGAACTACGCGAAAGCGGCAAGATCGCCGGAGTGCGGGTCGGCACGAGCTGGAAGTTCAAAGACCAAGAGATCGAACGCTACGCTGAGGAGCGCGCCAGCGGATCGGGCTTGGGCTTTGCCGACGACGATAGTGGCACCATTGATCTGTCGCCTCCCTCCACGGACGATGACGCCGGCAAGTCCGATGTTGTCTTGCTCAGCGAATTTGAGTTGGGCGAATCGAACCCCGATACCTCCAGCACGATTATCGGCAAGGTTCGCGGCGTTTCGCCCGCCGAGAGCGATCTCAAGATCGGCGGTAGCCAGATTGGCAAGAAGGGCGACAGCAATGTAGAGATTTCGCTGGGCGATTCGTCCACGTCAGGCGACGGCGGTTCGGCAGGCAGCGGGCTGTCGTCTCTGCCTAGCGTGGGCGGATCGGACGACGACTTGGACCTGGTCGATCTGTCGATTGACGAAACGCGCAGCAGCAGCGCCTTGCCGTCGGGTGTTGGCGGCAGCAGCGTGTTGATGGGGGGTCCCGATGCTTCTGGCCGTGGCAGCAATGTACTGGGACCATCCACCCCATTGGGCAATGTCGGCGGAGGTTCCAGCGCTGGCAGCGGCATTGGCATGGCCTCCGACATGGTTGAACTGGGTGACGATCTGCAAATTGGCAGCAGCGTCAAGGGAACGGCCACGCCTTCGGGCATCAAGTCGGGCAGCGGTATTGAACTGGGGAGCGGCGCGTTCGACGACGACGATTTGGTGCTAGGCTCGTTGTCGGGCAGCGATGTCACGCTGAACCCCAGCGAAAGCGGCATCTCGCTGGCCGATCCTTCCGACAGCGGCCTGTCGCTGGAAGAACCTCTGGAACTGGGGTCGGAGAGCGGCAACCTCAACGAGTTGGCCCCTGAGGATACGTTTGAACTAACCCCCACCGCCGACGCGGGGGACGACGACTCGAGCGGTTCGCAAGTCATTGCCCTCGATTCGGAAGCGGAGTTTGACGAAAACGCCGCCACTATGCTTGGCCCCGACCAAGGCGCCGGCATGCAACAGGCACCCGGCTTCGATGCCTTTGGCGGCGGTATGGAAGCCATGCCAGACTTTGCCGCGGCGGGCGGAATGCCCGGCATGTCTTCGCCCGGCATGATGGGTGGCCAGGGCATGGCACCGGGGATGGCTCCCGGCATGATGCCCCCTGGCATGGCACCGGGCATGGCCGGCATGGCCCCCGGGATGATGCCCGGCGGCATGGCGGGACCGGCGGTGGTGTCTGCCCCTTACTCCATTTGGAACGTGATGTCGTTGTTCGGCTGCATGCTGATTTTGACGCTCACCGGCATCATGATGTTCGACCTGATCGCCCATATTTGGAGTTGGGATTCTGGCTACAGCAGCCTGGGAAGCGGCCTGATGGACAGCATCGCCGGGTTGTTTGAAGCCACCAAGTAGGCCGCGACTGTTGGATGAAGTTCAGCCGTAGCGTGGACTTTATAGCGGTTCGTTTGAATAATGATCCTTTACGAACGCTTCAAATTGCATTGCTTTCGGCCTTCCCGTTGGTCGGCCTGGGCTGATTGGCCGTACAAAACACAATAGGCGACGAAAAGCGGTCGTGTGGTCTCAAGCCCACACCACGGGCCACACTCCGGCGATGGTACAAGAGCGGCGCGCAAACGGTGGCGTGCCTATACTTTCATCGCGCGGGCGCGCTATAATCAGGTGAATGCTTGAAGGCGGCTCTTTCTTCGCGGTTTTGGCCGTCTGAAGCGCCCCGTTTCCGCGTCGGGCGTCGGAGACGATGTTTCTCCCTCCTGCCCGGCCTACCCCGCACGACTGGCGAGTCTCCATGAAGCTGTCAGGATGGATACTATTGTTTTCGTCGGGAATTTTCATGCTGGGCTGCGGCCAGCAAGAGAAAATTACGCACTATCAGGTGGCCAAAGTGGCGAAGAAGCCGGCCCCACCCGTTGCTACGCCCACCGCCGAGCCGGCGCGGATGTTGGGGGCGATTGTCCCACAAGGCGCGGCTACCTGGTTCTTTAAGTTAACCGGCCCGCCGGACGAAGTTGCCAGCCACCAGGCGGAGTTCGACGAACTGCTGGCATCGCTCTCCTTTGCCGGTGGGGAACCAGCCTGGAAAGAGCCGGCCGGTTGGCAGCGGCAGCCGGGGGATGGCTTTCGCTTTGCCACGCTCAAGGTGGCCGAAGCGGCTGGTATTGATGTCAGCGTTTCGTCGCTGCCATCGGGAGAAGAAGGCGACATGGAGGAGTACGCCCTCAAGAATATCAATCGTTGGCGGGACCAATTGGGGCTTGCCCCGGCGACAGCCGCGGAAATGGCCGACGAGACAAAGCCAGTCGCCGAGCGCCGGCAGATTGCCGGCGGCCCGGGATTCGTGATTGACTTCGAGGGGGTGATGTCTGGCAGCGGCATGGGCCGCACTCCGGCCTCCGCCGTTCCACCCAAAACGACTCCACCGCCGGCCGCGGCCAAGCCGGCCCGCATGTTGGGGGCGATCATCCCCCAAGGGTCCGCAACATGGTTTTTCAAGTTGACCGGTCCGCCCGACGAAGTTGCCCAAAACCGCGAAAAGTTCGACTCGCTGCTGGCATCGCTCTCCTTTACCGATGGCGAACCGGTCTGGAAACTGCCAGACGGCTGGCAGCAGCTACCGGGGGACGGCTTCCGGTTTGCCACACTCAAAGTGGCGGACGCGGGCGGCATTGATATCAGCGTTTCGTCGTTGGCGTCGGGCGAAGGGGGAGATGCCACCGAGTACGCCCTGCTGAACATCAACCGCTGGCGCGGGCAATTGGGCCAGCAACCCGCCACGCCAGAACAACTGGCCGACGCCAGCCAAAACATCGCCGAGCGCCGTACCGTCGCGGGAGCCGAAGCGTACATTACCGATATCGAGGGTGCCTCCTCCGCAGGCGGCGGCATGGGCCGCGGGCCGTTTCAAGGGAAGCAATAGAAAGATCAACCGGCCCCGTGATGGGCCGCCAACGATACCATGCGGAATATCTTCCGCATTCGAACTCCCTCTCCCTTTGGGAGAGGGCCGGGGTGAGGGCTTACATGTTGGCGGACCTTTCGCCGCATCGCCCTCTCCCCAACCCTCTCCCGGAGTACCGGGAGAGGGAGCTTGGAAAGAATTTAAACTCGGACCATATCCGCCAAGGAATACAATATGGCCAGCAATGCCTTGCAAGATTCCGCCTCGTTCTCGGACGATCGCGATGCCGTCTCGACGTGGGAAATCGTTAAAGCCGTTCTGCAACCGTTGGCCTCGCTGAAGCTGACGGTGGTGCTGTTCGCGCTGGCCATTTTTCTGGTTTTCGTCGGCACGCTGGCCCAGGTGCAACAAGATATCTGGGAAGTCGTCCACGGCTACTTTCGCTGTTGGTTTGCCTGGGTCGATTTCCAAATCTTCTTCCCGCAGTCGTTCTTTCCCAGCAAACCTGAAGTGGGCGGCGGGTTTTACTTTCCTGGCGGGTGGCTGATTGGCGGGGCCATGTTTATCAACCTGCTGGCCGCGCATGCCGTGCGGTTCAAGGTGCAAGCCAAGGGAACGCGCCTGTGGGCCGGACTTGGTGTGATTGGCCTGGGTGTGGTCGTAACGACGCTGGTCATTCTCAGCGGCTCCAATGAGGATGGCTTACAAGGCGAGCCGATGGTCTCTTGGAGCGCGATGTGGGCCTCCTTCAAAGTCGCGCTGATCGCCTTGTGGCTGGTGGGCGTGGGGGCCGTGCTGGGCATGCCGGCGGAACGCAAGCTGGAGCGCCGCGCGCTCTATGGCGGGCTGGCCGCGCTGGCCGTGCTGATCTGCTGGCTGTTGTGGTCCGGAAATTCGGCCGTGCTGGCCGACGCTTCCCTGCGGATTTTGTGGCAGCTCGTTAAGGGTACGTTTGCCGGGGTGGTGTTGCTGGTGGGCTGCATCATGGCATTCAAAAAACGCGGCGGCATCGTGCTGCTGCATGGCGGCGTGGGGCTGCTGATGGCCTACGAGATCTTCGTCGGGCTGAAAGCGGTGGAAGCCCAAATGACCATTCGCGAGGGCGAAACCACCACCTGGGCGCAAGATATCCGCACGGTGGAACTGGCCGTGGTCGATACCTCGCCCGCCGACCGGGACGACGTGGTCGTCGTGCCAGAACGGTTTGTGACGGGGGGCGATATTATCCAAGACTCGCAATTGCCGTTCGATATCGAAGTCGTGGAGTACATGAAGAATTCCAGCTTGCGGCGGGCCGGTCCCGTGGAACCGAACAAGGCCGACAGCGGCCTGGGCAAGAGCTACATCGCCGAGCCGGTCAAAGCCTCGACCGGCACCGACACCGACAGCCAGGTCGATCAACCGGCGGCGTACATTCGCTTTCTCAAGAAGGGAACGAAAGAATCGCTGGGCGTCCACCTGGTCAGCCTGGTTCAATCGTTGCAAGACCTGCCCGAGCAAGTGGAAGTGGAGGGCAAGACCTACGATGCCTACTTGCGGTTCAAGCGGATGTACAAGGACTACTCGATCGAACTGATCGACGTCCGCAAGGATGACTACCTGGGAACCGACACGCCCAAGGATTACTCCTCGGATGTGCGGCTGATCGACCAGCGGACGAATCTGGACGAAAAAAAGCATATCTGGATGAACAACCCGTTGCGCTACTCGGGCGAGACCTTCTACCAAAGCAGTTACCACAAAGACCCGCAAACCAATGTGGAAATGACCACGCTGAGCGTAGTGACAAACTCCGGCTGGATGGCTCCCTACGTGGCCTGCATGATCGTGGCGGTGGGCCTGCTGGCCCAATTCTGGCAGACACTGGCGCGGTTTATCACGCGGCAGCAGTCGCCGGTGGCCGTGGTGGGTGCCGCCGCGCCAGGGGGCAAACTGCCTCCCCCCGCTCCGCGCTACCAGACCGCGCCGGTCGCGCAATCGGCCAGCCCGTGGAATTGGATCGTCCCCGCCATCGTGGTGTTGATGGCCGGAATGTACGTCGTTTCGCTGGCGCGCCCGGCCCGCCCCCAGCCCAATGAGATGAACCTGTACGCCTTTGGCCAATTGCCGTTGGTGTACGAAGGCCGCGTCAAGCCGTTCGATACACTGGCCCGCAATACCCTGCTGGTGCTTTCGGACAGGCAAAGCTACCGCGATGAAAACAACAAGTCCCAACCCGCCATCAAATGGCTGCTGGATGTCATCGCCGATCCCGTGGCGGCCAAGGACCACAAAGTCTTTCGTATCGAAAACGCGGAGGTGCAAAAGCTGCTGGGCCTGCCGCGGCGCGATGGAAACCGTTACGCCATCGGCGAATTCGCCGACAAGGGCAAGGAGTTCGATACCGAGGTCCGCAAAGCGACCGAGATGGACGAAGACAAGCTCGACGTGTTCCAGCGCAAGCTGCTGGAACTGGCCAAGAACCTGCACATGTACCGCAAGTTACAAGATGCCTTTAGCCCCTTGGACTTGCCGGCCGATGCCGACCCACGGGCGATCGTGCAAGCGGCCGAAGCCATGAAGCGCGGCAAGCCGCCGTTGGCGGTGCCGATGGGGGGCGAAAAAGGGACCTGGCTGCCGTTTGCCACGGCGCTTAAAATCGCCGAAGTCAGTCCGGCCTTGGGGGGCGAGACCGATCCCGCCACCGTTGCACTGGCGCGCGTCTTCTATCACTACACCAAACACGACGTTGAAAAATTCAATTCCTCGGTCGAGGAATACAATGCCATTTTGGCTAAGAACACTCCCAGCGATTATGACGCGGGCAAGACCCGCTTCGAGGCGTACTTCAACCATATCGAACCGTTCTACCATGCGGCCATTTTGTATCTGATGGCCTTTCTGCTGACCTGTTTTTCTTGGATCGGCTTCCGCCGCCCCTTGAACTATGCCGCGTTGGCTTTGATTGGGTTGACCTTCTTGGTCCATACCTGGGCCATCTGGGGGCGCATGTATATATCTGGACGCCCGCCGGTGACCAACTTGTATTCGTCGGCGGTATTCATAGGTTGGGGCATGGTGTTGATGGCCATCTGCATCGAAGCCATCTTCCGCATCAGCCTGGGCAATGTCATCGGCGCGGTTTGCGGCGCCATCACCCTGGGGATTGCCCACTTTCTGGCGGCCGACGGCGATACCTTCACCGTGCTGCAAGCCGTCCTCGACACGCAGTTTTGGCTGGCCACGCACGTCACTTGCATCACCTTGGGCTACTCGGCCACCGGGTTGGCCGGGTTCTTGGGGGTGGCTTACATCGTGGCGGGGCTATGTTCGCCGGTCGTGCAGGGCGAGGTGCGCAAGGTTATTTCTCGCGTTACCTATGGCATTCTGTGCTTCGCGATTTTCTTTAGCTTTGTCGGCACGGTGTTGGGCGGACTATGGGCCGATGACTCTTGGGGCCGCTTTTGGGGTTGGGATCCCAAGGAGAACGGCGCGCTGATTATCGTGCTGTGGAATGCCCTGGTGCTGCACGCCCGCTGGGGCGGCATGGTCAAGGAACGCGGGTTGGCCATCCTGACGACCGCCGGCCTGATCGCCGTGTCGTGGAGCTGGTTTGGCGTCAACGAGTTGAACATCGGCCTGCATCAGTACGGTCCCACCGAGGGTCGCTTGAAGTACCTGGGGCTGTTCGTCGGCACTATGCTGTGCGTCATGGCCGCCGGTTCGCTGCCCAAATCGTTGTGGTGGAGCTACAAAGCCCAGCCCGAACCAACTGGCAAGCCGTAACATGCCCCACGATGCAACTTCCTCCGCACGACCGGCAACCGCCGCCCAGGTGCCGGCCCGGCGGCGGTTGCCGCTAAAGAAGAAGCTGCTGTTTGCCGGAATTTGCCTGGCGATGATGCTGGCCGCGGCCGAAGCGGCCCTGCGACTGGCCGGTTTTACACCGTTGCGGGCCGATCCCGACGGTCCCAACATTCAAGAGTATTTTTGGATCAGCGACGAGCGGCTCGGTTTTCGCAACCGGCCCGACGGAGATTACGTCTACGAGTGGATCACCGCCCGCCCGCGCGTGACGACCGACGCGCTGGGCTTTCGCCAGGGGGGCGGGTGGACAGCCGCGGGCAACACGCCGATCGTGCTATTTATCGGCGATTCGACCACATTCTGCGCCGAGGTCGAAGACGATCAAACCGGCCCGGCGGAAGCCGCCCGGCTGCTGGCCCGGGATGGCCTGCCTATCCGCCCGCTGAACGCCGGCTGCCGGGGATACAACACGCTGCAATCGCTGCGGATGCTAGAGGACTGCCTGGAGCGCTTTCCCGAAACGCGGCTGGCCGTGTATGGCTACTGCGCGAATGACTACTTTGAGAATCTCAATCCGGGTGTCTACGCGCCGGCCTGGGCACCCAGCCTGTGGCAAGCCGATGACGGCTGGCGTCAAATCGAGCCGACGCCGGGCGACCGGGCTTGGGGCCAGCCATTCGCCAGTCCGCGGCCCGTGCGCGGCTGGCGGCGGCGGCAGACCGACAGCGTGCGGGCACACTCGGCCCTAGCCAATCAGGCATTGTTTGGCCTGCGGGCTTTCGTCGGCCACGCCGAATCGGCCCCCGCCCGGACTCTGCCTCGCGGTTCCGTGGTGGGAACCTTCGGCAGCGATGCCAGCCAGCAACGGGAATGGGCCGAGAAGCACCAGGGCGATTTCGTGCTGACGTATCTGCTGCAAGAAATGCAGGCTGTTTGCGACCAGCACGGTGTCGCGCTTTTGGCGGTTGAAATCCCAAATCGTAGCCCTTCTGACGGCACGTTTGCCGAACGCTGCCAGCAAGCCCAGGTGCGCTGCCTCGACCCACCCGCTTTTCGCGCCGGCTTGCCTGACGATTGTTTGGCCCTGAAGGTTGATGGCACGCTGGACTCGCATCTGGGACCACGGGGAACCCGGCGGTTGGCGGAGGAGCTAGCGCCGGCGATCAAGGAACTGCTGGCGGAAACCGCCGAGACGCCAGGCGCGGGCCAGCCATGAGTCCTTCCTCACCACCGGCGGAAGCGGAATACGGCGGCCCGCTTGATCTGCCCGCCCGGCTGGCGCGGCGGTTAGCGCAACCGTTGCCGGGCCGCGTGGCGCAAGAGCGCTTTTCGCCAGAACTCTGCCATGGCCGCCACTTTGATCGACCGCCGGCGGGCGCACGGCGGGCAGCCGTGGCCTTGCTGCTTTACCCCGGCCCGGCCGGTTGGCTGCTGCCGCTGGTGCTGCGGCCGGCGTCCATGAAATCGCACGCCGGCCAAATTGCCTTGCCAGGCGGCGTGATTGATCCGGGGGAGACCGATTGCCAGGCAGCCCTGCGCGAACTGCACGAGGAACTGGGAGTGCCCGCCGCCAGCGTGCGTCCGCTGGGCGCGCTCTCTGGGCTGTTGGTATTCGTGACTAATTTTTGGGTAACGCCGTGGGTAGCGGTCCTCGACCAGCCGCCCCATTTTGTCCCCAGCCCCGACGAAGTGGCCGACGTGCTGGAGGTTCCGCTGCCGTGGCTGCTCGATCGAGACAGCCAGGCCCGCGGCTTGCGGACGGAACGCGGCATCACCTTCTCGGCCCCCTACTGGGAATGGCGCGGCCGCCAGATTTGGGGAGCCACAGCCATGATTCTGGGAGAACTGGAAGCCGTGCTGCGCGAATGCGGAGGCGTGGCGGGCGATTGCCAATGACGCGGCCTCACCCCGCCGCGCTGCTTTCTACCCTGGCCCCATCCGCCGGCAATTGCCGCCGCGCGGCGATTTGCGCGTGCAGGAAGGTGTCTAGCGCGCCGTTCCACAGGTCGCCCAGGCCGCTCATGGTCAGGCCGGTTCGCTGGTCCTTCACCGATTGCGTCGGCCGCAGTGTGTAACGGCGGATGACTTCCTCCAGTTCGCTGGCGCTGCCGTTCTCCCAATGGGCGCTGGCCGACTTGTCGGTGCGGCGGCAGGCTTCCGCCCGCAGCAGGTCGCGGGCGATATCGACCGCTTCGGCCATGTTCAGCCCGTTACGAATCTGAACTTGCAGATGGTTGATCGGATGGGTAATTCCCACCGCCGAGCGAAACCGCTTCACCCGCAGCCCTTCGCCCTTGGCCGAGTTGCGCTTGACCAGCAGTTCGGCCGGTGGCGGGCCGGGTTGTTCGTCCTCCACCAGCGGCAGCACGCGGACCTTGACGTACTTGCTCTGCTTATCGGCCTTGGATGTTTTGCCATAGATCAGTTCGTGAATGCCTTCCTCGCCACGGAGAATGCCATAGACCGAAATCCCCTCCACCAACAAGGTCAGGTTTTGCGTCACGCCGGGCACGAGAATCTCTTCGTGGACGACCGTCACCTTAAAGCCCTTGCCGCGGGCCCAATTGGTGTACATGTCGCCCAGCATGCCGGCCAGGTCGTGGCCGGTGGCGTCGGTATCAATCAGCGACAGGGCCACGAAGGCATCGCATCGGTCGAGCGGCCCGCGGCACTCCACGCTGTAGCTGACCAGGTCGACATGCCGCAAGACCTCATGCAACCGCTCGGCCACTTCCGCAAGCGCTTGCGGCTTGCGGTCGGAGCGGGCTTGTTCCAACCTGGCGGCTAAATCCTCGGAACGACGGCGGACTCGCTCCACCGCATCGACCACCCGCTCGATACGGTGGATTTCTCCCAACACGTCGCGGGCATCCGTCGGATCGTCCCAAAAGCCGCTCTGGCTGGACTGTTCGATCAGTTCGCCCTTGCGTTCGCGCAGGCCGTCGCGGGCGATGGCCGCCTCTTGGTTTTCGACCTGCTTGAGCAGATTGGCGATTTGCTGGCCTAGCCGTTCGGCCGTCACGCGGACGCGGCGGCGCTTGATGGGGTCGTTGATGACCACCGCCTTGGCGGGCTGTGGTTGCGGGGGCTGCTCGGCCTGGACCACGGTGACTTTGATGCGGTCTCCCACGGCCAGCAAACGCAACAGAGATTCCTCGCCCGACCGCCGCAGCTTGACCAGTTGCCGGGCCACCGGCTGCAGGGCCAGCCGTTCCACCGCCCGCTTCAGCGGACGCGCGCCGTAGTCGCGGCTAAAGCCTTGCTTGAGCAGCACGTCGATCACCGCCGGATCGACATCGATCCGCAAGTTCCGCCGCTGAATGCCGCTGCGCCGCAAGACTTGGCCCAGTTCGCGTTCGGCGATGGTCCGCATGTGTTCGCGGCCCAGCGGTTCAAAATGGACCACGCGGTCGATACGGTTCAAAAACTCCGGCCGAAACGAGCGCTGCATGGCTAGTTCCACGTCTTCGTTCGATGTTCCTTGCCGGTCAGCCTTGAAGCCGAACCCCTCTCGCCCCAGGTCGCTCCCCACGTTGGAGGTCATGATGATGATGGTCTGCGTAAAGCTGGTCGTTACGCCGTTGGGGTCGGTCAGGCGGCCATCGTCAAAGACCTGCAGAAAGATATCGAAGATGTTGGGGTGGGCCTTTTCAATCTCGTCCAACAAGATCACGGCGAACGGTTCTTGCCGCACGCGGGCCACCAGGTTGCCAGCCTGCATGGGCGAGCCATCCTTGGCCTGGGGGTTGCCGATGAGCTTCTCGAACGAGTTGTAGTCCTTGAACTCCGACATATCGAACCGCAACATCCGCTCGGGGCCGCCAAAGATAAACTCCGCCAGCGCTTTTGCCAGTTCGGTCTTGCCCACGCCCGTCGGCCCGACAAAAAAGAACACGCCCATCGGCTTGCCGGGATCGGTCACGCCCGCCTTGATGAACGTGATGAGATCGACCATGGCCCCGATTGCCTCGGGCTGGCCCAGCACGCGTTCGTCGAAGAATTTTTGCACGTCCTCCAGGTCTAGCGGCTGCGCGTCATCCAACAGCAGGCTGGGGATGCCGGTAAAGCGGTGCAACGCGCGGATCACGCTGTCGCCGGTCAGCTTGATCGGCTGGCCGGTCTTGGCCTCTCCGTCGGCGTCGGTCGATTCCAGCGACACCACCTGCTCCAGCAGGCGGATCGACTTGCCGGGATGGCATTGGCCGGAAAAGAACGAATCGCTGAGTTCAAAGATGCGGTCCAGCACCGGCTCTGGCACTTGCAGTTGCACGTCGTGCTGGTCGGAGAGAATCTCCACCGCCTGATGCGCCACCTGGCCCAAAATCTGGCGGGCTTCGTCGGGTGGCGGCTCCTCGACGCGGACTACATCGAACAGCTTCTTGAACGTGGGATTCTTCTCAAAGCCCATGCGAAACTGCTCCGGCGTGCATTCGCCCGCCAGGGTCAGCGTCCCCTTGTCGATATACGGCATCAAGAAACCGCCGATGCTGATATCGCTGTGCGTGGTGCGGCCCGCGTCGACCAGGGAGAAAATATCGGTGAAGTACAGTAGCACCTGGTTGGGCCGCTCGGCCAGGTCGATCAGCCCCTTGACGCGGGTTTCCATCTCGCCCAGGTAGCGCGTGCCGGCCAACAGCATCGAAGCGCTGGTCTGCAGCACAATCCAAGGCTCATCCAGCGTGGCATCGACTCGCTGCACCAGCTCTTCCAAAATGGCCGACTTGCCCGTTCCGCTGTGGCCCACCAGTACAAACGACCGCGTCTTGGGCTGCTTCAGCCGGTTGAGCAGCAGATTGAGTTCTTTCTCGCGGCCAAAGGCGTGCGGCCAGGCATGCGCCTTGGCGGCCTGGTTGAGAACGGTTCCGTAGCTGGCCAAACTGGCCTGAAGACTGGCGTCGATCGACACGGCAAGGCACCCCTATGCGTGATTACGCAAGATTGTCGGCAGAGTAGTCGGCGCGTCTCGACAGCCGCACCCGGAAGACGCGGCGGCGGTACGAACCCGCCATTGTACTTGCCAAGGGGCACGGCAGGCAACGCAATGCCGGCGGGTCCAGACATTTGAAGATTATGCATTGCCAGCGAGTTGCATGCGCACCGGCAATTATACGAGGCTTGGTGAGAACCACGAATCAAACGAATCTAACGAATAAGTATCCTACGGTGCGAGTTCTTCTAGTCGCTGCCCGCCCCCCTTTTCTCAAGCGAGTTTCCACTCAGGAGATTCATTCGCTGGATTCGTTTGATTCGTGGTTCTTCTCTTGGCGGGGCGGTACGATCCCGCCGTTTTCGGCCGCGATGTGCAATCCGGCCCGAGTATGCGGCGTTTTTGGCGGCCTCGGCCCTTCAGGATGGAACGCCGATTGTCGCCGTCGGAGACGGCTCCTACAGCCAAGCCAGGCACGTTTGGGAAACACTCAATTCCGCGTTCAAGCGGAACGGATGATCCCAGGGTCCGACGCAACTTTGTCACGTCGATGCATGGCCACGATCACGCGGCACGATTTTTTGGGCGATCAATCCATGCCTGTCTTACGCCCCAAACTTGGCCAGTCGGCCGGCGTTGGACAGGGCCAGCAGCATCAGGTGCTTGGCTTCGAACTGGCCCAGCCCGCCGCGCAGGGCTTGCCGTTCGCCAAACTCGGTGCCGCCGTCGGTACGGCAACAGTCCGAGACCAAGAGCGTGGGGACCGGGTGCCAACTGTGGCTGCGCAAAAAGCTGGGGGTGCTGTGGTCGCCGGTGACGATAGTTACGGTCGGCTTGAGGGCTGAAATACGCGGCATGATGGCGTCGAGCTGTTCGATCTTCTTGACCTTCTCGTTGAAGTTGCCATCCTCGCCGGTCGAGTCGGTGTACTTGAAGTGGATGAAGAAGAAGTCGTAGTTCTGCCACTCCTCTTCCAGCACGGCGATTTGCTCCTCCAGCGTTTTCGCCTGGCCGACGATTTGCATTCCTACCAGCCGCGCCAATCCGCGATACATGGGGTAGACGGCAATCGCCGCCGCCCGCAGCCCGTACACCTCTTGGTAAGATGGCAAGGCCGGCCGGGCGGCAAACCCGCGTAATGTCAGGCCATTGGCCTTGGGCTGGCCGGCCAGAAGCTTGACGGCCTGCGCGATGAACTCCTTGGCGGCGGCGGCCGTTTTTTGGCTGGCGGCGTCTGCCGCCACGGGGTCCAGCGGCGGGACGCCGGTGGCTTGCGGGTCGGTATCGTGGACGTTGCCCCCCAGCCCTTCGCCACGCAGCACGACGACAAACCGATGCTCCTTAACCGGTTCGACGAAGACCTCGATGCCGGGGATTTTGACCTGCCGCAGCTTAACGGCCAGCGGGGCGCTTTCATCGCTGGGGATGCGCCCGGCGCGCCGGTCGCTGATGTTGCCATCGGAATCCAGCGTGCAAAAATTGCCGCGAATGGCCACGTCGGTCTCTTTCAACTCGAAGCCAATGCCGGTGGCCTCCAGCGCGCCGCGGCCGATCAGGTACTTCAGCGGATCGTAGCCGAACAGGCCCAGGTGCCCCGGCCCGCTGCCGGGGGTGATGCCGGGCAGCACGGGAATGCTCCCCCCCTGGACGCCCCGTTGGGCCAGCGCGTCTAAATTGGGGGTCTTGGCTGTTTCCAGTTCGGTCAGCCCGCCGGGCGAGAGGGGCAAGCCTCCCAGGCCATCGGCCACCAGCAAGACAATTTTGGAGTCGTTCGGTTGTTGCAAGCTACGGGTGAGATCGTGCGTATCCATGTTGTCCAGTCGTCGATGGTGTGAGAGTAATAGCGGTTCGTTTGGGATAATGATCCCGTGCGAACGCTTCAAATTGCTTGGCTTTCGGCCTTCCCGTTGGTCGGCCTGGGTTCATTGGCCATACGAAACGCAAGAACAGGTATCGAACTACCCGCCTTGCCGGCTGTTGTAAACGGCTTGCAGCACTTCTTGCACATCCTTGAATTTTTTCTTGGTGGCCAGCACGGTGTCCAGCAGACGCCGGGCATCGCTTTCATTATGGCCGACGGAGCGGAGCGCCTCGAACGATTCGTTGATCAGATCGCGCGGTGTGTCGGTCTCGGCCGGTGGTTCGTCGCGGGCAACCATCAGGGCGAACTTGGGCACTTTGCGGCGAAGCTTGGCGATGATCCGCTCGGCCGTGGCCGGGCCGACACCCGGCAGTGCCGACAACGTCTTGGCGTCTTGCTCCTCGATGGCGGTGGCGACTTCCCGAACGGGGCGGACCATGGCCCGCAAGGCCTTCTTGGTGCCGATGCCGTCCACCGAGCAGACCAGGTCAAAGAACTCGCGTTCGGCCTCGCTGAGAAAGCCAATCAGCCGCGGGGTGAGGTAGCCCTGCATGGCGTTCCCTTCCAGGTACTCAATCGTGTACAGGCGGATCTCTTGCCCCACCTGGTGCTGCAACTGCCGGCGGTTGAACTCCGGAATGAACAGCTCGTATTCAAACGAACCGACCTCCAGCGTCAGTACGCCTTCGCCCACAGCCAGGAGTTTGCCGGAGATTTTGGTGATCAAGGGGAGATAGTATTCAGTTTTTAGTTGTCAGTTTGCCGTTTGTAGGAGGCGTTTCCAACGCCGATGGCGCGAGTGTTCTGCCACCATCGGTGTTGGAAAGGCCTCCGACAGCCTCTCGCCATCAGCCTACTTTTCAATCTTCACACCCAACTCCTTCAACTGCTTCGCATCGACCTGCCCCGGCGCTTCGGTCATTAGATCCGCGGCGCGTTGGGTTTTGGGGAAGGCGATGCAGTCGCGGATGTTGTCCAGACCGGCGAATAGCATCACCCAACGGTCGATGCCCAGGGCGATGCCGCCGTGCGGCGGCGCGCCGAATTTGAGCGCGTCGAGCAGAAACCCGAACCGCTCGCGCTGCGTGTCGGGCGAGATGCCCAGCAAGCCAAAGACTTGCTCTTGCGTCGCCTGGTCGTGGATGCGGATCGTGCCGCCCCCCGCCTCGGACCCGTTGATGACCAGATCGTAGGCTACCGCCCGGCATGCGCCGGGATCGCTCGACAGCCGCGGCAAGTCTTGTGGCCGCGGCGCGGTGAAGGGGTGGTGCATGGCGGCCCAGCCGCCAGTCTCTTCGTCCTGGGCGAACATGGGAAACTCCACGATCCACGAAAAATGCATGCTCTTGGGATCGTACAGCTTCAACTCCACGCCAAACCGCTTCCGCAGCCCGTACAGGGCCTTGCAGGTCACATCAAACTTGTCGGCCACAAAGACCAGAAAGTCGCCCACCTGGGCATCCATGCGATCGGCCAGTTTGGTTAGCCACTCCGGCGTAAAGTTCTTGGCGGTGGGAGAGGCCAACACGCGCCCCTCTTCCACCTTGAACCACAGCAGCCCCTTGGCCCCATAGTCGTGCTGCACGAAAGAGGTCAGCTCGTCGATTCCCTTGCGCGAATACTTGGCGGCGGCCCCCTTGGCGTTCAGTCCGCGCACACGGCCGCCGGCTTCCACCGCGCTGCGCAACACGCGAAACTCGCACTCGCCCGCCAGGTCGGTGGCGTCGATGATCTCCAGGCCAAACCGCAGGTCGGGCGCGTCGTGCCCAAACCGCTCCATCGCTTCGTCGTAGGTCATCCGCGGCAGCGGCAGGGGGACTTCCAGCTTGAGAATCTCCTGGGCCTCAAAAGCCACCAGCCCTTCAATCATGCCGATCACGTCGTCGGCCGTGACAAAGGCCATTTCCACGTCCAACTGGGTGAACTCTGGCTGGCGGTCTGCCCGCAGGTCTTCATCGCGAAAGCAGCGGGCGACCTGCACGTAGCGGTCGTACCCGCCAATCATCAAGATCTGCTTGTAAAGCTGCGGCGATTGCGGCAAGGCATAGAAAGAACCGCGATGGACCCGGCTGGGGACGAGATAATCGCGGGCGCCCTCCGGCGTGCTGCGGCCCAGCATGGGCGTTTCGACCTCGATAAAGCCGTGCTGGTCGAAGTAGTCGCGCATCAGCTTAATCATGCGGTGCCGCAAGATCATCGTCCGCTGCATCTCTGGCCGGCGCAGGTCCAAATAGCGGTGCTTCAGCCGCAGATCCTCGCCCGGCAGTTCCTTGGCGCCGGGTTGAAACGGCGGCGTCAGGCTTTTGTTGAGCATGTCGATCTTGGCGGCCCGCACCTCGATCTCGCCGGTGGCCAGCTTGGGGTTGGTGGTCCCCTCGGGCCGGCGGGCGATTTTGCCGGTGGCGGAAATCACGTCCTCGCTCCGCAGCGTGCGGGCCAGTTGCTGCAAATCGGCCCCGCTCTCGGGGCTAATGACAATCTGCGTCTTGCCGTAGCGGTCGCGAAGGTCCAAGAACAGGCTGCCTCCGTGGTCGCGGTAGCTATCGACCCAGCCGCACAGCGTTACCTCTTGGCCCACCTGGGCCGCCGTCAATTCACCGCACGTATGGGTCCGTAGCACGTTTTGCCATTCCTCGGTTGCGTGGAAAATGCTCGCCGGGCCGCATTGTAGACAGACCCGCCAAAGTCCGAAAGGTTCGGCCAGGGGGCGGGAGGAACTACCGCTCTGGCCGCATGCCGTTGACACGTCCCGCGGCCCGTAGTTGAATCAAAGGAATGGCGCAATGTTTGCCCACGGTAACCTTTAGCTGATCGGTGGAACTTCCATGACAGCCGACGCCGAGCGACTCATGCAATCGGTCCTGGCCTTGCCGGAAGACGAGCGAACGCAATTCGTGGAAGCATTGATCGCCGAATGCGACCGCTCGCTGCGGCGGCCATTCGACGATGCCTGGATGCCGGAAATCGAGCGACGCTCGCGCGAAATCGATGCCGGCACCGCCCAATTGTCCCCCTGGGACGAAGCCAAACGGCGGGGCCGCGCTCGAGTCGAAGGCCAGTCGGATGGCTGAGGTCTCGATTCATGTCGATGCCGAAGCCGAATTTGAGGCCGCGCTGTCGTGGTATTAGCAGCGGAGTCGAAGCGCGGCGGATGGTTTCCAAGAAGCATTGGAACGTGCCATATCGGGAATCGTGGCAAGTCCCACGGCCTACCCGCTATTGGATGACCGCCATCGCTGCCATCTCTTGCGGCGTTATCCCTACAGCGTCGTCTATCGCCTCGATGGCGAACGGATACGAATCATAGCCATCCCGCATTCCAAACGGCTGCCAGGATACTGGGCGGGCCGGTCGTAATGGTCGATTTACGCGATATGGCAATGCTCAATGCCCTTGGTTGACACACTCCACCGAACGCGGGAGACTGGCTCGCTGGCTTCTCTTTGCAGCGAGTTTACTTCTTGCGCGGCAAACCCGCGTCCGGTTTTCCATGACCGTGGCTTGTTCCACCGCCGCTTCGGAATCCTTACGCGGGCAGCGAGTGCTGCTGGCTGGCAAACTGGCCAGCATGAGCCGCCGCGAGGCCCAGCAAGTGGTCAACCAGCACGGCGGCGTGCTGGCCGAGGTACTCGATAGCACGGTCCATTGCGTGGTCGTGGGAGAGGGTTCGCTGCCGCTGGACGATTCGCCAGACAGCCAGCTATTGGCCGCCGCCGAGCGCATGGCCGCTAGCCAAGGTTCGCCAGAAATCATCGCCGAGAGCAGCTTTTGGGGCCGGTTGGGCCTGGTCGAAGGGGAGCAGCAGGTCCATCGTTTGTATACGCCGGCCATGCTGGCCAAATTGCTGGGGCTGCCGCTGGCCGTCATCCGCCGCTGGCATCGCCGGGGGCTGATTCGCCCCACGCGCGAGGTCCGCCGGCTGCCTTACTTTGATTTTCAGGAGATCACCACCGCCCGCACGTTGGCCGAACTGCTGGCGGCCGGCGTTTCCCCGCAGGCGATTGAGAAAAAGCTGGCCGTGCTGCGGCGGGTGCTGCCCCATATCGAGCGGCCGCTGGCGCAGTTGCCCGTGCTAGTCGAGGGAAAGCAACTGCTGCTGCGGCAGGGGGACGGCCTGGTCGAATCGGGCGGCCAACGGCGGTTCGATTTTGAATCGCCACCCGCCGCCGACGCCAGCGATGCCGCGGCCCAAGCGACGGAACCGCCCGCCGGCATCTTGTCCATTCAACCGACAGCCGCCGACAAGGCCCGGGCTGAACCGGCCCAAATGCTCGATTGGGCGGCCGAGTTGGAAGACGCTGGCCGGCTGGACGACGCGGTCGAGATGTACCGCGCCGCGTTGGCCGCGGGGGGTGCCCACGCCGAGACCTGTTTTCGGCTGGCCGAACTGCTGTATCGCCAGGAAGACCTGCCGGCTGCTCGCGAGCGTTATTATATGGCGGTCGAGCTCAACGAGGACTATGTCGAAGCGCGGGCCAATCTAGGCTGCGTGTTGGCGGAAATGGGCCAGCGGGAACTGGCCATCGCGGCCTTCCACGGGGCGCTGGTGTTTCATCCCGACTATCCCGATGTCCATTTTCAGCTTGCCCGCACGCTGGATGAGTTGGACCGCCCAGCCGAGGCCTTGCACCACTGGCAAACCTTCATGCGGCTGGCCCCCGATAGCCCCTGGTCGGACGAAGCCCGCCAGCGGATTGAACGTAGCGGCGGATGATGTTTGAAGCCATCAGCGGAGAAGCTGTCAGCCATCAGCTTTCAGAGAATCACCGAACACTGAAAACTGAACACCGAACCCCTTTCACCACAGTCAACCGCTTAATCCCAGCACCGCCAGCACGGCTGTTGCCGATCTTGCGTGCCCAAACTCATCAGGCGGTACTCCATGATCCCCACTTTGTTTTCCGTCAGTTACGCCGGCGCTTGGGGGCAGCATCGCCTGGGCCTGTTGGACTTTTTGCGGAAGGCACGCGCCCTGGGCTATGCGGCGGTGGAGATCGGAGGCAAACGGCCGCATCTCTCCCCTTTGGACCATGCCGGCCAGGAGAGCCTGGCGGTGATTGCCCACACCGCCCGCGAGCTGAGTCTGGAGATTGCCACCATCGCCGGGTACACCGATTTCACCGCCGGCCGCCACGCGGGTGAAGTCCCCCTGGTGGAAATGCAACTGGCCTATGTGCGCGATCTGGCCCGCATGGCGCAGGCCTTGGGTGCCAAGATCGTGCGGGTGTTCAGCGGGTACTCGGCCGATACGGCCAGCATCCATACCGACTGGCAATGCTGCGTACATGCCTTGCGAGAAGCGGCGCAAATTTGCGCGGAACATGGCGTGGTGCTTGGATTGCAAAACCATCACGACGTGGGCGTGTCGACGGCCGGTTTTGAGGAGCTGCTGAATGACGTGGCCCACGACAATTTGCGGGCCATGTTCGATCCCTGGTCGGTCGCGCTGCAGGGCGACGACTTGTACCAGTCCGCCCTGCGGATGGCACCGCGGATGGTGCAGACCACGCTGGCCGACTACGTACGGATTGAGCGATTCGCCTACCAGCCGCAATTGATCAACTATCAGCGGCTCGACCCGCCCCTGGTTCGCGCGGTGCCGTTGGGCGATGGCTTTATCGACCTGGAAGCGTTTTTCGCCGGCCTGCGGGAAGGGGGGTTTTCTGGTTACGTGGCCTACGAAATGTGTTCGCCCTTGCGCGGCGGCGGCAGCGAGGCCAACCTGGATGCCGCGGCCGCCAAGAGCCTGCGAGCCATCGAGAAGCTGATTGCTAGATAAAGCTGTCAGCGGACAAGCTGTCAGCCATCAGCTTTCAGCGAATGACTGAACACCGAAAACTGAACACTGAAAACTGAACACTGAACACTGAACACTGAAAACTGAAAACTTCCCCACTCCCACTAATAATCCAGCCGGTCCTGCTTCAACCACTCCTTAATATCCATCGGCTTTTCCGGTTCTTTGGGCTTAAACCATGAACCGAACCAGGAGGTGCTGGTGGACTTGGGCTTCGATTTTTTGGACGACCACGACGTTGTCTTGCCGCTGACCGGCGAAGGGGGAGCTTTCTTCTTGAATGTCAAGGCATTCTTGGTGGAACCGAAAAAGTTGCGCGTGCCGCGCCCCATGCGTTGGAATACGTTGGGCTTTTTGGACCCCGCCACCGAGCGATATGGGGTTTCGCCCGACGACGTGCCGCGAGCATAGACCGATCGCGAGGCTCCCTCGTCGGCCCCCTCGGACTTGTTCCAGGGAAACAACCCCAGCGGCCCAGCGCAGGCAGGCGCGGGCCAAAACAGGGCAGGGCTAAATATGACAGCCAACAACATGGCGCAGCGAAGAACGTTCACGGCGGAAACTCCCGCGACAAGAATCGAAATGGCAGAAGAGCCGGGATAGTCGCAAAAGCCTCGCGCCAGGTCCAGGCCAATTGAAAACCGCCAGATGCAAGGAATGCATTGCTACCTGGACCGTGGCAGGCAGTGCGTGAAGCCTCACCGAATCCCAATAATGAGGAAAAAGACGGCAGCCATCTGTTTGCCGTAAGAAAAGGCGCAGTCTGGTACGCCTTGCTTGACTTGGTATAATCGCCACGACAATGGACATTTGAATAGTCGCGATCGAAGCGAGGCACGCTATGGCCCGGGTTCCTTCTCCCATCCAAACACCAGCCCGATCGGCCAAGGCTGGCGGCAAAGGACAGTCTCTACTTCCGCTGGAATTGAAGTCCCCGCTCGACTCAACCCGCCGCAATCGCCGCAAGATCGCCTTTGGTTGGTATGGCGGCAAGTTCAGCCACTTGGAGTGGCTCTTGCCGCAACTGCCAGAGTCCCATCATTATTGTGAGCCGTTTGGCGGTTCGGCGGCGGTGTTGCTTAACCGCACCGCCGCACCCGCCGAGACGTACAACGACTTGGATGGCGAAGTGGTCAACTTCTTTCGTGTCTTGCGGGAGCGGAAAGAAGCGCTGGTGGAAGCGATTGGCCTGACCCCCTTTTCGCGAGAAGAGTTCTACGTGGCCTGCCAGCCGCTGGACGGCACCATCGACGAATTCGAGCGGGCGCGGCGATTCTTTGTCCGGGCCCGACAAGTCAGAACCGGGTTGGCCCAAACGGCATCGTTGGGGCGTTGGGCCAACTGCAAAAACACCAGCCGGGCGGGCATGAGCGGGGTTGTTTCCCGCTGGCTGGGTAGCATTCAGGGGCTGCCTGAAATCGCCGAACGGTTGTTGCGGGTGCAGATCGAAAACCGCCCTTGGGTGGAGGTCATCGACCTGTACGACAGCCCTGAAACACTGTTCTATTGTGACCCTCCCTACGTTCACGACAGCCGGGGCGATCGCAAGGCGTATGGATTTGAAATGACCGACGGGGATCATCGTCTGTTTGCCCGGCGGTTGCATAAGATCAAAGGCCGCGCCGCCGTAAGCGGCTATCACTGCGCGTTGTACGATGAGTTATTCGCGGATTGGCGCAAGATCGAGGCACCGGTCAAGCAATGCCATTCCATCAAAAAACCTCGCCAAGAAGTGCTGTGGGTGAATTACTAATGGCGGATGGGATTGCACCAGGTTTCATCGAGCAATGCCAGCTTCATCTGCGATCGGAGTGGGATGCCATCGTTTCGTCCACCGCCAGTTCGGAAAAGGATCCGATTCCCGCGGAAGTGACGGAAGCGATTGCCGATTCGATCAATTCAAAGACGCGGACTTATCGCTACGTGTTGCCGGCGCAACTTCTCGCCAAAGCCGTGGATGCCTCTCTCGATTGCCGCGCCGTTCAAGCCGGTTGTGGCCTGGATGGAGCGTTTGACGCCCGTTCCGTCTGCCAGAAAGTGATTGTTCCCTTCGACCGTGAGAACAACAGCGTCCTGGGCGGTTCGCCGGAACCATACGCCAACAATCCGCTGCGCATAGGGGCGATTGTCGCGGAAAATCGCGGCGCGCAGAAAGACAAGGACGGCTTTGACCGCCTCGTAGCCGTTCTTGAGTTTGCTCAATCGAATGGTGACCTCGCGCTGCAACTGCTGCAAGCGGTCTTGCGGTGCATCCAAGTTCGCATGGCTCGCGTGTCGATTGTTTATCCCGTGCCGAATCGCGTTAGCCTGGGGCAGGTGCAAGAAACACTGGCGGCCTTTTTATCCCAGCGGTCGGGAGGTGTCCGCCTGCAAGCCTGCTCGGTGGCCCTTTTCCAAACGATCGGCGAGCGATTCTCACTGTTCGAGACTGTCACCAGTACTAACGTGAACGCCGCCGACGCCAGTACTGGCAACGCGGCCGACTTGGAGTGCCGCGACTCCGAGAATCAGGTTGTCGTGGCGGTAGAGGTAAAAGATCGGCAACTCACCTTGCGCCAAGCAGAGGATAAATTGCCCTCCGTTCGTGACAAGGGAATTCG
Organism: Pirellulales bacterium; assembly: GCA_050247075.1. Lineage (GTDB taxonomy): Bacteria > Planctomycetota > Planctomycetia > Pirellulales > JBFWUW01 > JBFWUW01. The sequence goes on along the minus strand of JBFWUW010000022.1, from coordinate 35,306 downwards.
AGAACTGCTGTTTGTGGTGCAAGGCGGCGTTGCTGCCGCGGATGATTCGGCGATTCGATCGTTGATCGAGCGCCAGTTCGTGACGGGACAAAATATCTACGTCCGCGACTTCACTGAGTTCACGGGTTCCGTGCTGGTATTGCTGGGGGAGACCGGCCGCCGCCGCTTTCTTCAGCTAGTGGGCGAAACGCTCGAATCCTCACGAGCCGACTTTGGACACCGCGAGAGCTGGCGAAACCTGTTGCAAATGCTGTGACCGCACGGTCAGGCCAACCGCACGGCAGCCGCTGACCCATCCTCAATGGCCCGCGCTCCGCCAGGCTATTACACTGAAACGTACGCATCATCCGTGATGGATATGATTCGCGGGCGTTGCGGCATCCGAATTGCCACTTGCTCGCAAAGACGATCCTGGCTTCGCATTCTGGCGTGCTACACGCTCGCCGGATCAAACAGCAGGGGGAAGAAATCTCCCTGCAGTTTTTCGCCGGGGGGCACCACGGGCAGGCCTTGCAATAGCGGCTGGTCGCTGGCCGACTGGGTGCCATCGCGAAAGGCATTGAGCACCGCGGCCCGGCGCGGACGCTCGGTGCGGTTCTCGCGCGAGCCGTGGACCATCAAGGGGTGATGGAACGAGGCATGGCCCTGGCGCAGTTCAATCGGCCGCGGTTGAAACTGCCGCCATTGCTGGGGCGTCAGCACCGATTGAATGGCGTCCATGTCCCCGGCTAATCCAGTGATCGGCAGCAAGTCCCAGCGATGGCTGCCGGGGATGTATTGCAAGCAGCCGTTGTCGGCGGTGGCGTCATCCAGGCCAATCCAGCACGTCAAATGATTCATCGGCACGGTGCGGGTCCAGTAGGAATAATCCTGGTGCCAGGCTACCACGCCGCCATGCCGGGCCGGCTTGCAGAACAACTGGTCGTGCCAAAACCGCACCGCCCCTCCCAACAACTGCGAGGCCGGCACGGTAAACGCCGGATGCCACAACAAGTCGTGAAAGCCCGCCTCGATCCGCCAGGCCCCCAGCGCGTGAAACAGCACCTTGGCCGGGTCGGGCGATTCATTGGTGTGAAACTCATGAAACAGCCCATTACGCGGATGTTGCGGATCGAACAGCCGGGCCAGCTCGCCGCGCAAGGTTTCTACCTGTTCGTCCGTTAAAATGCGGATACCGGCGACATAGCCCTGGTCGTGGAATTGGGCCACCTGGTCGTCGCTCAGGCGGTATTGGTCCCACGCATCGCGCGTGGCCGGCAGCTCAAACAGCCCCCCCAGCGGCGCACTCCGCGAGGCAAGATCGACCATCTGCATGGCTACTCCATCAATGATATCGCAATTGAATACCCGCCTACCAGATTAAGCTCTGCCGGCTCCCTCGCACAATGCCCGCCACGGCGATTCCCGGAGGCAAGGAAGCCGCCAGTGCCGCGCGGGTGCCAGAGGAAGCGATTGAATAGCCCAGGCATTTTTGCCTGGGACCGGCGAACGCGGGTGGCGGGCGTTTGAGCAACAGCAAGGCCCGGTGCTTCTCGTTCCACGTTACCCGCACCATTTCACGGAGTGGTGCAGGTAGCAACGGGGTACCTTTCCGCGAAATCGCGGCGTTTCTTGTCCTCGCGACCGCGTTACCTGTTCCACTACGGGGTGTGGTGCAGGTGCTCGTAGCCGCAAAGCTCCTGCTTTGCCGGCTTGATTCGCGGGTAGATACTGCTTCTGGCGCGGGGTTGCTGGGCATGGATCGTCGATGGCGGCGGTAGGTTTGAACGCTTCCTGTTCCAAAATTGCCGTGTTTCGGGGGGTTGTGGTGCAGGTTCGCCTGCAAAAGGCGTGAATTCTGGCGGCGCGGACTTTCAGCGCCCCGCGTAACGACCGCGTTTCAAAAATATGGATAGGCCCCGTGACACGTACCGGTCGGCGGAGGGAGCGGCGAAGTAGGCGTCGCTCCCAAGTTGGCCGAGCAGCCGGCAACGGTAGCCGTAATAAGTGACTCGCCCGATCGACCGTCCGCCACGGCCATGCTGTTCGAGCACGCGGCGGACGACGATACTTGGGCGGGTTAGGGGCTTCGCGCCCGATGGACGTGCAAAAGCCACGTCCGCGCGCAAAGCCGGACGCTGGTCATTGTATAAGATGCATTCTGTTTGTAAACTAATAAAATATATATTTATAAATATATTTTCTACGCGAGTGCAAAGGCCGAGTGGCCGGCGAGAGCGAGCTTGCCCGTCACCGACGTGTGCTGGACCGCCCACGCCGCATCCATCGAGACCCGCTTATGGAGTGCGGCCGAGCGAACAGAACCGGCTTCACGGCGGTCCTGGTCTCCGCGGTGTGGACCTCATACGGCCGATTTCGTAACATGCCTTTCAGCAATAGGTTAGGTCGTCAACCCAACCGCAATGGTTCCTCGCTCAAACTATGGGTGTTTCCCGGCTGCGCCCCGATTACTCAAAACATCCCCGGAACTGGCTGTCCCAAGTTGCGATTCCAATGGCCAGACATCGCCATACTTTGCAGTTCTTGATCGCCCTCGTTGCTCTGCACGTCGGCATCGGCGGAATGATGAGCAATTGGGACTTCCAGAATCAAGAATCGGCCGACCACTCATCAGCCATCTGCGGCGCAATCAGTCTGGCGGTTCTCCTTGGGTTCATCCTTGTAGTTCGCATGCTGCCGGTGAGTAGTCGGCCGATTACTCTTCCAAGGCTGCTTTGCGCTTGGGCATGGATCGCATTGTCGTGGTTGTATTTCACCTCAACATCGTCGAGCACCCTAAAACCAGCGTTAAGGGCACTGCCGGAAATTCTCGCCGCCAGCATAGGCCTGTTCTGTTTTTTGGGTGTCCCGATCGGTCTGATGTGGGTACTGTTCGCCGCCTGGCGACTTTGGAATGACGCATCGCATGGTGAGAGAATGCTGCCGCGCCTGATTGCCGCGACTTTGGCCGTTTCCACGGAGATTCAGATTTCCATGTTCAACATCCAGTTTCATCGCAACTGGCAATCGGCTGTTCCGGGCGACGGGGATGGCTTTGCGTGAGCCAGCGGCTGGGGACGTCCATTATTCAAACCAGTGCGGGCTGGTAGGGATCGCGGACGTAAGATTTGTCCGAACAATATGCTGCGAACTGCGGTTACCGGCGAGCATTCGGGACCACCCAGCCTGAATGCACGGTCACATCATGGGTGTCCCTGGTTCGTAGATGATCCAATCGGGTTGCCCTGGGGCGGGGTCCGTCGGGTTTTCTGGTTGGAAAGCAACTCCGCTGGGCCTTCCCGCTGGTCAGACCCAGCCACCCTTCTCTGCAGCTAGCGCGAGAAGCTGCTAGCGGAGAAGCTGTCGGCCGTCAGCTTGGCCCGTGGCGAGGGGTGCCTGGGCCGGCGGCGAAGCGAATGGCGGGAACGGAGTTGATGAGCCAAGCGCGCTGCTCTTCGCGCAGCGATGCATGCTCCCCAACAAAAAGGTCCGCGCGACATCCAAGGGGGATGCCGCGCGGACGCAACAAGGGAGATCGGTGGCCGTCGGGCCTGTTCTTTTTCCGGCGGGCTGGACGTGTTATTTGTTCTTCAACACGACAAAGCTCTTGCCGGAGGGCGTGTAGACTTGCAGCAGAATGCCCTTGTTGAGCGAGGCTCCCTCCAGGGCTTTCTCGAACTCCTCGACACTGGTGACCGCTTGCCGATCGACCTTGAGGATCAGCATGTCTTCCCGCAGCCCCTTTTCGAAGGCCAGGCTGTCTTTATCGACACCCGTAATCAGCACGCCCGACTGTTGCTGGTAGCTTAGCTCCTTGGCTTTTTCGTCGGTCAAGGCACCGACGCTGAGGCCCATGTCTTTGTATTCCAGCGAGGGCTCTTCGACATCGCCCTGGTCTTCTCGGCCACGGCCGCGGACAGGGGTCAAGTCTTTAGGCAGTTCGGCCACCGCCACTTCCAAGGTCAGCGGTTTGCCGTCGCGGATGACCTCGACCTTTTGCGTCGAACCTAGTTCGCAGCGTTCGACCGCTTCTTGCAGGTCGCGAGGCTTGCTGACTTTGCGGCCGGCGAAGGCCGTGACGACATCGCCTTCTTCCATGCCAGCCTTGGCGGCCGGGGCGTTGGGCAATACGTCGCCAACCAGCACGCCGCTGTTGGGCTTGACGCCGAATTTTTCGGCCAGATCGGGGGTTATTTCGCCAATCTGCACGCCCAGGTAGGCGCGATGGACTTCACCCGTCTTCACGAGTTGGCTGGTGACCCACTTGGCCAGATTGATGGGAATGGCAAACCCCACGCCCGCGAACTGGCCGGTGGTGGTGGCGATGGCCGTGTTGATGCCAATGACTTCGCCATCCAGGTTGAGCAACGGCCCGCCCGAGTTGCCGGGGTTGATGGCGGCATCGGTCTGCAGGTACTTGGTGCGCTGGCCTGGGCCAAGTTCGCGCCCCTTGCCGCTGATGATGCCGGCGCTGACGGTCGTTTCCAATTCAAACGGGTTGCCCACGGCAATCACCCAGTCGCCGATTTCCATTTCGTCGGAGTCGCCCATCTTGGCGAACGGCAGATCGCCTTCTCCCTTGATGCGGACAATCGCCAGATCGGTCTGTGGGTCGGTCTTGACGTCGGTCCCTTTGTATTCGCGACCGTCCGAGAGGCGGACAATGACTTCATCGGCCCCTTCCACGACGTGGTTGTTGGTCAACACAATGCCCGTCCGGTCGATGATCACGCCCGACCCCACGCCCGACTGCGGCCGCTGGCTGCCATTGCCAAAGCGTTCCATGTCGTCCGAGAAGAAATCCTCGAAGGGGGTGCCTTTGAACGGGTTCTCGCCGCCGCGGCGGCCGCGGCCCTTGGCCTGGACCGACTGGGACTTGGTGCGAATGGTCACCACGGAAGGCATGGCTTCGTGGGCCGCATTGCGGAAAGCCTTGGAGAGGGCCTTGGCGTGGCTGACATTGGCGTTGGTCTCAGGATCGGCGGCGACGGTTGGGGCTAGCCACTGGCTGGCACCAAATCCCAGAGCGACGACCACGGCCGAGGCCGCGATCCAAGAAGTTCGTTTGTTCTTGGTGGTACTGCAATTCATCGACAATCTCCTTTGCGGATGTTCGCCCAACAGTTGGCGTGGAGATAACTCTACGCAACCCAGGGGGCTTTGGTTCCCGATCATTATAGAGGTTTGCGTGGCGAGAGAACCCTGCGGGAATGCTGGCACGATGCGTTTCTTGCTCCCTGAAACGCATCAAATCTAAGAGGATAGGCAACTTTCGCCAAAAAGATAATTGCCGCCAGCAGCCCTATCTTGCGGCCAAGGGGCGAAAAACCGGCAAAAAGTTTTTCCGCCTTCGAGGCCGCACGGCGGGTTTGCACGCTATGCGCGGGCTTGGGTGCCGCCGAGCACGCGGCAACTGCTGGCGTGACGTATACCGCCGGCTGATGCCCCGCGGATTGGCAATGCCCCTCGCTCTTCAGACATTTGCAGATAAAGCATTGCCAGCGAGTTGAATGCGTACCGGCGATTAGACGAGGCCTGGTGAGAACCACGAATCGAACGAATCCAACGAATAAGGATCCTACGGTGCGAGTTCTTCCAGTCGCCGCCCGCCCCCTGTTCCTCAAGCGAGTTTCCACTCAGGAGATTCATTCGTTGGATTCGTTTGATTCGTGGTTCTTCTCTTGGCGGGGCGGTACGATCCCGCCGTTCTCGGCCGCGATGTGCAATCTGGCCTGAGTCTGCGGCGTTTTTGGCGGTCTCGGCTCTCCAGGACGGAACGCCGATTGTCGCCGTCGGAGACGGCTCCTACAGCCAAGTGCCACCCACGGCAACCGGCGTGACCGCAATCGTTGCATGATTTTCAAATGCCTGTTCGCCCTTGCCCGCGATTGTGGCGGGTGGGTAGTCGGTGTAAAATTATGGTCGCCTTCCCGCCTGTTTTCCCACCTGCCGAGGTCGCTCCCTTGAACCGATTGTGGCTCCTGGTTCCGCTGCTGGCGTTGGCCATCCGCGTGGCAAACGGCCGACATGGCTTGGCGGATGAGGCCTTGCCCGTGCGGTTACGGGTGGAGCCAGCCGCGCTAGAACTGCTCGGACCCGATTGCCGCCACGGAGTGCTGGTCACGGCGGAATACGCGGATGGGCGGACGGTCGATGTCACACGCTTGGCGGAACTGCAAGCCGAGCCGGCCGGTACGGTCCAGATTGGCCATTCCGATGTAAACAACGCCGGCCAGGTTCGCGGGCTGAACGATGGCCAGGCCACGCTGACGGCGCGGTTCGGCGGCCAGCAGGCGGCCATTCCCGTCTTCGTGCGACAAGCGGGCCAAGGCGCGGCGGCGCCGTCGTTTGTCCACGCCATTGAGCCGCTGTTGACCCGGTTGGGTTGCAATCAAGGGGCTTGCCACGGCAAAGGAACCGGGCAAAACGGCTTTCGGCTGTCGCTGCGTGGCTACGCGCCCGACTGGGACCACGAATGGATGACACGGGAACTCGCCGGCCGCCGCATCAGCCATACGCGGCCGACCGACAGCCTGTTACTGCGCAAGCCGTTGAATGTAGCACCCCACGCGGGCGGACGGCTCATCTCAGCCGGCTCGCGCGAGTACCAAATGCTGCTCGACTGGATCATCGCCGGCGCGCCTGGCGTCATCGCCGATGAACCGCTGTTGGAATCGCTGGCGATTCTGCCGGGTTCCCGTGTCTTGCGCGTCAACGACGAACAGCAACTGCTGGTGCAAGCCAAATTCGCCGACGGCCGCACGCAAGATGTGACCTGGCTGGCAAAGTTCGCCTCGAACGATCCGGGCGTGGCCGAAGTTTCCGACCAGGGGTTGATTCGTGGGCTGCGCCACGGCGAGACGGCGATTCGCGTTCACTTCCAAGGACTGGTCTCTGTGCTGATCGTCACGCTGCCGTTCGAGGAACCGGTCGATCCCAGCCAGCTCGCGGCAAGAAACAATGTGGTCGATGAGCATGTGTTTGCCAAACTTGGCGCGCTACGTATTCCGCCGTCGTCCGCCAGCAGCGACGACGTCTTTTTGCGGCGGGCCTGCCTGGATACCATCGGCCGCTTGCCGTCTTTGGACGAATATCGCGCGTTCATGGCCGACGCGCGGCCCGACAAACGCGCGCGGCTCGTGGATGGGCTGTTGGAACGGCCTGAGTGGGTCGATTATTGGGCGCTGCGGCTGGGTGATTTGTTTCAGAATCGCCGCGAGCGCGACCACGATGTCCGCGGCTCCAAGGGGGTGCGGGCCTTCCATCAATGGCTGAGGCAACAACTGGCCGACGGCCGGCATTGGGACCAGATCGCCCGCGACGTGCTGACGGCCAGCGGCAAGACGACCGACAATCCGGCGGTGGGCTACTTTGTGGTGACGGTGGGCGAACAGGGCCAGGCCGAGAATTCCGAGGTCACGGCCTCGGTCGCCCAGGCGTTGTTGGGGACGCGAATCGGTTGCGCGCAGTGCCACAATCATCCCTTGGAAAAATACACGCAGGATGACTTCTACCATTTCGCCGCGTTTTTTGCCCCGGTCAAGTTTCAGCGGCAAGAACCGCACAAAGGGCCAACGACGCTGCTGATGGCCCCCACCGAGGCCAACCGGCCGCTGGGGGTGACGCAGCCCCGCACCGGCAAGCTGATGGTGCCACAGCCGCTCGACCGTTCTTCCGTGACGATCGCGGAGGGGCAAGACCCTCGCGTGCCACTGGCCGCTTGGATGACCGATCCGGCCAACGAATACTTCAGCGGCGCGATGGTCAACCGGTTGGTAAGGCATTTCTTGGGGACCGGACTCGTGGAACCGGTGGACGACTTGCGGGCCAGCAATCCCCCCAGCAACCCGGCCTTGTGGCAAGCGCTCAACCAGGAATTCGTCGGCAGCCAGTACAACCTGAAGCACCTGATGCGGTTGCTGCTCAATTCGCGGGCCTACCAGCTCAGTGCCGAGACATTGCCGGCCAACGAGACCGACACGCGGTTCTACTCGCACTATTATGCCCGGCGGTTAGAGGCCGAGACCTTGCTCGATGCCGTGTGCGATGCCACCGGCGTGCCAGAGCCGTTTGCCGGCTATCCGCTGGGGACGCGGGCACAGCAACTGGCCGACCCGTCGTTGGATTCCTACTTTCTCAGCCTGTTTGGCCGCTCGAACCGCGTCACGGCCTGCGCCTGCGAGCGGGTGGGCGAGGTCAACCTGTCGCAGTTGCTGCACCTGCAAAATGGCGAGACGACCCAGCGCAAGATTGAGTCGGGCGAAGGCCGTCTGGCAACGCTGCTGGCGGCTTGCCCCGATAACAACGCGGCCGTGCAAGAACTGTTCGCGGTGGTTTTGTCGCGCGTGCCCAACGAGCCCGAGCAAGCCGCCATCGACTCGGCCCTGCGCGAAGGGGAATCGCGCGAGGCGGTCTTCCGCGATTTGTTTTGGGCTTTATTGAATTCCAAGGAATTCGCCTTCAATCACTAATTGAAAGTCACCAGGTTACCACCATGTTCGATATCACCACCGGCAACCGCCGCCAGTTTCTCCGCGTGGGAGGACTGGGTGCAGTGGGCCTGTCTCTACCGCAATTGCTGGCCCACCAGGCATCTGGCGGCGAGGCCCAGGCCCGCGCCAAGTCGGTGCTGCTGGTATACCTGGGAGGCGGCCTGTCGCATCACGACAGTTTCGATCTCAAGCCCGACGCTCCCGCTGAGATTCGCGGCAAGTACAACCCCATTGCCAGCAACGTGCCTGGCTTGCAGGTGGGCGAACTGCTGCCGCGGATGGCGCAATGCATGGACAAGGTGGCCTTGGTGCGGTCGGGATCGCACAATAACGACCACCACGAGACGGCCACCAACTGGGTGCTGTGCGGAAGGTTTGGCTCGGCTTTTGGCGACTACCCGGCGATGGGGGCGGTCGTCTCGCACGAACTTGGTTTCCGCGGCAGTTTGCCCCCTTACGTGGCCGTGCCGCGCAACCCATCGTTCACTTGGGAGCTAGGCAAGAGCGCCTTCTTGGGGGGCCGTTACGAATCGTTCAAGGCGGGCGACCCCAACGCGTCGGACTTCAAGGTTCGCGATGTGGCGGCGGCCGGTTTCTCGGGATCCAGTGCGCGGCGGCGGTCACTATTGGCGGCCGTGGATGACCTGTCGCGCAAGGTTCGCGGTAACGACCAGTTGCAGACCTTCGACGAGTTTCGCGGCCGCGCGGCCGACATCATTTTGTCGCCCGACGCCCAACGGGCCTTTGCCGTGGATGACGAAGAGCCGCGGCTGCGCGACCGCTACGGCCGCACAACCTTTGGCCAAAGCTGCTTGTTGGCCCGGCGGTTGATTGAAGGGGGCGTGCGGTTCGTGACGGTCAACTTTGGCGGCTGGGACCACCACGCCAAGATCTGGGAAGGGCTGGAACGGATGCTGCCCGACTTCGACCAGGGCTTTTCGGCCTTGCTGGACGACATGGCCGAGCGCGGCTTGCTGGACGAAACGCTCGTGCTGGCCTTTGGCGAATTTGGCCGCACGCCCAAGATCAACAAAGACAACGGCCGCGACCATTGGGGACCGGCGGCGTCGCTGCTGTTTGCCGGGGCCGGCGTACAGCCGGGCCGCGTCATCGGCGGCACCGATAGCCAAGGGGCTTACGCCACCGGCCGGCCCGTCGCACCAGCCGATGTGGCCTGCACCGTGTTTGAGTCGCTGGGCATCGACCCGCGCCGCCAACTGGTCACGCCCGACGGCCGGCCGATCGAAATCCTGGACAAGGGCGAAACCATCCGCGAGTTGTACGCATGAGCAAGGCACGTCTTTCTCTGTTGGCGCTAGTTCTCTTGCTGGCCCAAGGCCTGGCCCGGGGGGAAGAACCCAAGCCAGAAGACAACTCGCCCCAGGTCTTGGTGACGCTGCCGTTGACCTTGCTGCCTGGCCAGCCGCAAAAGCTGGTGATCCGCGGCCTGAAACTGGCCGAGGCCAGCGAGGTCCGCCTGGATGGCTTGACGCTGCCGGTCAACATTTTGAGCAAAGGCGCGGCAGCCGTACCGGATAAGTTCGACGCGGCAGCGGCCGGCGATACCCAAGTCGAAGTGGAACTGACGCTTCCGGCAGAGACACCTCCGGGCAGTGTATCGCTGGTGGTGGTAACGCCAGGGGGAGCCTCCAGCCCGCGTGAGATTGCCGTGCTAGCCGCCGATCAATTCGCGGCTGCCGTTGAGCCCAACGCGGGTTTTGGCGACGCCCAACCGATCACCATTGGCCAAGCCATCGAAGGGATGATCGGCGAGCCGCGCGATGTGGACGTGTTTCGCCTGCCCTGCCAGGCAGGACAGCGGCTGGTGATCGAGACCGAGGCCGCCCGGCTGGGCTCGGTTGCGGATACCATTCTTACGCTTTACGACGGCCAGGGACGCATTTTGGCGGTCTCGGACGATTTCGGCGAGAACACCGATTCGCGAATCGACTTTACGGTTCCCGCCGACGGAGAGTACTTCATCGCGCTCATCGACGCCCACGACCGGGGCGGCCCGGTGCATGTCTATCGGCTGGTAGTGAGGCTTGAGGATTGAGGATTGAGGTATGAGGTATGAAGGGCGGAACGATCTTTTGCTGAGAACTGAAAACTGAGAACTGAAAACAAATTGCCTTCTCCTGATTAACTGCGAATCTCTGTTACAAACTGGCTGGCCATGACGGTCTACTCTTAGGGAGTTTGGACCATGATTGAGGTTTGGCCATGATCGTTTGTGACCCCATGCCAAATGCAGAGACCACGACCACGAAGGCATCGAATTCGCGGCGGGCGGCCTGGCAGGCTTGGGTGCCGATCGTCGCGCTGCCGGCGGCTGCCGTGTGGTTTGTACCGCCCGACTGGCCGCGTTGGGCCTTTATGTGGCTGTTGGCTTTTGCCATTTTTGTCGGCTGCAAGTCGCTGACATGGCAGAGCAGCCGGGCAGTCGCCGCGCCGTGGTGGCTGCATGTGGGTTATCTGCTGGCGTGGCCCGGCTTGGACGCGGATGCCTTTCTGCAACGCCGGCCCGCTCCACCGCCGGATCGGCCTTCGCCCGGCGAATGGCTGTTTGCCGCCGGTAAGTTGGCGGCTGGCGTGCTGCTGTTATGGCTGGCTGGGGGCTGGCTGCCGCATGGCCAGACTTATCTGGCCGGCTGGCTGGCTATGATCGGCATGATTTTGGTGCTGCACTTTGGCTTGTTCCACTTGCTGTCTTGTGCCTGGCGGCGGGGCGGCATTCAAGCCCAGCCGTTGATGGATTGGCCCCTCGCCTCCCACAGCGTCAGCCAGTTTTGGGGTCGGCGTTGGAACACGGCCTTTCGCGACTTGACCCACCGCTTTCTGTTCCGTCCCCTGTCCGCCAAACTGGGTGCCAAGGGGGCGTTGGCCGCCGGCTTTGTCTTTAGCGGGCTGGTGCATGATCTGGTGATCTCGCTACCGGCCGGGGGCGGGTACGGCGGCCCGACGTTGTTCTTTTTGTGGCAAGGGGGGGCTATCTTCGCCGAACGCAGCCAGACGGGCCGGGCCATTGGCCTGGGCCGTGGGTGGCGCGGCTGGACCTTCACGCTGTTGGCCCTGTTGCCGCCGGTTTGCCTGCTGTTTCATCCGCCGTTTGTATTCAACATTGTCGTCCCCTTCCTGCGTGTCCTGGCCCCAGGTGGATGATGTCCGAAACGCTAACCCTGCTGATCCGCGCGGCCGGTTGCGGGCAGTTCTGCATCTTGATCGCTTCGGCCCTGGTGCCGTTCCGATTGGATTGGCGCAAGGAACTCGGCTCGTTGTCGCGGCTCCATCGGCAGATGTATTGGATCTACGGCGGCTACGTGGTGCTGTCGATCGTGGCCTTCGGCGCGCTTAGCATTTGGAATGCCCCGGAACTGGCCGCCGGCAGCGGCCTGGCCCGTGGATTTTGCGCCTATGTGGCGGTGTTTTGGGGCGTTCGCCTCGGCTTGCAAGCGGTGCTCGATGCCAAACAACATCTCACAGCCTGGTGGCTGGCGGCCGGCTATCACGGGCTAACGCTGATGTTCGTGGCGTTGACCGCCATCTACGCCTGGGGCGCGCTGCATCCATAGCGGCCCGGTCGGCCGAGACTTCGAGAATATCGGACAACGCGGATGGATGGCCAGTCGCTTGGGTGTCTTTGCGCAAAGTCGCCAAGCCGCGAAGGCGCAAAGGAAGTAGGGTTAAGATACCAGGGGGCCCGACCGGGACCGCACGATCCCGCTATGAAAGGAACCACGAATCGAAAGAATCTTACGAATAGGTTCCGACACAACGAGTTTTTCAACTCCCCGCCCGCCCCCTTCCCGAACAAGGTTCCATTCGGGAAATCCATTCGTTAGATTCGTTTAATTCGTGGTTCTCAATGCTTTGTCTTATCCGTGAAATCCGCGCCATCCGTGGTTCATTCTTGATTCACGACCCGCTTGGGCAACGCCACCTTTGGTTTCGATTCAGCCGCGTCGCGTCTCACCCTTTTACCGGAGTTACCCGTGCCCAACCTTGGCCTCAAACAGCATCGCTACGAAAAACTGACTTGGCCTGAAATCAACGACGCCGTGGCCGCCGGCAAGATTCCCATCGTGCCGTGCGGGGCCATCGAGCAGCATGGCCCGCATCTGCCGTTGGACGTTGACCAGTTGCTCTCGACCGGCGTGGCGCTTGGTTGCGGCGAGCGTATTCCGGAAAAAGTGCTGGTCTTGCCATGCGTCTGTTACGGCTACACCGGCCATGTCATGGATTTTCCCGGCACGATCAATGTGCATTACCAGCACTTCATCGACATGGTGCTGGACATCTGCAAGAGCCTGGCTTATCACGGCTTCAAAAAAATTCTGTTGCTCAACGGGCATGGATCGAACATGCCCAACTTAGACCTGGCGGCCCGGCGCTGCAATCTGGAAACCGACGCCGAGTGCGCGTTTGGCGCGTGGTGGAACTTGCTGACGGTGGACAAGGAATTTTTGCCCAAATGGCGGCAAAGCGCATTTCCCGGCGGCTGCGCCCACGCCTGCGAGTTAGAGACCAGCGTCTACATGCATCTGGCTCCCGACGACGTGCGGATGGACAAGATCAAGTCGGGCAAGATCTCGTTCAATGAGGAACAATCGAAGTTTCGCTGGAACGACCTGTTCGCCAGCGGGCCGATGCAATGCACCTCGTGGACGGCCAGCTACAGCGAGACCGGCGTGCTGGGCGAGGCCGAACTGGCCACCGCCGAAAAAGGCCGCGCGGCCTATGAAGAAGCCGTCTCCAAGCTGTGCGATTTCATCGTCGAGTGGCAAAAAGTGCCGGCCCCCACCCGCAAGGAAAACCACCGCCCGCAACCCACATTTGGCATGCCCTGGGACCAAGGAGAATCGCTGTTGCGGCGATAAGACCAGCCTGCCGGGGCGTAGCATCCGTTGCCGCGGGCGGGGGGGCCTCGCTAGAATCTATTTCATGACCGCCGCGCAAAAGCTCCATCTGATTTCCGTCGAGGACTATCTGGCGGGCGAATTGGCATCGCCCGTCAAGCATGAGTACTTGGGGGGTGTCGTCTACGCCATGGCGGGGGCGCGTAATGCGCACAACGTCATCGCGGGCAATCTGTTTGCGTCACTGCACGGAAGGTTGCGCGGGCGGGCTTGCCGGCCTTACAATTCGGACACCAAGATTCGGATTCGTCTTCCCTCGCAATGGCGGTTTTATTACCCCGACGTATCCGTCGTTTGCCAGCCCAATCCGCAAAGCGATTCGTTTCAAGACGCGCCGGTGGCCCTGTTTGAGGTTTTGTCGCTGGCCACCCGGCGGATCGATGTAGGCGAGAAGAAGGATTTTTACCTGGCCATCCCCTCGCTGATGGCCTATGTGGTCGTCGAGCAGGAGACCGCCGCGGTGGTGCTTTACCGCCGCACGGAACATGGATTCACACGCGAGGTGCATGAGGGGTTGTCCGCGGTCCTTCCTTTGCCGGAGATTGAAACGGAACTTCCGTTGGCGGAGCTCTACGAAGGCGTGGCCTTTGTGCCGGAGTCGGACGACCAATAGCGGCTGCCGTCTTAAACCCCTTCGCTGGGCGACATGGCCAGCGACTTGAGCGCGTCGAGCGCCGCCAGCACGTCGTCGAGCGGCACGTCGCGCCAGCCGTCGATGCGGTGCCGCACGATGGCCAACTTGAACGACTCAAATGCTTCCGCCAGATCGTCGGGCAGTTGCCCCAGGTGGGCAAAGTTGCGCGGCGGCGGGCTGCCGGCGGCCTCAAACGGCTGGGCGGAGTCGGCATCGAAGGGAACCGGCCCGTCGGCGGCCTCAGGCTGTTCATCGCCGTCGAAAGCCTGTTCAAAGTCGGCCCGCTCGGCGCGGTCTTGGGCGGTCAACGGGCCTTCCAGCGAAGGTTCGACATCTTCATCGTAGTCGGCCGAGACAATGTCCTTCGATTGAGGCTCTTCGGCAGGCAGCGAGCCAAGCGTCTCCCAGCGTTGGCGGCGCATGGCCGATACCGACCAGTCGCTCCGCACGGCCCCTTCCAGCCACATTTCGGCATCTTGCCAATCCAAAGCGGCCTGAAAGTGGCTCCAAAACAGCCCCGGGAATGAATCGCGGGCGTCGGCGAACCGCTCGTGGACGCGGCGCAGCCGGCCCACATGCTGGCTGCTGACGTTGCCGGCCCGTTGGCTCCAGGCCTCGTCGGAACACTCGGTGGGGCGAGCATCGGCGGCCAACAGCGCCGTCCGCCACTCAAAGATGATCCGCCCTTTTTCCCAATTGGTGGTGCTGACCAACCGATTCCAGCGGCCCAGATATTCGGCCGATGTCTGGTCTACCGATGTTTGGTCAACCGATGCCTGCTGTACGACTTCCTGCGCGTTCTGTCCGTCCATTGCGTCGATCCGTTTCCTGCTGGGCTATGTGGCGATTCCAGGCGGCGGAACCGCTAGCGATTCCATCGCACGAGAAGCCCGCGACTGCCAGAGCCGCGAGCGAAATTCCGACCCGATGTCACCCGGGGCCGTGAATTTAAGCCATCGAAAGCCTCGCCGCCAGAGGCCGCGCGACGTAAGTCGTTAAGCGGCGAAAAAACTCCGCGGGAACCAACGGATCATCCGCTACGACCGCGCAGGTCAGGCGACCGGGGCCGCCTCGGAAGAGTCGAATCCGCAACGGTTGTGCGTGCCGTCGCAAAACGGCCGCCGCGACGATTGCCCGCAACGGCACAGCGCCACGGCTGGCTTGTCGGGTGCCACGGGAAAGACATTTCCTTGGGCATCGACAATCTTCACCGGGCCTTCAACCAAAAACGGGCCATTGTTGCGGACGCGAATGGTGACTTCAGACATGGCAGAGGTTCTCACGCGGTAGGTTAGATGGGAATGTCTGACAGATAACGCATTGGCGGAGAAAATGCAACGAGTGTCGAGTGAGGAATGTTGAATGTTAGAGCCAGGCAAATCCTTCTGCATTCGACACTCGGAATTCGTCACTCGACACTTCCTCTCACTCGTCACTCGTCATTTTCAACACTCGTTCGGCGATCTCGTCCGCATTGTCGCTGGCCCGCACGGGTACGGGCCGGCACTCCGGCAGACTACGGAACCAGGTGAGCTGCCGTTTGGCGAATTGCCGCGTGCGCGTTTTGACCAGTGCAATCGTGGCGGGCAGGTCGCGCTCGCCCGCCAGATGGGCCAAGACCTCGCGATAGCCCAGCGCCTGCGCCGCCGTCCGGCCCAACGGCGCGGCGGAATGCTGGCTGGCCGCCACCAGCCCGCGTACTTCGTCCAGCAAGCCCTCCTGAAACATCGCATCGACACGCCGCTCGATGCGGGCGTACAGTTCGTCGCGGGGCCATTCGAGTACGAACGCGCGGCACTCGCCGGCGGTGTGGGGACGGTCGAACTGTTGCTGCCACGCGCTGATCGGCCGGCCTGTATTGCGAAAGACCTCCAAGGCACGAATCAGCCGTCGTTGGTCTTGCGGGTGCAGTTTGGCGGCCGCGGCGGGATCGACCCGCGACAGTTGCTGGTGCAGCCAACCGGGGGCCTCCACGGCCGCCTGGGCTTGCAGCTTTTCGCGATAGGGCCAATCGGCGGCCGGCCCCTCGAAAATCCCCCGCAGCAGCCCTTTCAGATACAACGGCGTCCCACCCACGAACAACGGCGTCAGGCCGCGGCCCGCGATCTCACCCGCCGCGCGGTGGGCGGCCGTCAGATATTGGGCCAGGCTGTATTCCTGGTGGGGATCGAGAATGTCGATCAGGTGATGCGGCACGCGCCGGCGTTCATCCTGCGTGGGCTTGGCCGTGCCGATATCGAGCCGGCGATACAAGGCCATCGAGTCGAGCGAGATGATTTCGCCGGGCAGGCGCGCGGCTAGCGACAAACCGACCGCCGTCTTGCCGCTAGCGGTCGGGCCGGTCACAAACAAGGAGTTCGCGATGGTGGCGGGTTGAATGTCGATGGCTACTATCTGAACTGTAGGAGGCGATTCCAATTGAATTGTAGGAGGCGATTCCATCGCCGAACGATTTGAGCGACAATGTTCCCTTGATCCTGATTGCGTTTCGTACGGCCAATGGCCCCAGGCCGACCAACTGGAAGGCCAAAAGCCATGCAATTTGAAGCGTTCGCACGGGATCATTATCCAAACGAACCGCTATAAGTTTCCTTCTTCCCTCCACAATCGGCAATCGCAAAAACGTGTCCTCGACAACACCCGTTCTACAACAGCTCTGGTCCGTGATTCTCGAACGCCAATCGCGGCCGAGTGAAAAGTCTTATACGGCCAGCCTGCTGGCTGGCGGCGTGGAGAAGATCGGCCGCAAGATCGTGGAGGAAGCGGCGGAAGTGGTCGAGGCGGCTGGCGAACCGGACGATGCCGGCCGCGAGCATCTGGTTTGCGAAGCGGCCGATGTGATCTACCACTTGTTTGTCATGCTGGCCAGCCGCGGCGCAAGCCTAGGCCAAGTAGAAGCGGAACTAGCCCGCCGTTTCGGCATGTCGGGCCTGGAGGAAAAAGCCTCCCGCGGGACAGGCAACTTGTAGCAACACGGCTACGTTTCGCCGTTATCCTTTCGCCTTCCGCCTTTCCTTTAGTCGTCTGGCGGCGGCTCGAAGTCGAAGTCGGTCCACTTCATGGCGCGGCGGAATGGCTCGATGCGGAGCATGACCTCGCCGTTTTGAAAGATGCGCACCGTGCCGCTCGATTCGCTGACCGCCACGGCAATGGCCTTGGTCTTGCGGCTGATCGCCGCCGCCGCCCAGTGCCGCGCCCCCAAGCCTTTGCTCAACGTCAGGCTGGCAGCCGAGGCATCGACATATTGGCAAGCCGCCGCCACGATGCCGTCGGTGGTGATCACAAACGCGCCGTCCATCTGGGCGACTTCCTTGATCCCCTCGCGCACGCGGGCGTCGCTCAGCCGGCGCTCTTTGACCGAGTAACCCTTCACGGGGTCGAAACCGGTTGGGTGGCAGTTCGTCATGACTTTGCGATGGTCCCCCACGACGAACAACGTGCCGACCGGTTTGCCCTCGCGCCCCTCGCGGCCGATTTCCAAGGCCAGATCGACGACATGCTTGAGCGTGTCGAGCGGTACGCTGGTTTCCAACTGCTGCAAATCGCGGACGGTCAGCCGGCCCAGGTGGTCCCCCAGGTCGATGACGCTGATGGAGTCGATGGTGTCGGGTTCAAACGCGCTGTACAGCGCCACGTTGCGCGAACCGGGGCGCAAGATATCGTCGGCCACGCCTTCCAACAGTGCCCGGGCCAGCTTGGCGTGGATGGGGCTGTCGCCCATGTCGAGCGTGACGGTTTGCAGCCCGGCTTCGGCGGCGCCTATCAGACATTCCGCGTTTTCCGCCGCCACCAGCACGATCAGTTGTTGTTCCAGGGCTTTGATTTTTTGCCAATCGGCCGGCCCATCCAACAGCACCAACAGCGCATCGGCCTTGACGGTCTTGGCCAGTTCGACGGCCAACCGGGAGAGGTTCTCAAAGCTGGTGGTAAACTTTTGAGGTTTCATGCGCAGGGAATCAACCACGAAAGGCATCGTTGAAAAGCGGCCCGACCAGAAGCGCCCTCGAATCGTAGAGTCTTTGGCCCGCAGTGGCAACGGGGTTGGGTGAAAAGGAAAGGATGAAGGCAGAAGGATGAAGGATGAAAAGCCAAGGTGGGTGGATTTGGCCAACGTGGCCACAAAGATCCTGCTTTGCCGGCTTGAACCGGTACCAGCTAGCCACACCAGTCACGCTTGCCAGGCATGGACCATCGAGCGCGTTTCAAGCGGACAAGGCAGGAGCCATGTCGCAACGTCGCCAATAATCTTGCATGGCTGGCCCCATCAGGTACTGTAGAAGGCATCTTTGTCGGCGATTCGTTGCCGGAGGCGATTCCACCGCCTCCTCCAGCATGTGGCATTTCCTTGAGGTGCGGGGTCATGGCAATACCGGTCAAGTGCGCGTGCGGACAGGCGTTCTCGGCGAAGGATGAATTGGCCGGCCGCCGTGTCAAATGCCCCAAGTGCGGACAACCGCTGGCGATTCCCAATCCAGGCGGACATGCTCCGCCAGCGGGTGCTGCCAGACAGGTACCAAATCAAGGCATGGCAACTCCGCGGGCAAACCCCGCCGTAGGCGCAGCTTCGGGTTTTCCGGCCGGTTTCGGCGGGCAGCCAGCGGACCCCTTCGGCACGCCGCAGCCAGGTTTTCAGCCGCCGGGAATGATGGGCCAGGCAGCCCCTTTTGGAACGGCCGCCGGTTTCGGCCTGCCGCCCGACGCCAACATGATGCAGGGTGCCGGCATGCAAGGATTTGGCGCGCCGGGTATGGGCATGGGTACGCCGGGCATGGGAATGCCTGGGGCCGGCATGTACGGAGGGGGCATGGGAAGTCTTCCCCAGCCCCCACGCCGGAAGAAGTCCAACAAGAAAGCCATCCTGTGGATATCGCTGGGGGTGGGGGGGACCGTTTTGCTGCTGCTGGCCGGCGGCTGTGTGATGATGTTGGGGGCAGCGGTACGGCAGGCCCGCGTTGCCGCTAACAGGGCCAGGGCGAACGTAACGCCAGGCTCGCCATCCTCCTCCCGTCCCTCCTTCTCGATTGGTCCCCAGCCGGCACCGCCCGAACAGCAGAAAAAGAACGATGAGCAGATTGAAAACTTCTGCCAGAAACTAGAGGCCTACGCCAGTTTGCTGGCATCGGTGCGAGACGCCGATACCTTGCAAGCCAATGCCGACCGCATTCAAGAGTTGGCCAACGAAATCAACACGCTCCGGCTCGATATGCAACTGATCGACATTCGCGTGGGAGCGGTGGAAAGCAAGCGGCTGGCCGACAAATACCGCGTCCGTTTAGAAACCGCATCGAAGCGGGCCAAGGACGAAGACGACCGTGTGGGCCGAGAGGCCACCCGCTGGCAAATGGACGCCATCATGTCCCGCATCCGCCAGCCCCCAGCCGCCCCACCCACGCCGCCGCCCGTTCCCGGTGTGCCCCGTTAGTGCTTTGTCACCACTGGAAATGAGAGTGCCACTGGCGGCTTGCCCGCCAGTGGACCAGTGCAGGACAGCGCCACTGGCGGACGAGCCGCCAGTGCCACCCTATGCCCAAAAACGACCTACAGGCAAACAAGAAAGCCCCCAAGCGCCAGTGCCGCCAGGGGGCTAAAAATCGGCCCCATCCAAATCTTCCGCCTTCATCCTTCATCCTTGCCCCCTCCCCTTATTTCATCGTCCGCAGCACGGCCGGGCCCAGGCGCTGGGGGCGACGAACCGAGGATGCACAACTGGCACCTGGGGTCCGGCCGGCTTTGGGGAAGCAAGGATTGCGGCGTTGCTCCGGGTTGGCGTCGCAGATGGGTATGGAGACCACGCTCGCCTTGGCGGTCGTCGATTCTTTCGCGGCCTGCTCTTGCGGGAGAGCGACCTCCATCGTTTCCATTTGCGGTTGGCTGTCTGGGGTCTCGGCCGACTCACCTTCGGTCAGTTCGGTGCGCATCACGCGGACTTCCTTGGGGGCGTCGATTCCGATCCGCACCGACTGGCCTTTGACGCGGACGATGGTGATGCAGATATTGTCGCCGATTTGAATCTTCTGATCGGGCTTGCGAGTGAGTACCAACATGTCAGGCTCCTTGGCGTTTGGGTTGTTTGTTGCTCCGTTCCAACGTGGGGAGCTAAAAGCAGACTGCGTGCCAAGAGCAAAAAAAATCTCGTGCTAGCTGCCAAATACGCCTGATTATTGATGTTGCGTCGATTTGTGCCCTGTTAAGGTGTGCCGGCATGTGTACATTCCTCTAGTGTCTTTGGAAAGCATTACAAAATCATCGCCATAATGCCTACCACCAGCATGGCCGTGCCAATGCTGACCTTAGCCAACGTCCCCAACAATCGGCCCCAAAACGCCCCTTGGCCGACTTTCCAGCTTTCGTTCAGGGTGCGGCCTTTCCAGTGCTCCCCCAGCATGGCTCCGCCGAGCGCCCCCAGGGCCGCGCCCAAGACGGCGGCCACCACCGGCCCCACCACCGGAATGGGCAAGCCCACGAGCGCCAGTCCAAGGCTGCCCACCACCGAACCGATCACCGCCAGCACCGTTCCCCGTTTGCTGCCCCCCCCTTTCGCGGCCCCCAGCGCCGCGGCCAGCAGCTCGGCTATTTCACCCAGTAGGGCCAAGACCACCAAGGCCGCTACCCATTTCCAGGATATGGCCGCCCGCGAATCCGCCGGAACAAACCAGGCAAACAGGCCCACCGCCACGACCATCAGCCAATTGCCTGGCAGGCTGAATATAGTCAGCACCCAGCCCGTCAACAGGGCCAGCACCAGCAAAGTGATCCACACGTAAATCATAAAGAGGAGAGCCGAATCGTCGGAATTTTGCTGTTGGCGGGCGTGTGGTCGATTATCATGGAAAAATCGCCGGGCCGTTCGCGCCTGGGCATTGTTACGTATTCTTGCCGAGACCGTCCATGACATCCACCCGGTCTTTTCTGGTTTGCCGCCGTTTGGGCGATGCCTTCCGTGCCGCGCGTTGGGCCGTACTAGCCGCGGTACTGGCCAATACAGACTGGGCCGCGGCCCAGTCCGAGTTAGTGCCGCAAAACCTGGCCCGCCGCGTCGGACTCGAGCGGGCCTGGGTCAGCCAGGTGCAGATGGACAAGACCAAGTACAAGGTGACCGGCACAACCTTGAGCCTGGTGCAAGACCGGGCAAGCAACCCCGAACAGCATGACCTGTTGTTGTTGCAAACGAACCACGGCTTTTTGCAAGCCCTGGATGCAGAAAACGGCAGAACGGTCTGGCAGCAGCAGATCGGCGACCGCGACTTTCTCAATCTGCCGGCCGCCTCGTCCGACAAAGTCGTGGTCGTGCTGAACGGCCAGGTGATGCTGGCCCTCGATCGCTCGAACGGGCACGTCTTGTGGGAGAAACGCCTGTTGCGGGTTCCCTCGCAACAGCCGGCTGTCGATAGCCGCGTGGTCCACGTCCCGCATTTCAGCGGACATGTCACCAGTTACCAGTTGCCCAATTCCGTGGCCAACGTCGAGACCGACGAAATCGTCCGGGCCAAGGAAGAGCGAGTTTATCTCTCCTTCGGTTCGATCGACGTTCCCCCGCTATTTACCAGGCAGAGCCTGGCCTGGGCCACGTCGCGGGGGTTTGTGTTTGTGGCCTCGCCCGATCTGGGCTCGGTTCGCTTCCGGTTTGAAACCAACCGGGCCATCTCAGCCCCGCTGGCCTACTGGACGCCGCTGGTGCTGGCGGCCTCGCGCGATGGCTACTTGTACGCCATCGACGAAATGTCGGGCGAAGCCCGCTGGCAATTCACCACGGGCCATGCGATTGGCCAACGTCCGGCGGCCATCGATGGCGCGGTCTACATCACGCCCGATATTGGCGGCATGTACTGCCTGGGGGTCGATGCCGGCCTGGAGCGTTGGTTCGTACCGCGGATCACGCAGTTTGTCGCCGCCAGTAAGGACCGCGTGTACGCCACCGACAATTTGCAGCGGTTGGTCGTGCTGGATGCCGCCAGCGGCGGCCAGTTGGCCCAGCTACCGATCGACCCGCTGGCCAAGAAGCTCATGAACACGCAAAACGACCGTATCTATATGGTGACCGCCGGCGGGCTGGTGCAATGCTTGCACGAAATTGGGGCGGCCCAGCCGATCGTGCATGTGATACCTGAACCCGTGGCCCCGCAAGACAAATTTAAGAAAGGCAAGAAGCCCAAGAAAGCGGCGGACGACGAAGACGAAGACGCCGAGGATGAAGACGAGGATGCCAGGGAAGATGAAGGCGACGACGAGGATGCTGACGTCGAGGACGTCATCAGCGACGTGGAAGAAATGGAAGTCGAGGGCTTGGAAGACGTGGGCAGGGAAGTCGAAGGGATGGATGACGCGGAAGATCCCTTGGAGTAGGGCGGGACAAGCTGAACGCGGCTGTGCCATCTCAAACCGACCTTACCGCGATGCCCCACCGATTGCGGCCGGCATCGCCCATCATGGTGGGACTTCGCGGACAAAACCGCGTCCCACTGGAGCGTTGATCTCCACTTGTCCCACTCTACGCCGCCTACCCGTCTGTCCCGCGGCTCTCCGCATTGGCTTGCTTTCGGCCAATGTTTAAGATGGCGATATGTTTGACCCTTATCGCAAATGGCTGGGGATACCCGAGGGGACCAGGCCGCCAACGCATTACCAGTTGTTGGCAATTTCTCCCGACGAGTCCGACCGGGAAGTGATCAATGCCGCGGCCGTGCGGCAAAGCT
This sequence comes from Pirellulales bacterium, assembly GCA_050247075.1. Classification (GTDB taxonomy): domain Bacteria; phylum Planctomycetota; class Planctomycetia; order Pirellulales; family JBFWUW01; genus JBFWUW01. The sequence goes on along the minus strand of JBFWUW010000022.1, from coordinate 12,592 downwards.
CCTACGTGCGCAATTTTCAGGCGGGCAAGTTTGCCGAGGATGCCACCAAGATTCTGAACGAACTAGCCGCGGCCAAGGCTTGCCTGCTCGATGCCGCCAAGCGCGCGGCCTACGACGCCCAGCTTCAACAGAGCCAGCCCGCCGCGGTCTCCAGACCCGCTTCGCCCGCCCCCAAACCAGCCGCCGCCAGGCCCGCGGCACCCACACCGGCGGCAAAGCCCAAAAAGCAACTACCCCCCGCCGAGCCCGAGATCGCCCCATGGGATTTGCCGCTGCCGCCGGGTACACCCGATCCGCTGGCGGCCGGGCTGCCGCTGGCTGGATGGGACACAGCACCGGCGGAGTACGTACCTCAACCGCTGGACTTCTCTTCCCAGCAGCCGCTGTACCACCAACCGCTGGCCTTGCAGTACGCGCCGGCTGTGCCAGCGCAGCCCGCAACGGCCTTTGTTCCGCTGGCCACTGCTGACGACGAATGGTGGCGAAGAGTTCCCCGCTGGGTTTGGGGAACTGGCAGCGGGTTTGTGCTATTGTCCCTGATTGGGCTGATCGTGTGGGCCAATCTGCCCGAGCCGCCCGTGCGTCCGCCCGACTACTCCCAGGACGGCGGCGGTTCGACCTTGGCCGATAAGCCCAAACGGCCCGCCGCCACGGCCGATCGGCCCGGCACGTCGCCAGCTACACCCGCCAACGATGACGACGGTGCGCCAGCCGTCTCGCTCACGCCGCCGGGTGAGTTTCAGTCGGGCGAAAGGTTGCGGGCCTACGGTGCCGCCGACAAAGGGGCCATCCGCTGGCTGCGGTTTTCGTCGGACGGCCAATACTTGCTGAGTTGCTGCGCCCTCTCCGATAGCGAAGGATCGATGCGGCTCTGGACCGTGGCGGCGGGTGGCGAGTATTTTCTCAGCGGCAGCAGCGAGTACCCCCGGCACAACCGGCCGATCACCGCGGCCGCGTTTTTGGACTCACCCTTTGACCTGGTCGGGCTGGAAGGGGAAAGCTTTGCCCGCTTCTACCGCTTTTCCGGCCGCAAGCTGGCCGACACCACCGAGTACGTGCAGCGCAACAACCGATTTGGAAACGCCACTTGCGCGGCGCTCTCGCAAGACGGCACCATCGCGGCCTGGGGCAACAAGTCGATGTTGGCGGTGTCGCAATGCCGCCGCGACGGGCCGACATGGTTGTTGCCGGTAGGCAGCCCCATCAAGGTCTTGGCGATCCATCCGCGGGGCGAATACGTCTGCGCGGCGCTGGGCGACCGCACCGTTCACACCTGGACCTCCGCGCAAACGGGCCGCGACGCCTTCAAGCCGTGGCAGACCGATGCGGCGGTCAACGACCTGGCCTACGCCACGCGGGGCGACCGCCTGGCGGCCGTTTGCGAGGATGGCGCGCTATGCATGTGGCAAGCCGGCTACCGCGAGGAAATTTTTGAAAAGCTGGTCTCCAAACGCAAGCTGGCCAGCCTGGCCTTCTCCTCCGACGACAACCGCCTGATCGTCGGGGACAAGCTGGGCTTTGTGCAAATCCTGCTCTCGCGCGACGGCGAGCAAATCCGCCAGTTCCAAGCCGAAACCAGCGGAGCCATCACCGCCGTGGCCCTCTCCCCCGACGGCAAACAAGCCGCCACCGGCAGCCAATCCGGCGCGGTCAGGATTTGGGAGTTGAAGGATGAAAGGTGAAGGCAGAAGGATGAGGGATGGCCAGCCAGGATTGGTGAGAAAGGCGGCGAACCCCGATCCCTTCCGTCCAAAATTCATTGACCTCGCCCGTGGCGGTGTTATCTTGTTCGTTGTTCCCTGCCTCACCAGCGTTGATCTGGACAAGTTTTGCCCCACATGGTTCCTGCCCCACCATGCGGGGTTTTTTCTGCGCCCTTTCTGCCGAACCAATTCAATGAATGAAGATATGCTTTCCGTTATCGAGGCGGCGAAACAACTCGAACGACGTAAGCAGACCATTTTCAAGGTGATGAATCGGCTGGGAATTCAGAGACACAAGAGAAGGGATACCAGCAGTAAAAATCAGTTGGTGTCGTATCTGACGTACGCTGATTTTCTCCGGGTGAAGGATGCGCTGGACAAAAGTGTTATCGACAAGGGTAAGGACACCGAGCGGGGTAGCTGGGACGAGTTTATTTCCGCTGAAATTGGCGTATTCTATTTGATTCAGCTTGAACCCAACCATGATCCGTTCAGAGTCAAGGTGGGCTTTTCCGCGAACATGAACGACCGGCTTCGTACCTTACGCTGCTCGGCCCCATTTGCCACGATCATTAAGTCATGGCCGTGCCGACAACTTTGGGAAAAAACGGCAATCGACTGTGTAACTTTGAATTGCGAACGATTGCATACGGAAGTGTTTCGTTGCCGTTCGGTTGATGCGGCCATTGCAAGGTGCGACCAGTTCTTTGGGCTGATGCCGCCGATTGATTAGGTTATGAGCCGGTCTCAAAAGGCGAGCCGCTGTATTCCATGAACTCAATCACCGCGCCGTCGGCGGACTGGTAGAAGCCGACCCGCAGGTTGGGCAGCGGTTGAAAGGGTTCCAACAACACCCGCAGCCCGGCGGCGGCCTGCTCCAATGACTCGACACGATAGGCCACATGCGGTTCGGTTCGCACGGGGCCGGTGACGGGGCTGTCGGGTTCAAACCGTAGCCACTCGATATGGTAGGGGTGTTGGACGAAGTCGGTGATCCAGACTTTCGTCGCTTCGACAAACACCTCGCCAGGTTGCGGGGTGTCGGTGATGAGGCCGATGTGGGAGAAGTGCATTGCTAGTTTTCAGTTTTCAGTGTTCAGTTGTCATACCTCAAGCCTCATACCTCAAGCCTCATACCTCAAGCCTCATACCTCATACCTCATCCTTTCCTCCCATTTCTAACTCTACCACCAACGGCAAATGGTCGCTGGCGGCGCGGGCCGCCTGGCTGCGGACGATGTGGGCGCGATGGATTTGGAGGGGACCGTGGATGAAGACTTTGTCGAGCGAGCCGAGGGCCAGCCAGGCGGGGAAGGAGCGAAATCGCGAGATGGGCGATGTGACCTGCCGGTAGCCTTGCCGGGAAAGTTCTCCTTGCTGCAAGGTGTTGCGCCAGTCATTGTAGTCGCCGGCCAAAATGGTCGGCAGCCCGTCCGACTCCAAGAACAACGGGTGCGACAGCAAATGCCCGATCTGCCAGTGCCGTTCTTTCTCGGACAGCCCCAAGTGAAAATTAACCGTCCGCAGCCGCCCGGCGGGTGTTTCCAGCACGGCGATTTGGGCGCCTCGCGGCTTGCGTTGCCGTAGCCGCAGCGAGATTTGGTGGTGCGACACCATCGGCCAGCGGGACAGCATCAGGTTGCCGTAGCCGCCATCCTTGAGTTTGACATTCTGTTGGTACAGATGGCCCGGCAGGTCGAAGTGCCGGGCCAGCAGCCGGGGCTGGTCGTCAAACGATGACCGCCGCACGTGCCGGTCTACCTCTTGCAGCAAGATCAGGTCGGGCTGCTCGGCCGCAATGACTTCCATCACGCGCTGCAAGCGGTAGCGGCGGTCCCGTCCGCCAATCCCCTTGTGGATGTTGTACGTCAGCAGTCGCATGGGTGGGTTGGCGGGGATCTCTTACTTGCCATTCGTTCGCAAAGCCGGGAGCGATTACTATTGTAGGCACGACGGCAAAAAACCGCGCGACGTATCGGGTCGATCCGGGCTGTTGGCGTGTAAGGGCCAGCGGGCCAAGGCCGCGCAAACCAAGTTTCTCTGGCAGACAAGGGAATATCGAGCATGGCGTTGCGCGTGATGCAGGTCTTTTTGCCGCAAGGTTCGGATTCCACGCCGGACGAGCTCTTGGAGGATCGAGAGATTCTGGGCCGCTGGCGAGATACCGACAGCGGCCAGACGGTGCTGCATTTGCTGGTCCCAGCCGATGAGACCGAGCCGATCATGGACCGTTTTGAGGAGCACTATGCCGACGTGGAGGGCTTTCACGTCGTGCTGATGCCCGTCGAGGCGGTCTTGCCTCGCCCCAAGGTTGAACCAAATCCGGCAAAGCCAGAGGAAAGCAACGGTTCGAACGGGAAAAAACATCACCGCATCAGCCGCGAGGAAATGTACGACGAAGCCACCGACAGCATCGGCATCACCCGCGTCTTTTTGAGCATGACGGTTCTTTCGGCGGTGGTGGCCTGCGTGGGGCTGATGCGCAACGACGTGGCGGTGATTATTGGCGCCATGGTGATTGCCCCCTTGCTCGGTCCCAACATGGCTATGTCGCTGGCGGCCACATTGGGCGATGCCAGCCTGTTACGGCGGGCGTTTCTGGTTAATCTGATGGGGTTTGGCGTGGCCTTTGCCTTCGCGGTCTTGGTGGGACTGGTGTTTACGGCCGATCCTTCCACACCGGCCATTGCCGCCCGGACAAGCTTGGGGCTGGGCGATATTCTGCTGGCCTTGGCGGCTGGCACCGCCGGCGCGCTGGCCTTCACCCGCGGCGAGACCGGAGCAGCCATCGGCGTGATGGTGGCCGTGGCGTTGATGCCGCCGCTGGTGGCCTGCGGCATGTTGGTGGGATCGGGCTATAACAACCATGCCATTGGAGCCTTCTTGCTGACGGCCGCCAACGTCATTTGCATCAACCTGGCGGGCGTGGTGACATTTATCGTGCAAGGCGTGCGGCCCCGCAGTTGGCGCGAGGCCATCATCGCCAAGAAGGAGACCCGCCGCGCGATGCTGGTGTGGGCCATCTTGCTGGCGGCGCTGGTGTTGGTCTTAAAACTCAGTCCGCTCGGTTCGGAGTTGTAGTTGCTACCGCCGGCAAGCCGTATCTCGGCAGACCGGCGGGCGCGGATGGTCCGATGGTGAATGATGGGGCCGCTGGCTGTTTGGCCTGCCATGCACGGCCATGCTCTCCTCGCGGGCCGTTTCCGTGACAGGCCCGTCGGATTGCGGTACTCTGGCGAGGCCAGGGTGGCTTCACTTGCCTTGGATAAGATTTCCACTCCCCTATTTACATTGGCCTCCCAGGGAGCAACCGAAGATGAACATTCAATTCCAAGCGAAGACGCTACCATTGGCCATTGCGTACCTGGTATTGTGCGGACTTCCTGGCAGGGCCGAGGAATACAAGACAGCCGAGGACGCCTTTCGAGCCGGTGCCCGGCTGCATAACCAGCGCGACTACCGCGCGGCGCAAGCACCACTTGAAGCCGCGCTGGCGTTGGCCCCGAACGACGCCTATCGGCTGAAGGTCTATAACGGCCTGGTAGCTTCTTACCGGCTGCTGCCCGAGCCAGAAAAAATGATCGAGGCCTGCGAATTCGTCATGCTGCATACCAAGAGCTTTCCGGAACGGTCCAACGTCTCCCGCATGTTGCATTCGTTCCTGTTCAATCGCGGGTTGGCCGATAGCCAACGCCAACGGTACGAGGCCCAGGCCGAAAAGTCGCCCGACGATGTAGTAGCCTTGTCGATGCTGGTGGCCATTCTGTCGGCGGACCGCAAGGAACGCGCGCTGGCCGAGCCGTTTCAGCAGAGGCTGCGGGAGGTAGAACGCAAACAGGCTGGCGAACTGGCCGCGGAATCCGAAGCCGCCGCCGCCAACAGTCCAGCCGAAGCCACCTGGCATTGGAAAGAAGCCGCCACCCGCTGGATTCAGGCGGATGACAAAGTGAAAGCCCTGGCCGCCGCCAACAAGGCGACTGCCTTGGGCCCGGACATGCGGTCGGATTTGCTGCGGCATTTTTGGCATCGGCAGATTGGCGAAGTCTATTTGAACGCCGGCGAATTCAAATTGGCGGTCGAACAATTGCAGCAAGCCATCGATACCACCACCATTCAGGGCTACAAGGACGAATGCCAAAAGGAACTGGAAGAGGCCCAAGCCAAATTGGCTGGCCAGTAGCCTTGTGCCAGCCCGCGAAATACATGTCGCGGCGTAGCCGCAACCAACGAGTCCATTTTGCAAGACTGGGAACCACGGAGCATTCGGGCGGGCCGAAAGAATAGGATCTGAAATAATCGCACGCAAAGACGCAAAGACGCCAAGGAAGTGATCGCACGAGCACTTTCCGTGTCGAGTCGAAGGCATCCTTCTTGTCGAACCTCTTGGCGCCTTTGCGTGATCTTCCCCCTTTTTGCCTGACGGTTTGCCCATGACGGCCAAGAATCACGAAAACTTCCGCGAAACCGACCTCCAAACTTGCTTTGCCTAAATCGACAATTTGCCCGGCGTGCAAAGACTTCGACCGTTTGTAATATGGGTCTTGAGGCGCAAATTGGCTCGGTGGTCTTGGGACGGAATTGTTCCCGAGGGGTCGCGTGCGGACGACGGATGAGCGCCATCGCGGCAAGTGATTGCAGGCGGCGGAGATGCTATCCTGGAGAAGCGTCAACCCTCCGTGGCAATACCCAAACCGAACATGGCCCGGTCCCTTCACAAGAACTCAAGGACTTCCACGATGCCCTCGAAAGCCCTGATCGCCGCGTTTTGCTTTGTCGTCTTGGCGGGGCGGGCAACATTTGCCGAGGAACTCTCTAACTGGCCGGCGTGGCGCGGACCCGCGAGCAACGGCAGCACCGAGCAAGGTTCGTACCCCGACAAGTTCAGCGGCAGCCAATACCTGTGGCGCAGCGAGTTGCCAGGCAAAGGCTGCTCGACGCCGATCGTACTCGACGGCATGATCTATTTGACCGCCCCGGTGGAGGGCCAGGACGCCCTGCTCGGCTACGATTCCCAAGGGACCGAGAGAATGCGGACGGTCTTTGGCAAGGAGAATGCCGGCAAGCACCGCAATGGTTCGGGCAGCAATGCCTCGCCCGTTACCGATGGGGCGGGCGTGTTCGTTTATTTTAAGAGCGGCACCCTGGCGGCGGTGGAACCAACGGGCGAACTTCGCTGGCAAACGAACCTTGTCGAGCGGTTCGGCAAGGACACCCTGTTTTGGGACCACGGCACTTCACCCGTGCTGACGGACAAATACGTCATCATGGCCCGCATGCACGCGGGCGAGTCGTGGCTGGCCGCATTCGACAAGGCCAGCGGCGAAATGGCCTGGAAGGTCGCCCGCGATTACCAGACGCCCGTGGAGTGCGATCATGGCTACACCACGCCGCTGGTCATTCAACACCAAGGCCGCGAGTCGATCCTGGTGTGGGGGGCGGAGCATCTCACGATCCACGATGCGGCCAACGGCCAGGTGGTCTGGTCGTGCGGCAACTTCAATCCCGATGCCAACGCGCTGTGGCCGGCCATTGCGTCGCCGGTGATTGTGGGCGACATGGCCATCATCGCCTATGGCCGCAACGACCGTGGCACGCCGCGGCTGCACGGAATTCGGTTGACGGGCCAGGGGGATGTCACCGCCACCAATCACGTTTGGCAGCGCGACGATGTCGGCACGTTCGTGCCATCGCCCGTCGTTTATCAAGGCCATGTTATTTTGGTGGGAGACCGCGGCGAAGTGGCTTGTGTTGCCCCCGCCACCGGAGAGACCGTCTGGAGCGCCGCCTTCCCCAAGAACCGGGCCAACTTTTACGCCTCGCCCCTGATCGCCGGCGACAAACTGTATGCCCCGCGCGAGGACGGCACCGTATTCGTGGCCAGCGTCGCCGACGACAAATTCGTACTGCTGGCGGAGAACGACATGGGCGAGTCGGTCATCGCTTCGCCAGTCCCCTCCGCCGGCCACATCTTCATCCGCGGCGAGCAACACTTGTTCTGCATCGCGGCGGAGCAAGAGTGACAGAACGAGGATCTTCGGGAACTTCAAATGAACAAAGGGTTCAGGACTCTTTGATTCAATTCGCCCGATCGCGACTATTCAAATGTCTATAAACGTGGCGATTATGCCAAGACAGACAAGGTGTATGAGACGGGGCCTTTCCTGCTGGAAACCAGCGGGCCGCCGTCTTATTCCTGCATGCATCGAATTCGGCGTAACTTCCCGGAACAAACGCCGATGCCGGGCGTGTTGGTTTTCGCTTCGTCGCTGCCAGTTGTTGGCATTTCATGCATTCGCCAGGTTGAGGTTCCTCCATGCGCATTTACACACTTTCCAAGTCTCTGTTGCTTTTCGCTCTGTTCGTTCTTCTGTGGGCTTGGGGGATGCCGCGGGCATTGGCCGATGAACCGGCGGCGGGCAAGGCTTTTCGCTGGCCTTATCTGGCGACGGAAGAGTCGGCCGAGGCGCGGGGGCGGTTGATCGTGTCGAAGGTCGGGCCGCGGAAGATGCAACAACGCTGGACGATCGGCTTTGAGACCGCCGGCCGGCCAACGGAGGAAGTGCTGGACGAACTCGGTATGCGATTGGGGATGAAGATCACCACCGACCGCGCGCGGGGCAAGGTCGCCGCGCGGGTTGAGGCCGACTTGCGGGGCAAGTGCCTGATGGAGGGGCTAGAGACGGTGGCCGCCGAATCGCAATGCCACCTGGAGTACCCCGTGGCGTTCGGGCCGTGGGGGCCTATTTTCGGCACGATCCATTTCGAGGAAGGGCCGCGGACCATGCCGACCGCCTTTGCCGGGCCGCTGCTGGTGGAGGTGGCCAGCTTGGAGGAATTCGCCCCGCGCGGTTCGGGGACGCTGACGCTGCAATTTCGCGCGTATGGCCTGCACCCGGCGGTGTTCAAGGCGTTCGGTATCATCGACGCCTTGGAGCTGGATGACGTTTACAACGCCGACGAACAGAGCGTGGCGAACCTCGACAAGCAGCCCGACGCGGCGTACTCGTATGACGAGATCAACATGAACCGGTTTGTCGGCACGGCCCAGCGCGAACTGTGGAATTTGACCAGCGGGGTCAAGTCGGTCACGGCGCATGGCGGCGTCACGGTGGCCTTTCCCACCAAGGTGGCCTGGGGCCAGATGAAGAATCTGAAGCCCGACGCCAAACTCAACATCGCCGGCGACACGATGGTCTTGGAGTCGATCGAGCAGGGAGAGCCGGACGGCGGCGGCAACGCCGTCAAGAAATTGGCGATTGGCTGGCGCGGGTTTTTCGATTTTCCCGAGGCGGCCATCGTGGCGCTCGACGCCGACAACCAGCCGCTGCCCACCTACCAGCGCAAAGGCGACCGCTACCCGCAGCGCCTGGCCGAGTTGGAAGTGGTGGGGGAGCCGGCCAGCGTGGTCGTCAAGGTATTGCAAGATGTTGACACGCGGTCGTTCGAGTTCGCGCTGCCCGGCATTCCCCTTGCCAAGGCCGACCAGCAGCCCGAACGGATCGACCCGCCCAAATGGGAAGGAGATACGCCCGTCACGGTGGAACTGGTGATCAAGCAGGAAGGGGAAGATACCAGCAAATTCTACCGCTGCACCAACCACAGCGACCAGCCGATCCACAAGATCAAGGTGGCCGTGGCGTTCCTGGACGCAGACGGCCAGCAACTCGACAGCGACGGCAGCCAGGTCGATGGCGGCTCCGATTTTTCGACGGGCGAACCCAAGGTGCTGCTGCCGCCGGGCGAGACGACCGAAATCAAATCCGGCTTCTTGCTGGTCCCCAAGGCCTTTGACAGTTCGTCCTCCGCCGTGGAGGAAGTGGAGTTCCTCAATGGCCGCTCGTGGAAGCGGGAAGCAGCGGAGGAAGGCGCCATCGAAGAAGACAACGGGGAGTTCGATGAGAATGCCACGGATGGCGACCTAAACGAGGCAACCGGCGAAGAAGCGATGGAAGAGGACGAAGAGGCGGAGTCCCTAGACGAGACGGCCAGCGACGAGGAGACGGATGAGGAAGAGGAGTAGCATGACGGGTAGCGCCGCCGCGGGCTAGTGGTTTTCCGTGGGCCGCGCGCCGGGCAGCGTCGGTAAGGTGCCGCGATGGTTTCGATCGAACGCGCGGCGGCGGTCGCCAGTTACGTAAATGTTGCAATCGGCGGCGGCGTCTGGCTAAATGGTGTGGGCCTGACCAATGCACTCGACCTTGCGAGCCGCGCTATGCAGCCCAGTGTCTCGTTGCCAACCTGTCCCTCGGCGGAGGAGTTGCAGGCCCTGGCTAGCGGCGATTTGCCGCCCGACGTCGCCGCCAGGATCGAGCAGCATGTGGCGGGCTGCTCGCGGTGCAGCGGAGTGATGGAAACTGTTTCCTTGGCCGGATCGGCGGGTATCGCCGCCACCAGTCTTGCAACGGCGTGTACCCAACCCGGCGGCGTTGCCGCGACGATTGATTATCACGGTGCCCAAGAGTTGCCTCCTGAGGGTGCCTCGGCCAAGTCCAACAACAACCTGCTCGGAGGCCGTTATCGTCTTGGCGAGTTCATCGCCAGGGGGGGTATGGGAACGGTCCATCGGGCGACGGACGAATTGTTCCAGCGGCAAGTGGCGGTCAAGTTGTTGCTTGGTGTAGAGGGACGGGACTCGTCTGCCATCAAAAGTGCCGCCGACCGCTTTCGCTACGAAGCCGCCGTGACGGCCCGCTTGCAGCATCCGGGCATTCCGCCCGTGCATGATTTAAGCCTGTTGGCAGACGGTTCGCCTTTTCTGGCGATGAAGCTGATCGAGGGGCGCACGCTGGCCGAATTGCTGGCGGAGCGAAAATTTCCTCAAGACGAACTGACTCGCTGGCTGCACATCTTCGAGCAGATCGCGCAGACCGTCGGTTACGCCCACGCGCAAGGCGTGATCCACCGCGACCTCAAGCCGCACAACGTGATGGTGGGCGCCTTTGGCGAAGTGCAAGTCATGGACTGGGGGCTGGCCAAGGAGTTGGGAAAGACAGAGCCGTCGCTAGTGGGCGACATACGGCCGACGGACGCCGCTGCACCCGATGACCCGACTGAGCGGACGCAAGCCGGCGCGATCCTGGGCACGCCCGCCTACATGGCCCCGGAACAAGCCCGCGGCGAGACCGACCGGCTCGACTCGCGGGCCGATGTCTTCGCCCTAGGGGCGATGCTATGCCAGATCCTTACTGGTGGCCTTCCGTATTCCGGCAAGCGTTCCGCCGAACTTATCGCCCAAGCCTCCGCCGGGCGATTGGAGTACGGGCAGGCCCAGCTGCAAGCCAGCGGTGCTGATCCCGACATCGTTTCGCTGGCCATCCATTGCCTGGCACCACTGGCCGCGGATCGTCCGGCAACCGGCGCGGAAGTCGCCGCCGCCGTGGCCCAGCACCGGGCCACGGTCGAATCGCGGCTGCGGCAAGCGGAAACCGACCGGGCCGTCGGCCAGCAGCGGTTGATTGAGCAACACAAGCGCCGCCGCGTCTGGATCGGCCTGGCCGCAGTGCTCTTGTTCGGCGTACTCGCATCGACGTTGTTGGCAATTCGCGCGGAATATCAACGCGGCAAAGCGGTAACAGCCACGGCGGATGCCATTCAGGCCAGGCTTCGTGAAACCGCCGAGAAGGAAGCAGCCCAAACTGCCCGCGATCTCGCGCGATCGCGATACATGCTGGCCTTGGATGCGTTCGATGAAATGGTGTTTGGCATTCAAGAAAAACTCAATACGCGGCCCGGCACCTTAGCGTTGCGACAAGACTTGCTCTCCAACGCCCGCAATGGATTGCAGAAGTTAATGCAAGAGGCGGAGAAGCAAGGTGCCCCCGACCATACTTTGGTCTGGTCCCATCTTCGGATGGGCGACGTGGAGTTGGCGCTGGGTAACACAAATGGTGCCCACCAGGAGTTTTTGGCTGGCCATCTCTTAGCGCAAAAGCTGGCCGCGGTTGACCCACGGAACGCGCAGGCCCAGCGCGATTTGAGCGTCTCATTCGAAAAACTGGGCAACGTGGCAATGCAACTTGGCCAGACAGACGAAGCTCTGCGGAACTATCAACAGAGCCTGGAAATTACCCAGAGGATCGCCACGGTCGACTCGCGGGACGCGCAGGCCCAGCACGATTTGAGCGTCTCATTCGATAATCTGGGCAATGTAAATTTGCAACTTGGCCAGACAGACGAAGCTGTGCGGAACTATCAACAGAGCCTGGAAATCCGTCAGCGGCTGGCCGCGACCGATCCGCGGAACGCGCAGACAGAGCGCGATTTGAGCGTCTCATTCGATAATCTGGGCAACGTGACTTTGCAACTTGGCCAGACCGACGAAGCCCTGCGGAACTATCAAAGGAGCCTAGAAATCCGCCAGCGGCTGGCTATTGCCGACGGCCAGAACGCGCAGGCCCAGCGCGCCTTGAGCACCTCATTCGAAAGTCTAGGTGACGTGACTTTGCGGCGTGGCCAGACCGACGAGGCCCTGCGGAACTATCAACAGAGCCTGGAAATCCGTCAGCGGCTGGCCGCGGCCGATCCACAGGACGCTCAGGCTCAGCGCGATTTAAGCCTGTCATTCAATAAGGTGGGCAACGTGATTTTGCAACTTGGCCAGACCGACAAAGCTCTGCGGACCTATCAACAGGGCCTGGAAATCCGCCAGCGGCTGGCCGCGGCCGATCCACGGAACGCGCAGGTCCAGCGAGAGTTGAGCATTTCATTGAATAGTCTGGGCAATATGACTTTGCAACTTGGCCAGACCGACGAAGCTCTGCGAAACTATCAACAGAGCCTGAAAATCTTCCAAAGGCTAGCCGCCGCCGATCCACGGGACGCTCAGGCCCAGCGCGAGTTGAGCATCTCAGTCGATACAATGGGCAACGTGACTCTGCAACTTGGCCGGA
>JBFWUW010000021.1:0-91114 GCA_050247075.1 Pirellulales bacterium | reverse complement strand
CTCGGTGATGAAGCCGGAATCATTGCTGACGCAACGCCCCAGCCCGTGTTCGCGGACGAAAGCGCCCACGATAAGACTAATCTCGTGACAGATTTGTCCGTGCCGTGGCGAGGGAGGATTCATGTCGATCACCTGCCCTCGATAAAGTTCGGAAAGCGCGCCATTGTCCGGCAACAGGAGGAACTCCTCGGCGGTCAAAATGGTTTCGGTGGTGGCCATATCGCAATGCTCAGGGATGATGCGGCCAGGGCGGGACGGCAGCTACACTTTATTGTGGCTGTAAACGCCGTGTGCGGCAATGGAAAGAGGGAAGGGGAAAGGCAGAAGGATGAATAGCAGGGTGGCCGCGGCGATAGGGCTGCTTGGGGAAAAAAGTGCCTGAAATGGAATGGCACGCCGCGTCGGTTACGTGTTACCGTAGGCGGAAAGCCATACCCTTGGACGGAGACTTTGTTCCATGCCGCGGATAATTTTTGTCGTCACTCTCATCACGAGGGCCGCGGGAGAGTTGGTAGCGCAAGAGCCGGGCCATCCACCACCAGTCATTTCCGCCGCCCAGAAGAATGAGCACGGCTTTCTGGTGCATCGCGTGGAGTGCGAATTTCAGGCGGGCACGACCAAAATTCACGTGTTGCTGCCCGACGAAATCGCACCTGGCCAGCGTTTGCCGGTGGTGTATGTACTGCCGGTCGAAGCGGGCGAGGAACACCGCTTTGGCCGGGGCCTCCCGGAGATTGCCCGGCTTGATCTGCATAACCAGCGGAAGGCGATCTTCGTGGCACCGACTTTTTCGCACTTGCCGTGGTATGCCGACCACCCGGCCACGCCGACGATCCGGCAAGAGTCGTACCTGGTCGAGGTGGTCATCCCGTTTGTTGAAATGAATTACCCCGCCGAGGCCAGCCTCCAGGGGCGGCTGTTACTGGGCTTCAGCAAATCCGGTTGGGGGGCTTGGAGCCTGTTGCTGCGGCACTCAAAACTCTTTGGCAAAGCCGCGGCTTGGGATGCTCCGCTGATGATGGAAAAAATGGGCGGCTACGGCAACACTCCCATCATGGGAGACGAACAAAACTTTCAACGCTACCGTGTCTCCACGCTGTTGGCGGCCCAAGCAGACGCCCTGGCGGGTGAGCCCCGACTAATCCTGACGGGCTACGACAACTTTCGACAGCACCACCGACAGGCCCATGCCTTGCTGGACAAACTGAAAATTCCGCATAAATACCGCGACGGCCCCCGTTGTCCCCATGTGTGGCACGGCGGTTGGATTACCGAGGCCGTGGAGTTGTTGCTGGAGAAGAGCGAAACCGACAAAGTGGAGGAATGAGCGATGAACGTTGCGGCACCGTGGCTGTTTTGGATCGCCGGCGGGCTGCACTTGTTGATCGCCTCGGCCAACTTGTTTGCCGTCCGCATGTTCCATTACCGCCAGAATATGCAACAGGTTTCCGCCGTGGTCCGCGAAGTCTTCTGGGTGCAAAACGTCTTTCTGGAACTGACCCTGGCCGGGTTTGCCATGCTCTGCTTTGCATTTTCCGGCGACCTGGCGGGCGGGTCGCAAATGGGCCAGTGTTGCAGCGGATTCCTGGCGTTGTTTTGGGGCCTGCGGCTGGTGCTGCAGTTGTTCTACTACGACCAAGAAGTACGGCGGCGCTATCGCGCTCTCGATGTCCTCTTCGTGTTGGCCCAAGTCTATCTCACCGGGCTCTTCACACTGGCAGCCACGGGCCAAGGATGACGGATGAAAAAGGGCCGGCGCGGCTGGGAAATGGGTGGCTGGCGTCTGACCGCCTGGAAAACCCAGCGGAGTTGGCTTTCCAACCAGAACAGCCGATGGAGGCTACCCCAGGGCAACCCTGTTAGATCATCAACTTTGTTCGGCCATTCGCTTCGCTACTGACCCTGGCACCCGCCGTTCTGGCCACGGCGGCTTGTACAATTCTCGGCGGCTTGGTACTAAGATAAGCGCAATGGCGGCCCGTCAACTCTTGTCCGCTCGCGGCTATTCTGCCCTGCAACTACATCGCGAAAGGCCCCAGCCATGCCTGCTTTACCATGCGCGCTTCCGCTCACCCGCGATCGGTTGTGGACTACGCTGCTAATTGCCGCCGGCACATTAGCCGTGCCATTTGCCAGCCTGGCCGTTGGTGACGAACCAGACCGCTTCGCCGGATTTCCCGCGATTCATCAACATCGGCCCGGCGAACGGACGTTGAAGGTGATTACCTCCGACGCAGTCACCGGCCTGCTCCGCCCCCAGTGGACGCGGGCCATGACCGACCTGGGGGCCTGGCCAGTCATGGTCCGCTTTCAGGGCGATCTGTTGCTGACCTTCTATCACGGCGACGGACACCGTGGCAAACAGCTCGAGGGGAGCGGCCTGTTGGCCACCCTTCGCAGCAGCGACGACGGCCGGTCGTGGCAGCCCGTTACGGCCTTGGAGGGCGAGTCGGTGCCGGAATACGTGGCCGTCGGCGAGACGCTGTTTGCCTATCAGTTCAACGAGCAGGACCGCCAGACGCGGGTACATACCAGCCGCGATGGCAGCAACTGGAGCGCCGGCCAGCCAGCCTATCAAGCACCATTCTACTTATGGGGAGTCATGCACGACCCGCGCACCAAAACGTTCTGGGCACCCCCGCACGCCATTCCGCACAAAGGGAGTAGTCCCGAACGGCGGATCGACCTGATCAAATCGGCCGACGGATTGAACTGGGAGAAAGTCTCAACGGTCGCCCCGTTCAACAACGCCAGCGAATCGACGCTGCGATTTGAACCCGACGGAACGATGGTGATTCTGATCCGCCGCAAATATGGCAAGACTTGTTCCGTCGCCGTGGCGCGGCCCCCCTACACCGATTGGGATATCACCGACCGCGAGGGGATCGCCGAAGGAGAGCACTACTTTGAACTGGGAGGCCAGACGTTTTTGGCCACGCGGTCGAATTACAGCGGCGACAATCCGGAAGTTCTCGCCAATCCCAAGGTCTTCGACGGCCGCCGCTCGTACGCCGCCATCTATCGCTTTACCGCCGACCGGCAATTCCAGCCGTGGGCCGTTGTCGATAGCCTGGGCGATTGCTCGTACCCGTTCTTGATTGAAACGGCGGACGAAATCTTGTGTGCCTACTACAGCCAGCACGAGGATGGCGTGTGCAAAGTCTTTCTGGCGGGATTCGACAAGCGGCAATTTTTGGCGAAATAGGCGTAATGTGGGACACGCGGAATTTTGCTCGGCCAATTGAAACCGATTCACCCGCGATGTCCCACGATGACTGGCGATGGCGGCCGCATTTGGTGGGACATCGCGGATAAATCGTACTCGACTGGAATAACCGATATCCGCTTGTCCCACATTACTTCGCGGTTTCAATCACCCGCGCTGTCTTGATGGTCACCGGTTGCTTGGGCCGGTCGCCCGACCCGGTGGGGACATTGCCAATGGCTTTGACCACGGCCAGGCTGTCGGCGTCGGCGGTCTTTCCGAACGCCGTGTACTGCTTATCGAGGTGCGGCACGCGCTCTAGGCAGAGAAAGAACTGCGAGCCAGCCGAATTAGGGTCGGTGGTGCGGGCCATGGAGAGCGTGCCCGGCTCGTGCGGGGTGGCGTTGAACTCGGCCTTGATCTGATAGCCCGGCCCGCCGGTGCCGGTCCCTTGGGGGCAGCCCCCCTGGATCATAAAGCCCTTGATAACGCGGTGAAACACCACGCCGTTGTAGTAGCCAATCTTGGCCAGCCCCAGCAGGTTCTGGCAATGGCCTGGGGCCAAGTCCGGGTGCAGATCAATGGTGATCTTGCCCATGCTGGTATCGAGCTCGACCTGGTAGTTGTTCTTCTTGAAGTCCAGTCCGGCCACGGCGCCATCGACCTCGGCCTTGCGATTAGCGGTCATGCTTGGCTCACTACAATTCGTGTTTGTGAATTAGTTCGTCCCCAAGTGCTATTCCGCGTATCGTAGCCCATTCCCGTAAGTCAGGGTAGGGACCGTGCCCACCGTTCAGGCATTTGGGCGGCTCCTACAGGCCATCGCTGAAGAAGTCTCCGTGAAAGCCAAACGGAATGTGTTGCGGCACGGCGGCCCGCGCGATTTCCGTAAACGAGGAGGCATCGAGCAGCAACAAGAATGAGCAGCCATCGCGGCCGTCCAGGACGACCGACAAGACAACGCCGGCATCCTCGACAGCGGAGTCGGGTGCGGGAACAAAGACCGGCTCGCCCGGAAAGCAGTCCGCCTCGCGCCAGGTTCGCGTCGTCCCGCTGTCCACATCGGTCTTGACGAGTTGGTCGCTAAACTCGGCCGCGCCGATCGGGCCAATGCTTACGCCATAGGCATAACGATACGCTTGCTGTTGCCGTCGCGGGTCGATCCGCGGCAGTTCAATTGACTGGCTGCTGACGATGTCGCAGGTTGCCTCTCGCCCCGCCAACGGCAGCCGCAGGCGCCGTAGACTGGCCCGCTCGTAGCGACGTTCGCCGGCTTGCAGCCGATCCAAATAGAGCGACTGAATGATGGAGGCATCATCATAGGCCGCCAGGTCCATCCAAAGTTCGTCGCCCCGTTCCCAGGCGTCGATATGGTGAAAGGCCATCAGGGGCGGGGCATCGTACTCACCGCGAAGCCGGCCACCGTCGCGTTCAAACACCAGCAGCCGTGTGCCGCGTTGCGGCTGCCAACGGTAGTTTTCAATGAATGCCTTGCCGCTGAGCAACGCCGGCAACGGCCGCACGACCAGCGGAAACTGCGTCAGCACCACGTACCGCGGTGTCAGGGCAAAACTATGCATGTACGACGGTTCGCGCGTCTTCTGGCGAGAGAACACCTCGCGCCGGGTTTGGCCGCTGGCCACGCGGTACACCTGGTATTCGCTGCGGTAAGAGAACCGCGTCAGGTAATTGAACGTCTCACCCGTCGCCGCGTCGTAATGCGGGTGGGCCGTCGAAAGGTGCCCGGCCAGCTTATCGTCAAAGTTCAACAGCCCCACCGTTTCCAAGGTACGCGGGTCGAACTCCACGGGAAGAGGCGTTTCGGTCATCGCCAGCACGCGGTTAGCCAGCCGAGTAATACTGACGCTGGCGTTGTCGGTGGGCCGCGGCACGAACAAAGACATCACCCGGCGGAACAACGAACGGCAAGGATCGCTGGCAAACTGCGCGGCGGAAATCCGCCCGGTGCGCAGCGACTCTTGATAGGTATGGCTGCGCAAGAAGCGATTGGCGTAGGAAACCTGGCCATCCCTAAGGGAAAACTTGTGCAGCATGGCCAACCCGTCAAACCAATGCTTGAGCGGCTTGCCGCCGATTTCAAACTTCGCCGGCCCATTCCGCAGCAGCGTGCCGCGCAGCCACGCCGGAATATTCCCCTGCACCGGCAGGCGGTCGATGGCGACCTCATGCTCTTGCGTGCGAAAACCCAGTGCGTGCAAGGGAACACGGGAGGATTGCGCGGCGATTTCGATTTCCGTGGAACCAGACATGGCAGTTCGATGGGAGCGAGAGTTCGTTTGTAGGAGGCGATTCCACCGCCGATGGCACGTCATCGCACGCGGCCATCGGCGATGGAATCGCCTCCTACAACTCCAACGACAGGGCTGCTTTCTACAACCCCAAATGCTGCTTGAGGAACATCACCTCGACCGCCGTCAGGTAGTCGCGGTTGTCCTTCTTGGCAAAGCCGTGCCCTTCGTTCTCGGCGTAGACGGTCCATACCGGGCGGCCGCCGGCGCGGACCTTCTCGGCGATCTGTTCGGCCTCGAAGAACGGCACCCGGGGGTCGTTCACGCCATGCACCACCAATAGCGCCGAGCGGATCTTGTCGGCATTGCTAGAAGGGTTGATCCGCTCGAAGACTTTTCGCATTTCGGGGTCGCGCTCGTCGCCGTACTCCACCCGCCGCAGATCTTGCCGGTAGGGGCTGGTCCGCTCCAAAAAGGTGATGAAGTTGGCGATCCCCACCACGTCGATGCCCGCCTTGATGCGGTCGCTGTAATGCACCAGCGAAGCCAGCACCATGTAGCCGCCGTAAGACCCCCCCACCACCGCCACACGCCGCGGGTCGAGATCGGGCTGCTGGCCAATCCAGTCCAACAAGGCCCCAATATCGCGAACGCTGTCTTCGCGCAGTTCGGCATTGTCCAGCTTGAGGTACGTCTTGCCGTAGCCGGCCGATCCACGGACGTTGGGATAAATCACGGCCAGCCCCAATTCGCCCACGTAATGTTGCGTCTCACCGGAAAAATACGGTTCGTACTGCCCCTCGGGCCCGCCATGAATGTTAATTAGCACGGGTGCCTTGTTGGTGGGCGATGCCGACTTGGGGCGATAGATCCAGGCGGGAATTTGGCGGTCGTCGAAGGTGGGATAAGCAATCCGTGTGGGGGTTACAAAGCTGGCCGGGTCAAGATCGCCCGCCTCGCTAAAGGTCCATTGCGTCAGTTGCTCGTCAGCCAACCTCAACGAGAAGGCGTCGGCTGGGGCATCGGGCCGGACTAGCGAAAAACCAAGCTGCTCACCGTCGGGCGAAAACTCCAATCCCACGATAAAGCCCAGCGGCGTGGGCAGTAGCTTGCGTTCCCAACCCTTCTTGGCCTGCTCGTTCTTCTTCAAGAGATACAATTTGCTGATGCCGTCTTCGTTGGTGGTAAAGGCCAAGGTGCCAGTCGCTGGATCGACTTCAATATCGCGGATGTCCCAATGAATATCGGGGGCCAGCCATTCGTATTCATCGGTTTGCAGGTCCAGCCGGGCCAGTTCGCTAAACTCGCCCCGCGCGTCGAGCGACAGATACAACGACTCCCCGTCGGGCGAAAACGTCAGATTATCGACCGCCACTCGTTCGTCATCCGCGCCGGCCGCATCGGCGGTTGCCTTGCGTCCGGGTAGCGGCAAGGGGCGCAGTTTCTTTTGTTCCAAGTCAAACAGCGCCGGATAAGACTCGTTGGCCGAGACCGTTCGCTGCAGGGCCAGGCGGCGGCCGTCGCGCGACCAATCGACGGCCGACCAAAACTCGTTGCTGACTTCCATCAGCATCTCCAGCGAGTCGGGCTTTCGCGGGTTGGCCACGTACAGGTCGGTGTCGCGTCCGTTGCGGCGGTTGCTATGCACGATCATCTTCGATCCGTCGTGCAGTACCGCGCCCCACGAATTGCGCGACTTGCCATCCGTCAGCAGCGTGGTCTGGTGGTGTTGGGCGTCGAACAAATAAATCTGGTTGTTCTCGTTCCCCCCTTGGCTCATCGAGAGCAAAATCGCGCCGTCGTCAGCCTCGGGCAAAAAGCCGCCGCCGACCGGCTCGTCAAAAAACGTGATCTGCTCGCGCCTTCCGCCTGGCTGGTAAACCCGGTGGAGTTGCGAAGAGTTGCCGAAGCGCGTGCGGACCAGAATGCCTTGCCCCTGTTGTTGCCAGCCCATGAAGGCCGCGTGCCGCACATTTTGATAGCGGGCCAGCCGCGCCAACAGCTCCGGTGGAACAGCCGGCACTTCCGCGGTCTTAATTGCCGCGGGCCGTTGCGGGTCGACCGGTTCCTCGGCCCGTAGCGACATCCCAAGACCTTCCCCCATTAACAACAGCGCGGCCATCAACAGCCGCGACAAACGGTTCCTGACACTTCTTTCATGCATGGCATTCATCCGATTATTCAATGGGGCGGGCACTCATTCCGACTTCTGCATGGCCTGCGCAAAGCGGCGTTGCATCTCCTCATTCGATAAATCTTCTTTCCGTGTCGCCAGGCTCCAGTTGTGGCCGGAAGGATCGACAAACACTCCCGAGCGATCTCCGTAGAACTGGTCGGCCACCGGCCGCTTGACCGTGGCACCAGCCGCCACCGCCCTTTCGGCCGCGGCATCAACATCGGCAACATACAGCAACAAGGAAACCGGCGTGCCGCCGTACGACGCCGGGCATTTGGCCCCCATGTCGGGAAACTCATCCGCCAGCATAATCCGCGAGTCGCCAATTTGCAGTTCGGCGTGCCCCACCTTGCCGTCGGGCATGGTCAACCGCATGTTTTCCGTCGCGCCAAACGCTTGCCGATAGAACTCAATGGCCCGCTTCGCATCTTGCACGATCAGATAAGGTGTAACGCTGTGATAGCCCGCGGGGGGTTGAAAGGCAGACATAACAACAAGCTCCGCTTCTCAAAACAAAACGACAACGACGCCAGAGGCGGACGACGGTTCCGCCTCATCGCTGTGATAGCCCATTGCCGCCCGATCGGCAAGCAAGGTATCTTGCACGCATCACCCCTGGCCCCGCCATTTTCCGCAAGGCTTGTTCCGTGCACGAAGCATTCATGCAAATGGCCTACCAAGAGGCGCTCGCGGCCTACGACGAGGACGAAGTACCGATTGGCGCGGTAATTGTCCACGGCGACCGGTTGATCGCCTCGGCCCACAACCAACGCGAACAACTGCACGACCCGACCGCGCACGCCGAAATGATCGCCATCACCCAGGCTGCCGGGGCACTCGGTTCCTGGAGGCTGGAAGACTGCACGCTATACGTCACGCTGGAGCCCTGCCCCATGTGTGCCGGCGCGATCCTGCAAGCCAGAGTTCCGACCGTTGTCTACGGCGCTACCGACCCCAAAGCAGGCGCGGTCGATACGCTTTACAATCTGCTCAACGATGCCCGCCTCAATCACCGTTGCCTGGTGGTGCCGCAGGTGCTGGCTGGCCCGTGCGGAGAAATCCTCACGCGATTCTTCCAGCAGCAGCGCCGGCTAGGGAAGAAATAAGTTAGAATAGGCTCTAGATTCACCCCACATTTGCCTGGCCGAGGTTCCGGATGCGGTTCACCAAGATGCATGGATTGGGCAACGATTACGTCTACGTCGATTGCTTTTCGCAGCCGCCGCCGGCCGATCCGCCGCGACTGGCCCGGCAAATGGCCGACCGGCACTTTGGCATCGGCGGTGACGGGCTGATCTTGATCTGCCCCTCGCAACAGGCAGACGCCCGCATGCGAATGTTCAATGCCGACGGCTCCGAGTCGGAGATGTGCGGCAACGGCATCCGGTGCGTGGCCAAGTTCGTATACGACCACGGCCTGGCCACGCGCAACCAGCTAAGAATCGAGACGGGTGCCGGCATTCTGTCGCTCGATATCGAAGCCTCAAACGGCAAGGCCCAACGGGTCAAGGTCGATATGGGCCGGCCCATTCTGGAAGCTTCCAAAATCCCCACCACGTTGTCGGGCGAGCGCGTCGTCGATCAGCCGCTTCCTCCGTTGCCATCCACCGCTCCGGCGAATTGGCAACAGGCGGCTGGCGTCGATCCGCGGATGACCTGCGTCTCGATGGGCAATCCGCATGTGACAGTTTTTTGCCAAGACGTGGCCCAGGTTCCGCTGGAAGCCATCGGCCCGCTGCTCGAGAAGCACGCCGTTTTTCCTCGGCGGATCAATGTCCATTTCGTGCAGGTTCACTCGCGCGGCGAAGTCACCATGCGCACCTGGGAGCGCGGTTCTGGCATCACGCTGGCCTGCGGCACGGGGGCCAGCGCGGTCTGCGTTGCGGGGGCTATGTCGGGCCGCACCGACCGCCAGATCGTGGCCCACCTGCCCGGCGGCGACCTCGAGTTGCACTGGGCCGACGATGACCACGTCTATATGACTGGTCCAGCGGTGGAGGTCTTTACCGGCGAATGGGAGGAGTGAGTTTTTAGCCATCAGTTTTCAGTGAAGACGGATAACGCCGCGGGCAGTGATGGTAGGCGGATCACGGTCCATTCCTTTGATACTTGACGCGAACTAACACAACAAACAACGGAAAACTGAACACACTCCTCCCCAATCCCGCCGCTCTTTCCGTCTCCCAACTGACCGACCAGTTGAAGGACGTGGTGGAGACTTCGTTTCCCCAAGTGTGGGTCAGCGGAGAGATCTCCAACTTCTCGCGCCCCGCTTCGGGCCATTGCTATCTCACGCTCAAGGATGACAAGGCCCAACTGCGGGCCGTGGTGTGGCGCACCGCCGCCAGCCGGCTGCGGTTTGAATTGGAGGACGGGCTGGAGGTTCTCTGCCAAGGCTCGGTCGAAGTCTACGCGCCGCGCGGCACCTACCAGTTGGTGGTGCAACAGATCGTTCCCAAGGGGATCGGCGCTCTCGAGCTGGCTCTCCGCAAACTACGCGAAAAGCTGGCCGCCGAGGGCCTGTTCGATCCCGGCCTGAAGCGGCCGCTCCCCCGTTTTCCGCGGCGGATTGCCGTTGTCACCAGCCCCACCGGCGCGGCCATCCGCGACTTCTTGGAAGTCTTGCGGCGGCGGTGGCGCGGGGCCGATGTGTTGATTGTTCCTACCCGCGTGCAAGGGGCAGGGGCCGCGCAAGAGATCGCGGCGGCCATTGCCGTGGCCAACCAGCTTATCGACGACATCGACGTGCTGGTTGTCACCCGCGGCGGCGGCAGCCTGGAGGACCTGTGGTGCTTCAACGAAGAGCCGGTGGTGCGGGCTATCCATGCCTCGCGGATTCCGGTCGTCTCGGCGATTGGCCACGAGATCGACGTCACCCTGGCCGACATGGCGGCCGACGTGCGGGCCCTGACCCCCAGCGAGGCGGCCGAGCGGGTCGTGCCGCACGAGGACGAAATCCGCGCGGCTCTGGCCCAGCACGCCGGGCGAATGGCGCACGGACTGCGGCGGCAAACGCAAGCGGCCCGCGCCCGGCTGGAAATGCTGGCTTCGCGCAGGGTGCTGCGGCGTCCGCTGGAACTGGTCCACGACCTTGCCCGCCGTCTCGATGAACTGCAGCTCACCGCCGACCGGGCCATGCGGCGGCAAATCGACCGGCATGGGCGGCACTTGGCCGGCCTGGCGGCGCAGCTAGAATCGCTTAGCCCGTTGGCCGTGCTCAGCCGCGGCTACAGTGTCACGCAGCGGGCCGACGGCACTCTCCTCCGCGACTCCGCCGATTTGCGTATCGGCGAGGAAATCGCCACCCGCTTCGCCCACGGCCGGGCGGTCAGCCGGGTCGAGTCGATCGAGTAGACCGTTACCCAGGACGGTGATTGGTGGCGTACCCGCCCTATTTTTTCCGCGAAATCCGTGCGATCCGTTGTCCCCAACCTTCGAGCGGTTGACCGGTGCGAGATATTCAGAAGAAGCCCGGTCCCCATCCGCCACCGGGTCCGGACCCGCTGAAACCGCCGTAATAACGCCACGGTGCACTGGGCAACCGCTTGAGTTCGTGCAAGGTTCTTTCGGCGGCTTCGCGCACGGGAATTTCGGGGTCGGTGTGGACCAGATTCGCCACGCGGGTATACGCCGAGAGGGCTTCCGTTCCCAGGCGGCCAAGAGCCATGCAGGCTGCCTGGCGGACTTCCAGCCGAGGATCATCCAGGGCTTGCAACAAATGCGGCAACACCTGCTCGCCCTGCCAGCGAAATTCGCCCAAGGCCAACACGGCATTCGTCGCGATTATCACACTTCGGTCTTCGGTCAAGCGGCCCAGCGCGGGGATCGCGTCGGCATGCGACATCCACGATTCCCATTGGTAGTTCAACGGCTGCGTCAAAAGCACCCTCTTGTTCCGCTGCAAGCTTTCCAGGAAGTACCGCCATTGGGTTAAGTCCTCGGGAGTGACGGTCAGCAAGGCTCGCTCAATGTCGCGGACCGGAAATTGGGCAAAATCCATCCGAGTCCCCGACTCGACGGCCAATTGTCGCAACTTGGGAAGTGCCTCGGCCGCTGCCGGCCCCAAGCTTCCCAAGGCCGCCGCCACTGCTTGCCGCACGCCCGCATGGGGATCGTCCAAGGCGGCCGCTAACGCCGGAACTTGCTCGGCGTTGGCCGGACTGTTTCCCACCAGCAACCGGGCCGACCGCTGCCGTACTTCGGCATCGGCATGTTGTAGGCCAGCCGCCAGCATTTCGGCCGGCGCGCCCAGGCTCTGCAAGGCCCACAGCGCTTCGCGCGCCTGGACGACGGGTGCCGTCCGCGTTGCTTCGGTGTAGGCGGCCAGTTGGTCGGGTACGTCCGCCACGGGCCGTCCCGCCACGTAACGCCGGGTAGCGGCGGGCTGGCCCTGTTCGTCCAGCACCTGCCACGGCCCCTCTTCTTGCCCTGCGACAAATTCCCCACGTGAACGAAGCCTGCCCCGTTCATCGTAAAACGACCAGACGCCCGACCGCCGGCCAACGTGGTAGCCCCCTTGCGAGCGGAGGTGCCCGTTGGGCCACCAAGTGGAAGATGCCCCCTGCGGAAAGCCGTTGCGGTAGTTTGTCTCGGATTTTTTGTGCTCTTCGTCGTGCCAGGCCATCCACGGTCCCAGCTTTTGACCGCCGCGGCATTCCCCTTCCAGCAGCTTGCGTCCCTGCCCATCGTGATAGGTCCAGTAGCCCGACACCAGGGGATCGAGCCAGGCCCCCTTGGCCCGTTCCTGGCCGTTGCCGTCGTAAACAATCCAGGTTCCGTGGCGGTGTTCGACCCCCTCCGTGTCGCGGCGAATCTGCATGGAGATCCGCAACGCGCCGTTGGCCTCAAACTGTTCGGCCCATTCGGGCCATACCCACCAGGCGCACCCCACCGCGACCAGCAACGTCACCAACAGCAGCGAACGAATGCTGAATTGCCAGCGAAACCGCCGCCGTGGAGCAATTTCGCGATTGTCGGCGGGAGTGTTGTCAGGCTCACCCATTCCAGGTTCACGCATGCCAGCCTCTCACTTAGGGTTCAACCGAGTCGGCCTGGAAAACAATCCACTTCCAGACATTCATCAGCGGCTGATAGACGTTTCGCTCCGGCCGCGTTTGCGCGTTTTGCAGCGAAGTGAGAATGCTCTGTTTGACCAGGCCGGCCTGGTCAAAGGCCGCCAAGGCATCGCAGGCCGCCACCCTCACGGAATCATCGGCCGAGACATCGACAATCACCTCGGCCAAGGCCGGGATGCAAAAATCGGCGTACCGCGACTCCTGGCCCAGCAGTTTGCAGATGGCGATACGTTCCTCCGGTAGTGGAGTTTCTTGCAGCATGTTGGCCAGGTTCCGTACGGTCCAATGCACGTTGCCCATCGAAACCAACGACGCATCCTTGGTTCTCAATTCCAGCAACATTTGGGCCAGTTGCAGCCGTGTCCCGGTTCGCAACGGCCGGGATAAAGCCTCCGCCAGATCGTCGTCCAGGTTCAACGGAGTCTCCGTCATCAGTGGCACCAAGGCTAGCGCGGCCAACATCTGCCGTTCGTTGCCGGTCTGCAACATAAGCTGCGCCAGGGGCCAGGCTGGCGGGCCAATCTCCTTCAACACGGCGAAGGCGTCGTCCCGCAAGGCCGGTTCGTTCGCCAGACGTGCCAACTCTTCCAGAAACGGTGGCCAAACGGCTTCCCACTTGCCCATCCAGCGCAATGCGCATTGCCGCACGCAAAGCCGCGGGTCGCGCAGCAATCCGGCCAAAGTTCGCATGGTCGCGGGCCGGCGGAGCGAATCGGCAGCGTCTTCTTCGTGTTGCCAAAGAATTCGCAGCAGCAGCCGCCAACGAACCGTCAATTCCGAGTCGGCCAACGCATCGTCAATGGCCTGGTCCGACAGGACGGGACCAGTCAACGGCATCGCTAACGCGGCACGCCGCTTCTCGGCCTGGCTGACGTTCGCCAGGGTGGTCAAGTGCTCGTGAACCCTGCGCGATGCTTGCACCACCGTCAAATGTCCATACTTGTGCCAGAGCTGGTTGCCGCTCCCTTGGCCGCCATGTGGAGATTCATCGACCTCGTCCGAGATCAGCACCCGCAGCGTTTCTTGCAATAGGGCGGGCGTTTTCGTGCCGGCCGGTTCAAAGTCGCGCTCGTCATAAAATCGCAACGTGCCGTAGTAGGGAACCTCGGCCGCATACTCCAGCACCAGGGCCTCGTCTTGGATGAACCAATCAATCTCCTGTCCTAGCACGACCGCATCGAGCGCAGCCGCCAGCGGCAGAGGCGATTGCGGCGGCGGAATGGCCGATTGGTTCGCCCGCTCGGCCTCCGCGGGGAGCGATTCAAAAAAGCGGGTCAAGACAAACATGCCCGTCTGTTGGAACAAGTCTTGCAAGGCCTCTTCCAGCGTCGCATCGTTCGACGGAACCCGCACCGGCTGGGCCATCCACGCCAGGCTGCCGCGGTCGCGCTGCATCACGCCCCAGTCGGCGGGGCGGGGCGTGCCGTCGCGCTCGGCCAAATAATAAGCCTTCAAGCAATCCAAAATCTGGGCAATCTCCTCGTGTCTCGTGGCGTGCGCGGTAATCACCAGCCAGCCCGGATGATGGATGTCTAGCGTATCGAGACCGCCGACAGCTTCCCAATTATGCGGGTTGGCAAAGGTTGTTAGCAGTTCTTCCAGATCGTCCATGTCGGATGGCCCTCCTGGGCCGGGCGGCCACCAGTCGCAGCGGTAGATACGAGTCACTTGCAAACGAGAGTTGGCATCGTCACTCTCAATCCATAACTTGCCGGCTGGTCCTGTCCGCCAAAGCATGTCGGTGCCCGCCAACAGGTGCTGTAGTGCCGAGCGCAGCGATGGGGGATGCCGCACATCCGCGATGTTCAACCAGTGCGGGAATCGCACTTCAACTTCATTCGTTAATTCGTCGCCGTGTCGCTCGATGCCGCCGCGATCAATCACCAACCGATCGGCCAGCCCCTGTTGGCCCAGCAGCCGGGTGAGCGACGCCGCCACCGTGTCATCCCCGGCGAAAGGCTCGATCGAGGCTGGTTCCGCCAGAAGTTTCGCCCATTCGCCGTCAGGTTCCTGGCTGCAATAAAACATGTCAGGCCCATCGGGAGATTCGGTCTGCCGCAGACCCTCCAGCAACTGCGCGACCTGGCCGTGGCGTTCGGGCGTTTGAAGGATGACCAGGCCGCAGGGAATGCTGTTGATAGTCCCCGGCCCTCCAACTTCATCCCACGAATTGAAATCGGCATGGTTCGTGATCAAATCTACAATGCTATCGGTATCCGGTCCCGCGATGCCTGATTGCGTTACGCCTGAAATACGATAGTAGCGAACTTGCATCGTCAACGTGTCGAGGTCGTCCCCAATGAGCAGAACCCCGTCGTGAACCTGGAATCCACGGTCGCAATCGGCCAGCATGCACCCCAACAGGTCGCGCAACGGCAGTTCGTGGCAGGCAAAGGTTAAGTTGCCAAACACCGATTCGTTGGCTTCGTTGATAAACTGGCCATCCCAGCCGAACAAGACATTCTTTACTCCCAGGCCGTGCAACAGTTCCATCAGTTGGGCCGCGAGGGGCACATCCTTCCAATCGACCGTTACCGGCAGATTCAAAATCTCACGCAGGCGGCGGTCTTCTTCCGGGCAAGCGGGCGACGGCGGCGGACGGATGGGGTCCAGGCATTGCTCCAAATCGGCCAAAAAACGGCTCACTTCGGCCTGGATTCGTGCCGTTTGACGGATCGCCAGGCAGCCGGGCAGCATCTCGATAACGCCAGGCCCGCCGGCCTCGTCCCAGCTTGAGGGCCTAATCGTGCCTGTTACCAGACTGGCTAGTTCCTCGTACTCCAGCCCCTGCCGCCTATGTAAGATAGAAGCGGTCGGATAGCAGCGGACTTCCACGGGCGGGTTCTGGCTGTCTTCGTTCATGACGAGCAGGCAATCGTGGGCGATTTCCCACGTCAGGTCGTGTTGCGTCAGCAGCAGCGTTAGTGCCGTTGCCAGCGGCACGTTGGACAGTTTGAGCGTGACCAATTCGTCCCCCCCGAAGCCATGGTCATACCTGGGGGAAACAGTGTTGATCTCCAGGTCGCGGGAGATCGACCGCAGCACCTCCTTCAGGGGCGCATCGCGCCAGTCCCAAGTCACGCGGACAGCCAACGCCCGCTCAATCGCCCGCCGCGTGGGACTATCTTCGGCGGCCAACGACGGCACCGTTTGCACGGGCTGGCTCCGCCATTCCTCGGCCCGCGGTTCGGCCAGACGGCGGAACTCTTCCAGCAACAGAGCAATTTGCCGGTGGATCGCGTCGGTGTGAGCGATGACCAGAGCGCCAGGCGTGACTTGTATGAAACCCGTCCCGCCGACTTCTTCCCAGTCAGTCGGTTCAATTAGGCTGGTGATGGCCTGGGCCAGATTTTGTTCGTCAAACCGGTCGGCTTCGCGTTCGATGATATCGGTGACGGTGTAGACCTCGGTCCGCAACTGCTGGCTGGCGACGATGGCGGTGGTAATTCGCAAGCCGTCCTGTTCGACCACGCAAGCCAGGTCGGGCGAGCCCCAGTCTTCATCGCAGGGAAGGACCAACGCCAAGGCCGATTGCAACCGCACGCCGCGGACCTGCAATGTCAGGTTGCGGCGGACTTCATCAATATCAAGACCCTCGTCCGCAAGCCTGGCCACATCGATCACGATCGGCACGTCGGCCTGTTTGGCAAACCCCTCGATCACCGACCGCAGCGAGGCATCCTCAACATCGACATCCACCAGCGCATCGAGCCGGGCGGCCATTTTGGCCCGCTCCACCGCCAACGGGTCTGCCGTGGGTGGCGACGAATGGCAACCGGCCGCCGCCAGCCAGGCCAGCCACCAGGCGCAGCAGCCCCAGCGGCAGGCATACTTCGCGCGCAATGATAGAAATGTTCGGTTCACGTGGCAGCTCTCTTCTCAAAGCTGTTGGCACGCCCAGGCACAAGCCAGGCCGCCAGAACAGCGGCCCGCCGCGCCTTCTACCAATCTTGTTCCGCCCTCAGCATACCGCAAGGCCAGGGAGAAAAGCAAAATCACCGGAAAAAAACCTGGAACAAAAAATGGTGCCACGGCTGTAGTCGAATGGTGGGACAAGCGGACATCGGGCCAGCCAATTCATCACCGCTTGTCCGCCACGTCCGACCCTGTCGCTACGGTGCTCTGTAGCGATTGCTAGAGTCCGCGAAGAGGGTACGATGGGTAGCAGGCTGCCGTGCCGCGGCCTGCTAAGTTCGTTTCCTTGCCCAGCTTCCTTGGAGCAAAACCATGTCCGGCCGTCTCGCTAAACTGGTTTCAGGCGGCGCACTGGCCGCATTGCTGCCCCTGTTGCTTTGCGCGGGCTGCAATAACAACTCCGCGCCGCCAAACGAAGGTGTCCGCGTCCCTGCCGCCAAGCCGCCGGTTGCCGCTGTTGATGAGCATACGGCTGCCACTGGTGAAACGCCGGATAAACCGGTTCCACCCGCGACGACTGCCAAGCCGGGGGACGATTCCGATTCGTCCCATACAGCGGACGAAATGCCCGATGAAGACAACGATAGCGCTACGGACGAGGAATCGCCCGCCGATTCAGATTCCGACGCGGACACTCCGCCCGCCGAGGCTTTTGTGCCGGAATCGCTGGCCGTGGCCGAGAAAGACTTGTTGGTCGATGCGGCCGGGCTGACGCGGCTCGATCCCGACTCGAATGTGTGGGTCGATAAAGAAAATAAGCGAGTGGTGCTGGCGGGCGAGGTCTGCCGCCGCGATGCAATTCTGGAAATGTTCGCCTGCATCAAGGGGACCAAGGAGCACGAGGCGGTTGTTTCCGTGCATTGCAAGGCATTCTTGGTCCATACCGGGCTGCTGGCGGTGGGGGCCGAGCCGGGACATCCCGTGCGGTTTCAGCCAGAGTACGAGGCCGCCGAGGGACCGGAGATTGAAATCACCGTGCTGTGGAAGGACGAAGAGGGAGAGGTCCGGCAGGCCCGCGCTCAGGACTGGATTCGCAACCGTAGCACGGGCGAAGCGCTCGATGAGCCGTTTGTGTTTGGCGGCAGCGGTTTTTGGACGAACGATAAAACGGGCGACAAATACTACCTGGCGGAACAGGGTGATCTGATCTGCGTGTCGAATTTTTCCAGCGCGCTGATGGACCTGCCGATCGAGAGCAGCGACCATCAGGGGGCGGAGCTGTTCGAACCGATGACCGACGCGATTCCACCCGAAAAAACGCCCGTCACCCTATTGCTAACGCCACAGCCACCCAAGGAACCCGCTGCCAAGGAACCCAGTGACGAGCCCGCGGATGACGAATCTGACGCCGCCCCGGAGAGCGAGGAAGGCGAAACCGAGGAAACCGGGCCGTCGGAGGAGTAAGGGGGCTTGGCAACCACCCAGCGTTTGCCGCCGGATGCCCCTCGTCGGTCTGGACAGTTTGCGGTAAACTGGCTATACCTTCACAAACTTTACGTGGATTCCCTAAATTCCATTGAATGCGAGGATTACGATATTGGCGGAAGGCACGTTACCTTGACGGGCCTTTGCCGCCTGTAATCTTGGCTGGGATTTTTGAGTGAAGGGCTTCTAAGCCGCTGCTGGCATTGCATTTGTACCAGCCGCGGCGGTAAATTTACGTGAGATTCCAGCCGGTTGGGCGAAGTCCCAAGGCGGATTGGCAATGCGGTGCGATGCAACGGCCGCGTGAATAGCATTGTGGAATTTTGTCGAGGCCGGTCCACAGGGGAACGGTCTGAATCCATCATATAGCGTCCGTGGAGGAATGGTACGGTGGCCTCAGTCGAAGAACGCGTAATTAATATCGTCGCCGAGCAGCTTGGCCAAGAGAAGGACAAGATCAAGCGCGAGACGTCGTTTGTCAACGACCTCGGCGCCGACTCGCTCGACACCGTGGAATTGGTGATGGAACTGGAAGAAGAGTTCGACATCAACATTCCCGACGATGCCGCCGAAAAGATTCAAACGGTTGGCCAAGCCATCGAATACATCGAGAAGCTGCAAACCTAGTTGAATAGGCCGGGTTGGTGCAAACTGGCGGGGTGCCCGCACGTAACGGTGCGCGGCGTCTTTGCGCCAGTCGTCCGTGTTGCCCCAGCGGGCGGAACCAGGAATCCGTCTCAGTGTTGGTTGGCCTGTCGTCGCGGGCGTAGGAGCAGCCCCGGCGAGGGAAATCGGGCCAGGCATTCTTTCACGCGGAAGCACGAGCGATGAAAAGGCGAGTTGTCGTCACGGGCCTGGGGGCTGTCACTTCTCTCAGCCGGAAAGTTCCGGATTTGTGGGAGCGCATCTTGCGCGGCGAAAGCGGGATTCATGAAATCCGCAGCTTCGACACCACCCACTATCGCGTCCATTTTGGGGGCGAAATTTGGGACTGGGACACCGAAGGCTACGTTCCCCATAAGGAAGCCAAACGGCTCGATCCGTTCAGCCAGTTTGCCATGGTCGCCGCCATGGATGCCGTGAACGATGCAGGGATCGACTTTAACGCGATGGGGGGCGACCCCTTCCGCCGCGGCGTAATTTTGGGATCGGGCATTGGCGGCCTGCACGAAATTGAAGAGCAGCACGGACGCCTGGTGGCCAAGGGGCCCGACCGGGTCTCGGCCTTCACGATTCCCAAGCTGATGGTGAATGCCGCCAGCGGGCAGGTCTCTATTCAATACGGGCTACGCGGGCCGAATGCCGCGGTGGCCACGGCCTGTGCCAGCGCCACCAACGGCATTGGCGAAGCACTGCGGGCCATTCAGCACGACGACGCCGACCTGATGATTACCGGCGGAACCGAAGCGGCCCTGACGCCGATGGGTGTCAGCGGTTTCGGCAACATGCGGGCATTGTCTGAACGCAACGACGCGCCTACCAAGGCCAGCCGCCCCTTCGATGCGGATCGCGATGGCTTTGTACTTAGCGAGGGGGCCGGCATCCTGGTGCTGGAGGAATTGGGCCATGCTCAGGCCCGCGGCGCGCGGATTTACTGCGAACTAGTCGGCTACGGCGTCAGCGCTGATAGCGGCCACATCACCCAGCCCGACGAACACGGCACCGGCGCGGCGCGGGCTATGTCGAATGCGCTGCGCGATGCCAAACTGAACCCGGCCGATGTGGGTTATATCAACGCCCACGGAACCAGCACGCCATTGGGCGACGCGGCCGAGACGCAGGCCATTAAGTCGGTGTTTGGCGAACATGCCCGCTCCGTCAGCATCTCCAGCACCAAGAGCCAGTTGGGGCATTTGCTGGGGGCCAGCGGCGGCGTGGAACTCGTTCTTTCCGTGCTGGCCTTGCGCGACAATATCGTTCCGCCGACCATCAATCTCGATACGCCCGATCCCAAGTGCGATCTGGATTACACGCCCAACCAGCCCCGGCAGAGAGAACTCTCGGTGGCCATGTCCAACAGCTTTGGATTTGGCGGGCACAACGCCTCGGTCATTGTTAGCAAGCTATAGGCCGCGGTAAGCCGCATTCCTTGTCGTGGATCAAGAACGCGGGTGCTTGGGCCGACAGCGAAGCGGATGGCCCCGTGGAGTTGATGGTCCAACCAGGTTGCCTTGAAGCAGCTCTCATCGGGTGCCAAGGTAGGAGTGCCCCCTCCCCTGGTTCCTCCCGGTGGCCTGACGCCGGCCAACCTCTGACCCCAGTCAGCAATCGCCCCAGCTAGCCCGTCCCTTTTTCAGCCTTCCTGCTGCACGGAACCGGCCTACTGCTTCGCCAGTTTGGCGATGCGGGCGGCCAACTCGGCGGCTTGTTTCTCCGCGTCGGCCACGGGCAGGCCGGCGGCCACGCCTGGCCGCTTGTGGCCGGCGGCCGAAACGTAGGCATCTCGCAGGACATTCACCCGTTGCACGACCAGCGGCCAGATTTCCAGGGGAAGCCTGGCGTCCTGCAACATCTGCTGGGGTGTGGCTGCTTGGGCCGCTTGTTCATCGCCGAAGGCACGAATCAATTGCTGGGCCACGAACCAGTGCCCCGCTTCGTTGGGATGGACACCATCGGGCTGAAACGTAAATTTGGCATCACTTTGGCGGCGAGTGCGAACCTCCGCACTCATCGCGCTATGCAGGTCGATCACCCGCCAGCCCGCCTTGCGCTGCTCCAGCAGCCAGTGGCTGTAGCGGTCGAGCACTTCGTTGTAGGAGAATTCCTTGGGGGCCCGCTGGTCGTCGTAGAATGGGGGCGTGACCATGATGAGCTGCGCGCCGGCCAATTCCACCGACTCCTTCAGCCGCCGCACGCCTTTCTGAAATCGCTCCAATCGGCCCTCGTCGAACGGTTCGTAGATGCCACAGTTGATGCCGTAGCAGGCAATCACCAGATCGGGCCGGGTCTCGTTCAGCACGCGGGACAGCCGTTCGGCCAGATCGGGCCGCGGAAATTGCCCGCCGGCGTGGCCATCCTCGCTCAAGCCCGACACCGTTTCGCTCGGCAGACCGACGCAGATCAAGTGCGGTGCCGGCTGGCCGGTGCGAGTCAGCAGCCAGGCATCCAATCCGGCGACATACAAACCGGCCGCGGTGATGCTGTCTCCCAGAAATACCACCCGTTTCGCCTGATTGAGCAATTCGGCTGGCGTCGGCTCACCGCCCTGCGCGCAGCAGGGTGCCAACGCCATTGAGGCTGCCGCCGCCAGCAGGATGTAGCTTTTCATGGAGTGGAACTTTCGTGGGGTGCGACGCGGTGAAGTCAGAAGGATTACCTGCCGGTGGCCTTGCTGCCGCCGACGGAGATGAGGTGCGAGAGGGTTCGCAAGTACATCACCCCATCGGAGACGGCCGGCGTGGCGTGGCTCATTTCGCCGCTAGGGTTGCGGGCCAGCTCCTCAAAGGCTGGCTTGGCAGCCACTACGACGACTTCGCCATCGGTGGTCATGTTGAACAGCCGGTCGGCTACACAGATTGGCGAGCCAAAGTATTTGCCTCCCACGCGTTCTTGATAGTGGACTTCGCCCGTCGGCGCATCGACACAACTGACAACGCCCTGTTCGCTCCAAAAAAAGATGTTGCGGCCGACGCCAATCGGCGTGGGGACGTACGGCGCGGACTTTTCCAACTTGTAGGCCAACTTGGCGGCGCTGGGGCTGGCCATGCTGCCCGGTGTAACGGCCACGATATAGTTGCCGCCGCCGCCCGACCCGCAACTGCCGTAGATCAGGCCCGACACGATCACCGGCGAACTGACACTGCGCTTGTTGAAGACGTCCCCCACTTCCCAGATAGTAGCCCCATTGATGGGGTTGATGCCGCTGATGCCGTGCGCCTGGCTGTTGAAGATCAGCTCGGGCGATTCGCCGGCCGGTTCGTAAATGCAAGGGGTGGAGTAAGCCACGGTGCTGGCTTTGCGTTCAACCTCCCAACGTTTTTCGCCCGTCTCGCGGTCGACGGCAATCAACGAACTTGGCCCGTCCTGGTCGTTGCCCACGATCACCATGTCTTGGAAAACAATGGGGGACGTGCCGCAACTGTGCTGGCTTTTGTAAGGCCCCAGGTTCCGCTTCCAGACTTCCCGCCCGTCGTGAGTGAAAGCCAGCAGCGAGTAGTCGTCGGGCGTGGACCAAACGACGTACACCCTCTGCTCGTCAACGGCCGGCGTGGCCGACGAATAGCTGTTGTACTCGTGGCGTTTGTGCTTCTCGAAGGGGTATTCCTTCTTCCACAGAATGCCGCCATCGGCCCGCGACAGGCAGAATGCGCAGCGGACCAATTTGTCTTCGTCGGTGCTGGTTAAGAAGATTTTGTCTTTCCAGATCACTGGCGACGAATGGCCAATGCCGGGGAGTTCCACGCGCCAGTTGTAGTCGGCCTCGGTCCAGGTGGTGGGGACGGTCGTGGCATCGCTAATGCCCGACCCATTGGGCCCGCGGAAGCGAGTCCATTCTTGAGCCTGTGCGGGCAAGGCCAGGCAGGCCAACATCAACAGGGCTGTAGCGGCGCGGAATAAACGTGAACACATGGGTAAACTCCTCCAGGCGGGCGAGCGAGTAGAAGGCGGGACATTCAGGCGGAACCAACCAAAATGGTAACTCACCCCGCCGGCCGTGGGAAGCGCGAGGAAAGTACGAAGGCAAAAGGATGAAGGATGAATGCAAAAAAGGGGACGCGAGGCCGATGCCATTGCGTTGCACATTGGCCGGCCCCTCTTTAGCATGGCTATTGATGACCCAATCGAACGATTATTTCAGCCAGCTCGAAAAACTGTGGGATCAGCCGGCATTGTGCCGCGTCTGGCCGCCGGGTGAAGAGGTGTTGCCGTTGCCGCTGGCGGTGCGGCTGGCGGGGCACGATCGTTTAGGCGAGGGGTTGGACCACGCCTTGCGGTCGGCCGCGGCGCAGCAAAAGTTGTTGCACCACCCCATCATTGCCGTGTTGGGAGAATTGAACGCCGGCAAGTCGAGCGTGGTGGCCAGCTTTCTCAGCGCACAAGGCCGCCAACGCTTGCCGCGGGGACTGGGCGATTCCGAGGGGACGCACCGTTTTGTGTATTGGGTTCCCTCAAGCTGGCTGCGGGACGCATCCCTGAAGCAGGCGCTGCTGGATCTTCTGGCGGCCGCGCATGGCGACCAGTGCGAATACCTCTCGCCCAATCCGGAGCAGGCGGCCCAGCAATACCGCAGCGGCAAGGACAATGTGGCGCAGTTGCGTTGCCCCTTGCTGGCGGACGACCCCGCGCTGGATGATCTGGGGGCGGCGTTCTTGGATTGCCCCGACGTGCAGACCAAGGATATCGTGGAATCGGCCGATGCGACCGCAACAGCCAACCCGCGATTGGAGTTCGTGGGAGATGCCGCCCGCATCTGTTCGGCTTTTTTGCTGGTGTGGGAAGCCGGCAAGGTCCGCGACCAGTTGTTTGCCACGTTTTTGGCCAGCATTCGCGAACGGATGGCCACCGTGCCAATCTGCCTGTTGATCAATAAAATTGAGCCCAACCGCGGGGAGCCGGCGCAAACCCGCAACACGGCCTCGCTGGCGCAGGCCATGGAACGGTTTGGCATTGCGGACGACGGTTGCTACGGGGCGTTTCATTTTCGCATGAAAGCCGACGGCGAACCTGGCAACCCCGGCTACTCGCCCGGTTGGAACGACTTGACCCCGCCGGCCTTGGTGGCGCGGCATCAGCAAGACAACCGCCAGTTTCCGCAATTCTTTGCCTTGTCCAGCCAGGACGCCGCCAACGCGCCCCAAGATATGGACGAACGGCGATTTTTGATCCATCTGCCGCGAAAATTAACCGCCGCGCGATTGCAGCGGCAAAAAGTCGCCGACAGTGCCCGCGAGATGCACCGGCTGTTGGGCCAGGCTGGCAGCGAGATCCGCGCGTACATATCGCGGCAACAGCAGCAGGCGGACACCATCCACGCCGGCCTGCTGAACCTGTGCGCCAGCAACTTCACCGATGGGGCGACGGGCCAGCCGTTACAGGTGCCCACGCACGAGTTTACCGCCGCGCTCAAAGAGAGTTTTGTGCGGACTTCGCCCGGCTGGGTCCGCTGGTCGATGAAGATTTCGCATCCCTTTGAGCGGGCCGTAAAGGCCACGCAGGCCCGGCTGCAAAAGATCAACGCCGCCATGCAACTCAAAGTGCGGGCGGGGCTGTCTCAACAGATCAAGGAACAACTGGCCGACATGGGGCTGGAAGGGGTAGGCAGTTACAACGCCGAGCAACTTTCGCGGACGATGCGGGCGCAGCGCTGGACGCCAATCTCCGTCGATGAGGAGTGCTTGAACCGCGGCTGGTCCGCCGTACTGAACGGTTTTCGCCAGTTTCCTCTGGAGCAAGACCCGGCCCGCTTGGATGTGATGACGGCCGATTTTTGGCGGCATGTCAGCGTGTGGCAAAAAGTGCGCGTGGCGGGAATGGGTGTTCTGGCGGCACTGGGGACGGTCACGGCGTTCGCCGGGCTAATGGTGGCGGTTGTCGATATGGGGGCGGCCTCGTTGCCGACTTTTTCCTTAATGACCGCCCTGTCGGCCAAACTGCCCGGCGCGGCGGCGCTGGCGGCGGCGGCCGTCGGCGGGGCGGGGGCGTTCGCTGGCTTCGCCAAGGGGGCCATTGAGCTGAATACGCTCCCCTATTTGTCCAAGTTCTTTGCCCTGGCCTGCGATGCCTTTGGCACGCCGCGCAAATCGGGCGGGCGTCCTTTACAAGTGCGGTTTGGCAAGCGGGGCGAATCGGTCTTTTTGCTGCCCGATGCTGGCATTCCCCCGCAACCGGCCGTCTGTCCGTTGGCGGATTTGCGGCAATGGCGCGAAGGTGAGGCCCTACAGCAACTGGAGGATTCTCCGCCACATGCCGACTGAACTT
The DNA here is from genome assembly GCA_050247075.1 of Pirellulales bacterium. Classification (GTDB taxonomy): domain Bacteria; phylum Planctomycetota; class Planctomycetia; order Pirellulales; family JBFWUW01; genus JBFWUW01. Next base: position 66,151 of record JBFWUW010000021.1, on the reverse strand, counting down.
ACGCCCATCGCCGAAAATGGATCGCCCCCCGCGGGCCTGGCTGGCGCGGAACTGGCCGCCGGCGTGGACCGGGCCAGCGCCTTTGCCGCCACGGTCAACGCCGCCGCCGTCCGCCTGTTTGGCGATGCGGAACTGTCGCTGCAACTGCGCGAGATTGCCGCCCGCATGGTGCGCGATTGCCAGCGGCTGCATCGCCGCGGTGGAACCGACACTCCCTCCATCGCCGTGCTGGGCAGCGTGGGCGAAGGAAAGAGCTGGCTGGCGCGCTGCTTTCTACTCGATTCACCCGGCAATCAGCCTTCGCGTGCGGAGATTCGCTCGGGCCAACATGAAGACACCGACCGGCTGACCTGGTTTGGGCCGACCCGCCCCACAGGCTTGGCCGAGCAGGGGGAGCGGTTCTTGCATCTCGACGCTAGCCAGATGCTGGACTTGGGCCGGCCGTACGTGGTCGGGGACACGCCCGGTTTCTCGCACCAGGACAATAGCCACCGGGCGCTGGCCAGCGTGGCCGCCACCTCGGCACCAATCAAACTGGTGGTCACTTCGCTGGCCGAGCTGCGCAACGGACGGACGCAAGAGTTTGTCCACGACATGAACGGAGCCTTGATTTTGCCGGTCATCCGCTTCGATCCTTCACCGGCCGAACAGACGGAACCCGACGACCAGCACCAGCGCGACGTGCGCAACACCCTGGATAAATGGCGGCGGGCCGCGCCGGCGGCCGAGATTTTGGAACCATGTTACATGCCCACGCAGCGCATTTATGGTTCGCAACGGGCCGAGCGGCTAATGCAACAGCGGCTGCAAGACGCACTTGCCCCCCCCTTGGCCGAAGCGGGCCGGCTGCGGCTGCCTATTGAACGGCAAGTCCACGAGCGGATTCGCGAAGCGCGGCAAGAGATTGCCCGCGCCTTGCAGCCGTTTCGGCATCGCGTGGGAAATACGTTGGCCCGGCTGCAAGCGGCCTCGGGCCGCCTGTCGCAACGCACGCTGGCGGAATTGCTGGGCGAGGATATTGTGCTGCGGGCCGGCACTCGGCAGCGGTTTCGCGCCGACTGGATCGACCGCACACCGTCGCTCTGCTTTCCCTACCGTACCTTCTTGGGGCTGCTGTCGCTGACGGCGGGGGCCTGGGACCGCTTGATCTTTTCGATGGTCGGCAGCGCACCGTCGCTGGCCATGACCTTCTTTCAGTCGGTGCGCAACCTGCGCGACGCCAGCGAGTTTGTAAAAAAGCTGCGCGGCGGGCTGGCCGAACGTGTCGAGCGGTTGGTGCAAGACGAGATCAATCCCGAGGTCCGCGCCTTTCAGGCCGCGTTGGCTTCGGTGCTGCCCGCCGATGAAGAGCCAGGTTCCGCGGCCGGGCCGACCGGAGAAAGCTGGGTCCGCGTGGTGGGGTTGGACGAACTGGAGATTGAGTCGCGGGGCATCTTTCGCGATTCGATCGAGCAAAACCGGGCGGGCACGTTGTCGCTAGCCCTATTTGGGCTGCTGGGACCGGGAGTCTTCTTGTACCTCATCGCCGGCCCGATCGTTTCGGTCTATCGGTCTTACTTGCAGGCCCATTGGGAGACCTTTCGCGATCTGCTGGTGACGCGGGGCGAGTTTCCGATTCCCTCTTCGTCGATGTTGTTGGGCAGCCTGCTGTTAAGCATGGCGCCGGCCTTTCTGGTGGCGCTGTTGGCGATTAGTTGGAGTTGCCGCGGGGGACGGGTCCGCCGCGCGGTGCGGGCCATCCACAGCGGACACAACGCCGCGCTCGACGCCCGCATCAGCGACGGCCGCCTGCGCATCGAACTGACCGATCCGCGGCTAGACGCCGCGCGGCTGCTGTTAAGCCTGGCGGAAGAAAGATCTCTCCGTGGAGAAGCCGTCAGCCAGCAGCCTTGAGCTTTCCGCGGATGGCTAACAGCTTCTCCGCTTCTTCAAAAACCAGAAGGCTTGCCCCCGTGACACCGCGGAGCGGGCCAACAGAGGCAAGCCTTCCGAGCACAGCGGCCGAGAGGATGCCTTCGCCCGCCGGACAACAACCTTGGCGGCAGTAAACCACACCAAAACTTGTCGCAAACCGCCCAGCTTGACGAAGAGCCTGATTGTACGGCCATCCCAGCGGGACGCAAATTAAAATCGTCCCAGGGTAGAAATGGCATTAGTGTTAATGCCGTAAGGCATTACACAATAGAGTGTTATGTCGCCTTCGATGCCTTTCCGTTGGCCGCCTATTCAGCAAGTCCAAGAGGTGGCGATTCGACATTTAAGGGCTAGAGCGGCGACTGTGCCGCAGAGAATCCACCGTTTTTTGGCCTGCATTAAAAGTGGGTTTGTGCGTCAACATTATTCCATTGGCGAGAAACGTGGCCGTTGCATGGGCATTGGCCCACGAAAGCCCGATCAACGTTTGCGCTGAAGTTCGCGCAACGGAGTTGCTTGCGTCGCGGGCGTTTCCTTGGCCCGTCAAACCGTCGCCGGTTGTTGCCGGCTGTCTAGTTCGTGACGGGTCCAGGCGTCGGCGGGCAGATGCTGGCCGGCCAGGTCCAAGAGATGCTGGTGGTGCGTGAAGAAGATGACTTGCATCCGTTGGGCCAGTTGGGCCAACGCCCGCAACGTGGCGAGCGAGCGGCCGTCGTCAAAGCGGATCAGAATGTCGTCCACGATGAACGGCGGCGGGTCGTGCTGTTCGCGGTAGCGCTCCAGGCTGGCCAGCCGCAGCGCCAGGTAGAGCTGATCGGCGGTGCCGTCACTCATTTGTTCTACCCGCACCGTTTCCGCGGTTTTTTCGCGGACCCCCAACAGCACCTGCTTGCCATCTTCGTCGGTGTCGGCCCGCAGGCCTTGAAACGCCCCGCCGGTCAATTCGGCGAAGGTCTGGCTGGCGCGGGCGAGCAAGGGATCTTGGTTTTTCTCGCGGTAGCGTTCGATGGCCCGCCGCAAAGCGGCCGAAGCCAGGCGCACGCGGGCGTAATGCCGCACGTTGGATGACAATGCGGCCAGCAACCCCTGGGCGCGCTCGGCCTCTTCGGCGGCTTGCTCCGCGCCGTTCCGCTCTTGCAGCCAGTTGCGCTCGGTCACGAATTGCTCCGCGGCCGCTTCTTTCTCGCGCACTGCTTCTTGAATCTGGCCCTGCAGGCGTAGCAGTTCGGCCTCCAGCTGGTCCGCCGGCAATGCCGTGGCGGCCTCCAGAAACGTAGGCAAAGGTTCGCCGCGGGCCAGCTCGGCCAATTGGCGGTTGAGCCGATCCAGCTCGCTCTCTAGCCGGGCACGCTGTTGTGAATGTTCCTCGGCCGCGGCCAGTTCGTCGGCGTGTTGGCAGCCCGCCTCTTCGCAGAGTTGGGCCAGCAGGCGGTCTTTCTCGCGGACGGTGCGCTCGGCCTGGGCCAGGTTGTCGGCCGCTTGTTGGCGGCGCTCCCGCAGATCGTCGCGGCGCTGGCGTTGCGATTGAGCCTGCTTCAACCGCGCGTTCAGATCGGCAATGGCAAGCTCGGGCGGCGTGCCGGCCTTGTCGGGCGAAACCGCCGACAGTAGGGCCTGCGTTTCTCGCGCGAAGCGACCGCAAAAGCTGTCGATTTCCTCGATCCGCGGCGTCAGAGCCGCGATGGCGGCCATCGCCTTCGACCATTCATCCAGCCGCTTGATTACCTCGCGGGCTTGCGTGGGAGAGGCATTTTCGGCCAGTCCCAGCCCGCCAATCTCCCGGCCCCAGGCTTGCAGCCACTCGGCCCGATCACGCTCGGCGGAAGCCGCTTGCGCGGTGGCTGCCTGCAATTCCGCGCGCACGCGCAGCAGGTCGCGATTCAGCTCCGCGTGCTGCTGTTGCAGACTATCTTGCGACTGGCAAAACGTAGCGGCTTGGGCCGTCAATTTTTCCAGCGAGGACGTGTCTAGTGAAGACACAGCGGGCGTCTCCCCGACGGATGACAGCCCGGCGTCCAACTCGGATTGAAAGCTTTCGATCTTGGCTCGCAAGCTGGCGGCATTCTGGCTGGCGGTGTGCAACTGGCGGCAATCGGCGGCCCACTTTTGCTGTTTGCGCAGCCAGGCCAGCATCTCGCGCGGCGGCAGCGGTGTAAGGGGAAAGGGCTGCCACTGTGCATTCCAATCGTCACGGAGCGATTGCAACTCCTGGACGGTGCGATGCAGGCCCTCATCCAGCCGTGCCCGTTGTTGCTCTTGCTGCCGCAGACTGGCCTGCGCGGCGGCGTACCGTTCGACGCGTTCGGCCTCGCGCCGTAACCGGTCCACCAGTTCGTCGGCTGCCCGTACCGCCGCTTCGTAAGCCGTGGCCAGGTTGTTGCTGCCTGGGAAGGAAGCGACGTATTCGGCCTCGGTGTCCGCCGGGCCAGCCCCGCCTTGCCAGGCCGCGCGGATCAGCCGCCAGCCTGCATCACGCTTGTCGCGGGCCTGCCGCAAGTCTTCATCGCTGGGGACCGGGCCGGTATGGCCAACCTGTTCGATCTGCGCCTGCAACTGGCCAATCTGTTGCTGCTGGGCTTCGCGATCACCCTGTAATTGTTTCAGCTCGCGCTGCTGTTCGGCCAATTCTTCTTGAAAACGTTCGATCGTCTCTTCGCCCGGCAGCGCGGCCGCCAACAACGCTTGTTGTTCGCCGGTCCAAAGGCCTAGCCGTTGAAAGGCTAGGTCAGACTCGGCCTGTTGGCGGCGGAGTGCGTCTTCGGCGGCAGCCAGTTCGTGGGCCAGGTCGCCTTGCTGTTCGGCCTTTCGCAGCAAGCGGCGCAGCGGTTCAACTTCGCGCGGCGACGGAAGCGCGGCTTGCCTTTGTTCGAACTGAGCAAGGTCCAAGCGGAGTTGATCGACCCGCTTGGAAGACTCACGCACCGATTGCTCTAGCGCGCCGTGCCGCTGCGCCAGTTCTTCAATCTGTGCGCGCTGCGGGTCGGTCAATCGGGGCGAGCCTTGCCCATCGTCCGCCAGGCCGCGGCCCAATCGCCGCAGCGCTTCGGCGGCTTGCGATTCGTGTTGCGAGCGCTCCAGCACAATCCCTGGCCGGTCGCGCACCGCCGAGGTGTACTCGGTCAGTTGGCGGTACAGGCCGTCGATAGCACCTGCCTGGTGCAGCAGCCCTTCGGCGGGGGAGAGACCGGCCAATTGTTCGTCCAGCGCAGACAGTCTCTCTTGCTCGGCAATGGCTTTCTCCGCTGCCGCATGGCGAGACTTGCCAGCCTCAAACCGATCGGTGGCAAACGTATTCCGCAGCAGCCTGGCACTTAGCAACGGCTGTAATTTTGCCAACGCCTCGCTGCGCTGCGTGACCGCCGGCAGCGCGTTGAGATACCGCTCCAAGCGGGACTTCTTGACATGCATTTCATTCAGCCGCCGCTCCAAGGAATCGCGAAGGTCGCGGGCCGCGTGCAGGGCGGCGTCGTGCGTGCTCCACTCTTGCGGAGTCAGTTGCAGTTCTTTGATGTGCTTGCGGGTTTTGTCCAATTCCGACAATTGCTGGTTGATCGTCTTGCTGGAAGCCCGCGGCGTGAACAGGGTGTCGGCTTCGCTTTCCAGTTCGCGCTGCGCTGCTTGCAACCGGGCCAGCCCGCCCGCGGCGGAAAACAGCAGGCTGCCGATCTCTCCTTCTCCCTTGGCGATCTCTCCGCCCCCCTCGATCAGCGTTTGGTGCGAAATGCCAAACATGGTCTTGAACAGCTCTTCCGTCACCCCACCCAACATGCGCTGCAGTTGCGCAGGGTTGAGCGGTTTGTCGTCGTCGCCATCGCGCAGGGTATCCTTGCGCCCCTTGCGGCGGACGCATTCCAGCCGCCCTTTGTCGCCCACGGCCAGCGTGGCCCCGATGCGCAAGGACTTGTTGTCGTGGCGGAAAGCATCGTCCGTCCGTTCCTCGATCCCAAACAGCAAGCCGCGCAAGGCTCGTAACGCCGAGCTCTTGCCCGCCTCGTTCGGCCCGTAAACGATGTGCAGCCCGCCGTTGGTGCCAAAGTCCAGGGACTGCCGGTCGAACGGCCCATAAGCCAGCAAATCCAGACGGATGATGTTCATGCCTCGGCCCCTTTCAGCAAGCGGTCGCACAGCAGCGGTTGCACTTGGGCCAGCGTGTCGCGCAGCCAGCGGTTGTCCAGCAGATCAAGCTGCTCGCCGGCGTCGCCATCTTCCTTGAGTTCGGCTGGCAGCTTGGCGGCCAGATCCTTCAGGCTGGCGGCGAGCGCTTCCAGTTCGGCATCATCGGTTTGCACGTCCGCCAGGTATTGCAGCATTTCGCCCAGCGGCCCGTCGTGGATCAATTCCGTATCGGCGGGCGGGCGCGTCTCGAACTTGATTTTTTCGATCCAAGCCTGGCCGCCGCTTTGGTCGTTGGCGGTATTTCGCAGTTCGGCGCTCCACTGGGCCTGGTGGGCGGTGAGTGCCTCGTGGGCCGCGGTGGGGCCGGTCAATTCCACCCGCACCGCCAGCAAGCGGCCGCCGGACTGGTCCAGATGGGTCCGCAGCGTCTGGGCAAACAGGGCCACGACATCGTCGGGCCGCTCGGCGTCGGCGGCGTCGATGCTCAGACGTTCCCAGCGGAGCACGTCCAGCGGCTCAAAGCGAATGCTGGTCTTGCGGCGGTCGTCAACCTCCACGATGGAACAGCCCTTGGGGCCGGTCTCGCGGATATGCCGGCCTTGCACATTGCCCGAGAAGGCCACCCGCGGCTCGGCCAGCAGTTCCATCCGCTTATGAATGTGGCCCAGCGCCCAGTAGTCATAATCCTTGGCCAGCAGTTCGTTCGGCGAGCAGGGGGCGTACGGTTCGTGCCCCTCGTAGCCGGTGGCGCTGGTATGCAGCAGGCCGATGTTGAAATCGCCCGCGCGGCAGGCGGGGTAGCCCACCGCCAGCCGCTCGGTCACGGCGGCGGTGGCAAAACTTTGGCCGTGGATTGTCACGCCCAGGTCGTCCAACGTGCGGCTTTCGGCCTGCCCGGAATCAAACCGGTAGACGTTGTCGGGCAGCTTCAGGCTGCGGGTCATGCGGTTCTCGGCATCGTGATTGCCGGAGATCAAAAAGACCGGAATGTTGGCCTCGCGCAGCCGCGACATCTGCGCGTTAAAAAACAAGCCCGTGTTGTGGTCGGGCCAGTTTCCGTCGTAGACATCGCCGGCGATGAGCACAAACGCCACCCGCTCTTCCAAGGCCAGCGCGGTGAGGTTCTCCAGCGCCCTGCGTGTCGCCCCGCGAATAGCATCGACGGGTGCCCCTTCGTACCGTTCCAACCCCCGCAGGGGGCTATCGAGGTGCAGATCGGCGGCGTGCATAAACTTGAACATGGATGCTAGCCCAGTCATCAAGGGGGAGCGGTGCATGTGCCCATTTGTACAGATGCAATGTAGGGCGGCAGCCGACCGCTGGCAAGCACATCGAGCCAACGAATCAGTCATTAGAAACAATGGGGTCACGGCTGAACGGCATCAAGATAAAACGTAACCGCAGACGAGGCCAGTTGTTGCCTCAAGATGGCGCGCTGCCTTTACCACGGCAATGGGCCGGCCTATGCTGCGGGCGGGTATCTCATTGCGTTTGGAACCAACCATGAGGCTGTTCATGCTTAGTCAGATTTCCAGGGCTTGCCTGGCGGTGGCTGGGGTATGGCTGGCAGGCGGGGCGGTGGCCGCGGCGGATGTCAACATTATTCAAAACGGCCAGCCGCGTGCCGAGATCATCATCGCGGAGGCTCCCTCGCGGTCAGTGCGCCTGGCGGCCCAGGAGCTTCAGGACTCTCTGGAAAAGATTTCCGGAGCGCGGCTGCCGATCGTCAACACGCCCGATGCCGGCGTGCCCGTCCAGATCTATGTGGGCCGCAGTCCCCATACCGATCGGCTGCAGGTCACGGCCGACGGGCTGCGGCACGGCGCGTATCGCATCGTCTCGGGCGACCATTGGCTGGTGCTGATCGGCGAGGACTCGGAGTTTACACCGATCGAACCGTGGGCCAAGCATAACGGCGAGATCGAAAGCGGACAGGCGCAGCGCGCATGGAACCAGATCACGGGTGCCCAATGGGGGATCCCGAATCTGTTGATCTACAAAGACCGGGCGATGTTGCCCGGTGACATCGGTTTGCCCGAAGCGCAGCGCGCGGCGGCAAAGGGCAAGCGGCTGGAGATATGGACCCAGGACGAGCGCGGCTCGTTCAATGCCGTGTGCGGTTTTCTGACGAGCCTGGGAATGCGGTGGTACCTGCCCGGCCCGCTAGGCGAAGTCGTGCCAGTACTCAAGACGATTCCGTTGCCGCGGGTGGACCGCACTGAGCGTCCCGACTTTCCGATCCGCCGCTTCAATGTGCGATTCGCGACGAACGAACCCGACACGCTGAAGTGGGCGATGCGTTTGGGTCTGCGCGATCCGTATGGCATTCAGGCAGCGCATGGGCTGGACGACATGACGAACCGCGAGGAAGTTTTCGCGGCCCACCCGGACTGGTTTGCCCAGTACGGCGGCAGGCGGCACTTCAAGCCGCGAGCCAATAATCAGCTTTGCTACTCGAACGACGAACTGTTCCGTGAAACCGTGCGCTACGTGAACGCGCAGTTCGACCATTACAAAATGGATGTTGTCTCGGTCATGCCGCCGGACGGTTACACGTCGATCTGCCAATGCGAGTTATGCCAAGGCAAGGACTCGCCGGAGCGCAACCAGCGTGGGCTGCTGTCGGACTATGTGTGGGACTTCGTCAATCGTGTCGCCAAGGAAGTCGGGAAGACGCATCCCGACAAAAAAATAGTCAATTGCGCATACGGCGTCTACACGCTGCCGCCGCTGAAGATCGAACAGCTCGAACCGAACGTGATCGTCTCGATCGTCGGCGGACGGCAACCGCTTCAGGACAAACCAGGTGACCAGGAAGAGGCCGCCAAGCTCCGCGCGGCCTGGGCCGCCAAGACCAGCAATCCGATCATCGTGTTCGAGAATTATCCGTTCACTGACCGCGGCTGGTATCTGCCGTACTTCGCGCCGCGCACGCTGGGCGCTGGCATCAACGCCACCAAGGGCATCTCGAGCGGCGAAGATATCTGGCTGACGGTGCGGCACGATTTTGGCAAAGTCGGAATCGGCTTCAACCACTTCCTGGTGTACTTTACCCAGCGGATGTACTGGGGCGGCCAAGAGCAGGACGTCGATGCCATGTTTCGCGAGTACTGCCGACTGTTCTATGGCCCGGCGGAAGCCGAAATGCGCGCCTTCTTCGACTACTGCGAGGCGAACTGGCGGGAAACGGAGAAGGACAAAGCCAGGGCCGACACCGTCCTATCGCTGTTCGCGGCGGCTCAGGCCAGGGCCGATGCGAGTTCCGAATACGGCCAGCGCATGGCCTTGATCGACGAGTACCTCAAAGGTCTCCGCAGCAAGAGCGTGCAACTCGGCAAAAAGCGCGGCCCGGTGCCTGTTCTGCGGCTGGTCGGCGATGCCGCCAACAAGATCGTGGTCGATGGCCAGCTCAATGAGGAGGCTTGGGAAAATTGCCAGCCCGCATCCACCGTGCGCCTGCGCGAGCTTCAAACCGGGGGTATTCCGACATTCGGAACGACGGTCAAGTCGGCCTGGTTTGGCAACGACGTCTACTTCGCTATTCGCTGTGACGAGCGCCGTGGTGAAAAACTCAATATCGGCACGACAAGGAAGGACGACTCGGCGATCTGGCATGGCGATGTCGTTGAGATCCTGCTGGAGACAGATGCGAAGTCCTACTATCAGATCGCCGTCAGTCCCTCCGGCGCGATTGCCGATCTCGACCGCTCCGTGCCGCCGCATGCCTGGTTCGGTTGGGATGCGCGGGCCGAAGTCGCCACGCACAGCGCCGAGGATCATTGGGATATCGAGATTCGTATTCCGGTCACACAGGACGAGAACGACCCCCTGCACCAGGTCGTGGGACGCAAGCCCAATCGCAGCCTGCCTTGGGGCATTAACGTCTGCCGGCAACGCATCCGCGACAACGGCCAGGAGTATTCCGCGTTCTCGCCGACAGGCGCAGACCACTTCCACGACCCGATGAAGTTTGCCCATTTTTACGACGGCAACTCGTACCAGTTCGAGGCCGCCCAGCCAGACCCGGACTATCTTGAAGCCTCGCACGCGGCGGCGGCGCTGGGCCTGCGGGGCAAGCGTGCCGAAGCGTTGGCGGCCTTCTTGGCCGCGGCGGATGGCAATGTCACCGAATTTCAGAAGTCAGCGGCGCTCGAGCAAGCCGCGGCCTATGCACGCTACCTCGGCCAACACGACGTTGCCGCGGAAATCGCCGCCCGCATTCCCATCGATGCCGTCAAGAAGGCGGTCCTCATGCGAAACCTGCTCGATCAATACAAAGCTCCGCGGGTCATCGAGCAATTTGAAAAGGAAGACTTTGGGGCCTGGCCGTTCTGGAAGAGCGGCGACGGACTCTTTGCCCGCGGTCGCGCCTACGCGATCGTGAAAGCGGGGCCGGAAGCCGAACGCGACCTCGTCCAGGCGCTCGAATGGACCAGCGACGCACGGATTCGCGACAGCATCTGGCAGACGATCGGCGGCAATCGCGAGAACAACTTAAAGGACGACGACGCCGCGCTCACCGCCTATCACGCGGTAATCGGCGGCAGCCAGCAACTAGGAAGTGCCGACCAGTTCACGGCGGTCCAAAGCATAGCGCGCATCGAGTCGCGTCGAGGCCGGCACGACGCCGCGCTGGCGGTATTTCAAAGGGTCGGCCTCGACAAGCTCGGCGGCTACTGGCGCGGCGCGCTGCTGATCGGCGTCGGCGATGCTCAACTAGCCGCGGGCCGAAAAGACGAAGCCCTAAAAACATACCGCTCCGTCGTGGCCGACGAATCCAACGAGGCCCGCCATCGCGAACTCGCGGAAGAGAAGATCGCGACGATAAAGTAGCTTCGTTTTCTGAAAATGAGGTTCCGTCAGGCGGCGTTTTTTTGATCGACCTTTGTTCCATCAGCGGCTTCGTCCATGTCTGATTTTCCTTCCACGCTGGATGGTGTGCCTTTGCCGCCGATGTTGTATGGCACGGCCTGGAAGGAAGACCAGACCGAGCCGTTAACCTTGCTGGCATTGCGGCAAGGTTTTCGCGGCATCGACACGGCCAACCAGCGCAAGCACTACCACGAAGCGGCGGTGGGGCAGGCGATCTCCGCGGCCATCGCCGCCGGACTGGTCGTGCGCGACGATCTTTTCTTGCAGACCAAGTTCACTTTTCAACGGGGGCAAGATCATCGGCTGCCTTATGATCCGGAGGCACCGATCGGCCAGCAAGTAGCCCAGTCGTTTGCCAGTTCGCTAGTACACTTGGGCGTAGCCCATATCGACTCTTATGTACTGCACGGGCCAACGCACCAGGCGGGACTGTCCGAGGACGATTGGCAAGCCTGGCGGGCGATGGAAGCGATCCACGAAAGCGGCCAGGCGCGATTACTGGGGATTAGCAATGTCTCGTTGGAACAACTAACACTGCTCTGCCGGCAGGCCCGCGTGCGGCCCCGTTTCGTGCAAAACCGCTGCTACGCCGTCCACGGTTGGGACCGCGGCGTGCGGCGATTTTGCACCGCCAACGGCATCGTCTATCAAGGCTTTTCACTGCTCACCGCCAACCGCCAGGCTCTAGCCTCGCCAAAGATTGCCTCCATCGCCAAACGCTACGGGCGCGGCATACCCCAAATTATCTTTCGCTTTGCCCTCGACTTGGCGATGTTGCCGCTGACCGGCACGACCAACGCCGGCCACATGCGCGACGATCTGAACACCGCCGATTTTTGCCTTTCGGCTGAGGAGATTACGCAAATCGAAAACTTGGCCGGAGTGGCGTAGCGCCCGCCGGCCGCGAGCGCCGTCATAAGTAACCGACAATTGGAATCGACGGCCAATGTCGAGGATGTTTTTGCGCGAAGGCGCGAAGCCGCCAAGAAATACGAGCGAGAACCACGAATCGAACAAATGGGGATTCGCCGGAGGCGGATCGGCCCCTTATCTTGGCGGCTAGTTTGCCGTGGTGTAGGTTTGTGGTGTCTCGCGCCTTTCTGTGTCGTTTTGACCCGCCTACCTGCCTCGTATGTCCGCCGATCCACAAATCGTCAACATCGCCGCTTACAAGTTTGCCGATTTGTCGGACTTACCCGTGTTGCGCCGGGATCTCTTTGAACTCTGCCGCCAGCGGCAACTCAAAGGGACGATTCTGCTGAGCACCGAGGGGATCAACTTGTTTATCGCGGGCACGCGCGACGGTATCGACGCGTTGCTCGCCCATATCCGTGGCGTTGCCGGCCTGGAAAACCTGGAAGCCAAGCAGAGCCTGAGCCAGGAGATTCCGTTCAACCGCCTGCTGATCAAGATCAAACGAGAAATCATCGCCTTCGGCATTGAGGGAATTGACCCCCGGCGGTATTCGTCCAAGCGGATCTCGGCCCGTGAACTCAGGCAGTGGCTGGATGCCGGCCGGCCCGTCACGTTGCTCGATACTCGCAACGATTTTGAGGTCCAAGCCGGCACCTTTCATGGCGCGGTGGCGGTCGGCATTGACGACTTTCGCGAGTTCCCCCAAGCGGCCGCGCGATTGCCAGAAGCGTTGAAGCAGCAGCCGATCGTCACGTTCTGCACGGGTGGAATTCGCTGCGAAAAAGCCGCGCCCTACCTGGAGTCGCGTGGATTCAGCAACGTCTACCAGCTTGAAGGGGGCATCCTTAAGTACCTGGAAGAGTGCGGCGGCGCCCATTATCGAGGTCAATGTTTTGTATTCGACAAGCGCGTGTCGCTGGATGCCAACCTGTCCGCCGGCGATCTGCGGCAATGCTTTGTTTGCCAGGCGGTTTTGTCACCGGAGGAGCAAGCATCTCCCCTGTATGTCGAGGGGGAGTCTTGCCCGCATTGCCATTGCTCGGAAGAGGAATCGCTGCGGCGGCACTTGGGTAGGCGTCAGCAGGCTTTGCAACGGGTGTGCCTGCCATTGCCGGGCAGCGTGCCGTATGACAATGTTAGGCCAATCAGCGTGCCGCAGCGCTTGGACGGCGTGGAACTGCTCGATTTCTTGGACGCCATGCGGACGCAACTCTCGCGCGAGGATTGGCGGCAAGTTTGCCGGCAAGGCCGCCTGGTTTGCCGTGGCCAGCAGGTACTGCCTGGCCGCGTGGTGCGGGCGGGCGAGCGTTTGCTGCACACCATGCCGGCCACCCGCGAGCCCGATGTCAACGGTGCGATCCAGATTCTGCACGAGGACGACGCTATCGTGGTCGTCAACCCGCCGGCCCCGTTGCCCGCGCATCCTTGCGGACGGTTCAATCGCAACTCGCTGACGTACCTCCTGGGGCTGGCCTATCATCCGCTGCGGCTGCGGCCGGCGCATCGTCTCGATGCCGATACGACCGGAGTCATGGTCTTCAGCAAGACGGGGCAAATCGCCAGAATCGTACAGCCCCAGTTCGATGCGGGACTTGTCGGTAAGACCTATCTGGCCAGGGTGCATGGCCGGCCCGCCGGCGATGTGTTTGAGTGCCAGGCGGCGCTGAGCGCAGCGCCCGCCGCCGATGGGGTACGTCTGCCCGACGAAAATGGCGCCGCGGCCCATACCCGATTTGAAGTCTTGCGGGCCTTGTCGGACAGTACGACGCTGCTGAAAGCGTACCCGCTCACGGGCCGTACGAACCAGATTCGCGCACATCTGTGGCTACTGGATCTGCCGATCGTGGGCGATCCGATCTATTTGCCAGGCCGGCAACTGGGAAGCACCAGGTCGCTTTCGCTGCGCGATCCGCCGCTTTGCTTGCACGCGGCCGCCGTGGAATTCACACATCCCCTGAACGGCCAGCGGCAGCAATACGCGGCCGCCGCGCCCGCCTGGGCCAGCAACCAGGGTTAGTCCATCGGCACTTTATTGCGGTCCCAGCAGCAACGGATACTCCCGGTTGTCGTACCTTCCTCGAATCGCTTCGACACCGCGCGTACTTACCAGGATGGAAACAATCTCCAAACCCGTCGCGCGGCGTTGGTATTGCCTTCCACCGACTTGGGCCGTGACGACGCTGTTATGGTACAGTCCCAACAACCCCGCCACATGCGGAGCCGCCATGCTGGTTCCGGACATCGAGGCGTATCGGTTGCCGGGATAAGTAGAGACGATGTTGACTCCCGGCGCGATAACATCGACCACCGAACCAAAACTGCTGAATGTGGCAAAGGTATCGTCCGGCCCGGCACTGGTGGAGCGCCCGACCCCGCCGTATCTGCCGTCGGAATCGGCCAGGGCTGCCACGCAGATGGCCTTGGCCGCACTGGCGGGAGACGTAGGCGCGGCATCGGTGGCGGAGTTGCCGGCGGCGACAACCACCGCCACACCAGCATCGGAGCAGCGGTCAACCAGATCGTTGATGGTCCTCGATCGTCCGCCGGACAGACTCATGTTCACGGAACTGATCTTGTCGCGATGCTGCCAGACATAGGCCAAGGCTTGGGCCACGCTTCCCCAATTGCCCGCCCCCCGCGCGTCGAACACGCGCAGCGACCAGATTTCCACGCCCGGATAGACACCCACGATACCCTGATTGTCGGCTCGCGCGCCGATGATGCCCGCCACATGCGTTCCATGCCCGTGTTGGTCGGTGAAGTTCGGCGCGATCGAGCCGAATCCCCGGCTCATCGCGCGATTGACATTCAAATCCCGGTGCGTCGGATCGACACCCGTGTCGATCACCGCCACCACGATCTTGTCTTTCATGCCTGGTACGACCAACGTACCGCTGACATTGGGCAGGGCAAATTGCGTGGGGCTGTAGCGGGGAAGATTGCGGGCGTTGTTGGCGGTGCGCATGCGCGATACGCCGGTGGGAACGTAGTCGCCGCAAGGAAAGCAATGGGCGTCGTTCTCCACATAGGCCACGCCGCCGCCGTTTTGCAACTGGGTAGGGTCGCCACCCGGCACCAACACGTTACAGCCCTTAAAGCCCTCGGTATCGTAGACCTCCAACACCTTGCCGCCTGGAGTGCCCGCCACGAGCTTCCCGGCCGCGGAGGCGGGATCGGCCACCCAGTCCTGAAAAATCACCAGGAACTGGTCGGGGATTTCCGACGGGCCGGGCGTAATCTCGGGGGGCGGCGATTCGACGACGATCGGCGTTCCCTGGATGGCGGCCATTTCCAGGTCTAGCGGATCCACAACATCCAGATCCTGGCGCACGGCATGATAAACATGCGAAACCGCCACGAATACCAGGCTCATGACCGTGCCCACGATGGCCACGGCCACTAACAGCTCAATCAGGGTGCGGCCCCGACGAGCAGCCAGCGACGAACCGACCCGCCGTTTCCACGACAGCACGGACATAAAGGGACTCCCGCAAGCCAGGATGGGTGGGGTGCCTATGAGAAGAGGTCGCAGCGCGAGGTGTCAAGCGTGGATGCGCCGGGATTCTAGCAGTAGCCAGGAAAGTGTCAAACTATTTCTGGCCGTGGCCATCAGGTTTGATTGCGCAGGCAACATCGGCTAACTTCAGCCAGGCGGTTTGCATCGTGCGAGAGAGCAATGTCGCCTGTTTATCATTGAACTTGGGTGCCGCGGTTGATTTCTTGCACGGCAATCAAACGGGTCGCATTTGGCCTAACATCAAGGGAATCGTCAAAGGCGCACCCAACGAGGGGTATTCCTTGCACCTTGCCGAGAGCCTGAATCGGCCGATTTCATAACCACGTACACCATTGCCGGGCAACCGACATGCCATCTCCTCAACCACCATCGCCGCCTCCCGTATCTCGGCTGACAGACTCACCGTGGTATTGGGCCTATCTGTTTGGCATTGCGGCCCTGGCGGGCCTGGTGGTGATGGGGCCCAAGTTTTCGCAACGGCAAGAAAATCTGGAGTCGCGGCGTGTCGGCCGTGAACATGCCTGGAAGCAAGGCCTGGCTAATCCCGCCACGACGGCAGCCGATGGCGAAAAGCAGCCGGGGCAAGTTGCCGCAGCCCGCGAGCGGCAGGTTCAAACGTGGCCGCTAGCCGCGTTGTTGGTGATGGTCGTGGGTGGGGCCTGGTTTGTCTTGTTGAGAAAGAGGCGGGGTAACGCCGTTCCGCCGCCCCAGTCGGTGCCGGGTACCAACGGAAACACCCCATGACTTGGTTGTACGAAGACCCTTGGCCGATCGTGTGGATCGCCTTGCCGCTGTTGGCCATGCTGGGAGTGGGGTATTACCACTCGCGGCATCGGGGGGTGCTGGCCGCCATACTGACCACGCTGGCCCTGTCCGCCGCGGCGCTGGTCATTGAGCGCACGGTCGTTACCGAACGCGAGGAGATCGAGCAAACGCTCGACGCGGCCGCCCTGGCCGTCAAACAAAACGATCTGCCGGCCGTACTGGCCTTCATTGCACCCGAGGCCTTGGCCATGCGGAGCACGGTGCAAGCCATGCTTCCCACGTTGGACGTGGCGGACGCCAAAGTGACGGGCAACCTCCAGATCGAGATCAATTCGGCGGGCAAGGAACGGCGGGCCACGGCCAGCTTCATCGGTCGGTTGACTGTCAACCGCCCCAAGGCCGAAGGGGTCTTTCTGCACGACAATTACGTGCGGCCGTTTACGGTGCAACTGCGGAAAGAGGGCAACCGCTGGGTGATGACCTCCTTCTCGACCGATAGGCTGCCCAATCGCACGGAATCTTTCTAGCCGCCAACGATTAATGCTGGCACGGCTGGCGGGCAAACTTTTCGCTTCTCCGCAAGTTGCCGTTAAATTGTGCCGATAATTCCGCCGGTAACGGTTACAACGATTTGATAAGGCGAGGCCAGCAGGCACGTAATCCGCCTGCCCGCATCACACGAGGGTTTCAGCCGTGCAAACGTCTTCGCGAGCGGTTTGGTTGTGTGGATGGAGCCTGGCGGCCCTGGCGGCCTGCACGGGTTGCGGCTCGATGCGTGCGCAACAAGCAACGCTAGCACCCGAAACTCCGTCATACACGGTGGAACTACGCGGCTTGAATAAGAAGACCACGGAAGTCACCGCGGCGCTCCCCCGTTCGATTACCGTGCAACAGGCGCTGGAGCAATCGAAAGCCACCAAGAAATTCAAGCGTATGCAAGTCGCGGTGGCCCGCAAGTCGGTGGAGACCGGCCAGGTTGAATACTTCAAGGTCCCCTTCGATAAGAATAAGGGGTCCGTTGACATCTTGCACGACTACGCCTTGCAGCCGGGCGACCGGGTGGTGGTTATCGAAGACAACGGCTCGATGATTACGGACGCGCTGGAGCAGGCCACCAGCCCGATCACCAATGCCCTGGGGCTGGACATGCGCAAGCACCGCAAGAAGGGGAGCCGGTTGTACCGCTAAGGCGATGCCGGTGCGGCCGCCGTGCGCAGCGCGGTCAAATGTTCGCGAATACGAACTTTGGGGTGGCTGTCGGTCAGTTCCAGTCGTTCGGCCAAGGCCAGGGCGTCCACGGCCCGTCGGCGTGCTTCGTCCGAGTTGCCCAAAGCCGCCTCGACCTGGGCCAACACGGCCAGGCAGTCAAACGCCTCGATGCCTTGTTCCGCGCCGGCTTCGGCCAGTAGCAACAGCGATTCGTGCAGCTTCTCGCGGGCGGCGGCCGTTTCGCCTTGCTGGTGCAAGGTCCAAGCCCGATCGCTGAGATTCAGCGCCAGCAAGAACTTGTTGCCCGACGCGCGATTGGAAGCCTCTGCCTCGTCGTAGCAGCGGAGAGCCTCGGCCAGGTGGCCCAGGTCCGCCAAGGCGTTGCCGCGATTGCCCAGGTTGACGGCTACTCCAAACTTGGAACCGACCTCACGGTTGAGGCTTTCGGCTTCTCGGTAGCAGGCCAGCGAAGCCTGCGGATCACCCCGGTCGCGGTACAAAATACCCCGGTTGCCGACATTGATGGCGATTCCCCGCTTGTCACCATTCTTCCGCGCGAGTTGCTCGGCCAGTTGGTAGCACTCGGTGGCACCCGCGTAGTCGCCGCGATCGGCCAGCACCATGCCCCGATTGCCCACGGCCAGGCACAAGGTCCGTTCGTCGTGAATGTTCCGAGCCAGGGCTTCGGCCTCGGCGTAACACCGCAAGGCACCGTTGTAATCGCCTTGTTGCGCCAGCACATGCCCACGGCCGCGGGCAATGTTGGCGCTGGCGATCATATCGCCCACGTCCTGCACCAGCATGTCGGCCTCGGCATAGCGGGCCAGAGCCTGGTCGTTGTGCCCCTGTTGACGCAACAAAAAAGCGCGGCTGGCCAAGGCCAAAGCCACGCCCCGCTGATCGCCCAACTCGCGCGCCAGCAATTCACTTTCCGTCAGGTGCAAAGTGGCCGCTGCGTTGTCTCCTCGCTGCCGCCGTAGTTCTCCTTGCAACCGCAATGCCGCCACCAACAACGGCTTGGCCCCCAGCTCGGCGGCGTCGGCGGCCGCCTGATCGGCCAGTTCCAAGGCGCGATCCCAGCGGCCGATGGCCTGGTGTGCTTCCGCGGCGGCCGTGGCCAACTGTATCGCCAGTTTTGGCTCGGCCTTGCCGAGCGCCGCCAGAGAGCGGTCTAGCCGGGGGGCACGCTGATCGGCCGGCCCTCGCACGGCCATGGACCGCGCAATGGACAGAATAGCGCGGGCCGCCGTATCGGGATCGTCGTTCTCCAAGGCCCGGTCTTGCACGGCAAACAGATTGCCCGTCTCTTGGCGTAACCGGTCTAGCGCTTCTGGTCCCGCAGGGCCCAACAGTTTACGGTTCCAACCTTCCGCGAAAGCCACGAACCTGGCCGCGAAGCGTTCCGCCAAGGACCGCTGCCGCGCAGGTTCGGCCAGTTTTTGCCATTGTTGCTGGCCATATTCGCGAACCGAGGCATACATATTAAATCGTGTCTCGTACTTCGTCTGCGACACGGTCAGCAGGCTCTTGTCGCGCAGGCTGTCGATGCAATCCAGCGTCATGGGGGCATCAGGGTAGCCGTTCAGGTCGATAATGCTCTCCGCGCTCTCCAGGTTAAAGCCGCCCTGAAAGATGCAGGCCTGCATGAAGACGTGCTTTTCCCACTCCTTGAGTAGCTCAAAGCTCCAGTCGATGGCACCCCACAGCGTTTGCTGCCGGGGTGTCAGGTCGCGCCGCGATGACTGCAGCAGTTGAAACTTTTGATTCAACTTCTGGGCGATTTGCGCCGGCTTGAGCACCTTGACGCGCGCCGCGGCCAACTCCACCGCCAAGGGAATGCCTTCCAGCTCCGCGCAAATCGCGGCCACGGAAGCCATGTTTTCCTCATCCAGTTCAAAACCGGCTTGGGCTTCGGCGGCGCGCTGGCAAAATAGCCGCACGCTGTCGTAGCAGGTCAACGATTCAGGCCGCATGGTCCCTGTCTGTTCCGCTGCCGGTACCGAAAGGGGGCCAAGTTCGTATTCGCGCTCGCCGGCCAGCCCCAGCGCCGCCCGGCTGGTAATCAGGAACGTGGCATGCGGTGCCCTGGCCCGCCAGGTACCCACCGTGGCCTCGGCCGCTTCCACGGCCTGCTCGAAATTGTCCAGAATCAACAGCAGCGGCTTGCGGTATTCCAGAATATTGCCCACAACCTGCTCGGGCGCTTCCCCGCTGGTGAGCTGCACCCCCAACGCGGCTGCCACAACATGGCTGACTTGCTCGGCCGTGCGAGCGTCGCGCAGATCGGCAAACCAGCAACCGCCCGCCATTTGCTCCAGCATCTCCTCGCCCACCCGTAGCGCCAGCCGTGTCTTGCCCATTCCGCCCGGGCCGATGACCGTCACCAGGTGCTGGGGCGCATCCATGACCAGCACCGACAGTTCAATCAGCTCGCGGTCGCGACCAATGAAGCTGGTCTGCATGGTGGGAATGTTGGTCGGACGGGCCGATTTGGATCGCGAGGACGACGTCGATTGCCGGTTGCCCGGCGCCCAGTTTTGCGCGTCGCGCCCGCGATCGATGGATAACGACCGGCCGACGATCGAGGCCGGCCCCCCCAGCGACTCCAAGACGGAATCGGTCATCGTCTGGCGAAGGTCCATCACCAGATCCATGCCGGTGGTGTAACGGTCGGCGACACGCTTCGACAAGCACTTCAGGCAGACCCACTCCAAGTCGGGCGTGATGGCATCGTCCATTTGCCTTGGCGGCTTGGGATCGCGTTGCTGAATCTCCTCAAACAGATCTTGAACGCTGGGGGCCACGAAGGGCCGGCGGCCCGTCAGCATTTCGTAGAGCATCACCCCCAGGCTCCACAAGTCCGTGCGGCCATCCAACCGGTGGCGTTCGCCGCGAACCTGCTCCGGTGCCATGTAGGCGGGAGTGCCCGACACAAAGCCGGCTTGTTCCGGCTGTTCTTGCTCGGCGATCGCCAGGCCAAAATCGGCGACGTGCGGGTGGCCTTCTCGATCGATCAAGATATTGGCTGGCTTCAGGTCGCCATGCACCAGCCCAATCTTATGGGCGCAATGCACGGCCTCGGCCACGCGGGCAATCCACGACGCGGCTTGCTGCGGCGATACCCGCTCTTGCGCCAATATGACGTTCAGCGGACGGCCGTCAATAAACTGCATGACGATGTAGCAACTGCCGTCGGGCGACCGTCCCACATCGTACACATCGACCAGGGCGTCGTGCCGGAGCTGCGCGGCCAACCGCGCCTCGCGAAAGAAGGCTTGCACGCCGCCGCTCGAGCGAAAACGGTCCGCCCGCGGAACCTTGATCGCTACTTGCCGCTGCAATTCCTCGTCAAAGCCCAGGTAAACGGTGCCAAATCCACCTCGCCCCAACTGGCCTCGGACCACATAGCGGCCAATCTTGGCCGGCATCGGCACATTGTCCGCCGGCGTCGGCGGCACCGCCGATCTCACCGTCGGCAAGGGGTTGGATGTGGAAGGGGCCAAGACAACATCGGTATCGACGGCATTCGTATCCGATAACTGCTTACGGCTGGGCAATGTTTCGCGATCAACCCGCTCCAGCGCTGCGGCCAATTGCATGCCAAATTGTGGGAAGCGGTCTAGAAAGACCGACTGGGGCGGGCGATCTCCCCAGCGGCGGCGGACGCGGTATTCCTCGACGATTAAATCCAGCGAGAGTCCTTCGGCCGAGGGCAACTGAGGAAACCTGGCGGCGTAGTCTTCCAGACTAAGCCGCCGAGGGAAGGTGTCGCCGCTGGCCGCGCCTTGGTTCATGAGGCTCGTCGAGCGGTCGCTGGCACCGCGCCGCCAGCGGTACTCCAAGTCGATCTTGATGAGCTCTTCCAGCAGTTCACGGTGGGTCTTGGCGGCAGCGGGTGTCTCGTCGGCCGGCGGAGGCAAGAAGTCGTCGATCCTGGGCACCACGCCCCCTTGCCAGGCCAATTCGAATCTCTCCAGGATGTCTTCGATCGCCTCGTCGCTGCGCGGCGAATGCGTATCGCCCGAGGGAGTTTGCGACATGGCGGGGACCGCGAGCACGGAGGGAATAACCAGGAATCAGGCCGAAGGCCCATCCAACGGCCTGTTACGTTAGTATGTCTGAAAAACGGGAGGAATCGAGGGATGAAATGCGCCTGGCCGTTAAAAGAACGGCCAGATCGTGACGGTTGTAGGCTTTTGGCGGTTCGTTTGGATAACGATCCTGTGCTAACGCTTCAAATTACATGGCTTTCGGCCTTCCCGTTGGTCGGCAGGCGTTCATTGGCCGTACGAAACGCAATTATACGCTCATTCGTCCGAAGGGCCGGCCATTTGATCGTTGAGGCGGTCCTTGATTTTATCCAGCAGGCGGCGCACGCCACGTTCTGATCGGTTGACCTGTTCGGCGATTTCCTCAAGTTGGTAGCCTTGCAGACGCAACTCCACCATTTTGCATTGTAACGGATTCAGCCCTTGCATCAGTTTGGCGACTTCTTCAACGACGGCCAGGGCTTCGTCGGGCGAGGGTTCTCGCGTGACAGCTTCGGGACGAAGCCGCACAAGACTGTTGTCTTGCGCAAAACTTTGCTCGGCGTTGATCGCCCGTTTGCCGGCCGAGTGCCGCTCGACCTGGCTGCGCAGCTTGTTCAAGGTGATCACAACGAGCAGCCGCCACAAGTCGCCGCTGTCATCCAGTGAGTAGCTGCCCTGGCGGGCATGCACGAAAAAACTGCGGTAGGCCGACTGCACGACATCGTCCGCGTCGATCCGCCGAGACATCTTTTGCGACAAACGGCTGCGGGCCAACGCCGTTAAGCGGCCCACGTACCGCTTGAACAGTTCATCCGCGGCTTGCTCGTCGCCGCCGCGATACCGGGCTACCAAATCGATCGACTCTTTATCGTGCATGGCGAGGCTTTCCCGGTTGTGGCCGCCGTAAGCCTCTCTCACGGAGGCAGCTTCCACACTTTCGCTAGCGCGCAGCTCCACCCTGCGGACGGGTGGACGCCCACCGTTCCGTCACTCTAATCGTTGGCGATGGAAATGCAAATCAGAAAGCAACTCATCTCAAATTTGCAAGAGGAGAATCGGCCGCGGTGCTGGCAACCGAGTGGCCGACATCTGGACGGCGGTGCCGCCGCGCCCCTAAGATACTTGTGCCTGCCGGAGAGGGAGGGGCGGCGCGGGCACGTTCGGAACCGAGTGTGAATGCGAAAGGCGGAGTCCATGAGTACGACCACGTTTCCTCCCCATGCCAACACCATGACGCTTGGGGGCGGCGACAAGAAGGCTCGCTGTCCCAGCGATTTGCTGGACCGTTACCAGGCCCTGATCGACGGGCAGCCGTTCAACTGGACGGTACACCACCACTTGCTGCGCAAATTGGGAGAGGGGGGGCAAGGGACCGTATTTCTTAGCGAGCGCCGCGGCACGGACAATTTCACGCTACCGGTAGCCCTCAAGGTCTTCTCGCCCGAGCGCTTTGAAACGGCCCGCGCTTACGACGAATGCATGGCCCGCATGGCGGCCATTGCCGCCCGCGTGGCGCAGATTCAGCAAGACAATCTGATCGACGTGCATAACTTTGTCGATCGCAGCCGCATCCGCCTGATGGAAATGGAATGGGTGGACGGCTACGACCTGGAACGACTGATGTCGATGGCAACGCTGGACCGCGTGCGGCACCGCGTCAGTGTCCGTCGCTGGGACTATTTGAACAACGTCATCGTCACCGCCGGATCGACGCAGCCGCGGCTGAAGCCGGGGATCGCCATTGCGGTCTTGCGAGAGTGTCTGGCGGGACTGGCCGCGCTGCATCGCCAGGGGATTGTCCACGGCGACCTGAAGCCCTCCAACATCATGCTCAAGCGTACCGGCAACGCCAAGATCATCGACATTGGTTCGGCGTTCGACCTGGACGATGCTCCCTCCCGCCGCAGTTGCACGCCGGCGTATGCCGCGCCCGAAGTGTTGGAAGAGCATGACAGTTCGCCCCGTTCGGACCTGGCCAGCCTGGGCTATGTGTTGGTGGAGATGCTGTCGGGGCAGCGGCCCTTCGCCGGCTTGAGCACCCTGAAGGAGTATCTGGAAGCCAAACGCATGTTGGTGCAGCGGCTGCATACCATTCTGCCGGCCGAGGTGGTTTGCAACGAATTGTTGATGAACCTCTGTCGCGGACTGATTGCGCCCGACCCGATGCGCCGCTTTCCCAATGCGGAAGCCGCCGACCTGGTGAAAGAAGGCGCCGCCAGCTTCCATCGCCAGTTGGTCAAAGGCGACCTGGCCAGCGAATACGAAAACGAAATCCGGCTGTGGCTGGAAGAGTTGGATTAACGGTTCGCTGCCGCTTCCAGCAGTTCAAGAATCTTTCCGCTGTCCGACTGTAGCCGCTGCTCAACTTCCGTCGGCGATGTCCCATCGGCCAACACGGTACAGATCGGCCAGCCGCGGACGATGCCGCTGCCGATGCGCGGAATATCCGCTAGCTGGGGCCAGGCCGCGGCTCCCTTCAAGCCCGCAAACGCTTTCGCGAGAAATTCGTTGACGGTGCCATTCACCTGGGCATAGACAACAGCCTTACCGCTGTAGCGCCCGTGGCCAGCAGGCACAATCGCCGCGGGCAAAATTCCCTGGCTGCATGCGGCTACATGTAGCGCCACCGTCTGTAGGCCAAGCGTGCGCTCCAGCACTTCCAGCGACGCCGTGTAACGCGGGTTGACTTCAATCGGCCAGACGGAATCTTGATGCAAGACCGCATCGACCCCAAACAGCCCGACGAGCTTGAACTCCTCGGCGAGCGCCGATCCGATTCGTTCCCATTGCAACAATTGGCGATCGTTGGTGGGGAACGGACCGATTGAGCCGGCATACGCGAATGGCTGGGCACCGCACCAGGGCGTGCCAATCAATTGTTGGGTGATTCCCAACAGTCGGGCCTTTCCACTTGCCGCGACATACGCGGCGGCACACGGCAACCCGTCGATCCGTTCTTGAAAGTAGTTCCGGCGAGAATTGCTTTTTGGCCGCGTCGGCAAGATGCCTGATTGCCGCGTCTGGTCCCAGGGAAAAATCCCTTGGCCGCCGGATGAACGCCGGAGCTTGCAAAGCCAGGTGCCATCACGGGGCAAACCATGAGCCGATGCGGCCAACGCTGGGCAAGTGATGCCGCAGCGCGACAGGGCGGCGGCTACGTCAAACGGATTGCGCACCCGGCGCAGCACATCGCCCGGATTCCCCAGCAAGCGGCGTTCGGCGGCAATGGCATCCACCAGCCTTGGATGGTTCTCCAATCCCCCGGTGTACAGCCAATCGCCAGGGGGCGACCTTCGCGATACCTCCAGCAAATCTCGGGGGTACTTCTTTACCAATTCAACCGGGCAGCATTCGTGCAGATCTTGATCGGCAAAAAAATCGCCGGCAAACGGCTGAAAGCCGGCCCGCGCGGCCGACCAGGCCGCCGCCCTTGCGCTGCCCCCCAGGATCAAGAGTGTGCTGGCGGTGGTCACGGATTGGGTGCCGCGGAAACTTGAAACCGCACTACCCTTGCCCCAGCCGCGCCAGAGCGGCTTGTTCGTCATCGCTGATTGGCACGAGCCGGTCTAGGGCCAGCATGCGCATGGTGCTGTGAACAGCTTGCTGCAAGCCAAACAGGCCCAGCGACCCGCCCAGCTTGGTCAGCTCCTCTCGCCAAAAAAGCAGGCTGGAAAAGAAGCTTGTTCCGGCAAAGGAAAGGCCACTCAAGTCCAACAACAGATGCTGGGGCTTCTCCGCGTCCAGCGTTTCATCGACGTAGCTCTCGGCACTGCGGCCGCTATGCTGATCGACTTCGCCGGTGATGCAGACAGTGACCACCTTGGGAGAGGCTTGCGCGGTATGGCGCGAGAGGGTGAGTTCGGACATGGCGTTGGCCTTGCGGTTATGGAGGCAAGGCGTTTCCCTTGCCGTCTGGAGTAATGGGATATCTCAAGAAACCTTGGTGTTCAGAATCTCCACGGCATCATCGACGCTGAGATTATCGTGGATCAAGCCGGCCAATGCCCGGCAGAGTTGGGGTACGTTGTCGGCCCCGAAGACGTTGCGGCCGATGGAAATGCCGGCCGCGCCGGCATCCAGCGATTCCCACACCATTTGCAACACCTCGCGGTCGTCGTTCATCTTGGGCCCCCCCGCGATTAGCACCGGTATCGGCACCGCCGAAACGACCTGGGCAAACCCCTCGCGCGTGCCCGTGTATTGCACTTTGACGTAGTCCGCGCCAATCTCGTACGCCACGCGGGCACAATGCGCGTTGAACGATTCGCTAAACTTCACTCGTTGCCGGGGGCCGCGGGCATAAACCATCGCCAGCAGCGGCACTTTAAGATTGTGGCACTGCTCAGCAACTTCGGCGAAATCGCGGAGCATCGAGCCTTCCGTGGCCGCGCCGATATTGACATGCACGGAGACTCCATCCGCCCCCTGGGCCAGGGCCTCTTGCACCGTGCAAACCAGTTGCTTCTCGTTAGGGTCAGGCGCTTCCGAGGTCGAACCGCAAAGGTGGATAATCAGTCCCACGTCGGGAGCGGTGCGCAACACCGGGGCGATCGACCGCACCAGGCCCTTATGCACCACCACGCCATTCACGCCCGTGCCCGACATCTGCTGCACAGTCTGCCGCATGTCGAACAACCCCGGCACCGGCCCCATGCTAATGCCGTGGTCCATCGGCACGATTAACGTGCGGGCGTTGCCCCGGTTGAACAAGTGCCGCAGCCTGGGGGCGTGCCCCAATTCAGCCCGCGGTGGACGTTGAAACGTGCGCTCGCCCGTATCGGCCAAACGCGGCCCGGAAGGAGACGAAGCGGTGTTGTCGGGGATGTCAGGCATGGAAGAAAAGGATGAAGGATGAAGGATGAAGGCGGAAGGAATGTATGTGGTTTGAAAGCCGTCAACGCACTTCGATAAGCTAGTGGCCGGCGGCTAAAAACTGAAAACTGAAAACTGAACACTGAACAATCCTACCCAGCCACCTCCTTCGCTACCTGGTCGAGCAACGGCATTGGCCCGTCGGACCAGAACATGGCCCCGTTGAGGGCTGCGCCGTTGGCCCCGGCACGAATGCCGTCGCCGATCGAGGATAGCATTGCTGCATCGGTGGCCATGTTGGGGGCACCGCCGATAATAACCGGAATGTCGATCCCTTGGATCACTTCATGGAATGTCTTGGAATCGCCGGGGTAATGCACGATCACGGCGGAAGCGCCAATTTCGTAGCCTAGCCGCGCCCCGTGCCCGCACAGCGTGGCCGAGAACTGCCGCCGCGAGTCGGTTTCGGCAGTGTCTACCCGCAACAGTAGGGGCAAGCCCCAGTAAGCGCATTCGCGCGTGATCTCACCGCATTGCCGCAGTTGGCGGGCTTCGTCGGGGCTGCCCAGGCCCAGCGTCATCAGCACGGCATCGGCCCCTACTCGCACGGCGTGCTCCAGGCTGCAGATTTGCTCTCGCTGGTACGGCTGCGTGGTCATCCACGTTCCGCCAAACAGATCAACGACAATGCCGCATGGCAAGTTGGGCTGCCGCTCGAAAAGGCTTTCTACCACGCCCGCATGGACGATCAGGCCGGTGGGCAGGCTGGTCGCGGCCAGTCCGACCGCCATGCGGCGGACGTCGGAAAGTCCGCCGGCAATGCCTATCTCCATGCCAGAAGTAAACGATAGCAGCAAAGCACGGCCCGACCGAGGGTCGAGAATGCGGCGCAATCGCAACGGTGTTTCGATCATCATCAGGCCCCTTTATCCAGACCAAAGGTGGAATGCAAAGCCCGCATCATGGCGGGGAGTTTTTCGTCGTCGTCGGGCAGGGCAATGGCAATGCTATTGGGCGAGGCCCCTTGCAGCCAAGCCAGCGGCTGCGCGCCGACTTGTTCCAGGCAGTTAGCCACGCGAGCCAGAATGCCAGGCGCCCGGGCGGCTTGCTCCCCGACGATGCCCAGTACCGCTACGTCGCGGCGAATCTCGGCCTGGACATGCGGGTCTTTGCGCTGTTCGACAATCGACAGAAACCGCTCCAGGTCGAGCGGGCCGACCAGCCACAACACGCTGCTGCCGTTGGACGCCGAGGAGCTCGCCAGAATGTCCGTGTTGTTGCGGCGGATGTCGTCGATCATGGCCGCGGGTATCACACCCTTGTCACCCAAGTGGGCAGTCGTCATGCAGATCAGCCCGGCCTTGCGGACCAACGTCAGTCCGGCTACGCCGGGACCGGTGCCCGGCCTGGTGGGCACCAATCGCGTGCCCGGCTTGGCCGGTTCAAACGAACTTGCCACGCGCAGCGGAATGTCTTGCTTGGCGGCTGGCAGCACGCTCTTGGGGTGCAGCACCTTGGCCCCCAACAGGGCCATTTCCGCCGCGATCATATAGGGCATCTCATCGATGGCCCGGGCGGAAGGAACCACCCGCGGATCGGTCGTTTTGATGCCGTCCACATCGGTCATAATCCAGATTTCGTCACAGTCCAACGCGGCCCCCACCAACGTGGCCGAGTAATCGCTACCGCCCCGGCCCAGCGTGGCATAGCGGCCTTGGGGCGAACGGCCGTAAAAACCGCCCGCCACCGGTGTCTTGCCGGTATTAATCAACGGCAATAGCGTCTGCCGCACGCCGTTGCGTGTTTGCGGTTCCAACGGTCGGGCATTGCCGTAGTTGCTGTCGGTCATTATGCCGCAGCCTTCCGAACCGACGGCCGCCGCATCAACGCCCAGGTCGCGCAGGCAGTTGGCCAGAATCGGCACGCACAGCCGCTCGCCTTGCGAGACGACAAAGTCGTAGCCGATCGTCCCTTCTTGGATTTGATCCTCGCCAAGAAAGTGCGCCCCCAGCAGTACGCGCTCCAGGGCATGCCGCTCGCTGTACAGCGTGTTCGCGGTTTCATCGACCAGCTTGGGATTGCTGATGCATTCGCGGGCCGTCTGAATATGTTTTTGTTCGAGTTCCTTGGTGAAGTGAAAGAACTCCATCACACGGGTCTGTTCCTCGACCGGAGGGCCCGGTTTGGCCTGCACCAGTGCCACCAGTTTATTGGTGACACCCGTCATGGCCGACGTGACGACGACCACCTTGTGGCCAGCGGCGACCTCGGCAGCCACCAACTCGGCTGCTTTGCGGATGCGGCCGGCGTCGCCCACCGATGTGCCGCCAAACTTGATCGTAATGAACATCCTCAACTCCCAGGCTGCTAGCGGAACTTCCGCCTATCGTAGCGTTCTCGCGGGGCGCTTCAACAACCGCAGCGAAGAGTTGGCCATTTCGTTACATCCCCCGCCAAGAAATGTGGCGGGCTGGGGGAGGATTCGTCGGGATATTCGAATCAAATCCGAATGGCTGACGCGGGCGGCTAGGCGTCAAACAGTTTCTTGATGGTGTGCAGCGTGGCGGCGCGGTTGGCGCGGGCGATGGACGTGGTGAGCGGTATCTTCTTGGGGCAGACCGCCACGCAGTTTTGCGCGTTGCCGCACTTTTGCAGGCCCCCCTCGGCCGTTAGTTCGTCCAGGCGCTTGCCAGCGCTGAACTGGCCCGTGGGATTGCTGTTCATCAACATTGCCTGGCTGATGGCATGCGGGCCAATGAACGACTGATCGTAGGCCGCATGTTGGCGGGCGGCAAACTGTTCCGCCGTTTCGCCGTCGTTTTGGGTCAGTTCGACCTTGGCGTATTGCGGGCAGGCATCGACACAGCAGCCGCAGCTCATGCATTCGCTGAGAGGATAAGCCCGAGCCTGTTCCGCCGCCGATTGGCGCGGGCCGGGGCCCATGTCGTGGTAGCCGTCCACGGGGATCCAGGCGGTGACTTTGGTCAGGGCTTGAAACAACCGGCCGCGATCGACCATCAGGTCTCGGAGCACGGGAAACTTTTCCATCGGTCGCAGTTCAATCTCGCTGGCGTTGGTTTCCAGCAGCCGATCGACCAGGGCCGAGCAAGCTTGCCGCACGCGGCCATTAATGACCATGGTGCAGGCACCGCAAACCTCTTCCAGGCAGTTACAGTCCCAGGCCACTGGCGCGACTGGCGTGCCGTCAGCCGTCTCGGCAGTCGCGGCCACCTGCTGCAACACGCTGATCACGTTCATATCGGATTCGTAAACGACCCGATGGCGTTCCCAGTAGCTGGGCTTGCCGGGGCCGTCTTGACGCAGCACTTTCACGTCAAAGTGCTTGGCGGAAGCGGTACCGGAATCGTGGCCGTTGTGTCCGTGTGCGGTCATGGGGAGTTTTCAGTTTTCAGTGTTCAGTTATTAGCTGTCAGCTTGTGGCCGATGGCTGGCTGCCGGCGGCCAACAGTACTTCGCCTTCCGCCTTTCGCCTTCCGCCTTTCTTTTCCGCTCGTTTTTTCCAGGCTTCTTCAATCTGTTCGCCGCCGACCAGGCCGTACAGCCGCGGACGCGGCGGAATGAGCGACGTATCGACATCCTCATAGGTCAGGATGGGGTCGCCTTCGTCGCCGCAGACCGTGATGGTCGATTTCAGCCATTTGTCGGTGTTTTCCTCAAAGCGGTCACACCAAGCCTCCGCCTCTTGGCGGCGTTCGGCCGGATCGGTCGCTTCCAGCCCGCCCATCGAAAATTCGGGTTTGTAGTGTGCCCCGCGCGACTCGTCACGCCGCAAGGCCCCTTGCAAGATGGCCTTGGCGATGGGGAACATATCCCGCAAAGCCTTGGTAAAGACGACGTTTTGGTTGGTCCAATTGCCGCTGTCGGAAAGAGAGCATTTCTCGGCCCGCACCGACATCTCGCAGACTTTTTCGTAAGCGTCGGCCAAGACCTTGTTGTAGCGGACCACGGTGGCGGCCTTGGTCATCAGGCGGCCCAACTCTTGGTGCAGCAGATAGGGGTTTTCGCCGCCGGTGGTACGGCGCAACAAGGCATCGTGCGATTGCTGGTGCTTTTTCTTTTCGCCCTCGAACAGGCCCTTGGGCAGATCGGCCGCGGCCGTCTTTTGGCCCTTCATCCAGTTGGCAATGCCGGGCGCGGTGATCAGGCCGCTGAAGATGCAGCTTAGCAACGAATTGGCGCCCAAGCGGTTGGCACCGTGGTACTGGTAGTCACACTCTCCCAAGGCGTACAGGCCGGGGATGTTGGTCACCTGGTTCTTGGGCGAGCCGAGTTTGAGGCCCCCCTCTGACGTCCGTTCGTAATCGACCCACAGGCCCCCCATGCTGTAATGCACGGCGGGGAAAATCTTCATGGGGACTTCGCGCGGATCGACCCCCTGAAACTTTTCGTAAATATCCAGAATGCCACCCAGCTTGCGGTCGAGAATCTCACGCGGCAGATGGGTCACATCGAGATAAACGCTCAGCCGTTCTTTTTCAACGCTCAGCCCGTCCTCGGTGCAGACGCTGAAAATCTCACGCGTGGCGATATCGCGCGGCACCAGGTTGCCATACTTGGGGTATCGTTCTTCCAGGAAATAGTAACGCTCTGACTCCGGGATAGATCGCGGGTCGCGTGGATCTTGCGGTTTGCGCGGCACCCACACGCGGCCACCTTCGCCACGGGCGCTTTCGCTCATCAAACGCAGTTTGTCCGCGCCGGGCACGGCGGTCGGGTGAACCTGAATAAACTCGGGATTGCCGTACTTGGCACCCGCCCGGTAGCAACGGCTGGCAGCACTGCCCGTGCAGACCATGGACATGGTGGAGCGGCCATAAATCAGGCCGCACCCGCCGGTGGCGACCAGCACGGCATCGGCCGGAAAGCTGCGAATTTCCATGTTGACCAGATCCTGAGCGACGGCTCCGCGGCAAACGCCGGCATCGTCCAGAATTGGCCCCAAGAAGTCCCAGAATTCGTATTTCTTGATTTTGCCTTCGGCTTCCCAGCGGCGGACTTGCTCATCGAGCGTGTACAGCAGTTGCTGTCCGGTGGTGGCACCGGCGAAAGCGGTCCGTTTAAAGAGCGTTCCGCCGAACCGCCGTTGATCGCGAAAGCCTTCTTCCGTGCGGTTGAAGGGGACGCCCAGGCGATCCATCAAATCGATGATCCGCGGGCCCCAGTTGCACATCTCTTTGACCGGCGGCTGGTGCTGCAAGAAATCGCCGCCGTAAACGGTGTCGTCAAAGTGCAGCCCCTCGTGGTCGCCTTGTTGCCGCGTTTGGTGATTGACGCTGTTGATGCCGCCTTGCGCGCAAACGCTATGCGAGCGCTTGACCGGCACCAGGCTCATCAGATCGACGTCGTAGCCCGACTCGGCCAATTGCATCGACGCGGCCAAACCGGCCAGCCCACCTCCGACCACCAACACACGTTGCTTTGCCATCAGTTTTTACCTATGCGGCGATAATTGCGATTATTGCGTTTGGCGATTCTTCGCGAAATGTTGCGGCAAGATGCAGCGCGGCGGATGCTACTCGTCCTCGACGGCATCGCCAGGCGAGGACGGCTCAACCGGGGCCTCCACCGACTGTTGGCTGGCCTTCTCGCTCTCTTGCTTGTCCTTGATTTTTTGTTTGGCCTCTTCCGCTCTCTGTTCAATGGCCGCTTCTTGTGCCTCATGGGCTTCTTGACGGACATTTTCCATGGCTTTGGCAGCCGCTATTTCTTCCTCATTCATGTACATGCCACTTAAGGCCGACAGGCCCACCACGGCCAGCCCCACGCCAAACACAATACTGATGATGTTGGCCCGGCGTTGCGCCGTGGGAGTGGTCCACACGCCCCAAGTAATGCCCATCGTCCACAGCCCGTTGGCCAGATGGTAGACGCAGGCCAGAATGCCAATCACATAAATCAGCACGATCCAGGGAGCCGCGCCAATGGCGGTGGCCGCGCTGGAAGTGGCATGGTGCGGATCGAACTGGGCACCGTAGCCAGCCGACTTCAGGGGTGCCCCAAAAAAGTTGTGCAACTGTACCAAATGAAAAAAGATGAAGGCCATGGCAATCATGCCGGTAGCCCGTTGGGCCGTATAGCGATAGTTGCCAATCAGCGGGTAACTTTGTGTGTTGGGAACCATGCCGTAGATCATCATCGCGCCAATAATGGCATGAAAAAACAGCGGGATGAAAATGAACAGCCACTCCACCACCGGCAGCGCCGCCCCCAAGCTGTGGATTTTATCGACGTTGTCCTGAAAGCTGCCTGCCCCGTTGAGCACGCTGGCATTTGTGACCAGGTGGACGACCATATAGGCCCCCACCGGAATCAGGCCCGACAGCGAATGCAGCCGGCGGATGAGAAACTCGTGGCGGGCCAAGAACGGACGGGTTGAGGGAGCAGACTTGATAGCGTCCACAGCGGGCCTTCCTGACGAAATACCTCGGTTGGACGAGGTGTTGAATTGGGCGATGATCGCAATTTTCAGCAAGAGCCTCTGTAGTATAGGAATGCATCGCCCGCTGGCAAGGAGCCGAAACGCCGCTGTAGGAGGCGATTCCATCGCCGATCCGCTTGGAGGAGGCGTTTCCCGGCGGCTACGATCCGCGTGCCATTCCTAGCACCGGTCACGGTGCATCAACGCCGAACGTTGGTTTAAGCCCCTGCCGGGGCCATTTCCAATCGGGGCCACCTCTCGCTACTGCCTGCCAACTCGGCAGGATCGGGTCGGAAAATCCGCAACTAAGCCGCGACAAATCCCCTATTTTCTCTTTCCCGGCGACCGGCTTTCAATTACAAGATAAGATTGTGTCAGAGGTTAGGGCGATTCCTCCCAGTTACGTGGCGGATGCCCACGCAAGCTGGCATTGAAGTTGCTGTTTAGCGTTTTGCGATATGCGTTAAGCCCTTTTGGCACCAATAGTTGCCTCTCGCCAAGCGAGAATCGCCGTGGCCATCGAGCATCCACGACTGCTCATCACCGACGACAATCCCGGTTTCCGGGAGACGCTGCGCGGCGTGTTCGAGCCGCAGGGCTACCGCACGTTGTTGGCCTGCGACGGTGAAGAAGCCATGCATATCGTGCAGCATCAAGAAGTTCACTTGCTGTTGCTGGATATGCACATGCCCAAGCTGACCGGGCTGGAAGTTGTCCGACTGGTGAAGCAGTTCAAGGCCCTCATGCCATGCATCATCCTCTCAGCCGACGCCGACGAGGAACTGATTCAGCAGGCCCAACTGGCCGATGCCTTTTCGGTCCTCTCCAAGCCCGTCAGCCGCCAAACCGTGACGGGCACGGTCGAAGCGGCCCTTCGCCGCGTCTACAACTGGCTGCCCCGGCGGACAGGGTAGAGCGAATTTCTTGGGCAGTTGACATAAGACCGGTTCAGCCGTGGCAAGGAATGGCTGTTTCGTCATGGTCCCTTTCACCCATGTGTGGCGGCAGGCGGCCAAATGCAAGTGGCGTTGCGACGCCATGCCCCGGCTATTGAGGCTTGCCGCCAGATTTATGCTTGCGGCGGCATGCTCGGCACCGTTTGGCCCGCCCGTAGATGGATCCCTTGGCAACCTCGAAATACCACTTTTGTTGCGTGGCAGTCCAAACTTGCTCCACACCACAATCAACGCATCGAAAGGGTTGATCGACATAGTACAACGGCGGCCCCCAAGAATTGTTGGGAGCCTGCCTGGCCAGATCAGCCGGGATAGCGCCGGCGGGCAATTCCACGCCGTTGGCGACGCGCCCTTCCTTGGCCAACGACCGCAACCTGTTGCGCAACTTCTTGCGTTCGGCTGAGGACTTCGCCTCGCCAATCGTGGCAGGCGGTTTAAGCCGGGGTCTCTTCTTGCGTTTGTGGCTCATGGGAATCATGCAGCGTGACGGCTTGCCATTTCTCACGGAGAATAGGCGCATTCTTGCGTTGCCACAAGTCTATTCCCATAATGCAGGCGACTTGGAAAGTGCGAGCCATTCTCTCTACGAAAAAGGCGGATTTCTCATGGTGGAAAAGATGGTCTCGGCGCGGCGGATGGCCTTTGTCGCATTGGCTTTGGGGTGTCTCATCGGTTGCAATACGAACTCCACGCCGGGGCCGGCGGGGGACGGTTCCACGGGTGCAAACGCGGGGGACAAACGGCGGATTATCTTGCTGACCAACGGTTATTCGGACTTTTGGAAGGCGGCCGAGACGGGGCTACAAGCGGCCGCCAAGGACTTTGGCCTGGCCGCGGCCGGCCTGGAGGCCACCTTCATGGCCAACGACGGCACCAATGAGGGTCAACTCGACAAATTGCGTCAGATTGCCACGCAATCGGACGTGGCAGCCGTAGGCATCTCCGTGACCGACCGGGATAACGTGGCGATCGCCGACGAGCTACGCGCGCTTCGCAAGAAAGGCGTTAAGGTCATTGCCATCGACTCTGACCTCAACGAAAACCTGCGGGACGCCCGCTATGCCTTTGTCGGCAGCAACAACCTGGCGGGGGGCCGCCTGCTGGGAACCGCCGCGCGGCTGCTGCGGCCCGACGGCGGCGAATACGTGACGTTCGTCGGCCGGACGGGTGCCCACAACGCTATCCAACGCGTGGACGGGTTTGCCGAGGGGGCCGGCAAAAACTTCGTGGCCAAGGACAACATGGGGGACGAAATCGACATGTCCAAGGCCAAGGAGAACGTCCGCAACGCCATCCGCAATCATCCCGATCTCAAGTTTTTGGTCGGCATCTGGTCGTACAACGCCGGCAAGATTGTCGATGTGGTGCAAGACCAGAACGCCCGCGACAAATTTACCATTGTTTGCTTCGACGCCGACCAGGACGCCATCCAACACACCGAGGCCGGGCTGATCGACGTGCTGGTCGTGCAAAACCCCTACCGCATGGGCTACGACGGCGTGCGGTTGATGAAAGCCCTGATCGAAGACGACCAGGCGGTCCTGGACGAAATGCTTCACCAGGCCGGGGTGGACGGCGATCGTACCATCGACACCGGGCTAAAAGTGGTGATCCCCGACGACGATTCTCCGCTGACGGCCGATCAATTCGGCGATGACATTGAGTTTTTCAAACTCAAAGACTTCCGCCTGTGGCTCGACAAGTACGGGTTAAAGTCGTCCTAGAAATTCCCGGCACCTATCGCCGCTTCTTCTTTTTGAAGGGGGGCTTACCGCCGGATGTACCGGGCTTTCGCCGGGCGGGTTTTTCCGCCCGTGGCCGGGGGGCGGCGGGACCGCGCTGCACCAGCCGGAAGTCGAGCGCGCGGCGTTCGATATCGACGCGGGCCACGCTGACGCGAATGGTGTCTCCCAGGCGGAACTGGTTTCCAGCCCGATGCCCATTCAGGCTGTGGCTGGACTTGTCATAACGATAGTAGTCATCGGTCAACGAGGTGACGTGGATCAGCCCCTCGGCGGGCATTTCAATCCCTTGGGCAAACAGGCCAAAAGTTTCCACCCCCGTGATGACGGCATCGAACTCCTCGCCAATCCGCTCTTGCAGATAGGCCAGCAGCTTGACTTTGATCAGCTCGCGCTCGGCGGCTTCGGCCCTGCGTTCCAAGGTGGAACAGTGCTCGCCCAATAAGGCGACGGAAACCAGGTCGTTCTTCTTGGGCCGCTGGTGCATCAAGACCGCCTGCAGCAGGCGATGGATGTGCAAGTCGGGGTAGCGGCGAATGGGGGAGGTAAAGTGCGTGTAGCACTCAAAGG
This sequence comes from Pirellulales bacterium, assembly GCA_050247075.1. GTDB lineage: Bacteria > Planctomycetota > Planctomycetia > Pirellulales > JBFWUW01 > JBFWUW01. The sequence continues at coordinate 30,293 of JBFWUW010000021.1, read as the reverse complement.
CCAACGCGTAGTGCCCTTCGTCGGCCGGGCTGTAGACGGCCCGCTGCAAGCTGCGGAGCGCGGCATAGTTGATGGCCTGGCGCTCGGGCCGGTCCTCCACCAATGCCAGCAGACGCTGCAGTTCAAAGCGGCTCTCCAGGCTCTCGACGGCAAAGCCCAAGCCAGCCACAAACGCCGTCAGTAATTTCAGCTTTCGCGGATCGGGGGGCGAATGGACGCGGCGGAGAAAGTGCAGTTTTTCCTCGCGCAGTTTTTCGGCGGCCGCCACGTTGGCGGCCAGCATGAACTCCTCGATGATCTGGTGGCTGACCGTGTTGGCCGCCACATGCGCGCCGGAAATGCGGCCATCGCGGTCGAGATCGATCTTGACCTCGGGCATGGTTAGTTCCAACGCCCCCTTGCGCAGCCGACGGTTGCGCAAGATCATGGCTAACTCGTGCATCCGTTCCAACAACGAATGCACCCGCGGCGTAAGCTTTTTCTTCCACGGTTCTGGGTCGGCCAGGTATTCATCCACCTCTTCGTAGGCAAACCGCCGCACGCTGCGGATGGCGGCCGAATGGAACTCGCTCCCCACCGGTACGCCATCGGGCGTGAACTCGATAAACACCGTCTTGGTGAACCGCACGCGGTCAGGCTGTAAGCTGGCCAGCCCGTTGCTGATGATCTCCGGGATCATGGGGATCACCCGGTCGGGCAGATAAACGCTGGTGCCGCGGTCGTGGGCTTCACGGTCCAGGGCAGTTCCCGGCTGCACGAAATGCGACACATCGGCGATATGCACCCCCAGCCGCCAGTGATCTTTGGCCACGCGCTCCAGCGAGATCGCGTCGTCAAAGTCGCGGGCATCGACAGGGTCGATGGTGATGATGGTCTGGCCCGTCAGGTCGGTGCGGCCCGACAAGTCGTTCTCGTCGAACCGGTCGGCTTGCAGACGGGCTTCCGCTAGGGTGTCTAGGGCAAAATCCTCCGGCAGATTGTATTCACGGATGATGGATAAGGTGTCTACGCCTGGCGCGCCGCGCGGGCCGAGCACCTCGGTAATCACCCCTTCACCCTCGTGCGTCTGCGAGGGAAAGACGACCATTTCAAACACGACCTTGTCGTCCGTGCGGGCATTCTTGGCACCGGGATCGCCCACGCGGACGGGTTGGCCAAATACCGCGCCATCGACTTCCACATAGGCCGTGCCGGCCGATTCAAAATAGGTTCCAACGAACTGGTGCGAGTCGCGTTCGATCACCTCCGTGATTTCGCCGATGCGGTTGGGGCGGCGAGGGTCGCGGCGGCTGCTGACACGGACCAGCACCGTGTCGCCCGATACGGCATCAAGGGCTTTGTCGGCGGGAATAAACACATCGAGCGTTCGTTCGTCCGCTGGCGTGGAGGTCGAAGGCCGGACGAAGCCAAAGCCGCTTTGCGTGCGGCGATAAACGCCCGTCACATGCTTGCCATCGCCCGAGGCTTTCTTTTCCCGTGTTTTGAGACGCCTGGCGAGTCGCTCCGTTTCGGCCTCGGCCGGAGAGGGAGTTTCGCCGGCGGAGTCAGACGGGGAACTCTGTTCATTCAGAATGGGATTGGCGTGGTCCCGCCGTTTCGGTTTTTGTTCGACACCTGCTCCGCGTTTCTTATCGGCGGGGGGGGGCGGCACGGCAGCGGCTCGTTTGCCAGCGGCCAGCTTGGCCGTGCCGGGGGGAACGGCCTTCACCAGGTGGTTCGACCCGTAGCCGATTTTACCCTCCTGCACCAGTTTCTTGACGGCCCGGCGAAGCTGTATGGCTTGCTCGGCATTCAGCCCCAGTTTCTTGGCAATCACCCGCGGCTTGACGGGTTGGTAGTTGGGCTGGTTAACGTGGGCCAGCAGCCGTTGTTCCAGGCCGATGGGCGGCGATGTGTTTGCTTCGCGAGGTTCTTGTGATTCGTTCGTCAAATGTGATTTCCTTCGAGTCTGTTTGTAAATAGTTCGATCGCTGGCCGTGGACTCTCGATCAACGATCTGTTCGCGTTATGTTCGCAATGATTTCGGCTCCGCTCCGCCATTTCATGCAGGGGGCACCTATCCACGATTCAATCACCCTTGGTTTTCGCTGGCGGGCTGTTCGCCTTCCGCGGCGGACTGCCGCCCCTTGAACAGCTTGCGATTGAGCTGTGGGTTGAAACTGGTCCAGGCGCTTTCCACGTTGGCGTCGTCTCGCATTTGTTGTTGAAAACTAAAGAGTTTGGCATCGAGGTTGTCGAGGCAATGAATGGCGATGGCTTCCAGCGTCATCGGCAGCTTGGGCGAGCCAAACTCATATTCGCCATGATGGCTGACAATGATGTGCTTCAGCCGCAGCACGGCTTCCGCCGGCAGCGGCTCGCCCGAGAGACGTTCGGCCTCGCGGACTTTTTGCTCCAGCATGCTCACGGCCATCACCAGATGGCCGATCAATTGTCCTTCGTCCGTGTAGCTAAAGGTCCGTTCGTAGGCCAATTCGTCGATCTTGCCCAGATCGTGGATGAAGGCCCCCATCAGCAGCATGTCGGCGTCGATGGCCGGGTAGAGCGGTGCCACCCGGTGCGTGACCTCCATCAGGTTGACCACATGGTCCAGCAGCCCGCCGTGGTAGGCGTGATGGTTCTTGACGCCCGCCGGGGCCTTGCTGAGCTTGGCCATGAAGGCTTCATCCGTCAGAAAGCACTCGGCCAAAGACCGCAGGTGGGGGTCGTTCATGCCGCGTAGCAGTTCACCCAGCCGTCCGACCAGACGGTCAAGGTCGATCATGGCCAGCGGGACGAAATCGGCCGGGTCGATATCGCTGGCCGACGCGCGATTGATCGACGTGGCAATGATCTGCATGGCCCCTTGATAAACCTGCGCCGTCCCCGCCACGCGGATATAGTCGCCATCGTCAAAACTACGATAAACCGCATCGTTGGCATTCCACAGCCGGGCCGCCAACATGCCAGTGCGGTCGGACAACTCCACTTGCAAGAACAGATTCCCGTTGCGATTGGGGCGAAGTTGCTTGTTATTGGCCAAGAAAATCTGATCGACCGTGTCTTGATGCGCAAGCTGATTGACAAAACGACGCGACATGAGGCAGGCCTTCCGGCTAGGTATGAACAATACCGGCCGGCAAGAACGCAATCGCGAGAGAGATGTGTCGCAGACCAACCGGCGGGCAACGGACGATTTATACCCCGTTGATTGTAGGTATCGCCCTGTGGGCCACAAGGGGCGAGAGCGCCCTGCTGTTGACGGTTAAGACACGCCCCAGCCGACACAGGTTCGCGCAGGTACCAAGAATTAGCTGCTCTGTTCCTAGCCCTTGAACCGCGAGGCGATCAAGGTCACGTTTTGTCCGCCAAAGCCAAAACTGTTGCTGGCGGCCACGTCGCAGGGGACTTGCCGTGCCTGGTTGGGAATGTAGTCCAGGTCGCACTCGGGGTCGGGCGTATCGTAGTTGATCGTGGGGGGCAGGGCATTGTCGCGAATGGCCAACAGGCAGACAATCAACTCGGTGGCTCCTGCCGCGGCAATCAAATGCCCCATCATGCTCTTCGTGCTGGAAATCGGCACCTTATAGGCGTGGTCGCCAAAGACCTTCTTGATGGCCAGTGTTTCTACCTTGTCGTTGACCGCGGTGCTGGTGCCGTGGGCATTAATGTAATGAATGTCGGTCGGGTTAAGTTTGGCGTCGGCCAGGGCCATCTTTAGGCAACTTACGGCACCGCGGCCCTCGGGGTGGGTATCGGTGATGCGGAAGGCATCGGCGGTACTGCCGTAGCCGACGATTTCGGCGTAGATGCGGGCACCGCGGGCCTGGGCATGTTCCAAATCCTCCAAAACCAACATCGAGGCCCCTTCGCCTAGCACGAAGCCGTTACGATTGCGGTCGAAGGGGCGCGACGCCTTGGTCGGCTCGTCGTTGCTGGTGCTGAGCGCAGTCAGCAGGTTAAAGCCGGTTACACCGAACGGGTGAATCATGCTATGCGTGCCACCCGACAGCATCAGGTCGACATCGCCTCGGCGAATCATCTCGGTCGCCTCGCCCACGGCCTGGCTGCTAGCGGCGCAGGCCGTCAAGCAGTTGGCGTTGGGGCCTTGGGCATTGAAGAGCGCCGCCAGATGCCCGACGGGCATGTTGGGTTCTTGTTCCAACTCGGTGATAGGATCCAAAATTTCCAAGCCTGCCTTCGTGAAGCGGGCCATGTCGATGCCGTCGTCCGTCAACGCGGCCACCACCATGCCCGTAAAGCGGTCGAAGTCTTGTTGGCCTTCGCCGCTGCCGAGGTAAACGCCAAAACGGGTGGGGTCGATGCGCCCTTCCTCCACACCAGAATCTCGCATGGCTTTTATCGCCGCCCCCACGGCAAACCGCGTATGCCGGCCCTGGTGTACCCATTGCTTGGGGTCTTCGCCGGCGTCAGACAGATCCCAATCGCGGACCTCGGCCGAGATCCGCGTGGGGAAATTGCGGGCGTCGAACAGCGTGGTATTGCCCACGCCCGACTCGCCTTTCAGCAGCCGCTGCCAGACGCGATCGATGTCGCTCCCCATGGGGGTGACGCAGCCAATTCCGGTGACAACAACGCGGCGACGCATGGAGTGGACCCTTCGTACCAATCGAGCCGTAGTGTGGGAACCCGCTGTCAAGACCGATTCGGACAGGCCCGGCATGAACGATCAATTTGGCGGCGGTTCATTTTAATCCGCCGGCGGAGGCGGCCAAAGGGGGGCGCAAGGGCGAGCCATCGGCGGCCCGGCCAACCTGAAAGGCCCCCAAGATTTGCAAGTAAGCCAACAAGTCGCCCGGTTCAAACAGCTTGCGGGCTTTCTCGCCTTCTTGCACGTTGGCAAAAAAGATCTCGACCTCTCCCTGCAATCGATCGCCCACATGGCTAGTGGCCGAGACCATTGCCCCTTCGTTATTGATGTCTTCCAGCCGGACGTTGTAGGTCAAGGTGTCGCCTGGCACCGCCGCGAAATGAAACACCGCTTTGGGAATTTTGGCCAGGATCATGTTGCCGGCGAGCTTCAAATGCTCACCCACCAGCAGACCGCCGCATTGGGCGCAGCCTTCAATGATCAGCGTGTTGGGATGGACCGGAAAGCCGGGGAAATGGTCGTGCAGATGCTCTTCCGACAACGACACATTTTTGACCGCCTTGGCACCGCGGCCGCTCTCGAACTCCAGAAATCGGTCAATCCAGTACCAGCGCATGCGAAATCGTGATCCTGTTGAAAATAGCCCTAACCCGCGTTCACCTTGCTTTCGACATACTTGCAAATCATGTCGACGGTGAACAGCTTGCCAAACTCCTTGACGTTGGGATTGGCGGCGAACGTGTCGAGATTGGCAAACGGCATCCGCTTGCGCAGTTCGGCGATGCCCGCCTCGGTTACTTTGCCATCCTGTACGAAGTTAGGGTCGGTCAGCACGCTCTCGGGAAACAGCTCGCCACGCGGAATCTTGATGTTGAACGACTTTTCCAGCCGAAACACGATGTCGAGAAAGTCGATCGACTCGGCTCCCAGGTCGCCGGTTAGGGTGGCTTCCGGCGTGACTTCTTCCTCATCGACACCCAAGGCGTCCACCAAGGCGGTCTGGATCTTTCCGAAAACTTCATCACTCGACGGCATTTCTGATCTCCTCAAGGCAATTCAGGGGCATTTGCAACAAATCTTCGTTGGGCTGGTACGATGGATTACCGGGGTTCTCCGCCAGCGATGGGCACCTACAATTAAGTCAGGAACACTATTTTAGCTCGCGGCCGCGACCTCGGGCCGATAAAGAATGGCGAACAATTCTCGCAGCTTTTCCACCATATAAGCATCATTCACGGCGCGATCGGGCACTGTATCGGCCAGATTGTAGCGGGTGAGGACCAGTTTGGCTGAGACAGTGACATTTTCGCCCACGGCCCCCTGGGCCTTCAGTTTTGTTTCGTGTTCGGTCTGGCCGGTAATTTCAGCCGTGATCCGCATGGTTTGCCCAGGCTCGACGAAATTGGCGAATTTGACCGCCCGAATCTCCTTGAGCACAACCATGCTGTGGGCAAAGTTCTCGCTGGACCGGATCAGCCAAGCCGCGGCCTGCGTCAGGCCTTCCAGCATTAAAACGCCCGGTATCACCGGAGCTCGGGGAAAATGGTCCGCCAGATATTCCTCGGCTAAAGACAACGACTTCAGCGCGGTAATTCGAGAACCCGGTTGTAGCTCGACCACCCGATCGATCAGCGAAAATCGCATACCGTCACTCTGTCCACCACGTCGGGGGGCTATCGTCGGCCCAAAAACCAAGTTGGTATGATAATTGGGGTTGAACGGGGCGACAACTGCAAAACATCGCTCAAATTGCCGTCTTTGCACAGTTTGCCGCACGCCCTAATCGCCAAATGACAGACGTTTATACCCGTCAGCAGTGCCGCCAGGTTGATTGTCTGGCCATCGAGCGGTATGGCTTGCCGGGCGTGATCTTGATGGAAAACGCTGGCCGTGGCGTGGTCGAAAAGATGCTTGAACTGGGTTGCGCGGGCCCCGTGTTGGTCTGTTGCGGCAAAGGCAACAATGGCGGCGATGGTTTCGTCATCGCTCGGCACCTGGACTTGCGTGGGATATCCGTGCGGATGCTGCTGTGGGCTGACCCGGACGAACTGGCCGGAGATGCGGCCATAAATTGCCGTATCGTGCAACGGGCAGGGTTGCCGCTAACGGTGTGCGGGCCGCGGGCCGAGCACGACCGGTTGGCGGCGGAACTTACTAACGCGGCCTGGGTGGTCGATGCCTTGCTTGGCACTGGCGCAACCGGCGAGCCGCGACCGCCCTATGCGCAGGTAATCGGGCAACTCAACGCTAGCGGGCGGCCCATCGTAGCGGTTGATTTGCCTAGCGGGCTCGACTGCGATAGCGGCATAGCGGCCGCGCACACCATTCGGGCCAGGCACACCTGCACGTTCGTGGGCTACAAGCCTGGGTTTCTGGTGCCCGGCGCGGCGGAGTACACTGGGCAGGTTTATGTGATCGACATCGGCGTGCCGCGACGACTGTTGGCGGAAATTTCTGGATCGGTCGGAGAAGTGCCAGTCGAAGATTGATGGGCGTTGCCGATGGGGGCGATTCCACAAGAAACGATTGGCCTTGGAAACGCCTCCTACAATTTGGTTGTTGGTCTTCCCCTCATGCCCATTCGTCTCGCCACGCCCGAAAACATTGCCGCCGCCGCCAAGGTGCTGCGATCGGGCGGGTTGGTGGCGCTGCCGACCGAAACCGTCTATGGCCTGGGGGCGAATGCGCTCGACCCCGTGGCCTGCGCCGGTATTTTCGCGGCCAAGGAGCGGCCATTCTTCGACCCGCTGATCGTGCATGTGGCCGATGGGGACATGGTCGAACAACTGACAACCGGACTGGGTGATGCCGCCCGGCTGCTGGCGAAACGCTTCTGGCCTGGGCCCTTGACGATGGTGCTGAGGAAGAGTGCCGAAGGAGTTCCCGATATCGTCACGTCGGGCTTGCCTACGGTGGCGGTGCGGATGCCAAGCCATCCGGTGGCATTGGAGTTGATCCGGCTGGCCGGATGCCCGGTGGCGGCACCTAGCGCCAACCTGTTTGGCCGGCTGAGCCCTACCACGGCGGAGCATGTGGCCGATCAATTGGGTGGCCGCGCCGATTTCATCCTGGATGGCGGGCCGTGCGCCGTGGGGGTCGAATCGACTATCATCGACCTCAGCGGCGATACACCTAAGCTGCTGCGCCCCGGTGGCGTGTCGCTCGAGCAACTGCAATCGGTCCTTCCGTCCATTATCGTCGTGACCGGCTCGACCGAACAACCAACCGCGCCGGGCCAACTCGCCACCCATTACGCCCCGCGGACACCGCTTGTCATCTTCGACGAACACCCACCCCAAGTCTCGCCCGGTCAAAAACTTGGCTTGTTAACCCTTCGCCCGTCGCCCGATGCGCACCGCTTTGCCGCTGCCGTCTCTCTCTCCGACGATGGCGACCTGGCCGAAGCCGCCACCAACCTGTTTGCCGCGCTGCACCGTCTCGACAGCGCGAACCTTCAAGCCATCCACGCGCAAGCTCTCCCCCGCACCGGCCTGGGCCGAGCGATGATGGACCGGCTCGAACGAGCCCAGAAATGATTTTGGAATCTCGATTCCTGATTCTAGATTGAAATAATAGTAGCGACTCCAACTTCGAGAATATTGCATTCACCAATCCAAGATCAAAAATCGAAAATCGAAAATGCCCCGCTCCCGTCGTCTCGACAAAACTCTTTCCGACTACATGGTCTTGGCGATCAGCCCGGCACTGATTATCGCCATGGTCAGTAGTTTGATGTTTTTTCTCGTTGAAGTCATGATGGGGCAGCAAGGGGGTGAGGGGCGGGCGACGTGGGTGGTGTTTTGCTATTCCGTGGCGATTGTGCTCATCGCCCGCATCTCGATGGAGGAAGGGGTCGAGCGGGCCGGCCTGTTTGCAGCCCCGCTGGCGGTGGCCATGTTGCTAGTGTTGGGCCGGTTTGGCTTTTCGCTGCCGCCGACGGCGCTGGTCCTGGGGGTCGTCTGGTGGGCGGCCCACCAATTGACTTGGGACAGCACGTTTATCGACGAGCGTGTTGATGCATCGGGCCAAGGGTTGCTGGAAGTGGTGGGGTTGGATGCCGACGCCGCAAACGCTTCCCAAGATGAAAAACGCCAGGGAAGCACGGCGAACGCGGATGAAAGCCCGTCGAGCAGCCCTTGGCAGCGGTTTCAAGAATGGCGGAAGCGTCGGCGGGAGAAGCACGCGCCCGGATTGTGGGCGGTTTACTTTTCGCTGGCCGCCTTGCCCATGTTTGGCATCGGGCAGGCTTTCATGCCGGCCGGGGCGGTCGAGCAGCGGCAGTATGTCTTTAAGCTGGTGTTGGTCTATCTGGCCAGCGGCTTGGGGCTGCTGATGACCACCAGCTTTCTCGGCCTGCGGCGCTATTTGAGGCAGCGAAAACTGGAAATGCCCGCGGCCATCGCCGGCACCTGGCTGGCCGTGGGGGGTGGGCTGGCCGTGGCCTTGCTGGTGGCGGCCATGATCATTCCCCGGCCCAACGCCGAGTATGCCCTGTCGAGCTTCAGCGGCAGCGACGGAAGCCCGCGGCCCAACGCCAACCGCTTCAGTCCGCTGAAAGACAACCCAGGCCAGGGAGAAGGGGCGGCCTCGAACGAGTCCCGGCCCGACCAGCCGACCACCGGCGACAACGGAGCCAACCCCAGCCAGGGAAAACCGGGCAACGGCGGTCAGCCGGGCCAGAGCGGCAGCGGAGATCAGGGAAGTGGCGGCAGCGGCAATAGTGGCGGCGACAAAGGGCAGCAGGGAACAGAAGGCCAGCAAGGACAAAAAGGACAAAAAGGCGAACAACCAGCGGCGGGTGACAAGGAGGGGGGGCAACCGCCGGGCAAATCACCAACGGGCGATTCATCCGCTGGCCAGCAGCCGATGGGTCAGTCACCCCCACAGCAGCCCAACAGCGATCAAAATCCCCCGGGCGAAAAGCCCGCCGCCAACAGCAGCCCGCAACAGCCGCCGGGCCAACCGCCCGCGGACCAGCCTCCTACCGCCAATCCGCCTAACTCGTCGCCCGGCAACACGCAAAATCCCTCCGCTTCCAACAATCCCCCCCCGCCCCCTTCTCAACCGCAACAGCCGCAACAACCGGCTGCGCCGCGGTTTCAATTGCCTGACTTGGGGAGCGGTTTGACGATGCTGTTTCGCTGGGCACTCAATATCGGGCTGGCCGTGGCGGCGTTCTATTTCATCCGCATGTATTGGACGACCATCCGCCAATACTTTCGTGAAATGCTCGCGGCCCTGCGGGCGTTATGGAACCGGTTGTTTGGCGGTGAAGGGCCGGAAGTTGAAGCTACCGCCGCCACGGAAGGGGATCATCGCCCGCGGCATCCGTTTGCGGCTTACGCCAACCCGTTCGCCAGCGGCATGGCGTCGCGGTATTCGCCCAACCAATTGGTTTGCTACACGTTCGAGGCATTGCAAGCCTGGGCGGAAGAGCATGGCTCGCCCCGCCGTCCGCATTCCACGCCGCTGGAGTTCGCGGCGGAACTAGGGCGATCACACCCGCACCTGGCGGCCGAGGCCAAGGAGCTCGCCAAACTGACCTCGCACGTCGTCTATGGCGGAGCCAAACTAACGCCTGATGCCTCTTTAGCAACCATAAGCCAGTTATGGGGAAAGTTGGGAGTTTCGGAAATGCCGTCAGCGGAGAGGCTATCAGCCTTCAGCAATCAGCACAAACGGTGATGCAACCATCCAAATCAATGCATCCACGAATAAGCTGATAGCTGACAGCCTCTCCGCTGACGGCTACGCCCCTTCCAATCCAAAATCGAAAATAAAAAATTGCCCCCCGCCCCCTTTTCCACAACCCTGGCACTATAAGGGCATGGCGACGGCAATCATGATGCGACCCGGCGATCTGGCGGAACTGGTGAAAACACACCAGGCGGGCGTGTGGCGGTACTTGCGGTTTCTGGGGGCCGACGAGCCTCTGGCCGACGACCTTACCCAAGAAGCCTTTCTGGCGGTCCATCGCAAGGGCTTCGACGAACGCTCGACGCCAGAAACGGCGGCTTATTTGCGTACCGTGGCCCGCAATTTGTACCTGATGGATGTGCGGCGAACCCATCGCCGCACGGCGGCCCAGGCTGTTAGCGATCACCCGGAACTGGTGGAAGAGGTCTGGCGACGGTTTGCCCGCGACGACGGCGGCGAGGAATACCTGGACGCCTTGCGTCAATGCGTGGAGACCTTGGAGGGCCGCGCCAAGCAAGCCATTGAACGGTTCTACCACGACGACCAATCGCGGGCGGAAGTCGCCGCCGCGCTCGAAATGACGGAAGAAGGGGTGAAATCGCTCCTCCGCCGCGCCCGGGAGCTATTGCGCAAATGCGTGGAGAAGCGGATCGACGAATGAACCGGCGAACGATCACCAGCCCGGCAAGGTCGAGCCGGCCCGCCACCAGCTTTAGCTGGTGGATTCAAGCCAAGAAATACTGTCTTTGCCGCTCGGTAAACCCGGCCTGACGACATGCAAATTCACTTGCTGCCACCAGCTAACGCTGGTGGCAGCCGGTGGGTATTTCACTTTCGTACTCTCAACCCAACGGCAAAACCATGAACGAATCTTCCCATACTCCCGACGATATTCGTGACGAACTGCATGACCGGCTGACGGACCAGGCGTTGGGCGAGGCCTTGGCGGGCCAGCGTCCACCCGACCTCGTCGAGAAGATTGTGGCCGCAGCGCAAGACCGCCCGCGAACGGTCTGGAGACGGCCCCGCCTGGCCCTGGCCGCCAGCCTGTTGCTGGCGGCGGGCCTTGGGGCGGGTGCCACGGCGATGTACTTCACGCACGAGCGGCAAGTTGCCTGGCAAAATGCCTCGCTCGCGGATCGCGATTCTAAATTGGCACGATCGAATGGCCACGCTCGGTTATCCGTGCGTGGGAAACAACCTGGCGGCGACTTCGAAAGTCAGCCGGCTGCCGAGTCTGCTCCTTCGCGGCAAGACGCCAGCACGGCACCGGTCGATCCAAAGGCCTTCCGCGGTACAACTGCGGAATTTGAACAAGCAAAGTCGCCAAGGGGCGCCAATTACGTCACATCGCTGGCCCCGGACGAAGAGAGCAGCACCCCTGCTTTCCCAGACTCGGCGATGCAGTTCCCCAAGGATTGGAACGACTTATCGAACCGTGCCGGCAGTTCGAAGTTAAAGAGCGAAACCGAGGCCTCCGGGGCGAGGCGTTTCACCGCCGCGCTCGAGACGAAGCCAAACGACCAGTCCGCCAGTGGCGAGCAACGTGGCCTTGGTAAGAAAGAAGATTTGGCCAAGGCAGGAGGCTCCGCTCCCGTCGCGCTCGCGGTTACGCCGCGCATCATCATCACCGAGGAGGAAGAGGCGCGGCTCGGTCTCCAGGAATCCAAACCTGGCGACGGCGAAGGCCGCGGACCGGGCGAGGGGGGCGACCGCTACAGCCGCATCGTCGAGAATGAGTTCCTGCAAGTCAAGGAGAACCCTCTTTCGACCTTTTCCATCGACGTCGATACGGCCTCTTACGCCAAGTCGCGGCGGTATATCGAGCAGAACCGCATGCTGCCGCCGCCCGACGCCGTGCGGATCGAGGAGTTCGTGAATTACTTTTCTTACGGCTACGCTCCGCCGGCTGACGGTAAGCCGTTTGCCGCCGCCATTGAAGTCGCCGCTTGTCCCTGGCGGCCGGCCCATCGGCTGGTACGCGTGGGGCTGAAAGGCCGCGACATCGCCCGCGACCAACGGCCGACCAGCAACCTGGTCTTTCTGCTCGACGTGTCGGGTTCGATGGAGTCGGAGGACAAGCTGCCGCGCGTCCGCCGGGCCATGCGGATGCTGGTCGAGCAACTGGGCGAGAACGACCGCGTGGCGATCGCCGTCTATGCCGGCGCGAGCGGGTTGGTGCTGCCCAGCACTTTGGGGACGCACCGCGAGACGATCGTTTCCTCGCTCGACAGCCTGCGGGCGGGTGGCTCGACCAACGGCGCGTCGGGCATTCAACTGGCTTACGACACGGCCACGGCCAATTTCATCAAGGGGGGGACCAACCGAGTCATCCTTTGCACCGACGGCGATTTCAACGTCGGCACCACCAGCACCGGTGACCTGGAGCGGCTGATCGTGGAAAAGGCCAAGACCGGCGTGTTTTTGACCGTACTAGGCTTTGGCATGGGAAACCACAACGACGACATGCTGGAAAAACTGGCCGACAAGGGGAACGGCAACTACGGCTACATCGACAGCGAGGAAGAATCCCGCAAGATGTTGGTCGATGAGTTGGGCGGGACACTGGTGACGATCGCCAAGGATGTCAAGTTGCAGATCGAGTTCAACCCGGCGCGGGTGGCGGCCTATCGGCTGGTCGGTTACGAAAACCGCATCTTGGCGGCCGAGGACTTCAACGACGACAAAAAGGACGCCGGCGAGATCGGGGAGGGCCACACCGTGACCGCCTTGTACGAGGTCATCCCCGTCGATGCCGCGGCTCATCCGGCCGAGCCAGTCCGCCAGGCCGACCCATTGCGTTATCAAAAGCCGCATGAGTTGACAGCCGAAGCGGCCGCAGGTGAATTGCTGTCGCTGAAGATTCGCTACAAAGACCCCGATGCCGAGGTCAGCCATGATCCGCAGGTCTTTGCGGTCAAGGACGAAGGCCGCGACTTTGGCCAGGCCTCGGCCGACTTCCAGTTTGCTGCCGCCGTGGCCTCTTACGCCATGATCCTCCGCGGATCACGGTTCCGCGGAGAGACCTCGCTCGACGCGGTGCTAGAGATCGCCCAAGGGGGCCTGGGCGAGGACAAGCACGGTTACCGCGCCAGCTTCTTGCAACTCGTCCGCAATACCAAAGAGTTGGCGGGCGAATAGCGGAGAAGCGGTCAGCGGACAAGCTGTCAGCCATCAGCTTTTTCGCGGACAAGTTGATCTGAATAGTCGGGCTACTGCTCGACTGATTGCTGACGGCTGATTGCTTCTCCGCTGACCGCTCTCCTCTCCTACGACGCTACCGCGTACAACCCGCGTACCGCGTGAAAGAAGACCGGCGCCGCAAAGCAGAGAGAGTCGATGCGGTCCAGCACGCCGCCGTGGCCGGTCACGAGCGTGCCGTAGTCGCGGACGCCGCGGTCCCGTTTGATGGCCGACATGGTCATGCCGCCGGCAAAGCCCGTCACGCTTATTAGTAGCGACAGCGCGGCGGCGTCCCACGGTTGAAACGGCGTGGTCCAATACAGGGCCGTTCCCAGCAGGGTGGCGCTGGCCACGCCACCGATGAAGCCTTCCCAAGTCTTGTCGGGGTTGATGGCCGGCGCGATCACATTCCGCCCCAGCAGCTTGCCCCAGACGTACTGCAAGACGTCGCCCATCTGCACGACCAGCACAAAAAAGAACAGCAGCCGCGCGTTCTGCAGATAGCCGTCCTCGCCCTCGGGCCGGGGCAAATTCAGGCTCAGCAAGGCCGGGGCAAAGCTCAGGCAGTAGACACAGATCATCAGTCCCGATTGAATCTTGGCGGCCCGTTCCAAAAACCGCTTGTAATCTCCGGCAAACGCCGCGCGGGCTGGAATGAACAAAAAGCCGTAGACCGGTATCAGCACGCTGTAGAGTTCGTAGTTCTCCATTCCCACCAGCAGGTATTGCAGTGGGGTGAAGACAAAGAACACCCAGAACAACGCCCGATGGTCCCCTGGCCGCGTAGGCGTAAGGGTGACAAACTCGCGCAGGGCCCAGAACGAAATGCCGCCAAAGACCACGACTGTAGCCACGCGCCCCGCCAAAAACGACGCCGCCAACACCGAGCACATCAGCCACCAGGTGCGAATTCGCAGGTGAAACAGCCGCACCACTTCGGGGTTGAGGTTGGAATTGGTCTGCCGCTTGAGCAATTGGCCCAGGCTGGTCGCCACGGCCAGCAAGGCCAAAGCGCCACCCACTAGCCAGAAAGTCTTGGCATCCGGCGACAACATAACAGCCGCTTCTCCCGTCAGCCGGCCTTTGCCGGTGGTTTTGCCTTGTCGATCGATTCCTTGGCCAAGAGCGCCAAACAACAGCCCTCACGATCATACCCACAAAGGGCCGCTCGTGCCGCAAATAGCGGATTCGGTCACATTTCCTTCAGCCGCCGTACCGCATCGCGGGCGCGTCGCAGAAAGTCCACTTTGGGCTCTTTCTGCTCCAGCCAGATTGGCGGGCCAAACGTAATGCAACTGAGCAAAGGAACCGGCAGAAACTCTCCCCGCGGCAAGACGCGGTTGAGATTGTCGATATGCACCGGCACCAGTTCCAAATCTGGCCGTTTCTTGGCCAGATAATACAGCCCGCTCTTGAATTCGTCCATTTCCTCCGCTGTATTGCGGTGCCCTTCCGGAAAGACAATCAGCGAATGCGTCGTGCCGATCGCCTGCAGCATCATATCGACGGGGCTTTGATGGACCTTGATCTGCGTGCGGTCGATCAGCAAGGCGTTGAACACCTCGTTGGCCAGATACCGCCGTACCGACCCCTTCTCCCAATAATCCTTGGCGGCCACCGGCCGTGTGAGGGAGCGAACGGGCGGCGGCAAGGCCGACCACAGCACGATGGCATCCAGGTGGCTGGTATGATTGGCGAAGTAGATTCTCTGGCATGTATCGGGCTGGCTTTCAATCCACCGCACATGCGCGCCGCTCAATAGCTTGGCAACAAGCGACAATACCGAACTTGTAACCGCGGGGCTAATCATAAAAGCAGCACGGGCCAACAGCCAACAGCGACGCATTCCACCCACCAGCCATCGTACTCTGCCGGCGCAAGAAAACGAAATCGGCCCAAAATCACAAAGCTAGCGACCAGCGGCACCGTGTGTTAAGAAAGGGCGGAAGGCGAAAAGCTATTAGCAGTCAGCGGAGAAGCTGTCAGCTATCAGCTTTTCGTGTTCAGCGGGTAGCTGCTGGCTGACCGCTTCTCCGCTGACAGCTTTTTACTCAACACTGAAAACCAAAAGCCAAGAACTTCCATGCCCCTCTGCCGCTTTGGAATCCTCGGTGCCGCTGGCATCGCCCGTAAAAACTGGCAGGCCATGCAACTGGCCGAAAACTGCACACTGGCGGCGGTGGCCAGTCGCAGCCCCGAGCGTGCCGGGCAGTTCATCGCCGATTGCCAGGCCTCGGCCCCGTTCGCCCAGTTCCCCAGGGTGGCCGCCAACTACGAGGAACTGTTGGCCAGTCCCGATATCGACGCCGTCTACATTCCGCTCCCCACCGGGCTGCGCAAGCCGTGGGTGCTGCGCGCGGCTCAGGCGGGCAAGCATGTGCTGGTGGAAAAACCGGTCGGTGTGACCGCCGCCGATGTGCAAGAAATGCTGGATGTCTGCCGGCAACAGAAGGTGCAGTTCATGGATGGCGTGATGTTCATGCATAGTGCGCGGCTGGGCCGGTTGCGCGCGGTTCTGGACGATGGCCAGTCGGTCGGCAAGATCCGGCGGATCGCCTCGCATTTCACGTTTGGTTCGCCCGAGGGGTTCATGGAGAGCAACATCCGCGTCTCGCATGAATTGGAGCCGCTCGGCAGCCTGGGCGACCTGGGGTGGTACAACATTCGCTTCACGCTGTGGGCCTTGAACTACCAGTTGCCCACCCGCGTCAGCGGCAGAATTTTGGCCGGTGCGCGGCGGCCCGACAGCAGCCACGACGTTCCGGTGGAGTTTTCCGCCGAGTTGCAGTTTCCGGGAGAGGCCACCGCCAGCCTGTTCTGTTCGTTCCTGGCCGAGAATCAGCAGTGGGGCGTGATTAGCGGCACCCGGGGATTTGTGCAGGTGCCCGACTTTGTCTTGCCATACTACGGCAGCGAGGCGGCCTTTACCGTCTGGAACAACACCTACGACGTCCGCGGGTGCAACTTCAACATGCAAGAACATGCCCGGCGGCATGCCGCGGCCGAGTACAGCAACAGCGGCCTGAACTCGCAAGAGACCAACATGTTTCGCGAGTTTGCCCGGCTGGCGCTGTCGGGCCAGACCGACGAGTCTTGGGGCCAGATCGCGCTTAAAACCCAGCAAGTGGTCGATGCTTGCCTGGCCTCCGCCCAACAAGACGGGCGACCGGTGGCGTTGTAGAGGCTGGCTCTGTATCAGTCGAGCAATGGGGCGACTATGCTGGAAGCAGAAAAGCCGTCAGCGGAGAAGCTGTCAGCCATCAGCTTATTTAGGAGGCGACACCATCGCCGATCCGCGTCGATTGCTCCTTTCACCATCTTCTCACCCTCCACGGAATTACTTCCATGACATGCCGCTTGGCCCGTTTGGTGTTGACGGTTTTGATGCTGGCGACGAGCCTGGCTTCCACCGCCTTCTCCGCCGACAAACTCAAGGCCCTGATTGTTGACGGGCAGAACAACCACAATTGGCCCGCCACCACCCCGCTGCTCAAGCTGGCCCTGGAGGAATGCGGCAAATTTGAAGTCGAGGTGGCCACGTCGCCCGCGTCGGGCCAGGATCAGGCGGACTTTGCCCCCAAGTTCAGTGACTACGACGTGGTGGTTTCCAATTACAACGGCGATCTCTGGTCCGCGGCCACGCAACGGGCGCTGGTCGATTACGTCCGCGCTGGGGGTGGGCTGGTGGTTGTGCATGCGGCTAACAATTCCTTTCCGCAATGGCCTGAGTACAACGACATGATCGGCCTGGGCTGGCGCGACGCCAACTTTGGCGACCGTATCACCTACGATGATGAAGGGCAGCCGGTACGCACTCCCAAGGGCGAAGGGCCTGGCGCGGGGCATGGATCGCAACACCCGTTTGTCGTCAAGGTTCGCGATGCCGAGCACCCCGTCACCCAGGGCATGCCCGCCGAGTGGCTGCACGTCTCGGACGAGCTGTACCACGGGCAGCGCGGCCCGGCCCAGAACATGCGAATCCTGGCGACCGCCTTCGCCACCAAGGAGTCCGGCGGAACCGGCACGCACGAACCGATGATTTGGGACATTCCCTACGGCAAGGGGCGCGTGTTGACCACGGTCATGGGGCACAGCCCGGAGTCGATGAAGTGCATCGGCTTTATCGTCACGCTGCAACGCGGCGCGGAATACGCCGCCACCGGCAAAGTCGCCGACGATAAACTGCCCGAAAATTTTCCGAGCAAGGAAGAAACGCAAACCAGGGAATAGACGCCCATTGCCTGTAGGAGGCGATTCCATCGCCGATGGCCGCGTGTCGTGACGTTTCATCGGCGATGGAATCGCCTCCTACATGGGCAGGCCGCCGCGCCGTTTCCTTGCCTTTGCCGTCGGTCGCGGGCAGAATCGAAGTAGTACTCTCGACGACTGCCCGTGCCGTACCGGAAACGACCGCCTGAATGCCTGATCTGGCCGCTAACCGCCCACCCTCCGGGGAGCCAGCCGCACTCCGCCGCCGACTTTGGCTGCTGATATTGCCGGCCTGTGCCATGGTTTTGGCGTGGTTGATCGTGGCCGGCTGTCGTCCCACGCCTACGTCCTCCGATCCGCCCGCGTCAACTATTCCGCCGGCGGCAACAAACGATCAGCCCGATCTGGCGGGCATTCGTTTTGTCGATGATGCGGCCCGGCGAGGCCTGAATTATGTCTGGCCGCAACAGCAGCGTCCCTTGCGGGCCAATGACGCCCAAGGCTGCGGGTGTGCGCTGTTCGACTTCGACGACGATGGTTGGCAAGACGTGCTGCTGGTGGCTCGTCCGCATCCCAGGCTGTATCGCAACACCGGCGGCGGACAATTTGAAGACATCACGCAATCGGTCGGACTGGCCGATCTGGATGGCTATTGGATCGGTTGCGCCGTGGGCGACTACAACGGAGATGGCCGCCAAGATCTGCTGCTGACGGGCATCCACCACCTGGCGCTGCTGCAAAACAGCGGCAGCGGCTTTAGCAACGTGACGGAACAGGCCGGCCTCGACCCGTCTAATCGCGGCCATTGGGGGACCAGTGCCGGCTTCATGGACCTGGATGGCGATGGCTTTCACGACCTGGTGTTGCTGAACTACGTGGAATGGGGATCCGGTGTTAAGGAGTATTGCGAATACACACCGGGCATTATCTCCGGCTGCACGCCGCACGAGTACGTGCCCGAACGGGGCGAACTATGGCGCAACACGGGCCAAGGCCGCTTTGAGCTTGTTCCGGAAGAGAATTGCATGCAATCGACCGGAGGCGTCTGCCTGGTACTGGCCTTTATCGATCTCGATGACGACGGCCGCATGGACTTCTACCTGGGCAACGACGGCGTGAACGCCGAAATGCTCATGAATCGCGGAGATATGCGGTTCGACAACATCGGCCATTTTTGCGGGCTGGCCATGCGCCAAGCCACGCCCATGGCCGCCATGGGGGCCGATTGGGCCGACTACGACCGCGACGGCCGGCTCGATCTGGCGGTCACCAACTTTCAAGAATTGTGCTACGCGGTCTATCGCAACCAGGGGGGCAGCGTGTTCAGCGATGTCAGCGCGCCGACCGGCGTGGCCGATGCCACCCGGCAGCGGCTGGGGTTCGGCGCTAAATGGCTCGACATGGATAACGACGGTTGGCCCGACCTCTGCTTCGCCAACGGGCATGTCTACGACAACGTCGATAAAATGGAGCCGCCCGGCGACTATCGCCAGCCGACGCAACTCATGCGTAACCTGCAAGGCCAGCGGTTCGTCGATCTGGCCGGGGAACTCGGCGGCGACGTCGCCAGGCCGCTCATCGGCCGCGGTTCGGCCACGGGCGACATCGACAACGACGGCCGCATCGACGTGCTGGTCGTCGATTACGAAGGCCCCGTCATGCTGCTGCATAACGAGTCGCAAACGCCGCACCACTGGATCACGCTCGACCTGCGCAGCGCGCCCCCCAACGCCTTGGCCTTTGGCGCACGGGCCGAGGCCCGTACCGGCGGCCAGGTCTGGATCAACGAAGTCTCGCCCGCCACCAGCTTTCTCTCGGCCAGCGACCCGCGCATCCATTGGGGCCTGGGCGAGACCGACAAGCTAGAAACACTCACCATCCGCTGGCCCTCCGGCCGGCAAGAAGAGTTCCACGACCTTTCGGTCGACCGTATCGTGCGGATCGAGGAAGGAAAAGGAGAGGTCGGGGGCGAAAGGCGGAAGGGTGAAGGCGAAAGGCGAAAATCGGATGGTTGACGGCTTTCCCCAAGGAAACTCGCGGTCCTCGCGTTCGGTAACTGTTTGCTGCTTTTCCTCGATTCGCTAGGCATGGGAGTCGTTCGTTCAAAATCATGAGTAACGATCATCATTTTCAAGTCAACCTTCGCGGCATCATCGACCTGCTTTCCAAGCATTTGTATAGCGGCCCGCACGTCTATATTCGTGAACTGCTGCAAAATGCCGTCGATGCCATTAGGTCACGCCAGCATCGAGAACCGGAGTTCCCGGGGCAGGTTACATTCGAGGTAATTGAAGTGGAGGGCAATCGGCCCACGACGCTCATCGTCACGGACAACGGCTCAGGCTTGACCGAGGCGGAGGTGCATCGCTTCCTCGCCACCATTGGCGAGTCATCCAAGCGCGAACAGCTTCGCAGGGATGATTTTATCGGCCAGTTTGGAATTGGCTTGCTATCTGGCTTCGTCGTGAGCGAAGAGATCGTCGTTATTTCTCGGTCGATCGATGAGGGCAGTCGTTCGGTTGAGTGGCGGGGCCGCGCGGATGGAACCTACAGCTTGCGGACACTGGAGCGCGACATTGCTCCCGGCACGCAGGTTTACCTGCGGGCGAAGCCCGGATGCGCCGAGTTTTTCGAACCGCGCTTTGTATGCGATACTGCACGTAGTTTTGGCAGGCTGCTGCCGATTCCGATTCAGGTTGTCGCTGGCGGCACGCGTACGTTGATCAACGACGAACCGCCGTGGCGGCACGAATATACTTCTCTTGAGTTGAGACGTTTGGCGTACCTGGAATACGGCAAGCGAATGTTTGAAACCGACTTCTTCGACGCCATTCCGCTGCGGTCGGAAGAGGGGGGTATCGATGGCATTGCCTACGTTTTGTCCCATTCAGCCAATATCGCGGGCAAGCGGACACACCGCGTCTACTTGAAGAACATGCTGTTGTCCGAGCAGTCGGATAATTTGTTGCCCGACTGGGCATTCTTTGTGAAGTGCGTGTTGAATGTCTCACAACTTCGCCCTACCGCCGCGCGGGATGCATTCTACGAGGACGACCAACTAGAGGCCGCTCGTGGCGCCATTGGTGCTTGCCTGAAGAATTACCTGATGGAAATGTCCCGCTGCGACCGCCATCGGTTGAACCGCTTGATTGAACTACATGGCCTGGCGATCAGGTCGCTGGCGCTGGAGGACGACGAAATCTACCGGTTGTTCATCCGTTGGCTGCCGTTTGAAACATCCATGGGGCAAATGACATTGGATGAGCATGGGTCCGATTCACCGGTTCAATACGTCTCGACGTGCGACCAGTTCCGGCAAATTTCGGGCGTTGCCGCGGCGCTCGAGCAAGTCATTTTTAATGCAGGCTATGCCTTTGACCAACAGCTCTTGGATCGGCTGCCACGGATTTTTCCGGACCAAACCGTGGAACAAGTCGATGTGGCCACATGGTCACAATCACTGGATGATTTGACGCTCGACGAACGCGATGAAGCCTTCGACCTGGTCAAACTCGCCGATTTGGCATTGCACCCGTTCGGTTGCGGCGCGGAGATCAAAAAGTTTGAGCCGAAGCAACTGCCTGCCTTATACACCGTGAACGACTCGGCGTTGTTCATGCGGTCGGCGGAACAGTCTCAAGAACTGGCGGACGATTTGTGGTCGGGAGTGCTAGACGACTTGATGGCGCAGCGGGCCAGCACCGCGGCGGCGCAACTCTGCCTGAACTACCTTTGCCCGCTCGTTCGCAAGCTGGTCAAGGTGCGGGATCGCGAGTTAGCCAGCCGGGCGATAGAGGTACTGTATGTTCAGGCGCTGCTAATGGGGCACTATCCCGTGCGACCCAAGGAATTGGCCGCGTTGAACCAAGGATTGTGGAGCTTGATTGAGTTTGGGATAGGTTCCCCAGCGGGACCGGACAACGGTTAATTTACTTGCGAGTGAGCGATGGGCGAAATCAATCGACAGATCAAGATTGCATTGGCCGCGGCGCATGAAATGCCCGACGGATCAGCTAAAGTGGCCCTGCTAGAAGAAGCAGTGCGGCAAGCGGACTCGCTGCAAGATATCTACTCGGGATATCGCGCTCGCAATGACCTCGCTTTTGCCGCTTGGCAAGCAGGTATGCCCGATAAGATGCTTGTTACGTTTTCGTGGTGTCTGTCGCAACTTACGAGGCACCCAGAATATATTGAGTCGCCCCTTGACATTGCACTGCTTATCTGGGGTTACCGCGGATGCCTTGCATGCGCAATTTCACAGCCGCAGATAGCGAAGCATCGGATTCTTGCCTTGCTTGACGACCTGGAGCGACGCTTGAATGAATGGGGGCAAAGTCTACGGTGCGTTCATTACTTGCGTTGGAAAATTCCGCTACAAATGGGGGACATGGGTACCGCCATCGAGTACGAGAAGAAGTGGCGCTCGTCTCAAGAATCCGCGCTGGATGACTGTCAAGCGTGTGAGCTCGCCCAGTATGTGGAACTCTTGATTCTTCAAGGCCGTGACGAGGATGCGGTCGCCGCAGCGGAGCCAATCGTGCGGGGCGATTTTGATTGTCCCGGCGCGAGAAAAAATACCATGAGACTTCTCGTGCGGGCCTTGGTGCGATTGGATCGCGTGGAAATGGCGAGCGAAATTCATCGGCGACGCCTGAAGTTGGTCCTCGAACCGCCGGTTTCAGTCTACCACATCGCCGAGGTGTTGCTCTACCACGTTCACACCAATGACTTGACGAAGGGAGTCAAGCTGTTTGAAAAACATCTCCCGCCAGCTATCGAGACCACCGACATTGAGAACCGTTTCCTGTTCTATCTGTCGTCCATGCTTCTGTTTGAGGCGATTGCCGCTCGCGGGCGTGGCCGGCGAAAGCTGAGCCTGCCCAAGGCGTTGCCCTGCTGGCGCGATGACGACACCTACCAGGCCGCCGACCTGGCGAGTTGGTTTGGCGACCAGGCGGCCGACATTGCTGCTCAATTCAATGCCCGCAATGGCAACGACTACTTCACGCGGCAAATGGAAAATGCCCGTGAATTTGCGTTTGCTTGCCGTGAAGTGAACCCCAAAAACGGGAGCAGTGGATAAGTTGTAAACCACGGGCCCGATATTGGGCCGTGTTCCTTGGGAGACCAGGTTCCGTCCCGTACGGTCGATGGTAGACACTTTCGGCGTGGTAGGTACGCTTTGCCCATTACGATCAGCCTGCGATTCCTTTCCTTCGCGAATTTGCCATGCCGCATGTGGCGTTTGTCCCGTTCACCGGCTTTCGCGTTCGCGAGCCGGAGATGCTGGCGCTGGGCATGACGCTGCCCGGCTTGCAGCCGCGGGCCGAAGCGATCGGCAAGCTGCCGGCACTAGGCGTGTTGGCACTGGCCGGTATGACGCCGCCCCCTTGGACGTGCAGCTACCACGATGGCGAAACTACGGACGATCTTGCCCAGCGGGTGTTGCGGCAGCGGCCCAAACTGGTGGCGATTTCAGCGCTGACGGCATCGGTGGAGGAAGCCTACCGCTTCAGCCGGTTGATGCGACGGGAAGGCGTACCGACGGTCATCGGCGGCTTGCACGCCACCGTCTGCCCCGAGGAGGCCCGCCGTCACTGCGATGCGGTCGTGGCGGGCGAGGGAGAACCTGTCTGGCCAAACGTACTGGCCGATGCCTTATCCGGCGGCTTGCAACCGCTGTACCGGGCAGCGCAACCGTTTGACTTGCGGCTCTCGCCATTGCCGCGGTTTGACCTGCTGGGACCAGCCCCTCGGCCGCGGTTTACCGTACAGACGCAACGCGGGTGTCCGCTGGCCTGCGAGTTCTGCGGAGCCAGCCGGTTGTTAGGCCCGCACCGTTGCAAGCCGCCGGAGGTGCTGGAACGCGAACTCAACGCCATCCGCAACCTATCGCCAAGGCCGCTGTTGGAACTGGCCGACGACAATACGTTTGTCGCACGCCACGATACGCCGGCGTTAATCGAAACATTATCTCGCTGCGGCGGAAGGTACTTTACCGAGGCCGACTGGCGGCTGGGCGAACAGCCCGGCATGTTGGCGGCTCTGGCTTCGTCGGGCTGTGTGCAAGTCTTGGTGGGGATTGAGTCGCTGGTCTTTCGGCATCCTGGCATGGGGGCCAAGCAGGCGAAATTGTCGCGCATTATCGACGCGATTTCCGCCATTCAAGCCGCCGGCATCGCCGTGATCGGCTGCTTTATCGTTGGTGCCGACGGCGAGACAAAGTCTTCCATCGACCGCCTGGCCGACTTCATCTTGGCCAGCCCCCTGGCCGACGTGCAACTAACGGTACAGACGCCGTTCCCCGGCACGCCCCTGTATCGCCGCTTGCAACGCCAAGGCCGGCTGCTGTCCCAGCGCGGCTGGCCAAGCTATACACTGTTCGATGTCACCTACCAGCCCGACCGTCTGTCGGTCGAGGAACTGGAGAACGCCTTTCGTGAATTGGTCGTGCGGGTCTTTTCCGCTTCGCCGGCTGCCCGGCGGACACAACTTCGTCATCAAATATGGCAACGCAACCCCAGCTTGAACCGCTCGGCATCGGCACCCTCACCCGTTACCTGACCGGCCAGCATGAAGCAATTGTGGCGGTAGCCTCATCGCGCTCGGCCCTGTGGGTAGGGCTGCTGTTTGTGCTCTCCGCCGGTTTCGCCCGCGAGTACGACGGCGAGGACCTGCTGCACGAACCGTGGCATCTGCTGATTCCGTTGGCGGCCTCGACGGCCACCTCCTTGATTCTGTTCGTGCTGACATTCGCCAAGGTGGCTTGGAGAAGCAGCGAACGGCCGACGTTTCTGGCGGCGTACCGTTCGTTCTTGGGACTGTATTGGATGACCGCGCCGCTGGCTTGGTTGTATGCCATTCCCTACGAGCGCTTCATGTCCGCGCCCGACGCCATCCGGGCGAATCTGTGGACGCTGGCTATTGTGGCCTTGTGGCGGGTAGTGCTGATGATTCGTGTGTTGCGCGTCGTGATGGGCTACGGCGCGGTAACATCGGTGATCAATGTGGTGGCATTTGGCGTGGCGGTGGCGTTTGGCGTGGCCGCGATCATACCGCGGCCCATCGTAGGGCTCATGGGAGGGATTCGGCTCACGGAGAGTGAGCAGTTGATCGCGGATGTGACGTTCTTGATTCAGGCCGCGTCGTTACTCGCCTCGCCCGTCTTGCTGTTGGCCTGGTTGAGCGCGCTGTTTGCCGCCAAACCGTTGTGGAACGCGCGGGTTGGGATACTGCAAACATCTACCACCTGGCCGCTACGGGGACTGGTCGTGCTGGCGATTCTTGGCTGGGCAGCCGTATTGCCTTCCACCCAGTCGGAACAGTTGCTGCGGAGGCGGGTTGAACGAGACTTGCGCGACGGGCGGATCGCCGCCGCCCTGGCCTTGATGGGCGAGCACGAGCCTGGCGATTTTCCGCCGCATTGGGATCCGCCGCCGTTTCCTGGATATGGCAAACGGCGGAACAATCCCGATATTCTCGACGTGATGGAGCAGATCGCCGATCAACCACCGGCGGCTTGGGTGCGGGCGGTCTACCTGGAAAAGTTCGACCAGTATTTAAGCGGAATGTTTCACGCCTCCGGGCCGGAAGAACCCGCGGTCGACCGAGTCTTGAATCTACTCAGCCGGCTGCCCGAAGGCCCGGCGCTTGCCACTAAGTATTACCAAGAGAGAAACTACCACCCACGACGATTCTCTCCCAATGAAGACGCCCGTCTGAAAGAGATTACTGGCGCGCCAACGCCAGAAGGTGAGTGACGATCCGAGGTAACAAGCGATGCCTGGCTGGGCTACAATGCGGATGGAACACCATCCCTCACAGAGGTGCCTTGTGCGCGGTTTCTTGGCTATTGTGACTTTGGCGGGCGCGGTTCTGTTTTCGGCGGATCGCGCCGCGGCGATCGATCCTTATGCCGGCAATGATCCGTACTGGGTGCTGCTGCATGAACCAGCGGTTCTGGACGAGCTTCAGCTTTCAGCCGCGAAGAGGCAATCGTATCGAGAACGGTTGGACGAATTGGACTTGCGGTTCTTTCCGCTCCGCAACAAGCCGGCGGAAACGGCCCTGGCCGGTGCCAAGGAGATCATCGCCGAGGCCCGTGAATCGATGAAGACGCTGTTGACGCCCCCTAAGAGCAAACGCCTGACGCAGATTCTGCTTCGTAAGATCGGCACGCCCGCCCTATTGCGCGACGATGTCCGCGAGCGGCTGCGTTACACCGATGAGCAGCGCAAGCAAATGGCCGAGATCATGGAGAAGACCAAGGCCGCCGTGGCGGAAGTCGAGCAGATGCTTTTGGAAGGCAAGCCCCGCGAGCCGCTCGATAAGGAGTACGTCGAATTGATGCAGCAGGAGTACCAGCGGATTCAAGAGCTATTGACACCCGAGCAACGCTCGGCCTGGAGGGAAATGCTTGGCCCGGCTTTCGATCTGGCAAAACTGGGCCGGCCCGCCTTCAAAGCGCCGGAGTTGGTCGATACGGGGGCCTGGATCAACTCCCCGCCGTTGCAACTAAAGGAGCTGCGCGGCAAGGTGGTGGTGGTCCACTTCTATGCCTTCAGTTGCATCAATTGCATCCACAATTATCCCTGGTACCGCGCCTGGCACGACCGCTTCCACGATCAAGGCGTGGTGGTCCTCGGCATCCACACGCCCGAAACGGCTGGCGAGAAAGATCTGGAAAACGTGCGCCGCAAGGCCAGCGAAGACAAGTTTGAGTTTCCGGTTCTTGTCGACGGCCAAAACGAAAACTGGAACGCCTGGGGCAATTCCATGTGGCCCTCGGTCTACCTGATCGACAAACGCGGCTACCTGCGGCAGTTCTGGCCGGGGGAGCTGAATTGGCAAGGAGGCAAGGGCGAGGAATACATGCGCGGGCAGATCGAGTCGCTCATGGCCGAGAAATGAACGGCGGTGCCGAATCTTCAACGGTTTGAACCACCCGCCGAAAACGTGACAATGGGGGAGGTGATCTGCCATAATCGCGGCGGATTGTTTTGTTATCTAGAGGAAGTTCGTCCGGAGACTGAACCATGTCGCAAGGCTTGCAGATCGCTTGCCCCCACTGCGGGATGCAATACGCTATCACCAACCCCCAGTTGATCGGCCAGACCGTGCCGTGCAGCCAATGCCGGCAGATGTTTTTGGCCCAGCCGCTGCAACCGCCAGGCTTTGGCGGCATGTCGGGCGGTTTCGGCGGAATGCCGGAAGGGGGCAACCCGTTTGCCGTCGCGCCTGCCGCCATGCCTGGCATGGCTATGCCGCAGTCGCTGGCCGCCGGTCCCATGCAGTCACCGTTTGGCGGAACGCCCCCCCGCCGCCGCAAGGGAAACAACAAGGGGCTGCTGATCGGCGGGCTGGCCGGCGGAGGAGTGTTGGCCCTGCTGGTGGTGCTGCTCATCGGCTGGAAAATGTTGAGCGGACCGGCCGTGGCCGACAGCAACGGCCCGATTCCGGCGGCATCGCCGGAGAATGTCGCCACTAACGCCGGCAATACCACGGGTGTCGGCCAGCCCCTGAGTCCGGCTAGTCCCGCTGAAACTCCATCCGCCGCCGCGCCGCCGGCCGCCGTGGAGGGTGTCAAGCCATCGGGCTTCAATCCCATCGCGGATACGCCGGCCAAGGTAGCCGACGATGTCGTGGCAACGGTGCGCGAAGTCAACAGCACGCTCAAGTCGATTCGGGATCCCGCCTCGCGCGACGCGGCCATTAAGAAGTTGGCGGCATTCGATGAACAATTTACCGAACAACTCGTGCGCGTGAGCCGCTTTGCGCCGCTGCCCAACGACGACCTGAAACAGTTGCTGAAGAGGACGAATGAACAACTATCTCCTTTGAACGCTGAAAGCAAACAGATCTCCTCGCAATTACAGAATACCGGTTTGGTGAATGAAGAATTGCTGTTTGTCCTCATTCCATTGTCATCGGCCTCCAGCAGGGTCTTGGATGCCATCGACACCGGCCTGCGGGAATTGCCCGCCGCCAAGTTGGACGGCGAAAAGTATGAATTGGAATTGGCCCAACACCTGCGCGCGGCGTTGGTGTTGGTCAGCCAAATCAATTCGGCCGATGACTACGGAAAGACCGTCCAAGGGTTGCAAGAACGGGTCGAAGCCATCGCCGACTTGGTCGAGCGGTTGAGGAACTGCACTCCTCAAGAGGCGGCGGCAATGAGGGCGAGCCTGTTGGGAGGCGGCAAGTTCGCGTCGGCGGCCAACTCGCAATTAGATCGCGTGGCCTTGTATAAACTACGGCAATTTGGGGCGCATGAGGCCTTGACCAGGGTGTTGGGCAAATTCTCCGAAAAGCAGTCCGATTTTCAGTTGGCGAAGGGACAAGCTGGGCTTGGCACCCGAGTAGCCGCGAATGGCCCCGGCAATCAGCCGGGTGCCGCACCTGGGTTTCCCCCAGGCGCTGCTCCTGGCTTTCCGCCTGGCGCTCCTCCCGGCTTTCCGCCAGGCCCTCGTCCCGGCTTTCCAGGCGGCGGCCCCGCCGGTCAACCGCCGACGATTGATGAATTCCGAAACCGATTCATCATGCTGCATGGCGCCGATAACGTGGTGACGGTCATGTTTGCGCACGACGACAACGATGAACATGTGAAAATGGTCCGGCAACTTCGAGGTATCGTTGGTTCGGTCGCCACGGCCAATGTCACGATCAATGGCGAGACGCGGGTCATGTTCAAATTCAGGGATGTGCAAGCCCTGGCCGATAAGATCGACTTCGCCAAAGTCGTCTCAGTTGACAAAGATGCCAGAACGATCGAGTTAGAGACCGAATAATGCCTTGGCAACGGCCACGGACGGCCCCTCGCTGAATATTCAATAGGGCCGCTGGCGGGCGCGGCCTTGCACGCGCGAGGGCAGGCCCTGAATCCGCAAGAATCCCTCGGCGTCGGTCTGGTCGTACGAGCCGCCCCCTTCCATGCTGGCGATACCTTCGTCGTACAGGCTGTTGGGGCTTTGCCGTGAATCGACCATGATGTTGCCCTTGTACAGATTCAGGGCCACTTCGCCCGTCACTGGCCTTTGGGCCTCGCGGATGAACGCCATCAAGGCATCGAGCTTGGCGTGGTACCAAAACCCATAGTAGACCATCTCGGCGACTTCCGGGGCCAAACGGTCGCGCAGATGGGTCAGGTCGCGGTCCAGCGTGAGTTGTTCCAGCAGCCGATGGGCGTCGTACAAGATCGTCATGCCCGGCGCTTCGTACACGCCGCGGCTCTTCATCCCCACGAACCGGTTCTCGACCATGTCGATCCGGCCGATGCCATTGCGGCCGCCGATGGCATTCAGCTCGCGCACAATCTCCCGCGGGCCAAGCTGCTTGCCATTCACGCGCACCGGCACGCCCGACTCAAAGCCGACGGTGACGCGTTCCAACTGGTCGGGTGCCTGCCGGGGTGAAACCGTCATGCCAAAATCGACCAACTCGACGCCATTGACCGCGAGATCCTCCAGTTTGCCCGCCTCGTAACTGATGTGCAGGCAGTTCTCGTCCGAGCTATAAGGCTTGCTGACCGAAGCCTTGACGGGGATGCCTTTGGCATCGCAAAAGGCGATCATCTCCGTGCGGCCGGGAAACAGCTTGCGAAAAGCCTCAATCCGCCAAGGGGCGATGATCTTCACGGCCGGGTTGAGAGCGTCGGCCGCCAACTGAAAGCGGCACTGGTCGTTCCCCTTGCCCGTCGCCCCGTGGGCGTAGGCGTCCGCCCCAACCTCGCGGGCCACTTGCAGGCAGACCTTGGAAATCAGCGGACGGGCGATGGACGTCCCCAACAGGTAGACGGCTTCATACTTGGCTTGCCATTGCAGCACGGGAAAGGCAAAGTCACGGCAAAGTTCCTCCTGGGCATCAACAATCCGGGCGGAAGCCGCCCCGCACGTCTTGGCTTTGTCCAAAATGGCCTGCCGGTCTTCGCACGGCTGTCCCAAATCGACGTACACCGCATGGACGGCGTACCCTTGCTCTTGCAGCCAGCCTAGAATCACCGAGGTATCCAAACCGCCCGAGTAGGCCAAAACGCAGCTAGGCATGAAGTCTTCTTACCGTTGAAAGCAGTTGTTGCGATTGTGATCCGATGTGGAACGAATCACCATTTTGATCGCTGCGGTAGGGCGAGACAAGGGGCCGGAAAGGCAGGGGCAGCCTGGCAACGTGCTCCTTGACTGGGCGTTGTCTGCCGTCACCTGACGGCGATAATTGGCGATTCATTGGCAAGTGCCGATTCGATGGCTCGGCGGTTCCTGGTTCACGTAATTCGCATCATTCTACGGGGTGGTGCAGGTAACAAAGGGGCATAGCTCTGACAATCCGCGGGGATTTTAGTTCGCGCGGCCGCGCTACATGTTCCACCACGGGGGTGTGGTGCGGGTAGACGTAGCCGCAAAGCTCCTGCTTTGCTGGCTTGATGCGCGGGTGGATGCTGCTTACGCGAGGGGGTCGATGGGCATGGATCGTCGATGGCGGCGGTAGGTTTGAACGCTTCCTGTTCCAAAATTGCCGTGTTTCGGGGGGGTGTGGTGCAAGTAAAAGTAGCCGCAAAGCTCCTGCCTTGCCGGCTTGATGGGCGAATGGTTTTCCATCGTGCGTGGAATGCCGAAAGGCA
>JBFWUW010000020.1:0-91599 GCA_050247075.1 Pirellulales bacterium | reverse complement strand
TCGATGCCGGCCAGTGAATTGGCCACCGCCAGGTCGCAATCGTTATGACAGTGGATGCCGACCGGCACGGCCAGGCCGGCGCTGGCCTCGCGCGTGAGTTGGGCGATCTCCTCTGGCATGCTGCCGCCGTTGGTGTCGCACAGCACGACGATAGACGCCCCTGCGTTGGCGGCCGCTTGGATCGTTTGCAATGCGTAAGTGGGGTTGGCCTTCCAGCCGTCAAAGAAGTGTTCCGCATCGTAGATCACCTGTCGGCCTTGGCTGGCCAGAAACGCCACGCTGTCGGAGATCATTTCCAGGTTTTCCTCCAGCGAGACGCGCAGCACCTCGCGGACATGAAAGTCCGAGGACTTGCCAACTATCGTGCAGACCGGCGCGCCCGACTCCACCAGCGCTTGCATGCCGGGGTCTTCCGCCGCTTTAATGCCGCGGCGGCGGGTCATGCCAAACGCACATAGTTTGGCATGTTCCAGCCGCAGTTCCTTGGCCCGCTCAAAGAACTGGGTGTCTTTTTCGTTGGACAAGGGGTAGCCCCCTTCGATGTAATCGAAGCCCAGGCTATCCAACCGCTGCACGATCAGCAGCTTGTCTTGGAGGGAAAAGCTGACCCCTTCGCCCTGGCTGCCATCGCGCAGGGTCGTGTCGTAGATTTCGATGCGGCGCATAGGGAAAGGCTAAAGGCGGAAGGCTAAAAACTGAAAACTAATAACAAAAAAACCCCAAGGCCGGTTCCGACCTTGGGGCTGGCTGTCGAATAATATTTCAGCAGGGGCCCTTAAGGTCGCTCCTCGGGAATAATGCTCCGTTCAATAATCCGTCCGAATACGCCAATGATGCCGTCTGCGCCAAAACGCTGCCGCGCTGTGGCAAAAACCGTGACCAATCTGGCGGCGGGGGCGAACATCTTTGTATGACCTGCTACGGGTGACAGCCACGTAAAACATAGAATATGGCCTAAAATGTGTCAATCGGCAGTGAAGGGAAAGGCGAAAGGCTGATGGCTGAAAACTTTCCCTGTCCTTTACCTCCGCTTCCAACGCGCGGGGGGCGTTTACCTTGTGACGGGCGGCGGCGGTTGCTACAGTCAACGAGTCACGTTTTCCCGAACATTTTCGACTCCCTGCGATCTTCATGGCTACGCGCATTCCCGCTGTTGGCATCGACTTGGGGACCACGTTCTCCATTATCTCACACCTGGACGAGACCGGCCGGCCTATCACGCTGGTCAACGCCGAGGGTGACTTAACCACCCCCAGCGTGGTGCTGTTCGATGGGGACGATGTGGTGGTCGGCAAGGAAGCGGTCAAAGCCATGGCTACCGAGGCCGCGCGGATCGCCGACTTCGCCAAACGCGATTTGGGACAGGCGATGTTCCACAAGACCTTGGATGGCAAGCAATATCCGCCCGAGGTGATTCAGGCATACATCCTCAAGAAACTGGCCGACGACGCCCGCCGCCAATTGGGGGACTTTACCAAGGTGGTTGTCACCGTGCCGGCCTACTTTGACGAGGTCCGCCGCAAATCGACTCAAGACGCCGGCTACATGGCCGGCCTGGAAGTCATGGACATCATCAACGAGCCGACTAGTGCAGCGGTCTCGTTTGGGTACCAGCAGGGCTTTTTGAACCCGCAAGGATCGTCCAGCAAGCCGCAAAAGGTTCTGGTGTATGACCTGGGGGGGGGCACGTTCGACGTTACCGTGATGGACATTAACGGCACCAATTTTCAGGCTTTGGCGACCGACGGCGACGTGCAATTGGGCGGTCGCGACTTTGACTACCGGTTGGTCGATCTTGTGGCCGAGGAATTTGCCCGCCAGCACGGACTAGACCCCCGCACCGACGCAGGTGCGACCGGCCGCCTGTGGCGCGAGTGCGAGGACGCCAAGCGGACCCTTTCGGCCCGCGGCAAGGCCACCATTACTTGCGACTACATGGGAATGGCCGCACGCGTGGAAGTCACCCGCGAAAAGTACGAGGAAATGACCTTCGATCTGGTCGACCGCACGCGGTTCACCACGCGGCAGGCGTTGCAAGCCGCCGGGTTGGATTGGGGCCAGATCGACCGCGTGCTAATGGTGGGGGGATCCTCGCGGATGCCGATGATTCGCAACATGCTCAAGCAGCTTACCGGCAAAGAACCCGACACGTCGGTTTCGGCCGACGAGGCCGTCGGGCACGGCGCGGCCTTGCGGGCCGGGCTGATTATCGCCCAAAGCAACGGCGAGCCGCCCCCCTTCAAGATCAAAAACGTCAATTCGCACAGCCTGGGTATCGTGGGGACCGACCCCGCCACCGGCCGCAAGCGCGTGGCGCAGCTAATCCCGCGCAATACAACCCTGCCGACCCGGGCGGAGCGTAAGTTCATGACCAAGAGCGCCGGCCAGGATTCGGTGTTGGTACAGATCGTGGAAGGCGAAAGCCCTTCACCCGATAGCTGCACTGCGCTGGGCAAATGCGTCATTCGCGACCTGCCCAAGGATTTGCCCGCCAAGAGCGCCGTGAACGTGCGGTTTGAATACGGAGCCGACGGCCGCCTGACCGTCTCCGTCAAGGTGGAAGGGACCGAAAAACGCGTAACGCAAGAAATTCAGCGGGAAAACAGCCTCAGCCGCGAACAGCTCGACCACTGGCGCGACCGGATTGCCAAGCGATCTTAAGCCGTAGAGCGCGGCACTAATCGGCGATGGAACCGCCTCCTGCATACGTCGGCGATGGAATCATCGCCCACGCACTATTTCTTGTGTTTGGCAATCGCCCTCTGCATGGCGGTGCCCATGTCGGCGGGGCTTTCGGCGACTTCAATGCCGGCGGCTTCCAGCGCGGCGACCTTTTCAGCGGCGGTCCCCTTGCCGCCGGAGATGATCGCCCCGGCATGGCCCATTCGCTTGCCCGGAGGGGCGGCGCGGCCGGCGATGAAGGCCGCCACCGGCTTGGTGACGTGGTCCTTGACATAGGCGGCGGCTTCTTCCTCGGCGGTGCCGCCGATTTCACCCATCATCAAGATCGCTTCGGTCTGGGGGTCGTTTTGGTACATCTCCAGCAGGTCGATGAAGGACGTACCGACGATCGGGTCTCCCCCCAGCCCGACGCAAGTCGATTGGCCCAGGCCCAAGCCGCTAAGCTGAAACACGGCCTCGTAAGTTAGAGTGCCGGAACGGCTCATCACGCCGATGGGGCCTGGCTTGTGGATATAGCCCGGCATAATACCGATCTTGCATTCGCCCGGCGTAATCACACCGGGGCAGTTCGGCCCGATCAACACCGACTTGCTGGCCTTGATCCGCGGAAAAACGCGGGCCATGTCCAGCACGGGCACCCCTTCGGTAATGGCGATGATGGTGGCGATGCCGGCATCGAGTGCTTCCAGAATGGCGTCAGCGGTAAAGGCGGCCGGCACGAAGATCATAGTGGCGTTGGCCTTGGTCTTTTCGACCGCTTCGGCCACGGTGTCAAAGACGGGCAGCCCCTCGACCGTTTCGCCCCCTTTGCCGGGCGTGACCCCGCCCACCATTTTGGTGCCGTATTCCTTGCAGCCCTTGGTGTGGAACTGCCCCACCTTGCCGGTGATGCCTTGACAGAGGACGCGGGTATCTTTGTTGATCAGAATGCTCATGGAGTTCTCTGGCGTGACGGCAATTTCTTAAAGGGCTTGGGCTAACTTCGCAATCATTTGTTCAGGCAGCCGAAGTCGCCGCGGCGACGACTTTCTTGGCGGCGTCGGTCAGGCCCTCCGCCGTGGTGACTTTGATGCCGGCGTTGGCCAATATCTTGCGGCCCTCCTCGACCTCGGTCCCTTCCAGCCGCACCACCAGGGGCACGTTAAAGCCGACCGTTTTGTAGGCCTCGACGACGGCGTTGGCGATCGTGGTGCAACGCATGATGCCGCCAAAGATATTCACCAGTACCGCCTTGCAGTTCTTGTCGTCCAGCAAAATGCGGAAGGCTTCGGTCACTTGATCGACGTTGGCCCCGCCCCCCACATCCAGGAAATTGGCCGGTTGGCCGCCGTGCAGCAAGATCAGATCCATCGTGCTCATGGCCAGCCCTGCACCGTTGACCAGGCAGCCGATGTTGCCATCCAGCTTGACGTAGCTCAGGCCAGCCTTGCCCGCCCGTACTTCGGCCGGTTCTTCTTCGGCCACGTCGCGCAGCTCGGCGATGTCGGGGTGCCGCATCAGGGCATTGTCATCGAAGGTCATTTTGGCGTCGAGCGCCAGCAGTTCGCCCTTGCCCGTGACCACCAGGGGGTTGATCTCCACGAGGCTGCCGTCGTACTGCACGAAAGTACGGCACAGGGCCTTCATGAATTTCTCGGCCGAGCGGGCACTGGCCGCCGGCAAACCCAGCCGCCAGCAAAGTTCGCGAACCTGGTAGCTTTGCAGGCCGCCATCGGGCGAAAACCAGACCTTGAAGATTTTCTCGGGCGTGGTGGCCGCCACATGTTCGATATCCATGCCCCCTTCTTGCGAGACCATTAGCACCGGTTGCGAAGCAGCCCGATCGACGACAATCCCCAAATAAAGTTCGCGGGCAATGTCACAGCCCTCTTCCACCAGCACCTGGCGGACCACCTGCCCTTCCGGCCCGGTTTGAATGGTCACCAGCGATTGGCCCAGCAAGTTGCCGGCCACCTGGGCGGCTTCGTCGGCGCTTTTCACCAACTGCACGCCACGTTGCTGGGAGTTGCTCTTCACGGTCCCTTTGCCGCGGCCGCCGGCGTGGATTTGCGCCTTGACCACGGCGATTTTGCCCCCCAGGGTGTTGTAGGCCGCTTTGGCCTCCTCGGCGGTGCGGGCGACAATCCCCCGTGGAACGGCCACGCCGGCCTTGCGGAGCAGCTCTTTGGCTTGGTATTCGTGGATCTTCATGCTGGCGACACTTTCCAGGGCAAGGTGTAAGACAAGGGGCCGATTATAGGACTGCATGCGCTACAGGGTCAACGGGCCGAAAGTGATCGCGGCGGATTGCAGCCGGCGGGCGACGACTCTTCCAGGCAGCGGCGATGGAATCGCCGCCCGCGATTGCCAACGATGAACTTTTGCCGCGGGGCGGTTGTCCTGGATAGTAACTCTTCTAAAC
This sequence comes from Pirellulales bacterium, assembly GCA_050247075.1. Lineage (GTDB taxonomy): Bacteria > Planctomycetota > Planctomycetia > Pirellulales > JBFWUW01 > JBFWUW01. Next base: position 86,516 of record JBFWUW010000020.1, on the reverse strand, counting down.
TGACGGACTTGCCCCGCCGCGGGCTGCCCCAGGCCCGGGGCGGTGCCGCCATGCTCGTTATTGTGGAATTTCGATGTTGCAGAATCTGCCGGTCAAGTCGCTCAAGCACAAAGAGATCACCATTGAGGGGTACTCGCGGGCAGCCGTGCAAACCTACTGGCGAATTCCCGAACTCAAGATCGGCTTTGATTTTGGGGCGCAGCCTTGGGCTTTCATGGCCACTTCGACCTGGCTGGTGACGCACACGCATCTGGACCACATCGCGGCTTTGCCGGTATACGTGGCGCGGCGGCGGATGATGAAGATGGAGCCCCCCACCATCTATCTGCCAGAAGGCTCCATCGAGCATGTGCAAAAAATTCTGCGGCTGTTCACCCGGCTGGATGGCGGGCGGATGCCTTGCGATTTGAGACCGGCCAGGCCGGGGGACGAGATCGAACTGTCGCGCGACCATGTGGTGAGCGTGTCCGCCACGACCCATCGAATTCCATCGTTGGGTTACGTCGTTTGGACCCGCAAGCGCAAGTTGCGGCCACAATACCTGGGCCTGCCGGGGGAACAAATTCGCGATCTGCGGCTGGCGGGGACCGATATCACCGAGGAAATCCGCACACCCATCCTGGCCTTTACCGGCGATACCTCGCCGGCGGGCCTTGATAGTTGCCCGGCCATGTTCGAGGCCGAAGTGCTGATTACCGAGCTGACCTTTGTCGCGCCGGGCCATCGCCGCGAAAAGATCCACAAGTACGGCCATATGCACCTGGACGACATCGTGCAGCGCCGCGATCGGTTCAAGAACGAGCTGATCATCGCCAGCCATTTCAGCACGCGCTATCACAATAAGCAGATCCGCGAAACGATCGAACGGGCCGTGCCCGACATGTTCGAGGGTCGGCTGCACCTGTGGCTATAACAAGGCCGCGGGCGCAGTCCTCCGCATTCAATTCATCTCAGCGAAAGCCTCATGCGACACGACGGCCGAAAGAACGACGAACTGCGCCCTATCCGTATCAAGCGCAGATATACCAAGGCCGCGGCGGGGAGCGTGCTGTTTTCAGCCGGCGGAACCACGGTCCTCTGCACGGCCAGTGTCGAGGAAAGCGTGCCCCCCTGGATGAAGGACCAGAACCGCGGCTGGGTCACGGCGGAGTACAACATGCTGCCAGGCAGCACGCAGCCCCGCAAGCCGCGCGACCGCGGCGGCAAGATCGACGGCCGCACTACCGAGATTCAGCGGTTGATCGGCCGCAGCTTGCGGGCCATCATCGACCTCGACGCGCTCGGTAAGCGGACCATCGCCATTGACTGCGACGTACTGGAAGCCGACGGCGGCACGCGCACCGCCAGTATCACCGGCGCGTTCATCGCCCTGGTCGATGCCATCAAGTCCATTCGCGATCTGCCCAACCCGGCGCAATACCCGCTGTGCGATAGCGTCACGGCGATTAGCGTGGGCATGGTGCAGGGCAAACCGCTGCTTGACCTGGATTATCGCGAGGACGTGGCGGCGGAAGTCGATATGAACGTAGTGCTGACCGGCAACGGCCGGTTTGTCGAGATCCAAGGGACGGGCGAGGAAGCGACGTTTAGCGAGAAAGAACTGGCGTCCCTGCTCAAATTGGCCCGCGGCGGCATTGGCCGTTTGCGCGACGAACAACGGGCCGCCCTCGGCAAGGACTGGCCGTTCAAATAAGGCCTCGCCGTGGTGTGGGATTTAGCCCACGCCACGGAAGCGTCGCCCTTTTTCCTGGCCGGGATCAAAACGCCAGTGGTTCACCCGCCAACTGCCGTTCGTGGCTGGTCAGCGCGTACATGTCGTGCAAGAGCTGCATGTCGCAAGGACGCTGTACCACGCTTCGGCGAGCGAACATGCGGGCCTGCGTGGCCACCATGACTTCCACGGGGGCTTCCGTCACCTGGTCGAACAGCCGCGCGTAGTTCACGAAGCTGGGAACATTGGTGGTGACGAAACCGTACAACATGCTGCAGGCCCCTACCGTCTTGCCGGTGAAGATGCCGGTGTTAATGGCGCTCTTGGCATAGTCGCCCATAATGCATCCCAAGAACTGCATGCCGGTGGCTACCTTGCGGCCGTGGTATTGCATGTTCACCTGGCCGTAGGTGTTTTTGAGATCGCTGTTGCAAGTACCGGCCCCCAGGTTGATCCAACTCCCCAGGTAGCTATGGCCGATGAATCCGTGATGCTGCTTGTTCGAGTAGGGTTCGATGATCGAAGCCTCGACCTCGCCGCCGATTTTGGTGGTGTGCCCCAGCGCCACATGGTCTTTAATCGCGGAATGTTCGTTCACGCGGGCGCGCGGTCCCAAATGGGCCGGCCCACGCAAAAAACAGTACGGGCCAATGGCGGCGTCGGCTTCCAACACTACGGGACCGGCCTTGGTATCGGTGGTGACGTATTGCCCCAGCCGTGCGCCAGGTGCCACAAATACGCCATCGGCGACTTCCTGGTAAGTGCCGGTCGCCAGGCGGTGGGCCAGGTTGTCGTTAAGCGTCAATAAGTGGTGCCGCAGAATATCGTGCGGGTATTCAAACAACGGCAGATCCAATTCTCGCGACTGCATGGGAAAGTGCCGCAGATACAATTCTAGTTCGTGTGGTTCCAGATCGCTGGCCGGCGGTGCCGCGCCGGCGGGCAACAACGCCGCCGCGATATGGTCGCCCGTGCGGACCAGGCTGGGCTGCCCCGCTTCCAGCATAGCCTGCAAGCGGCCCGCCACCACGACCGACGGAACAAGCCGCGCATTGACCAGCAGTGTGGCACCGCCCGGCCGCACGGGTGTCCAAGGGAACGCCGCGTGGTCGGCCTGCAACACACTCCGCAGATGCGGACGAACGATCCAATCAACCCCTTGGCCCAACCGCGTGGCAATATCGACCAGCCGGTAGCTGCCGCAACTGATCTGAAAGGCGGGCCGCCCGATGGTGATGGGCGACAACTGCGGAACGAGGTTGTCCTCGAACAAGATCACGCTCATGGTCCGTGCATCCCGTGACGGTCTGGGGAAATGAATTGGCCAGCCACTTCCAGCGACATTACCAGGGCCAATCCGCCGTACAGTACGAAAACCTCTCTCCTGGCTCAACGCCGGTTTTGGCTCTCCGTTTGGGTTGCTTCATGCCGATATGCATGCGTAACATGCTTTGCTCATTAAGTTTACGCAATGATGTCTGCACATGGGCTGCCTGGCCATCCGGTGCCATCCGATATCGTTAATCGGATCGACGCGGCCTTGCCGGATTGTTAGGATTTGCCGTCCGTAACAGTTCTGCCGCGGCAGCGAACAATTCTGACCCGACTGTAACGCCTATGCCGAAGGTAGTGATAGCACGGCGTGAGGATGATCGCCGGGCGACCTGATGCGGCGGCAACAGCAAGGCAATCCCTAGTTGATGCACCAATCGGGCACGGCTGTTTCCGTTCGGAAGGGGCCGGATACGGAACAATTTCGACAAGAGCAGGAGGCTCAGTCATGTTCAAGATACTCTCCAAGAAGACGGCCGGGCTGGCCCTCGGTCTGGCATTAGCAGGGTGGTCTCTGGCCGATGCTGCCCCCCCCACGGCCCGTCGTCTGGGACCGGGTGGTGTGCTCAACGCGCAAACCCGTATCGAACAGGTCGAGACGGCGGCCGCCGAATCCGATGACATCGACGACGCCCAGGATACGGACGAAAAGCCGCGTCAAGAGCTGATCCAAGAGCGGTATCCCAATGGCAATATCCGCGTCCAGCGGTACGTGACCCAGGATGCCGACGGCAACTACGTCAACCATGGCGCGTTTGTGCAATACAGCCAGACCGGCCAAAAGACTGGTGCCGGCGAGTACTACCTGGGCCGGCATCACGGCACCTGGGTTCGATGGTACGAACCAAACGAAGGGTCACTGCTGGACACGCAAGTTCATAAGCTGTTTCAGAAGCCGTTTGTCTCGGAAGTGCAGTTATACGATGGCCAACTGCACGGCACCTGGACCGTGTACGACGCCCGCCGCCTGAAGGTCAGCATTTGGCGGTTCGAACATGGCCAACGGCACGGCAAGTCGGTCTGGATGTATCCCAATGGACAGCGGGCCCGCGAGGTTGACTACCAAAACGGCGTCATCAACGGCAAGTTGCTGGCCTGGAACATGAAGGACCAACTGACCGAGGACGAGACCTTTATCAACGGCCGCCGCCTGGCCAAGACAACGTATTGGCACGCTCCGGGCAAGAAGCGGGTGGAAGGGGACACGCTGTTCGCCAAGCAACCCGTTGAATCCAAGTACGATTGGTGGAACGCCAACATTGTGTACGCCAACGCGGCCGATGCGGGTGTGGACGAGAAGAGCGGCTTGTGGACCTGGTGGTATGCTAACGGTCAAAAGTTCTGCGAAGGCCGGTTCTTGGATAATGCCCCCACTGGCAAATGGGTCTTCTGGCACCAGAATGGCCAGAAGCAAATGGAAGGCTCGTACATCGCCGGCCAGCAAGTCGATCGCTGGACCACCTGGGCCGAAGATGGCGTGCTGCTGAACGTGGAGACGCGGCAACTCTCCGAAGCACCGGCCGAGGACGAGTATTTCCAGGCCGAAGAGTACGAGGAAGCTCCCCCGGTCACCGCCGATGGCGAATCGTCCGAGGAATCCACCGCCAGAATTGGCCGTTTGCGAATCCCTGCGTTTCGCTAGACCGCCGTTACGTTGAAGAAATTTAACGACCAAGCGAGCCTCTGGCATCATTGCCAGAGGCTCGCTTCTTTGATTGGCACCGGTATTTGATGCGTTCCGCCTTCTCTCCAAGCCTCAGCCCGGGCGCATGGCTTGCAATGGCGCGCTGGCCAGCACAAAGGTTCGTTGACCAGCTTGTGAGGCGAAGGCCACGGTAGCGCAGCGCCGGGCACCGCCGCCGCTGAGCGAAACAATCTTGCCCAATCCAAACTCGGTGTGGCGGACAATCGTGCCGACGCGGAACTCATCATGCTGGCTGGCGGCAAAGGATGAACTTTGTTCGGCATGCAATTCGGCGGCCGTCGTCAGCGCCGCCAAGCCTGGCAAGGACGCCGGCGTGCCACTGGCTGGGGCCTGAGGTTCGCGACTGCAGGGCAAGTTTACGCCAGATGAATGGGAAATATCTCCTGGCCGGCTCCATACCGGCAGGTCGTCCGCTCCGCCGGGTGAAATCTGGCTGGCTTCGTCCATGGCCTCGGCCAACCGTGCGCCGCCCAATTCGTCCTCTTGTGTCATTTCCTCGCGCGGCAGTTCAAACAAAAACTGGCTGGGAACGGCCCAATCGCGACGCCCGCGAAATTCTCGCTGTTGGGCATGGCTGAGATGCAGTTCCTCGCGAGCCCGCGTCATGCCCACGAACAGCAGTCGGCGTTCTTCCTCCAGTTGGTCGGGGTCTTCCTTGCTCCGTTCGTGCGGCAGTAGTCCTTGCTCCACGGCCATGATAAACACCACCGGGAATTCCAGCCCCTTCGAGGCATGCAGCGTCATCAACGTCACGCGGTCGCCGTTGGCTTCCCATTCGTCGGTGTCGTTCACCAGCGAGGTCTCTTCCAAGAACTCCTCCAGATGGCCCAGGCCGGGGTTGCGCTCGTCAAATTGCCGGGCCGCCGAGAGCAGCTCTTGAATGTTGGCCAGCCGCTCCTGGTCTTCCTCGGCATTGGAATTGCGCAACGCATCCTCGTAGCCCGACTCGGTCAGCACATGAAACAGCACCTCTTCGACCGGCCTCACCGACAACAGCATCAGCCGGTCGATCAGGGCCACGAATTTGGCCACCGCCACCGCCGACCGGCCCGTCACCCCAGGCACCACTCCGCTCTGCCGGGCAGCCTCTAGCAGCGAACACTTTTGGTCCACGGCAAAACCTTGCAGGCGCTCGATGGTCGTCTTGCCAATCGCCCGCGCCGGCGTATTGATAATCCGCAGCAAGGCCACCTCGTTGCGGGGATTGTTCAGCAGTGCCAGGTACGACAGCACATCTTTGATCTCTTTCCGTTGATAAAACTCCACTCCGTTGATCATCTGGTACGGAATGCCCAGGTCGCGCAGCCCGTACTCAACCACACGCGACAGGGCGTTCGTCCGGTAAAAAATGGCGAAATCGCGAGGCCGCCGCCTGCCGGCCCTTATCTCTCCGGCGATACGGGCGGCGATCGCCTCGGACTCGGTCTGCTGCGTGGCATGCCGCGTCAGCCGCACCGGCGGGCCTTCGCTGTTCTCGGTGTAGAGTTCCTTAACCTTCCGCTTGCGGTTGTTGCCGATCAGTTGGCCGGCGGCCCGCAAAATGCGTTTGGTGCTGCGATAGTTTTGCTCCAACCGCACCACATGGACGTGCGGATAGTCATTCTCAAAGTCGAGGATGTTGCGCAGGTTCGCGCCGCGCCAACCGTAGATCGACTGGTCGGGGTCGCCCGTCACGGCCAAGTTGGGCTGGTCGATCGACAGGCCCCGCACAATGGTGTATTGCGCCAGATTGGTGTCCTGGTACTCATCGACCATGATGTAGCGGTACCGCATATCCAGCCTGCTTCGCAGTTCGGGGTTCTCCCGCAACAGCGTGGCCGTATGCAATAGCAGGTCGTCGAAGTCCACGGCGTTAGCCTTGAGCAGCCTGGCCTGGTAAAGGGGGTAGGTCTGCGCCACCACGGCACCTAGCGGATTGCCGAAATCGGGCTTGTAGTCCTGGGCCGAGATCAGGTTGTTCTTGGCCCAACTGATTCCAGCGGCGATCTGGTCGCTGCTAAAGCGCGAGTCCTCCAGCTTCAGGAAGACCATCGCCTGCCTCAGCAGCGTGCGGCTGTCACTGGTATCGTAGATGGCGAAATTTGGCTCCAGCCCGACATGCTCGGCGTACTGCCGCAGAGAACGCGCACAGAAGCGGTGGAACGTGCTCATCCATACGTTCCGCCCTGGCGCCAGATTGGCCACGCGGGAGCGCATTTCCTCGGCGGCCTTGTTGGTAAAGGTAAGCGCCAAGATCGACTCGGGCCGAATCCCCTGCCGCAGCATCCAGGCAATGCGGTGCGTAATCACCCGCGTCTTGCCGCTGCCAGGCCCCGCCAGAATCAGCAGTGCCCCGTCGGTGTGCTCAACGGCTTGCCGCTGCGCGTCGGTAAGATCGGCCAGCAAGTCGGTCAACCGTTGTCCTCCGTGCGAGTAGTTGTATTGCATGCCCTTCGCCTTATTATACGGGCGGAGTTACTTCAGCGGCAGTCGCGGCTTACCGCAAATTGTCTCGCGGAGTCGTCCGCATCACTCCGCCAGGACTGCTTGCAGCAGGCTAAACCAGCGGTCGACTTGCTGGCGGGTAATATCGTCCAAGGCATAGCCGCGCGGGCCGCGGACATGTTCGTTGGAAAAGATGCCCTGCTTCCGCAGCAGATACTTTTCCACGGCCAGGAAGGCGTCCAGACTGGTTTGCAGCGATACGATGATCGCCACCAGGGGGGCCAGCCGTTCGACACGCCGCGAGTCGCCGGCCTCCAAGGCACGCCACAAGGCCACCAGCCCGTCGATCATTTCAGCGCCGGGCATTGTCCCCACAATGCCGCGGGCGTGGCTTTCCACCAAAGCAATGCCACCGGTACCTTCGAACACCTGGGCCTGGCCGCCGGTCGCTTGCCGCAGCGCCGTCAATCGCGGGCCGATGGGGTTGGCTTCTGGCTTATAACGCACACGGTCGCCAAACTCTTTTAGCAGCCGAGCTTGCAGGTCGATCGACATCGGCCGGCCGACGTACCCGCTGGCGTCTTGCACGATCACGGGAATGTTCAGGCAGCGAATGATCCGTTCGTAGTACCGCAGCAGTTCATCATCCGCCAGGCCCACGGAAACGGGCGGAATGGCCATGACGGCATGCGCGCCGGCGGCTTCGGCTTGCCGCGAGTATCGCTCGGCCAGCCGGCTGCTTTCGGCCCCCACGCTGATCACAACCGCGCCGCGATCGCATCCAAAGCGGCAGGCGGCGGCGGCCAATTGCTCGCGCTCCTCGCTGGAGAGCCGCAGAGTCTCTGAAACCATCGCCATCACAATGCCATCGGCACCGCGGTCGTACAGCCATTCAACCTCACGCTGGAGCGTGCCGAAGTCGATTGACTCATCTTCCAAAAACGGTGTTTGAAATACTGGCAACACGCCGCGAATCGGATGCGAAGCAGACAAGAAAGTAGCTCCAAGAAAACGCCGAATACGGTAGGACCCTCCGAGACTATTTATTCAGGCGATATTCCAGCATGCGCCGGGGCGTGAGTCAAACGGCGGGTGCCGGTTGCCTGGCAAACGTCTTGGACCTGGCGTGGCGGGCTGCTTGCCGAATCGACCATACTTGCGGCATGAAGTTGGAATCCACCAGCCAACGCATGAAAAGATCCGAGGATGAGGCATCTAACGTCAGACGGTCCTCGGCCATGAAGGCATGCGTTTGCGTCTCCCCCGCAAGCAGTGCCTGAAACCACTTGCCGGGACCATGATCGCCCGGCTGCCGCGGCAAGAAGATAGGACCGCTCCAAGTCTGCGTCAGGCTGTCGCTCGATTGCCGTGCCAAATGTCGTGACGACATGGCGGCTTCAAAGACCAGCCTCTTGCCCACCGACAATCTGATTCCGGCTGGCAGCGACGGCTGGGCCTCGATCGTGCCGTGGTAATACGGCGTGGAAAAGCAATTGCGCTCGATCCAGGCGAATAGCCGCAACGAGTTAAACGCGTGGATCAAGTACAGGCCTTCTGCAAAGGGGCTGCCGTCGGGTGGGCGGACAAACAGTCCGCAGGTCCACTCCCGGAAACGGATGCCGTGAAAACGGGCGTCGGTGGCACTAACGACCATCCGCGCGCGACCGTCGCCTTCAACGGGAGAGAGTCCTTGATCTTGCAGTGTCGCGCGGCAAAGTTCCAGGTCGACCGTGCCCAACAGCGAGACCTCCTTCACGGACGAGACATCGGCGACATATGCAACCGCCTCGGCCATGCGAGCCTCTTTGCCGGCAGCCATTGGCCGTGACCTACCCAGCGTGCTGTTGGCGAAGTTGCCGTTCCAGGTAGCGCAAGGCATCCCCTACGGTGCGGATGTCCGTGGCACCGGGATTGCTGACGCGCACCTCAAAGGCGTCTTCCAACTCCATAATCAGCGATAGCGTCTCAAGGGAGTCGGCCTCCAAGCCGTCCAGGGCTTCGATGCGGTCGATTTCCAACTGCACGAAAACGCTTTGCAGCCAGGCCCGCACTTCCTCGGGAATTTGCCGGGCATCCAGCAAATGCAACTGCCCGCCGTCGCGCATGACCCACAACGTCTGGTTGCATTGGGGGCAAGCGGTATCGCCCAAGGGGAGCGGTTTGCCGCCGCAATCGGCATGGCAAAGCGGACAGGCCAGCACTTGGCTGGCCCGCGTTGGAGTGATTTCGGAAGCTGCGGCGTTAGAGTCGATGGCGGCTTTCATGGCGGCTCGGGTCTCAACAAAAAAATCGGGTCTCTCCCCCACTCAATTGTAGCGCATAAAGTCAAGGAATGTTACGGTTCGGCGCGCGATTTCGCCCAATTCGCAGCGACCGCATTGATTTATTCGGACTGACCGGCAGAGCTTTCCGGGATATCGCCGCGATGGAAGTTGAGGGCGATGCGGCTGGCGAAAGTGTCCACCGAATGACGCGCCCGCGGAAACGGCAGGGCAGGCAATTTGTAACGGCAAGGGCCAAAGAACATCACCCGAATAGGAACTGCATCAGATTCCGAGTGCCAGGCAGCCGCGTGCAGGTCAACAATTCGCCGGCGGCGTAGCCGGCCAACAGGCCGTGATGCCGGTCAATGGAGGAAATGCGGTCGAAGACGTGCGACTTTTCAGGAGGAAACTGGGTCTGGTAGCAGCGAACCGCCTCGAGCTTGGTCTCTAATTCGTCGCTGATATCGACCACCAGCCGGCCGGCACCCACGGGCGAGTCCACCGAGGTAAAGGCCAGACGAAAATACATCAGCACGGGAATGGTATGCACCGGCAGATCGTCGAAGTGTTCGTCCCACTTGGTCAGCCGCGAGTAGAACACCGCCGCATCGGTGATTTGCATCGCCTGGTAGTGGTCGGGCGAGGCCAGTGGCGTCTTTTCACCAAAGCCCAGCACGACCTTTGGCCGATGCTTTCGAAATTCCTTGGCCAGCATGACGCGGGCCTCGAACGAGTCAAACAGCCGCCGGTTGGGCAAGTTCAAAGTCGTGCGGACATGCACGCCCAATACCTCGGCCGCGCGGCGGGCTTCTTCCAGCCGCACTTCGGGACCGGGCGATTTGGGTGTGGGCTCGCCGTCGGTCAGGTCGATAATCCCCACGCGGTATCCTTGCCGCGCCAACTTGCAAAGCGTGCCGCCGCAAGCAATCTCCACGTCGTCCGGGTGGGCCCCCACGGCGATAACGTCTAGTTGGGGATAATCCATGATGCCTATCGGTGAAAGGAGTGCGAATAGTTGTCATAAGATTGGAGGCATCGGCGATGGAATCGCCTCCTACAAAACGGTTCGGCGATGGAATCGCCTACTACAGGTTAGGTCATTTCGACAGAGCCAACCAGGATAAAATCACCACCATGATGAGCGCGGTCACGGCAATGGCGATAATTGTGTTCATCGACGGTCCCCGTTTGCGTCCCCGGCCTTTAGTTTGGCCCTCCAACGCTTCCACCAGCGAACCCAACTCTTGGTAGCGGGCGTCGGCTTCTTTTTGCATCATCCGTTCGTAGATCAGTTCCAGGTCGTTGGGAACGTCGTCGCGGACGTCTTGCAGCAACGGTATGGGCGACTGCCGGTGGGCTTGCAAGGTATGCACCAGGGATTTACCGCCGAACGGCGGCTTGCCCGTCAACAAGAAGTACAGCGTGCAGCCCAGGGAGTAAACGTCGGCCCTCGCATCCACACCGTGCGGGTTGGCGGCTTGCTCGGGTGCCATGTAGTCGGCGCTTCCCACCATTTGGCCCATTTGGGTCAGTTGCTCGCCGGGGTCAAATTCCGAGCCTTCCAAGACCTTGGCCAACAGGAGATTGGTCACCCGCAGCCGGCCCGACAGATCGACCAACAGCACTTGCGGTTTTAGATTGCGGTGAAACACGCCATTGAAGTGCAACTGCATTAGCGCCCGGGCCGCTTGTGCCAGGTAGTCGCGGGCGTAATCGACATCTAGCGGGCCATGCGTTTGCACCAACGTACCCAGGTCCATGCCCACGACGTATTCCGTAACCAGATACGGCACGCCCCGCTCTTCGCCCGCCTCGATGCCCGCGATGAGATGCGGATGGTCGAGTTTGGTCATTAGATCGCATTCGCGGCGAAAGCGCTTGAGGATCTCTGGGTTGCGGGCAGCTTGGGGTGGAAGGATTTTGATGGAGACATTCCTTCCGTCGCGCGTGTCAGACGCTTTGTAGATTACCCCCAACGCGCTGCTGGTGATGCGCTCTTCGATCTTGTAGGGACCAAGCTGCCTTGGCTCGGCGGACATCCCCGGCGGCGGCTCCACGATCACCGGCTTGCCCTGGACCGCGACGGGGCGCGGTGCCTCTTCCACACGGTCGGCCGGCGCGGCCCGCTTGAGAACGGTGTCGTAGGCCACTCGGCGTTTTGGATCGAGCAATGTCACGCGAGCTTGCGACAACTCGTTCAGCATCCGTTGCGAAACGGCGGCGTGCGGTCCCGAAGCAAACGTGCGCACATGGGCCATCTGGCGGTCCGCGGCCGACTCAATCACCGACGGATCACTCTCAAATTGAGCCACTCCCAGTAACCGGTAGCAATTGGCCGGCTGTTCGGCTGGCGGAATGGCCAGCCAATGGTGATACGGGTCAAAAGGTTTCGTCATAGCCAATCCCAAATGTGTAGTAGTTTGCCTGTAGGCCCATCCGTTGCTCAAAAACATCCCCCATTGTAGCGGGTGTTCACGGGCCATGCAGCACGTCCGTAGCCGCACGAGTCCAGCCGTGCCGGCTGATATTGAGTTTGACGAACCATGTCGAACGACCTTTGTCCGCCGAACAACCGTGTCCAAGGATTGATCGTCCATCTGCCAATCCAGCCGGCACGGCGGGACTCGTGCGGCTACGGCTACAAAACCGTTGGCTTAGCGAGTAACATTCCTGCATGACAACGAACGCGGACAACCCACTGGTGGCCGTTGATGTCGGCAACACTCGGATCAAACTGGGACTGTTCGCGGGCCACGATGACGGCCCCTTGCCAACGCCGCTGCGGACGCTCGATGTGCCCTCGTTGACGGGTGACCTGAATTCCATCGGGCCGTGGCTGGATGATCTGGCCGTGTCGGATGTGTCGTGGTGGATTGGCAGCGTTAATCGGCCGGCCATGACACGGTTGTTGGAGTGGTTGCGAAACCGGCCCCACGCACCCTCCACCACCTTGCTGGCGGCGGGCGACTTGCCGTTGCGGGTGGCATTGCCCCAGCCCGACATGGTGGGCATTGACCGGTTGTTGAACGCGGTGGGGGCCAACGCCTTGCGCGTGGCCCAGACAGGTGCCGTGGTCGTCGATGTCGGTACGGCCATCACGGTCGATCGTGTTTCGATCGAGGGAACATTTGAAGGAGGAGCCATCTTGCCCGGTATAGGCCTGTCGGCCCGCGCCTTACACGAGTTCACCGATCTGCTGCCGCTGTTGGGCATGGCCGAGTTGGAAGAACCTCCCCCGCCCCTGGGAACCGAAACGCTGGCCGCCTTGCGGTCGGGCCTGTTTTGGGGCGCGGTCGGCGGCGTACGCGAGTTGATCGACCGCCTGGGACGCCAGCAGCCCCGGCCCCCGCAAATCTTTTTGACAGGCGGAGCCGCCCCCAGCGTGGCCGGCCTGCTGGCTGCCTCGGCGGTCTACTCATCGCATTTGACACTAGGCGGAATTGTGTTGGCGGCAATGGGAAAGGATAGGCTCGGATGAATCGTGTGGGGTTGTTTATTCCCTGTTACATCGATCAGCTTTATCCCCAGGTCGGCATGGCGACGGTGGAACTGCTGGAACGGTTTGATTGCCAGGTGGAGTTTCCGGAAGGCCAGACGTGTTGCGGCCAGCCGATGGCCAACACTGGCTGTACGGACGATGCGCGGCCGCTGGCCCGGCGGTTCGTGGAGATATTCCAGGACTACGAATATGTCGTCTGTCCATCCGGGAGTTGCACCGCCATGGTCCGCAAGCACTACGAGGAGTACTTTCACGACGATCCGGCCTACGAATCGTTGCGGACGAAAGTCTTTGAGTTGACGGAGTTTCTGGTCGACGTGCTGCAAATCAGCAAGATTGAGGGGAGCTTTCCCCATCGCGTGGGCCTGCACGCAAGTTGCCACGGGCTGCGGGAACTGCGGCTGGGGAGTTCCAGCGAAGTGGTGGGGCCGGCATTCAACAAGGCCCGGCAGTTGTTAGAAGCGCTGGAGGGTATTGAATTGGTGGAACTGACCCGACCCGATGAATGCTGCGGCTTTGGTGGCACCTTTGCCGTCAACGAAGAGGCCGTGTCGTGTATGATGGGCTTGGACCGCCTGCACGATCACGAGCAAGCCAGAACCGAGGTTTTGACCGCCAATGACATGTCGTGCTTGATGCATTTGCAAGGACTGATCTTACGGCAAAAGAAACCGATGCGGGTAATGCACATTGCCGAAATCCTGGCGGGACGCCCCGTGCCCGCGTTGGCGGCCGGAGCCCTTTCATGACCGCCGCTACAACGTCCAACCACCCGCGGGCAGCCGCTGCCTTCGTTCAGGATGGGCAGCGCGCCCATTGGCACGACCAGGCCTTGTGGTTTGTGCGCGTCAAGCGTGACCGCATGGCCCGCTCGCTGCCCGAGTGGGAGACCTTGCGCGAGCAGGCATCGGCCATCAAGTCGCACACCATCGCTAATCTGCCCGATTACTTGGATCAATTCGAGCGCGAGGCGACTCGGCTGGGCGCGGTCGTGCATTGGGCGCAAGACGCCGCCGAGCACAACCAAATCGTGCTGGGCCTGCTGCAAGAGCATGGCGTAACCAAGGTGGCCAAGAGCAAGTCGATGCTGACCGAGGAGTGCCACCTCAATCCATTTCTGGAGCGGCACGCGATTGAAGTCATCGATACCGACCTGGGGGAGTGGATTGTGCAGCTTCGCGGAGAACCTCCCAGCCATATCGTGCTGCCGGCGATCCATATCAAAAAGGAAGAAGTCGGCGATCTGTTCCACGAAAAGCTGGGGACCGACGCCGGCGCGACCGACCCAAAATATCTGGCCGAAGCGGCCCGCCAACGCTTGCGCGATGTCTTTCTGAATTGCCAGGCGGGCATCACTGGCGTCAACTTTGCCGTGGCCGAGACGGGCGGAATCGTCATCTGCACTAACGAGGGCAACGCCGATCTGGGGACTTCGCTGCCCAAGCTGCATATCGCCTGCATGGGAATCGAAAAACTGATTCCGCGGGCCAAGGACCTGGGTGTATTTATCCGCCTGCTGGCCCGTTCGGCCACCGGCCAGCCGATCACGACATACACATCGCACTTTCATGGGCCGTTGCCAAGCGGAGAGCTGCACATTGTGCTGGTGGATAACGGCCGCAGCGAGATTTTGCACGATGCTGAGTTTCGGCGTTCGCTGCATTGCATTCGTTGCGGCGCGTGCATGAACACCTGCCCGGTCTATCGTCGCAGCGGCGGCCATAGTTACGGCGCTACCGTGCCAGGACCAATCGGTTCCATCCTCAACCCGGCCCGCGATCCCCAGCAATTCTCGACCTTGCCGTATGCTTGCAGCCTGTGCGCGTCTTGCACAGATGTTTGCCCGGTGAAGATCAATCTGCATGAGCAGCTCCTTACGTGGCGGCGCGAGATTGCCCACTTGGGCCATTTAGGCTGGACCAAGCGATTGGGCATGAAGGCCGGCGCGTTTGTCATGGCCCGCCCCTGGCTGTACGGGGCGGCCGGGCGCGTGGGACGCTGGTCGCTGCGCTGGCTGCCGCGGTTTTTGATCTACGGCCCGTGGAACCGTTGGGGCAAACAACGCGACCTTCCACCCGCCCCCGTCCGCAGCTTTCGCGATGAATTCAGGCGGCGCAAAACATGAGTTCCAAAGCGGAAATCCTCACACGTCTGCGGCGTCAACTGCCGCAATCAACTCCCTTGCCTGATTTGCAACAGGCGTGGATCTCGTATCCCGACCGCGAGGCACAATTCGCGGAGGTGTTGGCATCCGTCGGCGGCCAGGCAACTTTTCTCGATCGGCAGGACCAATTGGCCAGCACAGTCCAAGGGCTGGCCTGCCTGCCCGCTGCCAGTCAGATCGTTTGCATCGTGCCAGGGCTGGAACTGGGCAACGTCGATCTCAATACGCTGGCTTCTCCCCGCGATCTGGCCTCGGTCGATGTGGCGATCCTGCCGGGTGAGTTTGCAGTGGCCGAGAACGGCGCGGTATGGGTGACGGATCGAGCGATCAAACATCGCGTGGTCTACGCGATTACGCAGCATCTGGTGCTGGTCGTACCCCGCGCGGAGTTGATCGACCATTTGCATGCGGCTTATGAGAGAATCGAGTTTAAGCAGGCAGGCTACGGACTGTTTATCTCCGGTCCCTCCAAGACCGCCGACATCGAACAGTCGCTCGTCATCGGTGCGCACGGTGCCCGCTCGCTCAACGTCATCCTGGTTGGCTGACCAAGGGCGAGCCAGCGAATCGAGCGGCCAACCTAACCTAACGGTTGAGGCAAATTGTCAGCTTCCACGGCCATTCGCGGCAAACAACGCTGCCGGGGACGCTCCCGATGGAATGTCCTGTTCGCCGGCCCTGGCCTTTTGCTGGCGATATCCCTAGCCGTATTGATGGCACAGCCAGAACCGGCTGCCGCCGATTGGCCGTTTGTGCGCGGGCCCGAATATGATGGACGTTCCGCCGAGGTCGGCTTGGCCCAAGCCTGGCCGGATGCAGGTCCGCCCGTGCTGTGGGTGCAGCCGCTGGGAGCCGGGTATTCGGGGTTCGTGGCGGAGGGTGAGCGGGTATATACCCAGCGGCAATCTTTGGCAGGCCAGTTCGTGGTTTGTCTGGATGCCAATACGGGTGAGAACGTTTGGGAGTACCGCTACGGGCTGCCCTACGAACCGTTGGGCTTGTATCCTGGGCCACGCGCCACCCCCACGCTATCGGGCGGACGCATCTATTTTGCCGGAACCGACGGGTTGGTGGGATGTCTGAACGGCCAGGGCGGACTGTTGTGGTCGGTGGAATTGTATCAACGGTTTAGCGGACAGCCGCCCGGCTTTGGATACGCCTGTTCGCCGGTCGTGGCCGATGGCCTGGTCTATCTGCCGGTCGGCGTACGTGGAGCCAGCCTGGTGGCCCTCGAAGACAGCACCGGTCAAACGGCATGGCAGGCGGGCGATGACGCGGCCAGTTACAGCCCGGTTTATCCCATCGTGCTGGAGGGCCGCCGGATAATTCTAGGTTACATGGAGAACGCGCTGGTAGCGCACGATGCCCGCGACGGCACCGTGCTGTGGCGGAACGAGCTTTCACACGGTTACGACGAGCATTCGGCCTGGCCGATCTACCGCGAGCCGCATTTGTGGATCAGCGGGCCGTTTCGCGCGGGGTCACAGTTGATGCAACTAAATGCCGTTGGCCAGCCGCCGCGCGATGTGTGGAAGAAACCACTTCTGTCCAACGACGTTGCCTCCAGCATTCTCGTCAATGGCCATCTCTATGGCTTTGACCTGCGAGACATGCAGGCCAAGCTTCATCGGCCATCGCGCGGCAAGTTTTGTTGTGTCGACTTTCTGACGGGCCAGGAAAAATGGAGCACCGAAGCCACCGGGCATGCCAGCGTGCTGTCGGCGGATGGCATGCTGATCCTGTTGAATGATACCGGCCAGGTGCTGCTGGCCCGTGCGACGCCAGACAGCTACCAGGAACTGGCCCGTTGTACGGCTTTGGGAGGCGAAATTGGCTGGACCACGCCGATGTTGCACCGCCGCAAACTCTATTTGCGTAATCAGAGCCGCGCGGTCTGCATCTGGCTGGGAACCGACGGCGGCTTGCAAGACGAGAAGCTTGTGAAACAGCCTACTAGCGTGGCCGATTTGCCACAAACCCGATACCGCGACTGGTCGTTACTGCTGGGCGTGGAGCCAGAGTTCATGATGGATGTGCCGGGCTGTCGCTGGCTACGGCAGTGGTACGGTGTCTCGTTGGTCCTGGTGATCTTGGCCCGCCTGCTGGCATGGCCGGGGCGATGGCTGGAAATCCGGTGGGGCTGGCGGCCCGGTTCCCTGTGCGAAAGAATTTTTTGGGTGGCCGCGTTTGTGCTGGGTTGCCTGGGAACACCGCTCGCCAGCCGGGCGACAGGCGACTTTGTGTTTACCTGGCATGTGGCGTTGTTCTCGGCTTTTGCCGCCTGCGTGGCCCAGTTGCCGTCGGTGGAGGGTGGCCAACGGTGGTGGGGTAGGCTCGTCGCGGCGGCGTTTCTGCTGGTGGCGGCGGCCTACTATCTGCTCTGCCGGCGATTGAATTTGGCCACCGAATGGGCCTTCTTAATCGGCTTTCCGGCGGCGTTGCCGTTGCTGTGGGGCGGCCATTGGCTGGCGGCCCGTTCGCGGTGGCCGCTGCTCATTCGTTCCCTGGCCGCGGTCTTGGCCTTTACCGCATTCCATTGGTCCAGCGTCTTCTGGCTGGCTTGCAAGTACGACATCCCAGCGTGAAGACGAGGCGGTGCGGTTTCACGGATTCGGCCCCTCGTGGCGGTTATGCCGATTCGCGATATCGGGCTGATGGGGTATTGCGGACTATGGTGGATGAAGTTTACCCGGTTTAACACTTCCATATGGCGGCCAGGTAATCCGCGCCCTAGGGTTTTTTTAGGGGACAAAGGCCCCAGCAATCTGGCTGGAGCCGCTCTGTTCGTCAGCACTTCCACCAATCATTCGTTCCCCAGGTTGAAAGGCCGCGCAACGGCCAAGGAGACCATCGCACCCAAGTTTTCACTTTTCGAAAGGCCCATCGATGCAACGCTTTTTCATGAAAATACGCACTTTTTTGCACGGCGACGACGGCCCCACCGCCGTTGAGTACGCGGTTATGCTGGCGCTGGTTGCCGCGGTCACCCTGGCCAGTGTGCGCCTCATCGGCGTCAACTCCAGCCGGACCTTTAATCGAGTAGGCCGGTCCATCCGCCGGGCCAACCGCTGAGAAGGAACTCCACGGCAACTTCGATTTCTTGTCACCGGAAGGCCCAAAAAGGCCCTCGCTGGACAGATTCGACCGACGAGGGCTGTCAGGTTATTGCTGCGTCCGAGCTACAATTACTCCACAGCAGCTTGGCAACATGCTTTGCCTTTTGCGCCGCTGACCGATGCTTCGGCCTTTGCGCGGTCGCCGCCACAGCAGGGTTTGGCCTCGTCGCAGCAGGCTGCGCCTTCCAGGCAGCACTTCTGCGGCGCGGCACAACAGGCCTTGTTCTCGGCACAGCACTTCAGCCCTTTTTGGCAGCATCCCAGCTTGGCCTCCGTCGCGCAACAGGCGCTGGAGGGCTCGCAGCAAGCCAGGTTCAAATCGCAACAGTTCTTGTTGGCCGTGTTGCTGCTGGCTAACCCATAGCTAACCAGACCCAGGCCAGACAACAAAATGGCCAGGGCGGCCAATAATTTCGCGGACATGATACGTTCTCCGATGGTTGAAGCGAAAAAGGCGAATACGAGAATGCGCACGGCGACCAGAGAGTCTGGCGGGGAACCGTGCCAAACATCGAATCGTCTCGCTCAACAACGCCAAACGCAGTTCAGAATGCGCAGTGGAGGCCCCGCTGCCATGGCCGGCAATGCGTGGCTCAACGGCAGCGTCTGCTGCAACGGGCCAAGAGCCGTTTCGGCCAAGACCGCCACCGCATTCACCCCATCATGATCCGGTGCAACCGCGGCTTGGGGGAGTGTTGCCTGACGCGTGCAACAGCAATGCAGGCCCGGCTGCCCCGGCATTTGGCTTGGCGCGGGCCGCTCGGGCGTCTGCTGGTGGCAGCAGGACGACTTCCGAACGGCCGCGTCTTTGATCGCGGGAACGCGGCAACACCATCCCGGTGGCATCGCCAGCAGCAATGCATTGGCCAGCACCAGGGATTTGAGGACGGCGGCGTTCATAATATTGATTATACGGGTGACGGGGACCGATGGTTCAAGATTCCTTCTTTTTTCCGCCCTGCCCGTGTACGGACGAAGCTAACACTCGACAGACGCCAACCGAATGCGCACCAGCAAGTCATCCAGCGCATCCCCGCTGACCGGCGCGTCTGGCAAGTGCGATTGCTCATGGGCCTGTTCCAATTCAGCACGCAGGCGGGTGTATTCCGCCTCGTGCAAAGTCAGGTCGGCGTCGTCCAGCGTGCCGTGTTCGGCGCCGGACAGTTTGCGGGCGATCAGTTCCGCGATATACGGCAATCGAAACGCTTCATTCAGCCGCGGCAAGTTGGCCTCGATGGTTCCCTGCCGCATCAGGTGGATGCCGGTCAGCAGCACGCGGTAGACGTATAGCAATGGCTTAACACGCCGCGGCTGCTCTTTGTGGAACAGCTTCCATTGCGTGGCGGCGAAACCCAAATAGTGATGCGCATGGTGCCGCGTGACCAGGCCGGGAACCAGCCCTCGCAATTCGTCATGCGCCGGTGTTGTCCGCATCACCAACGGCGAAAGCAACTGTTCCAGCACGTAGCCGTTCTTACGCAGCAACAAGCGAAAGAACTTCTCGGCATCGTGTGTCACCAGATCAACCTCCAGGCCGTCAAACACGCCGGAACGTTCCAGGGTTTCATGGCGAGGGCGCAAGCCAACCACGTCCCGCAACGGCAAGACATGCACGCCGCGCAGGTCGAAGTCCGAGTCGGGCGAGGGGAACCCGTACAGGTGCGCGCCGCTGATGGTGACAAACAGCAGTGGATGGGGTTGCGCGTTGATTTGCCGCTCTAGGCGTGGATCGACGATGGCCGGCACAAGTTGAGTCATGGCAGCGATTCCTCCAAGGCCCGACGCCGGGCCACAATCAAAAACTTGTTGGCCCGCTCGTAGTCGGGCCGTTCGGGCAGTCCGGTTTCCGCCAAAGCGGCATCGAACCGCCGGTGCAAGTTAACTCGCCAGGCATCGACCTCTTTCCAGGGGACCTCTCCCCGTTTGATGGCCAGCAACTGGTCGCGGTGGTGCTCCACCAGCACGGGCACGCGGCCCTCTTGCAGTACGGTTGTGCCGGCGATCAATAGCCGAATCAGGTGCATGACGTGCTTCCATTTGACCTCTCCACGATTGCGGATATCGGCCGAGAGCTTCTTGAACTGCGACATGACGTACCCGTTGTACGTTTGGTACACCATCCGGGAAAGAAAGCACTCGCGCATGTCGAGCAACTCTTGGGCCAGCGGCGATGCAAATTCCACCAGCGGCGTATACAAACACTCCAGAATATTGGGGTTGGCTTTCAAGGCCATGACCAGAAACTTTTGCAGCTCCCAGTAGGCTTCTTGAGCCGGTTCATTTTCCAGTTGCTCTGGCACGCCGTACAGCGACCAGTGCAAGTCAGCCGGCGGCAGATAGATGCCGCGGCGGTCGGTGTCACTGGCTTCGTCGTCCAATCCAAACGCCCGCGAGCCGACGACACAGCGCAAGATCACGCGGTCGTACAAGTTGTGCTGAGCCAGCATCTCGCCGGTCTGGTTCATCACCCCCAGCTTGTAATAGGCTAGCATCACCAGATCGGGGCGATGCAAGGCCGCCTCGTAGCCATCGGAAAATCGCACGCGATAGGCATGCTGGTTATCGGCTGGCGATACCACGACCACGCCAACTGCCCCTCGCGGATGCTTGGCTTTTCCCCCCGGTCCGCGCAACTCCACCAACGTGACAACCTGCGTGCCGACGGAAAAGATCAGTTCGGCCGGTACGTTGATGTGAGTGTTCATGGCAGCGGCCGTTGAGGAATCGAGGGAAGCAAACCAGTCACGCCGGGGCCAGTTTATCGTGACGGTCCCATCCAGTGGACGATCTGGGCCAGAAAAGGGTTCGCGGCCATCGGCCCAGGCTCGCCATGCCTTGACGCGCCAACCCCCGCGGATAGTCTCAACAGTCGCACGCCGTGCTGCAATTGCCAGGCACGGCCCGCCGTACCCACCGAGCAGCATCGTATGTTTCGCAGCCGATCCCTAGGTTGGACCATCACCATCGCGGTCATCATGATCGTGCTGTTGGTCGTGCTGACGGTGGCCTGGGTGTTGGTGACCGGGTCCGAAGGCTACTGGGTCGTGCTGGCCGTGGGGACCGTATTTTTGGCCCTGCTGCTGGTCGGCACCGTGTTTTACCTGGTCCTGACCATTAAGGAAATTCGCCTCAATCGACGGCAGTCCAACTTCATCGACAGTGTCACGCACGAGTTGAAAAGCCCTCTGGCATCGCTGAAGCTGTACGTGCAGACGCTGGAACGCCGTCGCGTGGGAGAGGAACAACAAGCCGATTTTCTGCGGCTGATGAGCAAGGATGTCGAACGGTTGGACAATCTCATCAACCACCTGCTGGACGCCGCCCGGCTGGACCAGACGCCGGTGGAAAGCGAGGCCCACGACGTGGAACTCTCCGCCGTGCTGCTGCACTGCGCGGAGACGGCTTGCCAACGCTACCGGCTGCCGGCCGAGACGATCCGTGTTGATGTCCTTCCCGCCCTGGTGCGCGGCCGGCCGATCGACGTCGAAATGCTGTTTCGCAATCTGGTGGACAATGCCGTAAAATACGCCGGTGATGTTCCCCAGGTGGAAATCGAGTCGCGCGTCAATGGCCAAGGCAAGGTGGTAACCCGCATCTCCGACAACGGCCAGGGAATTCCGGCGGCTTTACGCCGCAAGATCTTCGGCCGCTTCGTGCGGGTAGGAAGCGAGTTGGAGCGATCCAAACCAGGGACCGGGCTGGGCCTGTACATTGTTCGGACCTTGGTGCGAAGGATGCGCGGCAGCATAACCGTGCGGGGACGCGGCCAGCAACCCGGCACGGTGTTTGAAGTGGAACTGCCAGGCCAGGCGGTGCCAGCCGAGCAAGAAAATGTAGGAGGCGATTCCATCGCCGATTGAACCATCCCATGGCAATTCCCTCGCCGCCCGTCCGTCGTGGACCATGACAAATCTCATCGCTTCCCCAAAACATCTGCTCATCGTCGAAGATGAAGAACATCTGGCGATTGGGTTGAAATACAACTTCGAGGCCGAAGGGTATAAGGTCACGGCCGTGGGAGACGGGCCCAGTGCGCTCAAACTGTTCAAGGAGGGCCAGGCGGCGATCGACCTGGTGGTGCTAGACCTGATGCTGCCCGGCATGAGTGGATATGCCGTCTGCGAGGCCCTGCGCGAGGCGGGCAACGAAGTCCCCGTGCTGATGCTGACCGCCCGCACACTGACCGAGGACCGCATTCGCGGGCAAGAAGTTGGCGCCGACCAATACCTGGTCAAGCCTTTCGAGTTGGAAGAACTGTTGTCGATGGTCCGCAATATGCTTGCGAGGCGAGCCAAGCGGCCCGTGGAGGCCGAACGGCAAGAAATCCGCGGAACCTTTGAATTTGGCCGGGCGCATGTCAATTTTGATACCTACGAAGCGGTCGTCGCCGATAAGCCCGTGCGGATGACCACGATCGAGATGAACCTGCTCAAGTACTTTGCCGAGAACGCGGGGCGGGTGATTGATCGGGCGGAACTGCTGGAGAACGTCTGGGGGCACGACACCAGCCCCACCACGCGAACGGTCGATAACTTCATTGTCCGCATGCGAAAGTACTTTGAACCCGACCCCGCCCGCCCGCGGCACTTTTTGAGTGTCCGCGGCGCTGGCTACCGGTTTGTGGCGGGTGGCGACGACCAGCCAGCGGCGAATTCCGCTGCCGCCGAGGATTAGGAACTGGCTCAGCGTGGGTCAATCCGGCGCGACCTGAAACAACAGCTTGGGCGAACGGCGTCGCGTGATCGCCTCCGACACCGCCGCACGCAATCTGCCGCTGGCGGCATGCAGGCTGGCCAAGGCCGCGGCGCAATCGACCGCTTCGCCGGGCATGGCTGGGCCGACGATCACCAGCAGTTGAGAACTGTCGGGGGCGGGCTGGACAGTTTGAACGTGCAACGCCAAGAGCACGTCATCGGCGCCGTCGCCTAGTACCTGGTTCAATGTATCGGCCACCTGGCTGCAAAGCTGCAGCGTCTTGCGGTTGGTACCACCACGCGCCACCCCGTGGCGAAATTTCTTGCGGGGGTCCACTCCATCGTCAAACAAGGGTGGCGAGTGTGGTATTGACGGTTTCTTCGATGTCATGCGGTACTCAGTAGAAAAAATCATTCAGCTTGGTTCCGCGGCCTGTCGTAGCCCACCTCTGATGCCGATCACCTGCCGGCTATCGGACACCAATATTTCTGGAACGGTTCACGCGGACATCGCGAAAATCGCCACTGAACACGACAAAAACCCCCTAATAACACTACAAACTCTCGTCACCTTGAAATATGCTGTAAGTACGGGTGGTTTGTGCTGGTTTTCGTCCGATCAGCATTGCGACTATGGATAATCTGGATTGTTTGGGTAAAAATTAACGAAGTAAACATCGACCTGCCGATGACGTAGGTAGGTAGGAGTTCCTCTGGACTGAAAACATGTGGAGCGGTATCAACCGCCGATTGCTATCGCCGCCCCCCCTTTTTTGTAGAACTTATTGCTATGGGAACGACTTCGCTCCACCAACACTCACAGCCCGCCGGCACCGAGGGTGACGTTCCGGTTTGGCTCAAAGAGGCGAAGATGGCCCTGCGCGATTTGGCTACCCCCAATCCAGCCATCTATTGGGCCGATTTTTTGATTAGCATCTTTGTCGGCTACGCCTGTGCCAACTTCTATTTTACGCTGCCCGGTCTGTCCGTATTGCGAGTGGCATGCTACGTGGTGGCGGTGCTGCTGATTTTTCGGGCCTCTTCCTTCGTCCATGAACTGGTCCATCTGCGGCAAAACAACCTTCGCTCGTTTGCCGTAGCTTGGGACTTGTTGTGCGGAATTCCGCTGTTGTTTCCGTCCTTTGCTTACTCACACCACCTGGACCACCACCGTTGCGACAGCTACGGAACCGACGGTGACGGCGAGTACCTGCCGTTTGGCGTCGATCCACCCCGAACAATCGGCTATTTTCTGCTGCTCACGTTTATCTGGCCGTTGATGGTCGTCTTTCGCTTTTTGATCCTGACGCCGGCTTCGTTCTTGTACCCTCCCTTTCGACCTTGGCTGCTAACGCGGTTTTCGTCGTTCGGCATCGCCAACTTTCAGCACCGGCTGGCGATTACCCCTAGTACACCGCTGAAGTATTGGGCGTTCTTGGATCTGGCCTGTTTTGCCCGCACGCTAGCGCCGGCCCTGTTGGTGGCGACGGGTGCCATGGAGTGGACCCGCTTGCCCATGCTGTATTCGATGGCGGCGGGTGTGTTGACCCTCAACTTTATTCGAGCGTTGTGCCTGCACAACTACCTGCACGAAGGCGAGACCGTCAGCTATCTGGGGCAACTGCAAGACTCGATCACGCTTCCTGGCAATGCTCCGATCGCGGAATTGTTTGTGCCGCTGGGGCTGCGTTACCACGCGTTGCACCATTTGTTTCCCCACTTGCCTTACCATGCGCTGGGCCGGGCGCACCGGCGGCTGATGAACACCTTGCCACCCAACTCCGACTACCACCGCACGGTGCGGTCGGGCATTGCAGCCGTGTTCATGCAGTTGTGGAAGAACACTTGGGCCCCCAAGCCAGCGGCCCAGCCAGAGGCCAAGGCCGCGGCGTAAGGCGGCCCTCGCGAGGTCTGCCAACAACGGCCCTGGCTGTTGTTGGCCATCAATCGGCTCTATGCTGTTAGTTCCCGGGAAGCCCGCGGGAACTTCGCACGGCACGAACAGGAGCCAGTCATGCAACTCGCGATCGGCACTTCGGCAAAGGCTGGCTCACCGGCCGTATTGATGGCGGCATTGCTACTTTGTTGGGCCGCCACCGATCTTCTCGCCGATGCTGCCAAGGAAGATGTCCCGGAGCCTTCTCCGGTTGAAGTTCGCCTCATCGCCATTAAGTCACAATACACGTTGCCCAAAGCACGGCACGGCAAGGCGTTTCGCCAGCGGATCGAAGAAGAGACCGATGACAAAAAACTTCCCTCTGCTCCCAGGGTAAAGTTGATCTTCGAAATCAAGAACGTCAGCCAGGAAGACGTGATGATTTGGCCGCGCGGATCGATCGACTATCCAAATCTCACGGTGGAGGGGCCAGGAGTGGTCGAGCCGAGCAATCTACGGACGGTCTCGGGCGAGTCGTCGGGATCGAGCGTTCAGCCGACGATCGCGCCTGGCAAAACGCATCGCCTCACCATTACGTCGCTCAATCCAAACGGCGGCACGCCTTGGATATTTTGGTGCGAGCCAGGCGATTATTCAATCACCGCCACCTACACGGTCTACACGGGGCTGCCGCCGTTTCCGTTTCCCGACGAGACCAAACCGGTCGGCAAGCCTAAGCAATACGAGGTCACCACACCTCCCATCAAAGTTCGTGTGGTGCTGGAGGGGGAGGAATAAGTACGAAGGCATCACCCTTTCTGGAGGAAGTCGCATGGAAGTCCCTGACCGCGGCACGTTTGAAGCAGCTTATGCCGGACAAGCTCCCTGGGATATCGGCCGACCGCAGAAGACCTTCGTCGATGCCGCCGGCCAGATCGCCGGTTCCATCCTCGATGCCGGCTGCGGCACGGGCGATAATTCGCTATTCTTCGCCGCATGTGGCCACAAAGTCACCGGCATCGACTTCTTGCAATTCCCCATCGACCAGGCCCGAAAAAAGGCAGCCGATCGCGGGTTGAAAGCCAATTTCCTGCTCATGGACGCCCTGGCCTTACGCGAGCTGCCGGAACTGTTTGACTCGGCGATCGACTGCGGCTTGTTCCATGTCTTCTCCAACGAAGACCGCCAAAAGTACATAACGGGCCTGGCCACCGTTTTGAAGCCCGGTGGCAAGTTGTTCTTGCTCTGTTTCAGTGATGAGGAACCAGGCGAGCAAGGCCCGCGGCGGGTGACACGGCAGGAGCTTGAAAGCACGTTTGCCAGCGATTGGGCCGTGGAGTCGATCGAGCCGGCCCGGTTTGAGGTGCTGCCCGACCTGAAAGAGATTAGCTTTAGCGAAGGGGGTCCCAAGGCCTGGTTTTGTATCTTGCGACGGGTTTGACGTTCTTTAAGTTCTCCCACCTTCCTTTCACCAACCGCCAATTCATTCATGCGCATCGACTCGATCGAATTGTTTCACGTGGCCATGCCTTTGATCTACCCCTGGCGCACGGCCTATGGCGAGGACGCGGCGATTGAAGGGGTGTTGGCACGCATGCAAAGCGGCCCGTTGGTAGCCTGGGGAGAAGCGGCTCCGTTTGCCGCACCCTGTTACAGCCCGGAATGGGCCGGGGGAGCCTTTGCCTGCCTGCGTGATTGGTTGGCCCCGGCGCTGGTGGGGCAACAGATCAACTCTGGCCAAGATCTGCAATCTCGCCTGGCGCACTTCAAGGGCAACCAATTCGCCAAGGCCGCGCTCGATACCGCCTGGTGGGTGTTGGAGTCCCAACGGCAAAACAAGCCGCTGCACCGGTTGCTAGGCGCTACGCGCGATTCCGTGGCTGTGGGTGCCGATTTCGGCGTGATGGATTCCGTCGATCAACTCTTAACGGGCATCTCGTGCGCGGTCGATGCCCGCTTTCCCCGGATCAAGCTGAAGTTCCGCCCGGGCTGGGATCTCGACATGCTCCGCCAGGTGAGAACCCGTTTTCCCGATACGACCTTTCATATCGACTGCAACAGCGGCTATCGCTTGAAAGACCTGGAAACCTTCCGCCAGGTCGATGAGTTCAATCTGGCCATGATCGAGCAACCGCTGGCCCACGATGACGTGGTGGACCATGCCAAATTGCAGCAGGCCATTCGCACACCCGTATGCCTGGATGAAACCATCACATCGGTCGAACGTGCCCAGCAAGCCATCGAGTTGGGAAGTTGCCGCTTCGTCAACATCAAGCCGGGCCGCGTAGGGGGACTGACGGTGGCCGTGGCCATTCATAATCTCTGCCAGCAGGCGGGCATACCTTGCTGGGTCGGCGGCATGTTGGAGAGCGCCATTGGCTCGCGGACTTGCGTGGCCCTGGCCATGTTAGATAACTTCACCTACCCGGCCGATATCTTTCCCTCCAGCCGGTTCTATCACCAAGACCTGGCGCAGCCAGAACTGGAATTGGCCCCCGGTCCAGACGGCTTGCCGCATGTCTTTGCCCCGAACGTCCCTGGGATTGGCGCTGAACCGCGTGCCGACATATTAGAGCGCTGCTGCCGGGCACATGCGCGCGTTGGTTAATTGCGGCGAGCAAAACGATGGGGCCGAACGGCGTGTCGGGTTATAGTGTGAACCTCTTCGCACCGACCAACGCCGCCGCCTCGGACCATCAATGCTCAATCGGCTGCATCAGGCCCTGCTGCTCGTTTCGACCTTGCTGCTGTCGTGGCTGGGAATGATGGTGTTTCATCTATTGGGGCACCTGGTCTATGCCGTTATGGCCGATGCCCTGATTTTTGGCGTGGAACTTCAGCCATTCTCGCTATCAGCCGAGCCGAAGATCTTGTTCAATCCCCGCCCGATGCTGGTGGCCTGGGGCGGGCCTATCTGGGGCAGCGCCCTGCCGATCTTGCTGCTGTGGATGGTCCGCGCGACCAGGCCCACATGGACTTATTTGGCCACGTTCTTCGCCGGCTTCTGCCTGATTGCCAACGGAGCGCACCTGGCTTTTGGAGCGTTCATTCCGGCGGGCGATGCCAAGCAAATGCTGCGATTGGGGATGCCGCAATGGGTTCTGGTGGCGTTTGGATTTCCCGTGTTAGTGGCCGGCATTGGGCTGCTGCACGGCCTGAGCAAGCCATTTGGAATTGGCGTGCCCGGCGGAATGGTCAATCGCCGCCACGCCTGGGGAGTTACCGCCGCGTGGATGCTGTTGGCGGTCGTGGAATGGCTGTTGCACACGCGGTTGTAGGAGGCGATTCCATCGCCGATTTGCAATACCGTGGCAAGCGTATTGTCGCCGTCGGAGACGGCTCCTACAGAGTGATCGGCGATGGAATCGCCTCCTACAAACACCGATCTCACGGCTTCGGATGGCGCTGAAAGAACTCCCACATTTCATCATTGGCCGAGATGTCATACGTGGACTTGCCCAGCAGATCAATCAGCGGTTTCTGCCCTGGCCAGGTGTGCCCGCCTCCTTCGACCTTGAAGAGCACCACTTCCGCGCCGTCGCGTCCGCCGGGATAGTCCCAGCGTTCCACGGTGGTGCCGTCGTCCTTCGCGTCGGCCAACGCCGTTACGACGGGTTCCGCCTGGCAGCCGTTGAGCTTGACCCAAGCGTTAACCGAGTCCTCCACCGCGCGAAACCTCATCACCTTGGCCGACCGCGCGTTGGGCCCACCCCAGGGGACCAGACGGTCTTCCGTTCCGTGAAAGTGCATCACGGAAACCGGCTGCTGGGGCAGGCATTCCTCCAGGCCCAACGTGCCACCCACCGGCGCAATCGCCGCGATGCGGTTCGCCATTTCCGCCGCCAGCCGATAGCTCATCATGCCGCCGTTCGACAGCCCGGTGGCAAATACTCGGCGCGGATCGACATGCACCACCAGCGCCAAATCATCCAATAGGCCGCGGGCGAAGGCGACGTCGTCGGGCCGGTCCTTCAGCGTTTGTTCGGCGATTCCGCCAGCGTTGAAGACCAGCATCGCCTTGCCAATCCCCAGCCCATTGGGATAGACCGCCACAAAGCCGGCCTCGTCGGCCTTCTGGCTCATGCCGCAAGTATCGGCCATCATGCGGCCGTTCATGGCTGCGCCGTGGTAAATCAATACAATGGGAGTCGGCTGGGCATGTTGATAGTTCTTGGGGACATGCACCAGGTACGACCGCTCGCGACCATCCACCACGATTTCTCGTTCATGGTCTCCCGCGGCCAACGGCTCAGCGGATAGAATAGCCAGAAGGAGCGCAACGGCGTTCATGGTTGATCCGATCGAGAGTACGGCTGCCGAGAAATGCCAAGCAGCATGATCCAACAACCGGCCCGTCCGGTCAATCAGGCGAAGGAATGCATCACGGCCCGTCTTTGCTTCGATCGGGCCTGACATGGTCGAATGGAGGAGGCGGCTCCGTCGCCGAATGTAGGCAGCATGATACGCCGACCTTGGAAATCCCCAGCCGGTAAAGACGGCTGGGCCTTGATTACGCAGATTGAACACGCCCGCCTCGCCGGCGACCTGGCCGTTGGCTGGCGGCGTTTGCCAAGTGATAGCCCGCAACTGTTGCAGGCGATTTACCACCACGACGATGGCTGGGCCAACTGGGAGCTTCGTCCCGACATCGAGCCCGAGTCCGGCCTGCCGCGCGACTTTATGGAGATGCCGCTAGCGGACTCGCTGCCGATCTGGCGAGAGTCGATCGACATCGCCGCCAACATCGGCCCGCTGGCCGGTTACATCGTCAGCCGGCACTTTTCCGTCCTGCTGGAACGCGGCATGCGACAGTGGGATCTGGGGGAGCAACAGAAGCTGCTCACCGCCACCGCCTATCTGCGGCAACAGTCCGCGTTGCAAACCAGGCTCTTGCTTCAATGGCAGCCCGACGCGGAATTGCCAACATCGCGGGCCAAGGCCGAAAACACCCTGGCCTGGCTGCAATTCTTCGATGGACTTAGTTTGTGGCTCTGCTGCCAGCCACGGACAGAGCCGTACTCCTTTCAGCCGCCACAAGGGCCTGATGTCCATGTTGCGCCCACTTCGGCTGGCGAAATCGAAGTCGCCCCGTGGCCCTTTTCGCAGCCACAATTGTGCTTAACAGCAGCAGCAAGTGCTGTTTCAGAAAAGACTTATGAATCGTCCGCGGCACTGGGGGCCGCGCCCCGGCAACCGCTTCAAGTGGTCTGGAACCTCTATCCGGCCCCTCCGGAAAACCGCCAAACGAAAACTTGACCGTGGGTCGCAAGTCTACCTATACTAAATACTTCCGTGGCAGGAAGCCCGCTGGCCCGTGAGCCTTGTCCTTTCTTAGGTGCTTCATGTCTTGTGTCGCCAAAATCAATGGCTTGTCCCTTCTCCTGGCCCTGCTGGCTGGTTCCGCCGCCGTCCCGGTATCGGCCCAAGATCAGCCAGGGAAAGACGTTGCGGTTGCCGCCAACGCGCCGCGAGACATTGAGCCCTCCGACAAAGGCCCTTTCCGCCGTTTGGCCCCCGGCGTGGAGCGGACAATCGACCCTGCCCAACGCAAAGAGGAATCGCTGAGCCGGCACGATCTGCTGGATGTTGTCGCCGCCGATCCCAATTTCGGCGAGCGCCCCTGGTCGGACAATCTGGCCAAAGACATTCGTTACGAGCACGAAGTTTGGGCTTTGGAGTTTACCTTTAAGCCGGTGCGTTACATTCAGGTCGATGTCCCCAACGGCTCTGGCCGTTTTGATCGCAAAACGCTGTGGTATATGGTCTATCATGTGCGGAACACTTCTGATGAACCGGTGCGGTTTATCCCCCGTTTCATGCTGCACAGTTGGGACAACGGCAAGTACTACCCCGACCGCATCATTCCGCTGGCCAACAAGCCAATCCGGCTGCGGGAAGACCCTCGCCGCCGCCTGTTAAACGCGGTGGAAATCTCCGATGTCTCGATCAAGCCCTCCAAAAAGCCGGGCGATAACGAGGTGTGGGGTGTGGTCACCTGGGAAGACATCGACCCAACCACCGACCGTTTCTCCATTTACATCCAGGGCCTGTCCAATGCTTACATCTGGAAAGATGGCGAAAAGTTGAAGGATGGGTCGCAAAAGTACTACCGCAAAACCTTGCAACTTAACTTCTATCGGCCGGGCGACGAACTGCACGAACACGAACGCGAAATCCGTTTTGGCATTCCCGACGAGGTTGACTACCGCTGGGATTACAAGTAAAAACACGGATTCTGTCGTTTTTGTAGGAGGCGATTCCATCGCCGATGGCGGACAAATATCCGTTGCCATCGGCGGTGCAATCGCCTCTTATAGGTTTTTTTGCCCCCAGCTAGTTCCAGCGCTAGATTGCCCTAACAAGCGGCAGTCGCCCAGCCGTTCATAAGGATTTCCCACTATGGCACATAAGAAGGGTCAAGGCTCTAGCCGCAATGGACGTGACTCCAACGGCCAACGCCGCGGCGTCAAAAAGTTTGCCGGAGAGCGCGTCGAGCCGGGCTATATCCTCATCCGTCAGGTCGGAAATAAGTTCTTTCCGGGACGCGGTGTCGGCCAGGGAAGCGATTTCACCCTGTTCGCCCTCGCGCCAGGCTACGTCAAGTTCGACCGCGACGGCCGCCGCATCAACGTGGTCGATGCCATCTAGCGGCCGCAGGCACCGCCCGCCGGGCGGTGCCTGTTTTCGCTGAATACGCCACAACCGACTCCGGGCTGGTCCTCGCTGGGCCAGCCCTTTTTGTTTGGGTACAATACCTGTCATGTTTGTCGATCAGGTCAAAATTGAAGTGCGGGCGGGGGACGGCGGCGATGGCTGTACCAGCTTCCGGCACGAAAAGCGCGTCCCTCACGGCGGACCCGACGGCGGCGACGGCGGCCGTGGCGGCAGCATCATCATGATCGCCCGCGAGGGGGTCGATAGCCTCGACTTCTTGGCCCACCGCAAACATTGGCAGGCCGAGTCGGGCGAGAAAGGCCGCGGGGCCGACTGCCACGGCAGGGGCGCCAAGGATTTGATTCTGTACGTGCCGCCCGGCACGGTCATCAAAGATGCCGAAGCCGGCTTTGTCATCAAGGATCTGGCCGCGCCCGGCGAGCAAGTCACGGTGGCGCATGGCGGGCGCGGGGGCAAGGGCAACATCCGCTTCAAGACATCGACCAACCGCGCGCCGCGCGAACATACCGATGGTGAAAAGGGAGAACGCCACCACCTGCTGTTGGAACTCAAGGTCATCGCCGACGTGGGGCTGATCGGCAAACCGAACGCCGGCAAGAGCACGCTGCTGAGCCGGGTCTCTCGCGCGCGCCCCGAGATTGCCGCATACCCCTTCACGACCAAGTACCCTAACCTGGGCCGGGTGCAAATCGACCACGACCGCTCTTTTGTGATGGCCGATATTCCCGGCTTGATCGAAGGGGCGCATACCGGGGCGGGCCTGGGGCACGAGTTTCTGCGGCATATCGAGCGGTCGGGCATTCTCATCCACCTGGTGGAACCGCAGCCGATGGACGGCTCCGACCCCATCGCCAACTATCACGCCATTCACACCGAGTTGGAGCAGTACGATGTCCAACTTGGCCAGCGTCCCGAAATTGTCGCCATCACCAAGGCCGAGCTGCCCGACGCCGAACAAGTACGCGCAGCGCTGGAGGCCGACCTGGGCCGGCCCGTCTTGGCCATCTCCGCCGTGACCGGCACCGGCATGGACCGTCTGCTGCAAGCCATCGCCCGCCTGCTCTCCGACCGCGACCAGGCGCGTGCGGCCAATCCAGCAGCAGGCAGCACCCAAGCAGCCAACCCCGGCGATGCGCAACCTGCCGCCGGTTGATGGTTGAGCAAGAATGCTCAAGTGGGAAAGGTGCCGGTATCGGTCTTGGGGGTTTTAGGTCGGGACCGGTCGTTTCCTGATCCACGTTACCTCTTCCAATTCACGGTAGTGGAGCAGGTAGTGATGCTGGTTGTCTCCGCGATTTCAGGCGTTCTTGCGGGGACGTGTGCCGTTACCTGTTCCAGTGATTTCGGGGGGTGATGGCTTTCTGTTCCACGGTACCTGTTCCACTTCACGGTGGTGGAACAGGTAGTGATGTCGGTTTTCTCCGCGATTTCAGGGGTCTTTGGGGGTTCGTGCGCCGTTACCTGTTCCAGTGATTTCGGGGGGCGATGGTTTCTTTTCCACGTTACCTGTTCCACTACGGGGTCGTGGAACAGGTAAGAAGTCCCGTGGCGGCTGGCGCGGGCAGCGCATACGGATAGCGCTCCGCGTTTGGGCCGCGTTTCAAAAATATGGTCAGGCCCGGTGGCACGTACTGGACGGTCGAGGGATCGGCGATAAGATCGCCTCCGACGGAACGACCAGCCAGCCGGCCACGGTAGCCGTAAATCAGTCACTCGCCCGATGCACCATCCGCCACGGCCATGCTGTACGAGCACGCGGCGAACGGTGGTACTTGGGCGGTTTGGGTGCCCTGCGGGACATGGACGCGCAAAAGCCGCGTCGGCGCGCGGGGCCGCTTGCTAATTATGTACTATTTTTCGATCATATTGTCAATAGACAATTGAATTAGTTGTTCAGATATAAGTTACAGAGCGTCTCCTTGATGCCTCTGCCTTGAGCAGGCAGGCTTTTCTGGCGGAGTGATGCGGTGTTACTCAGCAACGGCCCAACGCCGGACAACGCCCTCCCCCAAGATTGCCGCCTAGGTCTAAGGTGCTCAACAAAGCCGAATGAACGCTAGTGCCTCCCTGACTTTACCAGTTCTCGCATTTACGCCGCGCGGCGTAATGCCATTTTCGCGCACGACGCCTGCTTCGGGTGATGCGGCACGAGTAGGACAAGAACTGGTACGAGGATCTTGAGGTCGTTGATGCTAATGCTTCGCGGAAATAGTCGGAACGCAGCTCCCAGCAAGGAGTCCAGGCCACTTTGACGAGCCAGGTGACGACGAACTATTGGATGGATGGCGTACTAAATGCCCGCCGACAATACGAACGAAATCCGCGTTATGCTGTTTGAATCGGCCCGATTCACTACGCAGCTTCCCGCCGAGGGATCGTTTCGTGACGACAATGCATTTGGCAAGGACGCCGCTCAGTATCTGATGGGCAAAATGGAGGCCCACGGTGCAACACTGCTGTTTGAAACGCCGGAGAGCGGCGACGGCGCGTGGCATTGGTATGCGAGCATCAATGGGTCCGAATATGGCTTCTCAGTCCATTGGTGCCCTGTCGGCACACAGCCCGCCAACTTTTGGGCACTGCAGACCAACCGAGTGAAAGGACTGTTTGCTTCGCTCATCCGGCGATCAACGTCAGATTCAGCGCTATCCGCGTTGCTAGGCATGCTGCAGTCGATACTCTTAGCAGACCCAACCATACAAAATATCCGGGTTCTCACGATGGATGAATTCAAGAAGATCTCATAAGAAACCCGCCATCCCACCACCTCGTTCAACGTAGCGGAACAATGCCATCTTCCGACGATAAAGATAAAAACCCCACCAACGCTTATGCTTCGCCCGCGGGCGAGAACAGCTTGGAACCGGCGGCGGGGCTGTCGCTCGGCAGCGCCGCCGTGCGGCCGTTTGCTTTTCAGGCCGCCCGGTTTTCGGCCTACGCACCGCTGGCCGTGGTTGTCGTGGGAGCCTTCGTGCGGTCCATGTTTACGGGCGGCCTGGCGGGCGGGGACAAGTATTGGTTCGCGGCGGGATTGGCGATCTTTTCGATTCTGATCGCGGGTTCGGGATTGGTGCTGGGGATCATTGGCTTTAGCGGTGGCGTGCGGCTACGGGCCTGGCGGTTGCTGGCTTACGCCGGCGTGGGAATTGTCGCCAATGCGGGGCTGATTCTGCTGTGGTTCTCGGCTATCCTTTAGCAGATGCGCGGTTCGCCTGCCTGCTTATGTGCCGATCGCGCCAACCCTTGGCCCATCCGCCCACGATCGAATCATGATTATCGACGGCCACGTTCATCTGCTCAAACAAGATTACGGCAATGTCGACACGCTGCTGGTCCAGCTTGACCAGGCGGGCATTGACCAGGCGCTGTGCGTGCCGGGCGGCATGATCGACGTGCGGCAATTCAGCCGCGTGATGATGGGCAAGGTCAAAATCGACCCGCACATTCCCAACCACCTGGTGTGCGACGCCATTACCGCCCACCCCGACCGGTTGCACGGGCTGGTGTGTGTCAACCCGCACGACGGCGAAGCGGCCGTGCGGATGGCCAAGGCCGGCTTTGAGCATGGCTGCCGCGGGGTGAAGCTGGCCCCGATTGTACACAGGTTTCAGTTCGACGCGCCGGTGCTGGAAGACATTGCCCAATTATGCGGCGACTTGGGCTTTCCGGTCTATTCGCATGTCGTCCCCGCGCCGGGTGCCACCACGGCCGATTTTGCCAACTATGCCCGGCGGTTCCCCAAGACCAACTTCATTTTGGGGCATATGGGGTTTGGGCCGGGGGATGCCGACGCTATCGAGTTTGCCGCCCAATTCCCCAACTTATACCTGGAGAGTTCCCTGGGCAATTTCTTGATCATGAAAGACGCCCTCCGCCGCCTGGGCCGGGAAAAACTGATCTTTGGCTCGGAATTCCCCCTCTCTCACCCGCTCGTGGAACTGCAAAAAATCCGCCTCCTCGACAGCGCTGCGCACGAAGCGGTGATGGGGGGAAATATATTGAGGCTGATCGGGAAGGCGGGAAAGGTATGAGGCATGAGGTATGAAACACCGAACACCGAACACTGACAACTGACAACTAGCCTCCCATGCCCTTTCCTGACCAAAACGCTGACCGCCTGGCCTGGTCTTTGGAGCGGATTGCTCCTTACCAGTTGACGGCGCTGCGCGAGACGGTCGCGGCGGCTGGCCAATCGCCCCACTATGGGCCGTTGCTGCGGGATGTGAAGGTGGAGTCCCTGGCCGATTTGGCGCGGCTGCCGCTGACCACCAAGGAGGACGTGCGGGCGGCCTCTCCGTTTGGGCTGGTGGCCGTGCAGCGCGAAAAGCTGTTTCAGTACCATGAGTCGTTTGGCACGACGGGCACGCCCGCTTCAAGCTGGATGACCGAACACGATTTGCACGCCTACGCCGCGCAGATCAATCAGGCCGCGGCGGAAATGCACCCCGGCGACAGGGTACTGGTGCGGTTTCCCTATGCCATTAGCGTGCCGGCCCATATTGTCACGCAGGCCGCCCGCAACCGGGGCGCGTGCGTGGTGCCGGTGAGCAGCCGATCGACGATCTCGCCATATGGCCGAGTGATTGACCTGCTGGCCAAGTTGGAAGTCACCGTGCTGGCCTGTTTGCCGACCGAGGCGCTGTGGCTGGCCGAGGCAGCCCGGTTGAGCGGCCGCGACCCGGCCCGAGATTTTCCACATTTGCGGGCCCTGCTCACGGCGGGCGAACTACTGACCGATGTCCGCCGCCAGCGGATTTCCGCCGCTTGGAACGCGCCTGTCTTCAACATGTATGGCTGCACCGAGGCGGGCAACATCGCCGCCGATTGCCCGCGCGGTAAGCTGCACCTGGCGTGGGACCACTTTTTGTTGGAGTCGCTGGACCCCGCCACCTCGCAACCGGTTCCGCCCGGCCAAATGGGCGTGGCCGTGCTGACGACACTCACCCGCGAGGCGATGCCGCTGCTGCGTTATATTCTGGGGGACTACATCCGCCTGCGGCCCGGCGACAGTTGCGGTTGCGGGCGGCAGTCGCCGGTCATCGACCATCATGGCCGTGATTTTAACCGTTTCGAGTTTGACGGGCGGGGGTTCTTCGTCCGCGACATTGAAGAGCGGATTCTGCCCGCGCCGGTGGAAGCCATTGGCGATTTCTGGCTGTTGGAAGTGCGGCCCGACCATGTGGTTTTTCGGGCCGAGGCCGCCGCACTGAACGAAGCTTTGTACCGCGACCTGGAAGCCCGCGTGCTAGCGGAACTCGATCTGCCGCTAAAGATTGCCGCCATGCCCCCCGGCAGCATGCTCAACCGGCAGCGGCTAACCCACGTAGAGCCAGTGGCCAAGCCGCGCCCCGTGGCGATGGTGCCCAACGCCAACGCCGGGCCGGTAACGATTGATGATCTGTTTCAGGCGGGCGGGTGAGGTACCCCGGGGCACGGTAGTGTGGGATTCATCCACGGCAGGCAAATCCGCCCGTGTGCCGAAGGCCGTGCTACGGAGACAACGAGGGCGAAGTTCGTCACGGCCGATTCCACCACAGGCGGAGGCGGTCAAGGTAGAGGTAGACCACGGGTGTGGTGTATAGCGTTAGCATCTGGCTGAAAATCAGCCCGCCCACCACGGCAATGCCCAGCGGTTGGCGGAGTTCGGCCCCGTTGCCGCTGCCTAGGGCCAGCGGCAACCCGCCCAGCAGGGCGGCCAGCGTGGTCATGGTGATGGGCCGAAAGCGGAGGATGCAGGCCTGAAAGATGGCCTCGTCGGGCGACAGTCCGTGGCGGCGTTCTACATCCAGCGCGAAATCGACCATCATGATCGCATTCTTCTTGACGATGCCGATCAGCAAGATAATGCCAATCAGCGCGATCAGACTCAGGTCGGTGCCGCACAACATCAGGGCTAACAGCGCCCCCACGCCAGCCGAGGGGAGCGTGGAGAGAATCGTAATGGGGTGGATGTAGCTTTCGTACAAAATGCCCAGCACGATGAACACCGTGACCAGCGCCGCCAGAATCAGCATCGGTTCGTCGCGCAGCGAGTCGCGAAATGCCTGGGCCGTGCCCGAGAAGCTGCCCTGGATGGAACCGGGCATGCCCATCTTTGTCGTGGTGGCCTCGATGATATCGACGGCCTCTCCCAGCGAAGTGCCCGCCGCCAGATTGAAAGAGATTGTGACGGAGGGAAACTGCCCCGAATGGCTAACCGCCAGCGGCGTATTGGCGGGCCGGTAGCTGGCCAGGGCGCTAAGTGGAATCTGCTGGCCGCCGCTGCCGCGAACGTAAACGTGCCGCAGGCCGTCGGGGTTTTGTCCGAATCCTGGCTCTACCCCCAGCACCACGCGGTACTGGTTGAGCGGCTTGTACATGATGGAGACTTGCCGCTGGCCGAAGGCATCGTACAGGGTGTCGTCAATCTGCCTGGGCGTGACGCCCAGCCGGGCGGCTTCGTCCCTGTCGATCGACAACTCGACTTGCAGCCCGCCGTTTTGCTGGTCGCTGCTGACATCGACCACTTGCGGCAGCCCGCGGAGGGCGGCCCGCACCTTGGGGCCCCACTGGTTGAGTTCGTCCAGGTCGTCGCCGCGCAGGGTGAATTGATACTGGGCGTTGCCGCCGCGCCCGCCAATCCGCACATCTTGCGACGTTTGCAAAATTAGCGTGGCACCCGCCAGATTGGCCAGCCGCCCGCGCAGCCGGCCAATCACCTGGTCGGAGCTGATGCCCCGTTCCTCAAGCGGCTTCAGACTGGCGAAGACGCGGGCCGTATTGGTGGCGCTGCCTCCGCGGCCGCCAGTAAAGGCACTGACCGCCTCAATCGCCGGATCCTCGCTAACGGCCTGGGCAAACTGCTCTAGCAGTCGTTTCATGGCCTGGTAAGAGGTTCCCTGATCGGCTTGCAGCGTGCCGAACACCCGCCCGGTATCTTGCTGCGGAAAAAAGCCCTTGGGAATGATGACGTACAAATAGACAGTGCAGGCCACGGTGGCCAACAGCACGGTCAAGGTGGTACGTTGATGGCGCAGCACCCAGGCTAGCGTGGCCTCGTACCAGCCCAGAACCCAATCGAAGGCCCGCTCGCTGCCGCGAAACCAGGGGCCGCGCCGCTGCTGGCTCTTCGACCGCAACAGCGCCGCGCACATCATGGGGGTGGTGGTCAGCGAGACAATAAGCGACACGCCAATCGCCACCGACAGCGTCACCGCGAACTCGCGAAACAGCCGTCCCACGATGCCTCCCATCAACAAAATGGGAATGAACACCGCCACCAGCGAAACGCTGATCGACAACACCGTAAAGCCAATCTCCCGCGCACCATCCATCGCCGCGCGCAGCGGCGTGGCACCATCCTCGATATGCCGGGTGACGTTCTCCACCACCACGATGGCATCGTCCACCACAAAACCAGTGGCGATGGTGAGCGCCATCAGCGAGAGATTGTCCAGGCTGTAGTCCAGCAGGTACATCACGCCGAAGGTGCCAATCAGCGAGACCGGCACCGCCACGCTGGGAATGAGCGTGGCCCGCGCGTCGCGCAAGAACAAAAACACCACCAGAATCACCAGGCCCACGGAGATGCACAGCGTCAGTTGCACGTCGGCCAGCCCGGCGCGAATGGTGGTGGTGCGGTCCATGCTGACTTCCAGATGGATATCGGCCGGTATCTGGGCTTGCAGTTGCGGCAGCAGCGCTCGCACGCGGTCGACCGTTTCGATGATGTTGGCGCCTGGCTGCCGATACAAGATGAGCATGATCGACGGCTTGCCATTGGTAATGCCGGTGGCACGGATGTCCTCCACCGAGTCGCTGACCGTGGCGATGCTGTCGAGCCGAATCGGCGCGCCGTTGCGGTAGATCACGATCAACGGCCGGTACTCGTCGGCTTGCAGCAGTTGGTCGGTGACGCCAATCGACCATGCATGGCTGCCGTCCGCCACCTGTCCCGTGGGGCGGTTGGCATTGGCGTTGGCCAGCGCTACCCGCACATCCTCCAGGCCCAGGCCGAGGTTGTTGAGGATCGTAGGGTTAACGTCTACCCGCACCGCCGGCTGCGAGCCTCCCCCCACGTTGACCTGGCCCACGCCGCGGACTTGCGACAGTTTTTGCTGCAAGATGGTCGAAGCCACGTCGTACATCTTGGGCTTGGTGTAGGTTTGCGAGGTCAACGCCACGATCATCACAGGGGCGTCGGCCGGGTTGACCTTGCGGTAGGTTGGCGTGGCGGGCAAGTTTGGCGGCAGCCGGCCGCGGGCGGCGTTGATGGCGGCTTGCACATCGCGGGCGGCGGCGTCGATGCTGCGGTCGAGTTCGAATTGCAGTGTCACGCTGGTCGTGCCCAACGTGCTGGAGGAGGTCATCTCCGTCACGCCGGCAATGCGGCCAAACTCGCGCTCCAGCGGAGTGGCCACGCTCGACGCCATTGTTTCTGGGCTGGCACCCGGCAAGCTGGCTGAAACCTGGATCGTGGGAAACTCTACCTGGGGCAACGGTGCCACCGGCAGCAAGAAATAGGCGATCGCGCCGGACAGCGTTATCGCCGCGGTCAACAGCGTGGTCCCCACCGGTCGATGGATGAAGGGTGTCGAAAGGCTCATGCCTCCTCCGCTGTTGCATCTTCGCGCGGTTCGTCGCCGGCTTGGCCTCTTGGCTGCTTGCCAAACATTCGGCCTAGCCGGTCGAATGCCAGATAGATCACCGGCGTGGTGTACAGGGTCAGCACTTGGCTGCAAACCAGCCCGCCGATAATGGTAATGCCCAGCGGTCGGCGCAGTTCCGACCCTACTCCGGTCCCCAAGGCCAGCGGCACCGCCCCCAACAAGGCCGCCATGGTGGTCATCATGATCGGACGAAACCGCAGCAGGCAAGCCTCGTAGATGGCATCGAGCGGGCTGAGGCCGCTGTTGCGTTCCGCCTCCAGGGCAAAGTCGATCATCATGATGGCGTTCTTCTTGACGATGCCGATCAACAAGATAATGCCAATCAGCGCAATCACATTGAGGTCCTCGCCGCAGAGCAGCAAGGCGGCAATCGCCCCCACCCCGGCCGAGGGCAGGGTGGACAATATGGTGATGGGGTGGACGTAGCTTTCGTACAGCACGCCCAACACGATATAGACCACCACCAGCGCGGCCAGAATCAACAGCGGTTCGTTCTTAAGCGAGGTTTGAAAGGCCTCGGCGGTCCCCTGAAAGCCGGCCTGAATGCTGGCGGGCAAGCCGATCTCGGCCCGGGCCGCTTCAACGGCCTGCACGGCATTTCCCAACGAAACGCCAGGAGCCAGATTGAACGAGATGGTGGCTACCGGAAACTGTCCCTGGTGATTGATGGCCAGCGGCATGCGGATTTGTTCGATAACCGTGATGGCCGAGAGTTGCACCTGGCCCCCTTCGGCCGTGCGGACGTAGATGTCTTGCAGGTCGGACGGGCTATCGCGGAAACGCGGTTGTGCCTCCAGCACGACACGATACTGGTTCGACGGCGTAAACATGATGCTTATCTGCCGTTGCCCAAAGGCGTTGTACAGCGCGTCGTCGATCATTTGCGGTGTCACGCCCAACCGGGCCGCCGAGTCGCGGTCAATCACCACTTGCGATTGCAGCCCGTCGTTTTGCTGGTCAGTGGCCACGTCGCGCAGTTGGGGCAGTTCCCGCAGCCGTTCGTACAGCCGCGTGGTCCACTCGGCCAGTTCCTGGGCGTCGGGGTCTTCCAGGCTGTACTGGTATTGGGTGCGGCTGACTTTGGTTTCGACCGACAGGTCTTGGACCGGCTGCATGTACAAGGCGATCCCCGGCACCTGCTCGATCAACGGCTGCAATCGGCGGATTACCTGGCTGGCGTTGAGCTGGCGTTCCCGCAGCGGCTTCAGGTTGATCTGGATGCGGCCGCTGTTGGCAGTGATGTTGGTGCCGTCGATGCCGATGAACGACGACAGGCTGGCCACGGCCGGATCTTGCAAGATGACTTTATTCAACGCCAACTGCCGCTGGGCCATGGCGACAAACGAAATATCTTGCGGGGCCTCGGAAATACCCAAGATGACGCCCGTATCCTGCACCGGAAAGAATCCCTTGGGCGCGATGGCGTACAGATAGACCGTGGCCGCCAACGTGGCGGCCGCTACCAGCATCGTCAGCAAACGTGCCCGCAGCACGACCCGCAACGAACGACCATACAGACGAATCACCAGGTCGAACGACGCTTCTGAAACGCGGAACAGCCAGCCGTGCCGCGTCTCTTGCACATGCCGCAGCATCTGGGCGCACATCATGGGCGTGAGCGTCAGCGAAACTATCGCGGAGACGACGATCGTCACGCTGAGCGTAACGGCGAACTCGCGAAACAGCCGCCCGACGATGTCTCCCATGAACAGCAGCGGGATCAGCACCGCGATGAGCGAGACACTTAAGGAGACGATGGTGAAGCCGATCTCTTGCGCCCCCCGCAGCGCGGCCGGCAGCGGACGTTCGCCCGCCTCAATGTAGCGGATGATGTTTTCGACCATCACGATGGCGTCATCGACCACGAACCCGGTCGAGATGACCAGCGCCATGAGGGTTAGATTGTTGAGGCTGTACCGCAGCAGGTACATGGCGGCGAATGTGCCGACCAGTGACAACGGCACCGCCACGCTGGGAATGATGGTGGCCCGCACGTTGCGCAGAAAGAGAAACATCACCAGCACCACCAGGCCTACCGCCAGCAGCACCTCGACCTGTACTTCATGCACCGAGGCCCGAATGGTAATCGTGCGGTCGGTCAGCACGGCCACATCAATGGCCGCCGGCAGAGAAGCCTGCAATTGCGGAAGCAGGGCTTTGACCCGATCGACGACTTCGATGATGTTGGCCCCCGGCTGCCGCTGGATATTGACGATCACGGCTGGCGTATCGTTCATCCAGGCGGCCTGGCGAAGGTTTTCGGCATCGTCCACGACGTCGGCCACGTCGGCTAGCTTGATTGGCGCGTTGTTTCGATAGGCCACGATCAGCCCACGGTATTGCTCGGACGAAAGCAACTGGTCGTTGGCCCCGATGGTGTAAGCCTGTAGGCTGCCATCGAAACTTCCCTTGGCCTGGTTGACGCTGGCCTGTGTTAGGGCCAGCCGCAAGTCCTCCAAACCCAGGCCCAGCGCGGCCAGGGCCGTGGGGTTGGCCTGAATGCGGACGGCCGGCTTTTGCCCGCCGCTCAGCGAAACCATGCCTACGCCCGACAGTTGCGAGATTTTCTGCGCTAGCCGCGTGTCGGCGTAGTCTTGCACCTTGGTCAGCGGCAGCGAGGCTGATGTCAGGCCCAGCGTGAGGATCGGCGCGTCGGCTGGGTTGGTCTTGCTGTAAATCGGCGGGTTGGGCAGATCGCGCGGCAAGAAAGTGCTGGCCGAGTTGATCGCCGCTTGCACCTGCTGCTCGGCGATGTCGATGTCCAACTCCAGGCTGAACCGCAGGGTGATCACCGAGCAGCCTTCACTGCTGGATGAGGTCATCTGCGTCAGACCCGGTACCTGGCCGAACTGCCGCTCCAGAGGAGCCGTTATGGACGACGTCACCACTTGCGGGTTAGCGCCAGGGTAGAACGTCAACACCTGGATGGTCGGATAATCGACCTGCGGCAGCGCCGAGACCGGCAACTGCCGGTAGGCAATGCCCCCCGCCAGCAAAATGGCGGCCATGAACAGCACCGTGCCAACCGGCCGCAGAATGAATGGCCGGGAAGGATTCATGCGGAACCTGCCTGAAAACGCCTACGAAGCCCGGCGCTTGCTCTCGTCCGTCACCGGTTGGACGGGCGGTGTGGCGTGGTCGGCCGCTTTCTCCGGTTGGACGTCGTCCGCCGTCGCTGGCTTACTGTCCCGCGCGACAACTTTGGAGCCGCTTTGCAGTTTGTCTAAACCCTCGGTGATGACTTGCTCACCCTGGGCCAGGCCTTGCTCAATCACGGTTTGGTCACCCTCGCTTGGCCCGGCTTCGATCATCCGCGGTTCCACCGTGGAGTCTGACTGCAGCACGTAGACAAAGTGCCCGTCCGGCCCGCGTTGTACGGCCGCGGTGGGGACGACGACCACGTCGGGCAGTGTCTCGATCAGCAGCCGCGCGTTGACAAACTGATTGGGAAACAAAAGGTTGTCCTGGTTGGCAAACTCCGCCTTGATCCGCACGGTGCCGGTGGCGGCGTCAACCTGATTGTCGATAGCCAACAGCGTGCCAGAAGCCAGCTTGTTTTGCAGGCCGCGGTCGTAGGCCTGAACGGCTAGCTTTTTTCCCGCGTTGAAGGCCTGCTGCACGCGCACAATCTCATCCTGCGGAATGGGAAACAGCACCGCGATCGGCTGCAACTGGGCGACGACCGCCAAGCCCGTTGGGTCGTTGGCCGCGACAATGTTGCCCCGGTCGACGTTGCGCAGGCCGATGCGGCCATCGATGGGGGAGGTGATCTGGCAGTAACTCAATTGCAAATTGGCGCTTTCGATCTGGGCCTCGTCGGCCTTGATGGCTCCTTGGGCCTGCTGCATCAGGCCGCGCGTGGCGTCGAGCTGTTGTTGCGTGACGGCGTTGTTGGCCACCAGCTTTTCGTAGCGGTTGTAATCGGCGGTGGCTACCCGCAAGGCAGCCTGGTCCTTGGTGAGTTGCGCCTGGGCTTGTTTCAATTGAACTTGGAACTGCCGCGGGTCGATCTCGGCGAGCAAGTCTCCCTGGCGAACGAGTTGGCCTTCGGTAAAAGCAACCTTGGTCAGTTCACCCTCAACACGGCTGCGGATGGTGACGGTGCGAAACCCTTGGACCGTGCCCAAGGCATTCAGGTAGATTGGCACATCGCGCGTTTGAGCCGTAGCCACCACAACCGGAATCTCGCGGGCAGGAGGCTTGCTTCCCGTGTTGCCGGCCGTTCCGCCCCGTTGCCAAATCGCCAGCGTGGGTACGAATTGGCGAAGCCAGGGGGCGGCCAGCCAAAGGACTCCCGCCGTGACGGCTATGAGCAGCAAGCCGATCCACCACCGGGACTTGCGCGCGGAATGCCCTGGCATTTCGACCACCGGCCGGGGATTAGTGCGCGCGGCAACCGGGACCGCGGATAGAGGCGGCGTCAATGGCCGATCGTGAGGCACGGGCTGGGATGACATAATCGCCACGGGAAGGATATCGGGCGAGGCAGGGAGCATTGAAAACCGCCTTCGACGCATTGGTCTAATATAAGCGGCGATTGCCCCGGCGGAAACAGCCTATTTCGGCAAATTAATCCGCCGTCCGATGGGACGAATTGGGTGGTCTGTATGGGCACAATTCCGCTTG
Organism: Pirellulales bacterium; assembly: GCA_050247075.1. Lineage (GTDB taxonomy): Bacteria > Planctomycetota > Planctomycetia > Pirellulales > JBFWUW01 > JBFWUW01. The sequence continues at coordinate 41,782 of JBFWUW010000020.1, read as the reverse complement.
CGAATGCGCCTTGCGGCTTGCTACGCTGAAGGACGTAACGATTCGACTGCCGGATCGTTGCCGCCTGCTCCTCTCGATTAACATGCCTACTCCCCCTTCGCTGGCCGATGATGCCTTGCCGCGGGCCAGGCCAGCAATCCAAGAGGGGAGGTTGGTGTTTATCGACGCCTTGCGCGGACTGGCGGCCTTGGCCGTGGCCGTATACCACATTGAGCGGTATGGGCCGTTGGCCGAACCGGCTTCCGCGTTGCTGCCGGCACCGATCGAGAACCTGATCGAGTCGGGTTGGATGGGCGTGCAGGCATTTTTCGTGATCAGCGGGTTTGTGATTGCGTATTCTTTGCGGCGAGCCTGGGTGACTCCTGGCTACCTGGGCAATTACGCCTTACGCCGATCTTTGCGGCTCGATCCGCCCTATTGGGCCACGATTGGCCTGGTCTTAGTGTTGCATGCCTGGGGTCCGCGGTTGTGGCATATCCCCTCGCCCATTACCGAGTCGCCGCTTGATCCCGGGCCGACGGGCGGACAGATCTTGTCACATGCCTTCTATCTGCAAAATGCGTTGGGTTACGGCAACCTTTCGGTGGGGCTGTGGACGTTATGCATCGAGGTTCAGTTCTATCTCTTATACACGGCCTTGTTGGGCCTGGTGCAAGCTTGTTGCGGCGCAAGTTCTTGGCGGAATTTGGGGGGCGGAGCCGGATTGTGTGCCTGCTTTTTTCCGCTGGCCTTGGTTTCGTTGGCCATTTACGACAAGGAGCATTTGTTTGACTTCGCCGGCAGCCAGTGGCTAGCGCCATTCAAGAGCGACGCCTGTGTGCTGCGTTATTTCTGGATGTTTTTTCTGGGCATGCTGATTCATTGGACATTGGAAGGCCGCATTCCCGCCTGGGCCTTTTGGAGTTATGCCACGCTGATGGCGGCCCGCTATGCCTGGTTCAGCACGGAAGAATCGGATCTGCCGAGCGCGGCCGAAGCTACCCGACATTGGACGATCGAAATTGCCGTGGCCTGGATGGCCGGCGTGGCCATTTACGTGATTGGCTCGCATGGCATGCTAGGCAGCATCGGCAGGCACCGCTGGCTGCAGTTTCTTGGCCGCATTTCGTACAGCCTGTACCTGATCCACTATCCAGTCAGCCATGTCATAGTGAACTGGGGGTACCGCTGGACCGGCGACCACCCTGGGTTCGCGCTAATGTGGACGGTTCTCGCCGTCCTGGCGGCAATCGCGGCGGCCTATCTGCTGTATGTGGGCGTTGAACGCCCCACGCTGCGGCTAGCCAGCCGTTGGCGGCCAAAACTGAGCGGGCCTTAACGAACCACCCTCGGTACGAAACACCGAATACCCCTACGGCAACACGTAGATTCCCAGGCCCGTCGGATAATCGTTGTTGTTGCGCTCGAAGCCGAAGATTCCCATGATCGCCTTGCCGACGACTCCCAGCGAGACGATGTTGGCCTGGTTGTTGTCGCCGATCCAGTCGCTTTGGTAGAGGTCGTCTGGTTTGCGGCCCAGGCCGCGCGGGCTGAGTTTGGCGAAGGTCACACCCAGCCCGGTGATATTGGTGGCGTTGCCTCGGTTGGGCCGCAGCGTGACTTGCGTTACGACGTAGCCTTCCTTGGCTTCAATCGTAACTTGCCGATTGCGATTGACGCGGCCATACGTTGAGCCTGTCTTGCGCCCTTCGGACGTCATGTAGATTGGCTGCAGCGAGCGAATGTAGGTGTCGTCGTTCGAAGTTTGCAGGCTGATCTGAAAGCCGATCAGCACGCCGCCATCCTTGTTGATCTCGTCGAAGGCTTTGGCCCCGCGATTCGTCCCCACGACCGACGTGGGGCTGACCCGCTTGGACTTCAAGGCCGTAGCCGCTTTCTTCAGCAAAATATCCAGCGGAGAAAGGGCCGTCGAGGCCGGGCTGCCGCTCTTGATTCCCAGCCGGCCTTCGACGGTATTCTTGCGGGCACCAGCCAGGCTGGGCAGGGCTTGCTCGTACCAGTAGCGGGCACGATCCTTGTAGTCTTCGCGTTCAGCGGCGGGTGCCTTGGCGGCGGCCTCCCACCAGGCATCGCCCAGTTTATCTTGTGCCTCGGAATCATCAGGCTCGGCCTGTTCCAATTCGGCTAGTTCTTGCAAGGTCTCATCGGCCCCTTTGGCCAGCAGCGGCAGGCCCTCTTCCCACGCGCCGCGCAGCAGGCACAAATGCTTGCCCAAGGTGAGATTGGCTTGCAGGTCGTAGGCGTCTTTCTCCAAGGTTGCGCGGGCCTCGGCCACGGCGTCCTTTTCGCTCATCAATCGCCGCACGAAGGCCTCTTTCTCGGCCGCTGATTCTCGCAAGTCGGCATCCTTGGCTTTGATGGCTTCGGCCTTGGCCAGCCCGCTCAAGATTTCGGCCTGTTCGTAGCGTTCGTCGTCCACCGCGCCGTCCACCAGATCGAGACAAGTGGCGGCCAGCAATGCATGGTCGACACCTGTTGCCTTGGCGGCCTTGGTGAGTGAGTCGCATTGCAAGGCCAGCACGTCGACATCAAACGGCTTGCGCAGTTCGGCGATGCAATTGAGTACCAACTCAATCCGCCCAACCTCGGCGGCCATCTGGCGGCCCTCTTCCATCAGGGCATACCGCCTGGGCAACGGATCGGCGGGATCGAGCCCCCAATGGAACAGTTTGTCGGCCAGGTCGCCCTTTTCCTCGGCGGTGCGCGCATCAGCGAAGTCCTTCTGGTATTCATCGCGAATCTCTTTTCGCAACTTGCCCAGCTCATCGCCATCGGGGACCGGTTGCTTGTTCTTAGGTCCCATGCCAACGGAACTCAAATCGCCCTTGTTTTTTTCGTTAGGTTCGTCTTTGGGCTTTTTGGGAGGGTTGGATTTGGCAATCTTGACCGGTTCTTCCCGCGGCAGCAAAGCCAGCTCTACCCGCGAAAATTTGTAGCCGTAGTGCCCGCCGATAAAGGGACGGCCCGGATGCTCTACCGGTGCCCACATTTCGTAATGCGAGAGTTGCTCTGGCTTGCCCTGCCACTCAAAGACCTGTTGATCGTTGACCGACACGCGCACCAAGCCGCGCTGCCGCACCTCGGCCACGACTAGGTTCGTCTCCCCCGCCTTAAGACGGGGACCGCCACGATTGGTGGTGACGTTATCCTTGGCCTCTTTTTTGTCGACCAGGTGCAGCCCGCTGGCCGTGCGGTTCCAGCCGTCGATGATCGCCATCACGGTGCGGCCGGCAACCGGCACGCCCACGAAGAGCGACTCGTACTTTTCGCTGGGTTCGACTTCCAGCGTCAGGCTGTAGTCGCTGGGAGGTTCCACGGCAAACTGCACGACGGCGTTCTTATCGCTGTCGCTCGACGACAAAACCCCGCGGGCCAATTCCCAACTGCCCGACGTTATGTCCTGCGCCAGATTGACCCGCTCGAGCAAGTTCACCGGCTGTTTGAGATCGGGCGGCTCGTTCTTTCCCTTATTCGTAGGCGGATCGTTTTTCTCGATGGGTGGCTTGTTCTTGCCCGGTTGTACGTTCTTGTCCGGTTTCTTCTCGGCGGGCGTTTTCTTGGCGGGCTTTTCGGTTGGCTTATCTGGAACTTGCTGGGCCACTTGGGCGGGCGAGTTTGAGCCGTCGTCTAGCGGCAGTTCCTCGGGCGAGCCCGCCATTAACTTCCAGCCGGCCAAGCCCACGGCCGCGGCCAATGCCACCGCCAACCCCGCCGTCATCATTGCAGTTTGCTGTTGCTTCTTTTTGCGCAGCGCCGCAGCCGCGGTGCGGCCCCTGCCGATCGTTGAGACCGAAGACCCGCCGACAAAGCTGCCAGCCGGGTCGGTGACCAGATTGACCGCCAGGACATTCTCCTCTTCCGGCAAGACCGGTTTGGCCACTGCGGCAACCGGTAGGGCAGCGGCGGCTGGTTTTAATTTGGCCTTGAGCTGTGTGTCGTAAGCGGCCTTCTTCTTAGGGTTCAACAGGCACAACTTGGCGGCCGAGAGCTCGTTCAACAATTGCTGCGACACCGCCGAATGCGGTCCGGACTTGTGCGTCTGCACATGCGCCATCTGGCGATCCGCCGCGCCTTCAATCACATCGGGATCAGACTCGTAAAGCGCCACCCCCAGCAAACGATAGTGGTGGGGTGGCTGTTCGGGCTTGGGAATACCGAGCCATTTGTGATAAGGATCGAATTTTTCACTCATCAAAAAGCTCCTCGGCAGCCTGTAGAACCATGGGGGCTGGCTCTGATCCGTTGGCGGTATTGGTGGAAAATTCGTGGTGTCGCGAAGTGCCCGTCCCCCCTGAAGCAACAGGCCGTGGAAGCGACACCACCCGCCGTGTGGGGCTGTCTGTTCGATTATCAGGCCCGCGGGCCGATGCTGCAAGCGTTGAATTTCCTTGGCGGTCGTTTCCGTGTCGCCAGTGGCCGGTGAACTCCTTATTATACAACCACTTGTCGCTGTATTGGTTCCGTTCTTCCGGTGGGCCTGACAAATGTTTCGCCGCACAACACTATTCGTCGCCTTGGCCGCGGTCTTGGTTCCCTTTTCCGTGGCAAAAACTCTTGCCGCCGAACCGAAGTCGCTAGCCGGCCTGTGGAGCGGCGACCTGCAAGTTGGGGGCGTTAAGCTGCGTTTGGTGCTGCATGTCGATCTACAAGAAGATGGCCGACTGAAAGCTTCGCTCGACAGTCCCGACCAGGGTGCCAAGGGAATTGCCATCGACACGGTCACGCTCGACAAGGCGGGCCGCGTGCGGATGGAGTCCAAACTCATCAAGGCCACCTTCGATGGCCAACTCAACGACGCTGGCAACGAAGTAGCCGGACGTTGGAAACAGCAAGGCGTGCTGGAACTGCCGCTGACGATTCAACGTGTTGAAAAAGTGCCGGAACCGAGCCGGCCGCAACAACCACGTCCCCCTTATCCCTACGTTGAGGAACAAGTAACGGTGGAGAACATGCCGGCCAAGATCAAGCTGGCCGGTACATTGACCTTGCCAAAAGACGCCCGCGACGTGCCGGCGGTGCTGTTGATTACCGGCAGCGGGGAGCAAGACCGCGACGAAACGCTGCTGGACCACAAGCCGTTTTTGGTGCTGGCCGACTATCTTACGCGGCGCGGACTGGCGGTGTTGAGGTTGGACGATCGCGGCGTGGGGGGCTCGAATGGCCAACTCAGCGAAGCGACTCTGAGCGATCTGGCGGACGATGCCCTGGCTGCCGTGGCATTTCTGCAAGCCCGCCCAGAGATCAACCCGCGACAGATTGGGCTGATCGGGCATAGCGAAGGGGGCATCGTCGGTCCGCTGGCCGCCAGCCGTTCGGCCGATGTGGCCTTCGTGATCATGCTGGCCGGGCCAGGCGTGCCAGGAGACGAGATTGTGGTGCGGCAAGTCGAACAGGTTGCGGCAGCGGCCAAACTCCCCCAGGAGCAATCGCGCCAAATGGTCGATCTGCAAAAGAAGATCTTCTTGCTGTTGCGCACCGAGACCGACAACAATGCCTTGGAGCAACAACTTAAGACACTGCTGGACGAGCAACCTCAGTTACCGGGCCAGGCCGATCCCGATCCGGAACTTCGCGCCAAGCAAATCGACGCCCAAGCCCGCGCGTTGCTGTCGCCGGCCTTGCGGTTCTTTCTGCGGCACGACCCACGGCCAGCACTAGCCAGGCTGCGCTGCCCGGTGCTAGCCATCGTGGGCGAGAAAGATGTGCAAGTTGATCCCTTGCAGAACATGCCAGAGATCGACAAAGCCTTGCGGGCGGCGGGCAATGCCGATTATTCCATCCGCGAGTTGGAAGGCCTGAACCACCTGTTTCAACATTGCACAACTGGTATGCCCGACGAGTATGGGCAGATCGAAGAGACCTTTGCCCCCCAGGCCTTGGCCGCCGTGGGCGATTGGATTGCCGACCGGTTCTTGCCGCCGAAATAGTCCCAGGAACTCGCGGGAAAGAGTCCATCGAATATGGAATATCGCCAATTAGGATCAACCGGCATCCAAGTTTCGGCCGTGGCACTGGGCTGCTGGCCGATATCGGGCATGACCAGCCTGGATGTCAACCAGCGCGACAGTCTGGCCACGTTGGAAGCCTGCCTGGAACAGGGCATCAATTTCTTTGACACAGCCTATTGCTATGGAGCGGCGGGCGAAAGCGAACGGCTGATCGCCCAAGCCGTACAGGGCCGTCGCGACCGGGCCGTCATCGCCACCAAAGGGGGCATTCACTGGGGACCCGACGGCAAGCAAGCCCGCGATGCCTCGCCTGCCACGTTGCGGCGGCAATGTGAAGAGAGCTTGCAACGGCTGCGGACCGACCGCGTGGAATTGCTGTACCTACACGCGCCCGACCCCGCCGTGCCGTTGGCCGAATCGGCGGGTGCCTTGGCCGAGTTGCTGTCGGCGGGCAAAACGCGCAGCGTGGGGATTTCCAACTGTTCGCTGGACCAGTTGCAAGAGTTCTCGGCCGTCTGCCCGCTCAGTGCCTATCAGCCGCACTACAACATGTTGCAGCGCGAGATAGAAGCCGAGCAACTCCCCTGGTGCCGCGAACAAAATGTTTCCGTGATGGTCTATTGGCCGCTGCTGAAAGGCTTGTTGGCGGGCAAGTTGCCCCGTGACCATGTCTTTGGTGTCGGCGACGGCCGGGCCAAGTACCCTATGTTTCAAGGGGATGAATGGCAAAAGAACCATGACTTGCTCGACCGTTTGCGCCCCATCGCCGCCAGCCGCGGCAAGAGCCTGGCCCAACTGGTGATCAATTGGACCATCCATCAGCCCGGCATCACCGTGGCACTCTGTGGAGCCAAACGAGCCGCGCAAGTCGAAGACAACGCTGGCGGTGCCGGTTGGCGTTTAACCTCCGACGAAGAAGCCCAAATCGCCGCCGCCCTGGCCGCCCGCGGCACACCCATCTCGCGGGCAGCCGTCACGTAGCCGGCAAAGTTCCCGCTTTGCCGGCTTGACGCGCGAGTGATTGGCCATTTTTGCGAGCGTACAAAGCGGGGCCTTTGGTTAACAGTTGGGCGCCCCCAACGAACGCCTGCTACAATCGGGGCATGGCCCGGCCGCGATACACGATTCTCGATCTGTTCTTACTGACCGCGTTGGCGGCTGTCACGGTGGCGTGCTTTCGGCTGCAACTGGGCAGTTGGGCCGCGGATTTCGGCGTACGCTGCCTGGGTACGGCGGCCATGATCGGGGCCTTCGTGCTGATCTTTCGTCGCCTGGGATGGCGTTGATCCAACCCGCGATGTCCCACTTTGTGCAGCAGAGAACAGGGGGGCGACGACGTTTGGCAAGAGGGAAGCACTTGATTCGCGGCGGGTTGTACTGTGGAAAGCACGCCCATTGGCTAGTCTTGCTCGAAGGCGGCGCGGATGGCCAGCAGGGCATCAAGCTGTTCGCGGATTTCGTCGACCGATGGCGAAATCAGCACGTTGAAGGTATCGCGGCGATAGGCCACCAACCAACCTCCCGCAACGTGCAGGCACCAACCGGGATGCCCGGCGAAATAGCCGATCGTGGCGGGCCCAAACGCGCTTCGGACCGCGGCCTCATCCATGCCGCGCAGGCGGTACAGCCGGGAGAAGGCTGCTTCGTCCTCGCTGCCGGCGAAGTCGATGTCCGCATGCCCCCATAGATGGGCCAGCTTGTCCAGCAAATAGTCTTCGGGCGACAACGTAAACTCCGGCAGGTCGTGCCCGCCATCAACCAAAGCCACCACGCGCAGATTGATGGCGTCGTCGCCAGTGCCGCCCCGCAATCGGGCGGCCACCACGGGCCGCCCCTGGTAGTCGCCAAACAGGGCTTCCAAGACTTCCGAAGCCAAAACGCGGGACGGCAAGATCGGCAATTGAAACAGCGGGCCCGCCTGATCTGCCCGCAACTCCAGCGCCAGCGACAGGCCCAATTGGCGGGCCGAATCCAGCAACTGCCTTTCGTGGCCTGCCTTGACGGTCATGGCCACGGCAACAAACGTCAATCCAACGGCGATCCAGATGAAGGCCCCCGCGTTCAACAGCATTCGCCCTTCGGGCCAAATTGCCGCCAGTACCGCGCATAATACCGAGGCCGCGGCCCCACCCGACAGCCATAAGACAGTCTTGCGCCGACGACGATTGTTGTCCCGAATTTGCGCGGCAATCGCGGCGAGCGAAGAGGGATTCTCTGGCATGGGTTGTTGGACAGTCACGGTTGAGCCGCTTGGGGAACCAGGCAAAGGAAGTCCCTAGGCCGATCCGTGCCGCCGTGCGCGGCGGCCAGGACGATGCGATAACTTGCCCCCATCCATCGTATATTCATGAAAGAGACAGAAAACGGCTCCCGCCAAACCTTTGCCGCAAAGCGTATCGCGGTATAGACTAGGGTCAGGGTAGCGTCGGGCCTCTCTCTATTCCATTTCCCAATTGTAGCCTGACATGGCCGATTCCGAGACTGACCGCGATCCGATCCCACCCGATGATGGCTTGGTGCCGGTCGCCGCTACGCCGGACGCGGAGTCTTCCGCCATTACAAGTCCTGCCGATGCCGCGTTGGAGGAGCCCGCACCGCCAGATGTTGCGGCCGGTGCGCCATCTTACCAGCCCTCCATCAGTTCTTTACTGTGGCTGGGGGCTTTTGTCTTGTTGGGTATCGCCGGATATTGGCATGTAGCTAGTCCTCGCTACCGATTCGAGGCGGGCCGAACCGCGCTGGAAGCAGGCGATTTCGACGCCGCCCAACGCGAGGCTGCCCGGCTCTCGCGCAGACCGGCCTCGCTACCGTTTGGCAAGCTGTTGGAAGGTGAACTGCTGGTGCAACGGGCGGACGGACCTCTCGATCAGCGGACGATGCAGGCCGCCGAGCAGTTGTTTCAGACGGCGGCCGAGGAAGAGTCGATCCGCGGGCTGGCCTTCGCCCTGGCGGGCCGGGCGCACTTAGCCGCGGGAGACGCCCGCGGCGCGTATCAGTTATTGCAGAACGGATTGCAGTTCGATCCGCTGCAGCCTGAATGCAACCGTTACATGGGCCTGTTGATGTTTACCATGGGTGAATACAACGCCGCCGCGAAGGGCCTATCGAGCAGCGTGCAGTTGTCGCCGCGCGACCCTCGGCCGTTGGTATTGCTGGGACGTAGCTATCGCGCGCTCGGCCAAATGTCAGAAGCCGCCGATTGCTTCCGCCGCGCATTGTCCTTGTATCCCAGCGAACCGACACTCGAGCGCCAATCGACCCGCGAATTCCTGGCGACTTGTCTGTTCGACATGGGTGATGCGGCGGCAGCCGAAGCGGAATTGGCCCAATGCCCAATTCGCACGCCCTCCGTGGAATATCTCACGGCCCGCTGTGCCTTCGCCAAGAACCAGACAGAGGCCGCCAGGTCCGCCATCGACGCGGCACTAGCCCTGTCGCCCGACGACACCGACGCCTTAGGCCTCAAAGGTGAAATCGAAATTGCGGCAGGGGATGCCGCCGCGGCCGTGGCGGCTTTCTCGCAGGTGGTAGGGGCATTCCCGACCGATCCGGTTCCGCGTCAAAAACTGGCGGAGGGTTATGCCTTGCTGGGTGACACTGTCCAGGCGGAGGAACAGCAGGCAAAGTCCGACGAGCTCAAGTCGAAGTGGGACCGCTTGAAGGAATTGGAAACCACCATCCGCGAAAAGCCGACCGAGCCCGAACCGATCTTGGAGATGGGACGCCTTTACCAGGAACTCGAACAGCCTGAAGCCGCGGCCGGCGCGTATCAAATGATCTTGTCGATCGACCCCCAGCACGCGGAGGCTCGCGCAGCGTTGGAGGCAATCGGCGCGGCGGCACCCCAGACACCGCCCGGCCTAAGGTAACCGACCGTCTGGCCCGTTGGCGGCGATGCCAGCCGAAACCGGGCTGGCACACCGGCGATTTCGTTCAACTTTGTGCCCATGTCCGCTTCCCAACACCCGCCGGCCTCGCCACAGCCATCGTCTGGCAGACCTCGCGCATGGGCTTTGGGCATGCTGGCCGGGCTGGGACTATTCGCGGCGGCTTGGAGCTTTTGGCCGCAGACGCAGCCGCTGGAAGTGCTGTTGAGCCAAAGCCGAGAGTGGCTGCGGATCGGCCAGTTTGACCGCGCGGCAAAGCTGGCCAGCCAGGCGCTGCAACAATCGCCCCATTCCACCGAGGCCCTGTTCCTGGCCAGCCAAGCCGCTGCTGGCAACAAACAATTCACGGCGGCCGCCGATTTTCTGGATCGCGTTGAACCGCAAGATGCGCGGTATGCCGAAGCCAAAGTCGCCGCGGGCGAAAAGCGGCAGCAAGCGGGTGACTGCCAAGGGGCGGAGGCCGCCTTCCTCACGGTGCTTGCTACACAGCCTGAGGCATCGACAAGGGATGCGTCCAAGGGCTCACCCGCCTTGGTGGCCGCTCGCCGCCTTTCTAACCTGTACAGCGTGCAAGGCCGTTCGTGGGAGCGCCGCCCCCTGTTGCAACGGTTGTTGCGGCACGGCACTGCAACATTGTTCGACCTGCAAGGGCTGGCCTACCCAGAAATGTTTGCCGGGCCGCAAGCCGATCTGGAGAACTTCCATCAAGTGGTTCCCAACGACGATGCTCCGCTGGTCGGCCTGGCGGTGCTGGCCTATCGCACGAATAAGAATTCCTTGGCCGCCGAGTTGGCACGGCAAGCGGTGCGGCTCAACCCGGCTTCATTACAAGGCCAGCCCTTGCTGGGCTGGTTGTTGCAACAGCAGGACGACGATGCCGCTTGGTTGCAATGGCGGTCCGCCTGCCCGACGGAAGCCTTGCGGCACCCCTTGGCCTGGGCCGTGCAAGGAGCTTGGCTGGAAGATCACGGCCATTTCGAACCGGCGGTCTATTGTTATTTGCAAGCCTTAGCACGCGATGCCGACGACGCCGTGGCCAATCTACGAGTCGGGCAAGCACTGGCCATTGTTGGCCGCGCCGAGGACGCGCCCTACTTTCAATGGCGGGCTGAGCAAATCTTTGCCTTGCAGAAAGCGGTCGAGGCACTCATGCAAGCACCCCAGCCCACCGCCGAATCCTTCGACGCCATTTGCGGCCTGCTCGATCGGCTAGGACGGCCGGACGAAGCCCATGGCTGGCGGCGGCTCCTCCATGAGCGGTTTCCGCGGTTTGGGCAGGCCAAGCGCGGAGAGGGCAGCCGCCGAGGGCCAGACTTCAGCACCGCCGAACGCGCCGCGGAAACAGCCCATCCCGTGCCACCCTCCGTTGCCGCAGCCGATTTCTCTCCGCCCGATTGGGAAGTGTTGGCCGCTACATTGGCCCGGTCGCGAAACTCCCCGCTGGGATCACCCGACCATCCGAGCCAGCCCGATTCCGCCGTTAACGGGATATCGTTCGCGGAACGGGCCGCGGAACTTGGCATTAAATTCACCTACGATTGCGGATTCGTGCCGGGGCAAGGACCGCGTTTCATGCGGCAAAGCTTTGGCGGCGGCGTGGCGGCGATCGACTACGATGGCGATGCCTGGCCCGATTTGTATTTCACCCAAGGCTGCTCCTGGCCTCCTCCATCTCCCACTCTCCCTCCGGGAGAGGGCCGGGGTGAAGGCTGGGCCGAAGGCGAAGACGTGGATCGGCTCTATCGCCAAGGGGTCGACGGCCAGTTTACGGACGTGACGGCGCTGGCCCATTTGGGCGATGGCCAGTTCAGCGGCGGTGTAGCCGCGGGCGATTTCGACAACGACGGATGGACGGATCTGTACGTGGCGAATCTGGGCACCAATAGTCTTTACCGTAATAATGGCGACGGCACGTTTGACGACATCTCGGCCGTGCTAGGTGAACTCCCCGAAATTTGGACCGCCAGTTGCCTGATTGCCGACCTGAACGGAGACGGCACACCCGATCTGTTCGACGCTACTTACCTGGGCGGCGACAACCTGCATATAGAAGTCTGCGGAGCACATGCCTGCGGACCGCACTCGTTTGCAGCCGTGGAAGACCGACTGTGGCTGGCATCCGGCGATGGGCAGTTTCGAGAGTGCGGCGCGGAGGCCGGCTTGCACGCACCGCTGGGGCATGGCCTGGGAGTGGTTGCCGCCGACTTTGACGGTTCGCACAAGTTGAGCCTATTTGTGGCCAACGATCAGACCCCCAATTTTTTTCACGACAATCAAACGACCCAGGCTGGAGGCCTGCCTTGGTTTGCCGAGCGCGGCATGGCGACAGGACTGGCTATCGATGGCTGGGGCCGTTCACAGGCCTGCATGGGCGTGGCATGCGGCGATGCCGATGGCGACGGGTCGATCGACCTGTTCGCCACCAACTTCGTGCTCGAGTCCAACGTGTTGTATCTCAATCAAGGGCACGGCGACCTGTTTGTCGATGCCACGGCCCGTTGCGGCCTGCGCGAACCGAGCATGGCCATGGTCGGCTTTGGCACGCAGTTTATCGACGCCGATCTCGATGGCTGGCCCGACCTGATTGTCGCCAACGGGCATGTCGATGACTTTCGCGATGAAGACCGCGGCTTTCAGATGCGGCCGCAGTTCTTTCGCAATCGCGGCGCGGGGCAATTTGTCGAACTACCGGCGGAAACCTTGGGACCGTACTTTAACCGCCAAATGCTGGGCCGCGGGCTGGCCCGGCTCGATTGGAACCGAGATGGGCGCGAGGACGTAGCCATTTCCAATCTGGAATCACCCGCTGCGCTGCTGGCCAATACCACGGACCAGGCGGGGGGCTTTCTGGTGATCCAGCTTCGCGGCGTGAAATCAGCCCGCGATGCCTTCGGCACAACCGTGCGTATCAACGCGGAGGGCCGCGAGCGGGTGGCCCAACTCACCGCCGGCGACGGATACATGGCCAGTAACCAGCGGCAACTGCTGTTTGGGTTGGGCGACTGCGAGCGCGTGGACGAGGTGGCCGTCGATTGGCCGTCGGGCCTGCGGACGGTCTATCACGACCTCCCCGCCAACACCGAGTGGATTCTGATTGAAGGTGCGCCCGCCCCTTGGCCCGTGCCGAATCGCCAGGCATCTTCGGTCGAGTAGAATGGAATTTCCCTTTTCTTAATTACCGCCTGCATGACTGGCCCACCATCGACCTCGACGCAACACCGCTCGCCGGGCGGCAAGCGGCTGGCTTTGGCGGCGGTAGGCTTGGTGGGTGCCGCGCTCGCCGCTTGGAATTTCTGGCCATCTACATCGTCGGTCGATGTCCTGGTGCGCAAGGGAAACGACTGGCTGCTGGCCGGCGACCATGAGCAAGCCGGCAAGCTGGCCGCGCGCGCATTAAGCCAAAATCCCTCCTCCAACGACGCACTATTGCTGGCGGGCCAGGCAGCCCTGGGCACGGAACAGTTCGCCGCCGCCGCGGCCTACTTTAACCGCATTCCGCCATCCGACCCCCGTTTCTCAGACGCCCAGTGCTCGGCGGGCGATGCCTGGTCCAAGTTGGGACATTCCCAACAGGCCGAGGCGAGCTATCTGCGGGCACAGGCCGCGCAGCCGGACTCGGTCCAAGCGGCCGGCCGCCTGGCCGACCTCTACAGCATCGAAGGACGCTCGTGGGAGAGCCGCCCCCCTTTGACAACGCTGTTGAAGGATGGCAATGCCTCGTTCACCGAGCTCGTCGCGTTGGCACACGCCGAGCGGTTTGCCGGGCCCCGCGCGGAGTTAGAACGCTTCGCCGCCCATTCCCCTGACGATGCCGCGCCGCTAGTGGGCCTGGCGATTTTAGAATATCGCGCTAGCCACGCGGCCGAGGCCGAACGCCTGTTGCGCCAGGCGGTGGCCATCGACGCCGGCACACTGCAAGGCCAGGCGCAGCTTGGCTGGATCATCGCCTTGCGGAATGACGACACGGCCTGGCGGGCGTGGCACGCGGCTTGCCCGGAATCAGTCTTTGCCCATCCGCTGGCTTGGACCGTCCGCGGAATGTGGTTGGACGAGCACGGCCAAACGGCAGCGGCACTGCGTTGTTTCTTGGAAGCCGCCGCCCGCGATCCGGATGCCTTGGTGGCCCACTTACGCGCCGCGCAAAGCCTGGCCAGCCTGGGCCAAGACGCGGCCGCTGAAGTCTTTCAGCAGCGCGCCGCCGACCTGTTGGTATTGCAGCAAACGGCCGAAGTGCTGATGCGCGATCCCCTGCAACGGGCCACGGCCATCAACAACATGGCAGCCGCCATGCACCGGCTGGGCCGCTTCCGCGAGGCCATCGCCTGGTACGAATTGCTAGTCCGCGAACAACCCTCTCATAGCGCCGCGCGACAGGCGTTGCAAACGCTTCGCGCCGCGAGTCCCCTTGATCCGCCCCGACACTTGGCCGGCCCATTGGCCGTGCAGCCGCTGGTGCGGCTGGACGATTTCCCACTCCCCCAGGCCGCCAGTTTCACCGTGTCGGCCGGCACAAGGCCGGCCTCGACCGACCAACAGCACGTGACGTTCGCCGATCAGGCGGAGCAAGCGGGGATCGACTTTCGTTATTATGCCGACAACGCCGCTCAGCGTCCGGAGCGTTTTCTGCGCGATACGCTTGGGGGCGGTGTCGCCACGTTCGACTACGACGGCGACGGCTGGCCCGACCTATACTTCGCGCAAGGGGGCGATTGGTCCGCTAACGCACGGCTAACCGCCTGGCGCGACCGGCTCTATCGAAATGTGGCCGCCGCCGCCGTCGATGTCACCCAGTCCGCTGGCCTGGGCGACGACCGCTACAGCGGCGGTGTGGCCGCCGGTGATCTGGACAACGACGGGTTTGCCGACCTGTACGTGGCCAATCTGGGAGTCAACCGGCTCTATCGCAACAACGGCGATGGCACGTTTCAAGACATCACGGAAGAGTCGGGGATCGGCCAGTTCGATTGGACCGTCAGTTGCCTGTTGGCCGACCTCAACGGCGACTCCATCCCCGATCTGTACGACGCCACCTACGCCGGCGGTGATGCGCAGGAGCGGTCTTGCCAGCCGCTCGCCTGTGCGCCGCGGGTGTTTCCGGCGTTGCAAGACCGGCTGTGGCTGGCATCTGGCGATGGCCGCTTCCATGAGTGCGGCCAATCGGCCGGCATTCACGCGGTCGACGGTTTGGGCCTGGGCGTGCTGGCCGCCGATATGGAAGGGGCTGGCCGGCTCAGCCTGTTCGTGGCCAACGACCAAACCCCGAATTACTGGTTCGTCAATCAAACGCCGCGGGCAGGCGGCCCGCCCCGGTTTGTCGATCGCGGCGTACTGGCCGGGCTGGCGGTGGATGGCGGCGGACGGCCGCAAGCCTGCATGGGCATTGCCGCGGCCGACGCCGATGGTGATGGTACGCTCGATCTGTTTGTCACCAACTTCGAGCAAGAACCCAACACGCTGTATCTGAACCAAGGCGACGGAGAGACTTTTGCCGATGCCACGGCCCGCGCGGGGCTACGCGAGCCCAGCCTGCCGATGCTGGCCTTTGGCACGCAGTTCTTGGATGCCGACCTGGATGGCCGGCCCGACCTGCTGGTCACCAATGGGCATGTCCACGACATGCGGCCGCAAGGCGGAGTCTTTCAGATGCGGCCGCAGTTTTTTCAAAACCTGGGCCAAGGCCGCTTCGTGGAACTCCCCGCGGAAGCCTTGGGGCCGTTCTTTATCGGCAATTACTTGGGGCGCGGGTTGGCCCGGCTAGACTGGAACCGCGACGGCCGCGAGGACGCCGCTATTTCCCACATCGACGCGCCCGCCGCGCTGCTGGCTAACACTACCCAGACGGCCGGCCATTTCCTGGCCTTGCAATTTCGCGGCGTGCAATCGGCCCGCGACCCCATCGGTGTCACGGTGCGGGTGACCGCCGGCGGCCGTGTCCGCTTCGCGCAACTAACCGCAGGCGACGGCTATATGGCCAGCAACCAACGGCAGCTTGTGTTTGGGCTGGGTTCGCTCACCCAAGCCGAGGAAATCACAGTCCGTTGGCCGTCCGGCCATCTGCAAACGTTTGGCAACACGCCGGCCGATACCGCCTGGATCCTCGTCGAAGGCAGCCAGGAACTGGTGACCCAGCCCGCGCGATGACACGGACTTGAAGGAGGCGATTCTATCGCCGACTAACCTGCAGGAGCCGTCTCTGACGGCGACCATCGGCGTTCAACCAAATTCGCCTAAACCGCGCCTGGAACCTATTCCACCAAGAAATTTGGCTATACGGCGTTCCAACTCGTGGCGCGAACCAACCGATCCGCCCTGGCGGCGGACGGCTAGCACACGCCTCAAGCCACGTTAAAAAAATGATTTACGGACGGGTTGGCCGCGACTAAATGTCGTAGTACAAGCAGAACTCATAGGGGTGCGGACGCAGCCGCATGGCGTCGACTTCGTTCTTGCGCTTGTAGCTGATCCAGGTATCGACGACATCCTTGGTGAAGACCTCGCCCCGCAGCAGGAAGTCGTGGTCGTTTTCCAGTGCGTTCAGGGCCTCATCCAGCGAACCGGGGGCCTTGGGAACCTTAGCCAGCTCCTCGGGCTCCATGTCGTAAATATCCTTATCCAGCGGTTCGCCGGGGTGGATCTTGTTTTGAATGCCGTCGATGGCGGCCATCATGATCGCTGAGAAACTCAGGTAAGGGTTGCACGACGGATCGGGGCAGCGGAATTCCACCCGCTTGGCTTTGGGGCTGGGGCTGTACATGGGAATGCGGCATGCCGCCGAGCGGTTGCGCTGCGAGTAAGCCAAATTGACCGGGGCTTCGTAACCCGGTACCAACCGCTTGTAGCTGTTGGTGGTGGGGCAGCTAAAGGCCAAGATCGACGGAGCATGCTTGATGACGCCGCCGATGGCGTGCAAGGCCATGTCGCTCAGTCCGGCGTAGCCGCTGCCGGCAAACAGCGGCTGGTTCCCTTTCCAAATGGAAAAGTGCGTGTGCATGCCAGACCCATTGTCTTGAAACAGCGGCTTGGGCATGAAGGTGACGCTCTTGTTGTACTTCTTGGCGACGTTCTTGATGATGTACTTGTACATCAGCATTTTGTCGGCCATGGTGACCAGCGGCGAGAACTTCAGGTCAATCTCACACTGCCCGCCGGTGGCCACCTCGTGGTGCTGGGCCTCTACATCCATGCCGCAGTCGATCATCGTCTGCATCATTTCATTGCGGATATCCATTAACTGGTCGGCCGGCGGCACCGGAAAGTAACCCTCCTTGTACCGCAACTTGTAACCCAGATTGGGGTTTTCCTGCTTGCCGCGGTTCCATTGCCCTTCGATGCTGTCGATGTGGTAGTAGCCCTCATGGGCGTTCTGATCGAAGCGGATGTCATCAAACACAAAGAACTCGGCTTCCGGCCCGATGTAGGCCGTATCGCCGATGCCAGTGCTTTGCAGATAATTGACGCACTTGCGGGCCACGTTCCGCGGATCGCGGGTGTAATCCTCCCGCGTAATCGGATCCTGAATATTGCAGATCATATTCAGGGTGGGCAGCGTGGTGAACGGATCGAGAAAGGCGGTCTCGGGTTGCGGCACCACCAGCATGTCGCTCTCGTTGATGGCCTGCCAGCCGCGAATGCTCGACCCATCGAAGCCCAGGCCATTCTCAAAGATGTCCAGTTCCAGCTTGTTGACCGGAATGGTGAAGTGTTGCCACAAGCCCGGAAAATCCATGAACCGCAGGTCAACGGCTTTGACGTTTTTCTCCCGGCACAAGGCCAGCACTTCTTGAGGCTTCATGTTCGTTCCCCTTGAAATTGGACCAGGACAAGACTCGTCCGAACGCATCTCGCGTCGAGATTTGGCCGAACGTCGGGACCAGCAATCAGATCCCCGCGACAGGGCAGCCGGCCGCATTCAGAACGAACACGCCGCGCTGCCTTCCAAGCACGAATCATAGGACATGCTCGCGCTGATGCAATACTTTGGCAACCTTCCGCCGTAATCCTTCTCGTCGGTCCGACGCGCGCACTCCGCACTAGTCTTGGCATCCCTGCCATACTCGCTCGGCGGCCATCTCGCCGCTGTGGATGCTGTCGGGGATGCCTACGCCGCGGTAGGCCGCGCCGGCCAAGGCCAGGTTGGGGAGCGCGGCGGCCCGTGCCTCAATCTGGCCGACGCGGTCCAGGTGCCCCAGGTGGTATTGCGGCATCGCCCCGCGCCAGCGGATGACGCGAAACAGTTCCGGCTCGCCTTGAAGCCCAATCAGTTCACCCAGTTCCACACAGGCGATGCGCCGCAATTCGTCGTCGGGCAACGCGGCCAGTTCGGGCCGGCGCGCTCCGCCAATAAAGACCCGGATCAGAACGCGGTCTTGAGGCGCGCGGCCGGCAAACTTCACGCTGGAAAAACTGCCCGCGATGATGGGACGGTCTTCCACGTCGGGCACGACAAAGCCGAACCCGTCCAGCCGGTGCGAGATCTGGTCGCGGCGGCAGCCCAGGACGGCCACGGCACTGTCCGCGTACTCGATACCCGCCAATTCCCGCGAGAGTTCCTTATCGAGCGGTGCCAGCAAACGGGCGCTGGCTGGGCCGGGAAGGGCCATCACCAGCCCATCGAAAAATTCGGCGTGAGGCTCGCCCGCGGACAAGAATTCCAACTTCCAGCGGCCCTCTTCCGTGCGCGAGATGGACCGCACGGCGGCGTTCAGTTCCACGCAACCTGCCGGCAGCCGGTTGGCGATGGCCTGGACCAGGCTCGACATGCCGCGCCGGGGCGCCATGAACATGCTATACCGCGCGCCGCCGCTATTCTCGCCGGCTGGCTGCCCGGCGGGTGGCGAGCGCAAGGCCGCGCGAATCAGGCCGCCGTGGCGTTGCTCCATTTCCACGAACCGCGGCATCGTGGCCTTCAGGCTCAGCCGTTCGCCATCGGCCGTATAGATGCCGCCGATCAGCGGCTGCACCAGCCGCTCGTAGGCTTCCACCCCCAGCCTTCGCCGTACAAAACAGGCCAGGCTTTCGTCGCCATCGGCGGCGCCGCGCCGCGGCACAAACCATTCGCCCAACATACGCAGCTTGCCCCACGGGCTGAGTACCGGCGAAGTGACCAAGGGCCACAACTTACGCGGCTGCATCAAGACAAAGCCCTCGGGTATCCGCACCAAGCGGCCGCGCCGCACCACGAAAGAGCCGCGGTAACTGTTGTCGGTGCCGATGAGCTCATCGGCCAGCCCCACGCGGCGGCAAAGGTCCAGGGCCCACGCGGGATTGGTCAAGAACATGTCGGCCGACCGCTCGACCAGATAGCCGTCCAACTCATCGGTATGCAGGACACCGCCCAAGCGCGGCGCGGCCTCGAACAACCGCGGCTGGCACGCTGGCTGCAGCTCCGTCAATCGATGTGCCGCCGCCAACCCGGCAATGCCACCGCCAATCACGGCAATGCGACGGCGGATGGTGGCTGAAGTTGTCATGGCGGAAAGAAGGGTCTGATTGTAATGCTACTCGCCCGCCATTCCGCCCGCTCGCTCGTCTAGCTTCTTGCGCAACGTGGCCCGATGGATGCCCAACAGATCGGCCGCCGCCATGCGGTTGTCGCCGGTCTTGTCGAGGGCGGCGGCGATCAGCGCCGGCTCGGCCTCCGCCAGAAATTGTTGATAAAGATCGGTCGGAAGAGCCGGCTGCGCCAACTGCTGGTCGGCCCATGCACGCACAACCGCCGCCAGGGACTGCTCCGCTCCCGACGACAAGCAAACGCCGGGCGGCAAATGTTCCGGCCCAATCGCTCCTCCCCGCGCCAAGAGCGCGCCGTGTTCGATGGCGTTGCGAAGTTCGCGCACGTTGCCGGGCCAAGGTCTGCGGGCCAACTCAGCCTGGGCAGCCGTCGTCAATCCGGCCTTGGCTCCCAGTCGGGCCAAGAAGCGCTCGGCCAACAAGGGGATATCGTCCGTCCGTTCGCGCAGCGGCGGCATGGCAATCTCCACTACGGCCAGACGAAAATACAGATCGGCCCGAAACCGCCCCTCGCGAACTTCCGCCCGCAAGTCGCGGTGCGTGGCGGCCACTACTCTAGAGTCAATCGGTCGGGACCGCGTATCGCCCACCGGCGTCACCTCGTGCTGCTCCAGCACGCGAAGCAGCTTGACTTGCACGGGCAAGGGAATATCGGCCACTTCGTCGAAAAAGATCGTCCCGCCCTGAGCCAGTTCCAGCAATCCCCGGCGATCGTGGTCGGCTCCGGTGAACGCCCCTTTGGCATGGCCGAAAAGTTCACTCTCGACCAAGGTGGGGCTTAACGCCGCCAGATTCACGGGAACCAGCGGGCCGTCGCCGCGGGCGGAATGCCGGTGGATGGCCCGGGCGACCAATTCCTTGCCAGTGCCGCTTTCACCCGTCACCAAGGCAGACGCCTCTTGCGGAGCCACCAGCGCGATCCGCTTGAAGACCTCTTGCATGGCAGAACTTTGGCCGATCAGTTCCTCGCGGGTGGCATCGGCGGGTGTGGGAGGCAAGAGGGCCGGTTTGTCACGGCGGGCCAGTGCTGCCGCCACGACCGACGCGGCACGCTGAATGTCAAACGGCTTGGTGAGATAGTCGAAGGCCCCTTGCCGCACGGCCGCCACGGCGGTTTCCAGATTGCCAAAGGCGGTCATCACCACAATCGGAGCGGCACCGATCAAAGCCGACAATTTGGGCATGGCCGACAGGCCATCCTCGCCCGGCAGGCGGACGTCGATTATCACCAGGTCGGGCCGTTGCCGCTGGGCGCTGCGGTACGCCTCTTCGGCCGATGACGCAATGCAGACATCGTGCCCGTCCTCGCGCAGCAAGCGCCGCAAGGCCCAGCAGATGCTGTCTTCGTCGTCAACAACCAGCACATGGCTCATACGCGGCAATCGAATAGTGTTGGAGGAGGCGATTCCATCGCCGAGTATCCTGTAGGAGCCGTCTCCGACGGCGGTAATCGGCGTACCCTTCATGCTAACTTGGGCCGACGCCCAAGGCTATTGAACCTGGCGGGACAATTGCAAAGTCGATAGTCCAAGGCCCCGATGAGTTTGATCGCCGACATGGGGTATCAGCAGAGTGCATCAGAGAGTGTTCGGAGCGGTAAAGTTGTCTTTGGTTGTGTCAATTTCGTAACCGTCAACGCATCGCCATCATGTGGGGTGCTGGCGACGGGCGGCGCGGCGTAGCTGTTCTGCGGCGCGGGATTCGGCCAGACGCGGCTCCAGCAAGCGCGGCTTGGGGACACCACCCGCCCCACATCTAGTCACGCAAAATCGTCCGGCCTGAAAGGCCAGCACAAACCGGCCATGATTCGCTCAGCCCTGGGCTGGTTTGTCAGGGCCTTTCAGGCCAAATGGGACAGTCCCGGGAGCAGCCATTCATTCTGGCTGCATGAACTGCTTGTTACGTACCTCCGAAAAGGCGATTCGGGCACCCTTGCACGTCATGAAAATACCGGCAGCATCATTCTGCTTGCTTTCCCGCTGGGCGCGGTTGAAAATCGCTCGGATATCCCCTAACCCGGAGCTTTCACCATGCGTTTGCCGTGCTTGATCGTGTTGTCGTTGGCCTGCTTGCCAACTTTGCGGGCGCAGACAATCACCCAGGAGGAAATCGACCGCTTGCAGGCCGAGCAATATGCCGAGCTGGATGCCTATTTCGACCGGCAAGTGGCGGAGGCCGAAAAGCTGCGGGCAGCGGCCTGGCAGCGCGATACGTCGAGCGTGGCGGCTTATGAGAAGTCGGTCGAGCCGATGCGCGAAAAGCTGTGGGAGGTCTACGGCGGCAAGCCCTACGACGCCCCCGCGTTGGATGCAAAAGAGGAGCTTCTGGCCGAGTTTGAGACCCACAATGCCTATCGCGTTAGGCTGACTTCCTTCGAGCAGGTCCGCCAATACGGAATTCTGCTGGTTCCCAAGGGTTTGAAGCCGGGCGAGCGCCGACCGGCTTTGGTCTGCGTGCATGGCATGGCCGGCACGCCCGAGGGTGTTTGCGGGCTGACCGAACAGGCCGACTACCACAACCGCTTTGGCCAGCAAGCGGCGGAACGGGGCTATGTGGTGTTGGCCACGTTGAACATGAACAACGCCCAGAAACAATCGTGGCTGGACCGCAAGGGGACGATGGTCGGCCAACGGATGCACGCGCTGGAGGTCTACAAAACGACGCGGGCCGTGGACTATCTTTGCTCGCGGGCCGATGTGGATACCGGCCGCATTGGGGCTTACGGCATTTCCTGGGGAGGCCGCACGGTGATGAACCTGGCGGCGCTCGACCGTCGGATCGCGGCCACGGCCATCTCCGGCCATTTCAACGACCTGATCCCCAAGATGCTGACACCCGCCCCGCAATACACGGCTTACATTCAAACGGCCGAGGGCTATTCCTTCTTCTGGCGTCACGCCCAGGTTTTCACCGACGCCGACGTCGTTTCGCTGATCTGCCCGCGGGCCGTGTTCATCGAACAGGGGCGCGACGACAAGGTCGCCTTTTGGGAGATGTCGCAAAAAGCCTTCAACGAAGTCCAACCACTGTACGCAGCCTTGGGAATCGCCGACCGGGCAGTCTACTCCATCTTTGAAGGGGGCCACGAAGTCCGCTGCGTGGAGGCGTTTGCGTTTTTTGACGAGCAACTGAAGGAATGAAGCTACTCCAGCAGTTCGGCCAATTCCTCGCGCAGACGGCGCAGCACGCGGGAGCGAGCCTGGTAGACGCTGGCCTCGCTGATGCCTAGTTCGGTGGCTACTTCCGCGGTAGGGCGGCCCTCCGAGATTGTCAGCAGGCAAGCCCTCCAAGTGGCCGGTTCAAAGTGGGACTGCATCAGTTCCAACGCCCGGCCGACCAGAAACTGCTGGTAGTCGCGCTCCCAAAAGCCGACCGAGGAGTCGTCCGAGAGCTCCTCCAGGCGGTTGTCTTCATGCCCCAGAGGGCTTTCCTTGCGCTTGCGCTGCAGTTCGCGCCACTTGTTGAGGGTGACGGTGCGCAGCCAGCCGCGAAAGGTTCCTTGTCCGTCGTACTGGAAGTCGGGCAGCTTGCGAAGCAGCAGCGTTAGCACTTCTTGCACCAGGTCGCTGGTATCACTCTCGGAGAGTCCAGCGCGGCGAGACCAAAGCACCAACAGCGGCGTGTAAAGCTGTACGAATCGCTCCCAGGCGTCGTTGTCTGCCTTGTCGCGAACACGCCGCAGCAACGTGGGGCTGGTGGAATCCATCGGTCTGCAAGCGTTGAACGAGGAGGATGACGCCGGGACTGGCGTAGCCGCTATTTTCACTGCCCGCCATGCTGGGGGCAAGCAGTTCCTCCGCGAATTTCGGGCAAATACAGTCGGGCCGGCTGCCTGTCTGGCGAGGTCCAAGAAGTAACGCTTCACCCCGCCAGAAAAATTCGCCCCGTGGGTGTCAGATTCGGTTGACAATCGGCGTATTTCTTATCGAGGCGAATTCCATCCAGCCAAAATTCGCATTGTGAAAGGAGCTTTCCATGTGCCATCGTCGCTCGTTTCTGGCTTCGGTCGTCTCCATCGCCAGCCTGACACTAGCCGCCCCTTGGGCAGCGGCAGACAGTATCTCCAAGCCGGCCAAGAAAACCAAGATGATCTGGTACGCCCGCGTCTACAAACATGCCCGCATGAGCCTGATCGGCAAGTTTAAATCGAAGGAAGATGCCATTAAAGCTGGCCACAAATGGCTCGATAAAGCTGGCAAAGGGGCCACCTACTTTGGCGAAACCATGGTCTTTCCGGCCAAGTAGGGCATGAAGCAATCTTGCCCTCCTGAACGGTTTTCCAATGTCCCCCGCTTTGTTTCGCAAGGGAGTCTTGTCATGATTAGCGCCCATCAGTTCTTCGAAGCCGGTTGGGGAAGCGCTGTGCCCCCGCACGACAGTCCACAGTTGCGGCCGGCCGCCAATCCTTGGCAGAGACAGACATGCCCGCGGTTAGACCTGGCGAAGTTGTGGACAGCCAGACTGTTCTTAACGATGCAAGAGGTGGGCTACACCCAGGCCGATATCCGCGACATGGAAGGAAATTTGCGCGGTGTTTGGCCTGGCTGGTTTGGTTCCGATGATGTTCGTTGGAACACGCTGGGCCTAGATATCTGGTATCGCATCCGCGAGGAGCGGGCGATGTTGGTGTTCGGCCCGCCCGGCCAATCCACTGGTCCGTCGAACGATGGCGATGCCCATTGCCGTGAAATCGAACGCACTTTTCGCTTGCATCAACCGCTGATGCGCGAGTACTCGGTCTGGCTGCGGTTCGATTCCACCGGGCGCTGCGTGGCCCTCTGCAAGTACAAGCGAACTTGACGAACCGTTGGCCAGTTCTGCCTGGCGCGAATGTAGTGGTTGTGCGATTTGCGCATGGCAATGGCGTTGATTTGCCCTTCGGGTTGATTTTACGCCACGCCGCTGCCCATAAGCTACGTTTTCACGGGCACCGGCCGGGCAATCGGTGTCCGCGCGGACTGGTTTGGCCATGTATCTCAGGCAGAGGAATAAGCGGTAACAGCCATGAAAACAGCAGTCGATTCCGTTCACAACTTGCTCAGCATCCTGATTATGGCCGCGGCCGTGCAGGCCATATCCCTGACGGCAAGCAGCCCCGCGGCGGCCGCCGGATTGGAGTTGGAGGGGTTCACCGAACCATTCCGCACCATCAACATTGCCTCGGACGAGTCGGGCATCATCGACGAGATGTTGGTCCGCGAAGGCGAAAAGGTCGAACAAGGCCAACCTTTGGCACGGCTCAACAGCGATGTCCACCGCACACTGCTGGCGATTGCCGAGCAAGGCATGCAGGCCGAGGGGCGGCTCGATGCTGCCTTGGCCGATCAGCAACTGCGGCAAGACCGCCTGCGAAAGCTGGAGTCGCTGCGGGCGGAAGGCCACGCCCGCCAGGAAGAGTTGGACAGGGCGGCGACGGAAGTGGCCGTGGCCGAGGCCAACGTCCGCGCGGCCCGTGAGGACCGTCTGACCAAAAAGCTGGAGTACGACCGCATCAAGGTGCAGTACGAGCGGCGCACGGTGCGGGCACCCGTCGCCGGCGTGGTGACGAAGATGCACAAGCAGATGGGCGAGTTCGTGGCACCCAACAATCCAGATGTGTTGACGTTGGTGCAGCTCGATCCGCTGATGGCCAATTTCACCATCCTCAGCGACCAGTCTCCCATGCTGGCCGAGGGGCAAAAAGTCACGATTCGGCTCGTCGCGCGCGACGGCCAGGAAGTCGCTGGCATCGTCGATTTTGTCGCTCCCACGACCGACGCCGAAAGCGGCACCGTCCTGGTCAAGATTCGTATCGAGAATGCCGAGGGCCGCATTCGCAGTGGCGAGCGCTGCAAGCTGCAGCCGTAACTTTCATTCTCCTCTCGCAGCCAGCGTTACCATGACAACCGCCACCCTCGAACGGCAACAGACAGAGCCGGGCCAGCCGCTATTGGGCGCTGGGCTGGAGCCGCTGCGCCGGTTGCATGGCGAACTGCTGCGTAAGGTCTCCGCGGCGGCCTCGCGGCGGGAACTGCTGGCCGGCCTGGCCGAACTGATCGTGCCGTGCCTGCCGCCCGTGGCCATGTTCTACCTGGGACGAAATGCCCAGGGCGAGCTGACGGAAGCCATGCAGTTGTTTCCACCCAACCAGAACGAGGCCACGCCCCGTCTGGCCCGTCTGGTGGCGAGTGCTTGCCAGACCGCTTGCCGCCAAGGGGCTCTAGAGGTCCGGCGGCAGACGCTGCCTCCACAAACGGTCATTGCGGCACCGGTGGCTCTGCAAGGTAGTGACCCCGATGCGGTCGGATTTGTTTTCGGCGGCGACCAGCCCGTTCAACCGGCGGTGATGTTGGCACAGATTGCCGCCGACCACCTGGTATTATGGCATGTGTTGGCGGCCACGCGTGAAACCGACCACGAAGCGGCTGCCTCCGCGGCGATGGTGGAGTTGGTGGGCAAGCTCTCCACCGCGCCCGATCTGCGCGCGGCCTGCTTTGCGCTGGCGGCCGAACTGCAAACGCATCTGAAATGCCAACGCGTGGCCGTGGGGCTGCGGCCGGGAAGCAAAGGCCACTGCCGCCTGATGGCCCTGTCGGGCATGGCACAGTTCGACCCGCGCTCGCGCACCACGCTGGCCATCGAGGCGGCCTTCGACGAAACAATTCTGCGCAACGACATCACGCATTGGCCAGCCGCGGAGGAGCAATCGCGGCACGGCGCGTTGGCGCATAAACACCTCTGTTCCCTGGAAGACGCCAAGGGGGTATCCAGCACGCCGCTGTACGATGCCGCGGGCCAGGCGATCGGCGCGCTGCTGCTGTTTCACGATGCAGCCGAACATACGCCACGACTTCAGCGGTTCTTGCCCGCCGCCCGCCAGCCGATCGCCCGCGCGCTCGAAGCCGCCCGCCGCATGGAGGGGGGCCGACTGACGCGCGCCGGCCGCACGGTTACCCGCGGTTGGCGCACCTGGAAAGCCAAGGCGGCACTGGCCGCTGCCGTGTTGCTGGCTGCTGGTATGGCCATTCCCCTGCCTTACCGCCTGCATTGCGATTGCCAGATCGAGCCCGTCACCAGGCGGTTTATCGCCGCCCCATTTGAAGGGACGCTAGATAAATCGCTGGCCAAGCCGGGCGATATCGTGGCGGCGGGCACCCTGTTGGCGCGGATGGACGGCCAAGAGATTCGTTGGAAACGGGCCAGCCTGGCTGCCGACCAAAGCCAGGCCGCCAAGAAACGCGACGCCGCCCAAGCTGGCCACAACTACGCCGACATGCAAATTGCCGCCTTGGAAGTCGAACGCTTGGGGCTGGAACTGAAACTGCTGGATCATCGGGCCGAGAACCTGGAGATCAAGAGCCCGGTCGCCGGCATAGTGGTGTCGGGCGATCTCGACCGTGCCCAGGGTGCACCGCTGACCTTAGGGCAGACCTTGTTCGAGATTGCCCCGCTGGAACAGATGGTCGTGGAAGTCGCCATTCCCGATGCCGATGTCGCCTTCGCCCGCGCTGGCCAGCCGCTGTCCGTGCGGCTGGATGCCTTTCCGCAAGACGAGTGGCAAGCCACGCTGGCCAAGGTCCACCCGCGCTCGGAGATTCGCGACGAAGCGAACATCTTCGTGGCCGAGACCGAACTGGATAACGCCGCGGGCCGCCTCTCGCCCGGCATGAAAGGCCGCGCGATTGTTGAGACCGACCGACGGGCAATTGCCTGGATTCTGTTCCATCGCCCGTGGGAATTCGTCACCAAGACTCTGCGTTGGTAACTTGCATGGACCCTATCACGGCGGAACCCGACAACTCGGTGCGCGAGTTGGGCCTGGCCCGGCTGCGACTGCGCGGCGACCTGGCCTTTACGCCGCAGTCGGCCGTGGGCGAGCCGTATTACATGGTCGAGGATGCGCTGAACTCGCGGTTCTTCCGCCTGGGCCTGGTGGAGTATTCGTTCATCTCGCTGTTGGATGGCACGACGACCATTCACGATGCCCTTTCGTTGCTCTCCAGCGTGCTGCCGCACCATCGCCTGACGGAAAACGACGCGGCGATCCTGTGCCGCTGGCTGGTGGAGATGGATCTGGCGCACACCGATGCATCTTCCCGCGGAGCGCGGCTGGCGCGGGCGGCACAAACCAGCGCGGACCGCAAGGCGCTGGCGCAGTGGAATCCGCTGGCCTTTCGCCTGCCGCTGGGCCGGCCCGACAAACTTTTTGAGAAACTGGCCGGCTGGCTAGGTTGGCTGCACTCGCCGGCGGCATTTGCCGTCTGGGTGGCACTGGCCGCGTCTGGCGGGTATGTGGTACTGTCAGATTGGGAACGGTTCGCGGCTTCGTCGCGGGGCGTGTTTGCTCCCCATAATTGGCTGTGGCTGGCGGCTTGCTGGATCGTCCTCAAGATCGTTCACGAGACATCGCACGGAGTCGCCTGCCGGCGTTACGGTGGCACTGTTCGCGAGACCGGCCTGCTGTTCATTTTCCTGGCACCGTTGGCGTATGTCGATGTGACTTCAAGCTGGCGGTTTCGCCGCCGGCGCGAACGGATGCATGTGGCCGCGGCCGGCATGTATTGGGAACTGGGCCTGGCCGCCGTTGCCGCCTTGGTGTGGAGCAAGACCTCGTCTGTCTGGCTAGGCAATCTCTGCTTCAATGCGGTCTTTATGGCCAGCCTGAGTACGCTACTGTTCAACGCCAATCCGCTGATGAAGTTCGATGGATACTACATCTTGTCCGAAGGACTGGCGTTGCCCAACTTGTACGCCAACGGGCAGCATTATCTACGATACTGGGCCAAACGCTACCTGCTGGCCGTTCCGGCGTCGCTGCCCAACTGGTCGCGCCGCGATGCCGGGCTGATTCGCCTGTACGGCCTGTTGGCCTGCGTGTGGCGGGTGCTGGTGAGCGCCGGCCTGGCCGTTACCGCTGTTGCGATGTTTCACGGTGCCGGCGTCGTGCTGGCGGCCGTGGCGGGCGTGGCCTGGCTGGGGTTGCCCGCTGTCGCGTTCGCCCGTTACCTGGCGGTAGGCAAGCGGGGCGAACATCCATCGTGGAAGCGGTTTGCCGCGACGGTGGGAACCACCGCGGCCTGCGCCGTGCTAGTGCTGTGCTTTGTCCCTTGGCCAGGCGTGCGCACCGCGCCGGCTGTCGTGGAGTATTCGCCCCACACCATACTCCGCGCCGCTAGCGCTGGGTTCGTCCGCAAGATCCTGGTGCGTAGCGGGCAACAGGTGCAACCGGGACAATTACTAGTTGTGTTGGAGAACAAGGAACTGGCCTGCGAACTGGCTAGCCTGGAATTGCGGCTCCGCCAGTCGGTACTTCGAGGGCAGCGGCACGAACAAAAAAAAGAACTCGCCCTGGAACAGGCAGAGGCCCAGGCCCGCGAGTCGCTGTTGACCCAAATGGCGGAGAAACGCGACCAGTTAGAACAGCTCTTGATCCGCGCTCCGCACGCCGGCAGTGTGGTCCGCCGCGGACTAGCCGCGATGGCCGATACCTACTTGAAACGCGGTGACGAGGTCCTGGTACTAGGAGACGAAACGAAAAAAGAGCTGCGCGTGGCCCTGGCACAAGACGACATGGAAGCCTTTACCCGGCACGCCGGCCAGCCGGTTCAAATCGATGTTCCGCGCTATCCGGTCTGGTTGGGGCAGGTCGCCTCGGTCACTCCGCGGGCCTCCGTGGTCCCCACGCACTCGGCACTGATTGCCTCGCACGGCGGGCCATTGCCCGTTCGCCCTGCGGCCCGCCAACCGGACCAGCCAGCGGCCGATGCCTATGAACTGCTGGTGCCGCATTTCGCCGCCATCATTCCGCTGGCTGCCGCGGACAGCCGGCAACTGCACAGCGGGCAGTTGGCCAGCATCCGCTACCGCCCCTGCCACGAGTCGATCGGCCAACACCTATTTCAAGCCCTGTCGCAATGGGTCCGCGAACGCATGCGTTCGGCTGCCGCATAGGCAAAGCGGAATAGCTGTCAGCGGAGAAGCGGTCTGCCGTCAGCTTGCGGCAATCCGCCGTGGTGAAAACGGCGGGTGGCAGGGCCAGCCAGGCTCGTTTTCATCCTTTTTCCTTTTGACTTTCCCCATAATTTGGCCGCCGGGGGGAATATTCTCGTGTCTTGGCTGCGAGTTCCTCTTGGGCAGCCGGGGACAGCGTTTCCTCCGCGGGCGGGTTCCGAATTGCTATCTGCCCGGACGATACGTAAAATAAGTGAGAGAAGTTGTTTGCAGTTGGCGGAAAAACAGCTAATCTGAGGCGAATATTGCCGCGCCCTCGGCAGTCTTGAAGAGGCGGCCTGATCGCCTTGTTTAACGGCTAGCATCCCCGTCCAAGAACGACCGAAAAGATGCTTCTCTACGAACCTTTGACCCCACCGGCAGAGGGTTCGGCGAGAGAAAGAAATTAAAAGATATATTTCGGTCGGTCCAATGGCTGGTGGCGCGGGCTGCGTGGTTTGCTTGGTATTGCGTTATTTCGGCTCAATAATTTCGGATTGGCCCCATATATACTTGAGAGCGGTGTTCTTATGGCGGATCAAAAGCCAACCAAGGCAGGCAATCCTAAGCCCGTTCAACCTGCCTCGACAGGTAAGGCTGCCGCGCCCGTGGCCAAGCCGGCGGCAGCGGCCGCCAAACCGGTTGTGCCCGCCGGCAAACCGCCAGCCGCCAAGGTTCCGCCGGCTGCCAAGGTTCCACCCGCAGCTAAGGCTCCGCCCGCTGCCAATGTTCCGCCGGCCGCCAAGATTCCCCCGGGCGTGGCCGCCGCCAAGGCTGCGGCACCCGCCGCGAAAGCACCACCGGTGCCAGGGGTAAAAGGTGCCCCGCCGGTACCAGGTGCCAAGTTGCCCCCCGTGCCGGGCGCTAAGGCCGCCATGCCCCCCAAGGGTGCCTTGCCTATCGACGATGCGGAAGAAGAAGAAGCGGGCGGTGGATTCATGGCCGCTATCCACGGCTTGTACCGCGCCACGCCTAGCTGGATGGCCAGCATGATCCTGCATGTGGTCATCTTGGTTGTGTTGGCGATGCTGACCGTCAATGAAAAACGCCCCGACGGCATGGACGACCTGATTGTCGATTCCAGCCCTGGCGACGAGGTCGAAGAACTTGACACCGAGGAACCGCTGGACGAAGTCAAGTTTGAAGACGCCCCCATGTCCGATGTGATGCCGACCACCAACGTCGAGGTTTCGGCGGTGGAAATGGTCGAAGACCCCGTTCCTACGTTGTCCGCTGCCACCGAGTTGGCCGACCTGGGTGATGTGGGGGCCCTGGTGGAAAGCATGATGAGCTCGGCCGGCAGTTCGGCCAAGGGAGATCTCAGCCAGCGTGGCAGCACGGCCGCCCGCAAGGCCGCCGTGGCGCAGGGTGGCGGCAGTGCCGGTAGCGAAGAAGCCGTAGCCCGCGCCTTGGACTGGTTGGCCAAGCATCAAAATCCAGACGGTAGTTGGAGTTTTGACCATCGATTAAGCCCCAAGTGCGGCAAGCGCTGCGACCATCCGGGGACGATGAAAGAAGCCCGTTTTGCCGCCACCGGTTTTGGTCTGTTGCCCTTTTTGGGAGCTGGCCAGACCCACAAGGAAGGCAAACACAAAGACACCGTCCGCCGCGGTGTGGCCTTTTTGGTCAACAACATGAAGGGTGGCAGCATGTACGAGTCGGGGGGCAGCCTGTACTCGCACGGCGTGGCGGCCATCGCCTTGTGCGAATCGTACGCCATGACGCAAGACAAGCAGCTATTGCAACCCGCCCAGGCGGCCATCAATTTCACCGTGCAGGCCCAAGACAAGCAACTGGGCGGCTGGCAGTACACGCCGGGTACCGGCAGTGATACGTCGGGCATGGGTTGGCAGCTTATGGCCCTCAAGAGCGGCCACATGGGCTATCTGGCCGTGCCGGAAGCCACCATCAAGAACGCCGTCCGGTTCCTTAACTCCGTGCAGGCCAACGACGGCGCAACCTATGGCTACGCGACGCCAGGAGCAGGCCAGGCGACGACGGCCATCGGCCTGCTAAGCCGCATGTACCTGGGCTGGAAGAAAGACAACCCGGCCCTGCAAAAAGGCGTGGAATTCTTGAGCGGAATTGGTCCCAGCATGGGGCCTGGCCAAGGCAACATGTATTACAACTACTACGCCACCCAGGTCATGCACCACTACGAAGGCGAGCACTGGGTTCGCTGGAACGAAAAGATGCGCGATTTCTTGGTGAACGAACAAAGCAAGGATGGCCACAAGAACGGCAGTTGGTTCCTGGCTGGCGATCACGGTTCGGAATTGGGGGGCCGTCTCTACTGCACCGCCCTGGCCACCATGACCTTGGAAGTCTACTACCGCCACTTGCCCCTCTACCGCACCAACAGCACGGATGACGATTTCGAGGAGTAGAGTTGTAATCCGCGCGGCTACGGCTATGCCATAATCGCTCGTATCGGCTCGCCTCGGCTGAGCGCGAACGGACGCCCCAGCATGTCGTGAATCTCGTGCTGGGGATGGTGCCCCAGCAGGTGAAAGATCGTCGCTGACAGGTCGCCCGGCTGCACTTTGCCCTCGCGCGGGTGGCCTCCCAAGGCGTCGGAAGAGCCATGTACCATGCCCCCGCGGATGCCTCCGCCGGCCAGCGCCACGGAGAACACCGGTCCCCAATGGTCGCGGCCCGCCGCCCCATTGATCTTGGGGGACCGGCCAAATTCGCCCATCCACACCACCAAGGTTTCGTCCAGCAGCCCACGTTGCTTCAGGTCTTCTAGCAGGGCGCTATAGGCCAGGTCCATCGGCGGCATCAGGCTGGTTTTGAGCAAGTGCGCGTTCTTGGCGTGCGTATCCCAGGCGGGGCTGGTGTCGTTGTCGGTCTCCCAGCGCGTCCAGTTGACCTGCACCAGACCCACGCCTGCCTCAATCATGCGGCGTGCCAGCAGCACGCTTTGGCCAAAGCGGTTGCGTCCGTAACGCTCGCGAACCTCGTCGGGTTCTTGATCTAAGGCAAACGCCGCGCGGCCTTGGGCCGAACCCAGCAGATCAAAGGCTTGCTGGCTGGAACCGTTCCAATGCTCGACGGTGCCTGCCCGCGCAGTCTGGTCGAGCTGCCGGTTGACGGCCGCCAACAAAGAGCGCCGCGTCTCAAACCGGGCCGGTGGAATCTCAGCCGGCAGGGTCATCTCGGGCACCGAAAAGTCAGGCTTGTGCGGGTGGCAATGCAGCAGCCAAGGATCCGCCAAACGGCCCAAGAAGCCGCCATCTTGGCCCGGCCAGACAATATGCCCCGTGTTCCAGATTTCCTCAGGCAGGCGAACGCTGCCCGGCAGTGCGCCATCGCCCCGCAGATGCCGCATCATGGCAGCCACGCAAGGCCTGTCGTTGGGCGGGCCGGGCTTGCCCCCTTCAAAGTTCAGCGGCGAATGCGGATAGCCGGTCAGCATCCAAAATCCGCTGGAGGAGTGGGCGTTGTCGTAGGTAGACATGGCCCGCAATACGGCGATGTTGTCGGTGATTGCCGCCGTCCGCGGCATCCATTCGCCTACATGCAACCCTGGCGTGCGGGTGGCAATGGGCTGTACGTCACCGCGGACCTCCAATGGAGCCTGTGGCTTGGGATCCCAAGTTTCGTGCTGGGCTGGTCCCCCCAGCATGAACAAAATGATGCAGTTCTTGGCTTTGCCAAACGTGGGGTCGGCCGAGTCGGCCTGGGCTTGGCGCGACTGCAACAGGCCCGGCAGTGACAGCCCCAGCGCCGACAGGCCACCAGCGCGCAAGGCTTCGCGGCGCGATATTCCGTCGCAGAGCCGCACCGATCGATCATGAATCGAGAGCATGACCACCACGCCTGTTGAACCTTGTGCTTAAATCGCCCCCGTCAGCCGCCGGCGGACCCATCTCCTAATTATCCCCCGCCCAGCCAACCGGCACAATGTCATATCAAGCGATTTCGATGCAAAATAAGCCGGATGGGACGTGGGGATTCCTCGTCCAATACGAGGTCAGCAATCAGCGGAGAAGCTGTCAGCCGTCAGCTTTGCGGGCATTACCTCCAAGGGCCGCCCGGTGGCGGTTGGCCGCCGCCGCTGGCTGCCCGCACGACGTCGGCCAACTCGGGAATGGCCGCGATGGGTGCCCATTGATGCTCCTGCCAAGTCGCGTGATGCACCGGGCTGCCGGGGTGCAATTCTCCGATCATCACCAGCGAGATCAGATTCTCTTTGGTTAACTGTGTTGATATGGCCCCGCGAACTTGCGCCGCCCATTCGCCCACCGCCTGGGCTGGCGGTTGCATGGCTTGTTGCATCGGTGGCTGCATGGCCGTCCGCGCACTTTCGACCGCCGAGGGATCGTCCAGAATATCGAGATCATCCACGTCGTCGTTCTCGGCGACGGGTATCGGCGACCGCGTTTGAGGGACTCCTTCGGGCGGGGCCGGGTCAAATTCCAGCCGTAGCTCTTCCTCCGCGAGTTGTGGCGGAGCAGCCGCCGGCCTGGCCGGTGCGGGGGGCTTGGCCGCGGGCGGCGGTGCAATCACTGGTGGGGCCAGAAAATCGGCCACGGCCATCCACGGCCCGTCATCCGCCGAAACCTGGTCGCCGCCGTCAATGCGTCCGCTCGACACCAGCTTTTCCAGGTCGGGCCGTGTCATGGGTCCATACAGCCGCGTCCCTTTGCGTACCCGCAGTTTTCCTTGTTTTGGTGGCATGGCGGTTTGGGCGGTGCGGATTACAAGGCGTTGCGCTCGGCTTCACGTTCCAGGCTTTCGGCCCACAGCATCAGGTCATCGTCGGTCAGGCTATTGTCGCGAACGAATTCGGTCGTGACCACCGCGTCGTGGCCCGAAAGCTGAGCGGAGACCTCCAACTGGCCGTTTTCGCGATACTGAAACCGCACGTCGATCGGCCAGCCAGCCGGCAAGTTGGGCGGCAGGTTGCGTACCAGGCAGGTGCCAACCTCGGTGCAGGCCTCGGGGACTTCGCTTTCGCCTTCCAGCACGGTTACGCGAATGCTGGCCTGGCCCAATTTGGCGGTCTTGAAGCGGCGGCCCGCCGAACGTGGCAGGGGCGAATTCTTGGCGATAATCACGGCGTTCACCCGGCGGCCGGTCTTGGCTTCCATACCCACCACGCCCAGGCTGTGGGAGTTGACGTTTGTCACCGAGAACTCGGCGGCCTGTTCGCCGCTCCCCATCTTTTGCGCCAACAGATTGGCATACAGCGCCGCTCCGTGGGCCACCGCCTCGTCGGCCGAGACCGATTGATCGGCATCGCGGCCCGTCAGTTCGCGCAGCATGGCCGCCACCCGCGGCATGCGGGTCGAACCGCCCACCAGCAAGACCTTGTCGATTTCCTCCCAAGCCAGCCCTTGCTGCAAGACGACAATCTCGGTGGTCATCCGCGTCCGTTCCAACAAGGCCGCGGTAGCCTCTTCAAACTCCTGGCGGGTGATCTCGGTCTTGAGGCGCCGGCCGCCGCAATTGACAAACATCACCGCCTTTTGACGTTCGGTGAGGGTCTTCTTGGCCAGTTCGGCCGCTTGCCACAGTTCTTGCAATGATTCGGCATCTTGCCGCGGGTCGTCGCCATGCTGTTGCTGAAACCGAGCGGCGGCGATTTCGATGAGCTTTTCGTCCCAATCCTTGCCGCCCAACTGGACATCGCCATCGGTGGCCAGCGCCGTGAATTGCAGGCTGCTTAGCTCGACCAACGTGACATCGAAAGTGCCGCCCCCCAAATCGTATACCAGCACGCGGATGGGCCGCTCGCCCGACATCCGTCCGTCCCGGTCGAGAAAGCCCTGCTGGTAGCCAAAGCTGATCGCGGCCGCCGTCGGCTCGTTGATGGTGTCCAGCACTTCCAAGCCGGCCAGGCGTCCTGCGGCGACCGTGGCGCGTCGACGCGGTTCGTCAAAGTAAGCCGGTACGGTAATAACGGCCTTCTTCACCGGGCCCAGTTTGCGCTCGGCATCGGCTCGCACGCTGCGCAAGATGTACGACGAGATCACCTCCGGCGGCAACAGCTCTCCGTTGATGGGTCGGCGGTAATGCTTCGACCCCATGTCGCGTTTGACGCAATCGGCCACGCGGTCGGGTTCCATGGCGGCACCCAGCAAGGCCTGCTTGCCGACCACGGTGCCGTCGGGATCGAACAGCACCACGCTCGGCGTGAGCATTTCACCAGCGGAGTTGGCAATGCTGGTCGGCCGGCCCTGGCTGTCCAAGTGGGCCACGACCGAGTACGTCGTCCCCAAGTCAATGCCAATCACCGGCTCCGTGCTGGCCGGGGGCGCAACTGCGCCAGTCTGCGCCGCCGCAAGAGGAGGCGCATCGCTGACAGGCTCTTCATCGTCGTCGTCATCGTCCATCGCCACCGGAATACCGGCCGGCCGCGCCATGGATGCGTCGCCGGCAACGGCCAGTTCCGCCAGCAGCCGAGCTTCCCAATCGGGCAGCAGCCGCGGGGTTGCGCCTGCAAGATCGAAGGCCACGTCGCGCACCGCCAACATGAAGCCATTCCAGCCAATTTCGGCCGGGTCTTGCAGCCGCAACCGCAGTGGGGCCGCCTTCCATGCCTCCGTGACGACGGAGGCGCAAAAGCGGCCGTTGTCGCGTAGTTCGTCGGCTGGCTGGCGCGCGGCGGATTCCAATGCCGACTTCAAAAAGCCAACCCCCAACGGACCAAGTATTTCTGTCACCCGCCGACTCACAAGCAGCCCTTGCACATGAAGTGTAAGAAAACACGCCCCGCCATCGCGCCTAAACGCAGAGGCGTCCCTGCACCCCCCGCGAACCATCTTCGGCTGGCATTCTATTGAATGTTGTCCGTCCCCTGCAATGCAAGCGCAAAGTGGCATATTGCTATTTGTCCTGGTCCGCAATCGCCGCGGCGATCCGCGCGGCCAGTTCCGACAGGCTCATCCCGCGGATTAGAAATCGCTTGCGCGGCACCAGCGCGCCCGACAACAGTTCGATCTGCGAATTACGCAACGATAGTGTCTGGCAAAGCACTTCGGCCACGGCCTGGGTAGCTTTGCCTTTCTCGGCCACTTGCGTCACGCAAACCTTGAGCAAGCCGGCCTGGCAGCCCCGCAATCCGTTGCGCCGGGCACCCGGTTGGGCACGCACGAGAAGCACGACACCATCCGGATGTTGCTCCAGTGCCGGCACTAGAGAACTCCCTCGAACAGGGCCGAGCCGACGCGGATGATCGTAGCCCCTTCTTCGATGGCGATCTCAAAGTCGCCGCTCATGCCCATCGACAGTTCATCCAGCGATAGGCCCGGCGGAGCCACGGACGCCAGCCGGTCTCGCAATTGCCGCAACTTGGCGAACTCGGCCCGCGTAGCTTGGGCATCGCTGTCGAGACCTGACATGGCCATCAGACCGCGAATTCTCAAGCTAGTCAAAGCGGCCAATTGCGGTAGCAACGGTTCGATTTCGTCGGGGGCAAAGCCGTGTTTGGCGGCATCGCCCGACACGTTGACTTCCAGCAGCAAGGGGACGGGCGGATGGCCGCCCGACTGGGCCGCCTCCTGAATGGCTTGCAGCAACCGTAGGCTGTCGCCCGCGTGGATCAGACTGGCCCGCGGCAGCAAGCGGGCGATTTTGTTGCGC
The DNA here is from genome assembly GCA_050247075.1 of Pirellulales bacterium. GTDB lineage: Bacteria > Planctomycetota > Planctomycetia > Pirellulales > JBFWUW01 > JBFWUW01. The sequence goes on along the minus strand of JBFWUW010000020.1, from coordinate 4,878 downwards.
TGCAACGAGCCGATCATGTGCCAGCGAACGCCAGCATCATCCAGGGCCGCGGCTTTATTCCACAGTTGTTGCGGACGGCTCTCACCCAAGTCGCGGCACCCGACCGCACACAGCAGCCGCGTCGTGGCGATATCGACGTACTTGGTGACCGCCACCAGGCGCACGTCGCCAGGGGCGCGTCCGCTGCGCGTGGCGGCCCGCGACATGCGATCGTTAACCGCAGCCAGATTCTCCTCAATGCGGCGGGCCATATCGCTCATCGTGGATTGCCCGGTGGGAGAATACGGTTGCAGCCCGTTTGTAGGAGGCGATTCCATCGCCGATTAACGCGCATGGCGGCGTCCCCCTCGGCGATGGAATCGCCTCCTACAAATTCCTTACTCAATCTCCAACAGCGGCCTAACGAGGCCCCCGCGGGTAAACCTTCCGCAGAAGAACTCGCTAGTCACGTTGGCTCCGATGAAGGTGCGGTTGACGCGGCCGTTGAGCGAACGATACACAATCCATTGCCGTCCGCCGGCCTGCGCGCGAAAGGCTACGCCTTGATCGGCAGCCACCGGGTTGCGCTGTTCCGCCACCGTCAACCGCCGCCAAGTCAGCGGCTGCTCCAATCGCCGTGGTGAGAGATCGAACAGCAGCGGCGCGAATAACGATGCGGCGTTCGCCGCCGTTTGCCGCAGTTGCAGGCCGTCGTCGGTCCATAGCAATTCGCCGCCGCGAGAATCGGCCCGCCACTCCGGCAGCGCCAAAGGCAGTACCACCGCCCGGCGCTTGCGGCCGGCCAAGAACCCCTCGCGGGTTTCCTTGGCGGGGGTGAAGGTGATCCCTGGCCGCAACGGCAGCGTCGAGGCATATGCCAGCCGGCGCGGCTGGCTTCCCAAAATGCCATCGCCCAACAGCAAGAATTGTTCGTTGCGGGCCAGCAACATCTGCCGCTGCACGATCAAACCGTCCATCAACGGCGCTTCCAACTCCAGGTAATCGACGTCTTTGTCGGAGAACCAACAGACACTTTTCCACGGGCCGCTGGGGGCAACCGGCCGGTCGTCCACGGAAATATTGAGCTTCCAAGGGCCCGACCAGAGAACATCACGCCCGGCGACGAGCTCGAACTGAATTTCGACCCCCCGAAAATCGACCGCCAACATGTCACTGTCGGCCGACCAATTCCGCCGTAGGACAGCCATGCGCGATGTGGCGGCCTCGTGCGCCGGCCGCGGGAGTTCGCCCGGCTTGTATTTGACGCGCGAGTCGCCTCCCGGCAAAGCCAATTGCGCGGCGGCCATTTCCTTGCGTCCACCGGCCAACGACAATGCCGCATCGAACAGATCGGCCCGCCAGGCTCCGCCGGCGCCTTGTTGCAGCGATTGCGTGCCATCCTTGCGCGTGGCCCGCAAGGAGTGCGCCAGCAACTGCTTGTAGCGGCTTTCGCAAAGTTCGTCCCAGACGGGCTGCTTTTTACGGCCCCAGGCCCGCACGCGCGTCCAGCAGGCCCACAGCGGCCGCCACTGGTCCCACGCCGCGGCCAAGGGATAACCGTCGTCGGCCAGCATGGTTTGCAAGCCGGCGCAAATCGTTGCCAGCCCAGGTTCCGCCAGCAGGCTCAAATCTTCAATCTCTGGGAAAAGCCGGCCCAATACAAAGGGGAGCTCGCCCGCCAGGTATTGGTCGATCAGCGGATCCCCCTCGCCGCGAAGATTGATCGACTGGCGGGCCGTTTGCCACAACAGGTCAAAGGCATGCCACCACAATCGAGACGACACCGCCGGCGCAGCCACTGGCAGCACGTAGCTCCAGGCCACGCACTCCACGGCCCAGGCGGCATCGCGCGGGCGGTTGGGGGCGGCTTGCAGCCAGTTACGCAGCAACCCTTCAAACGCGGCCGCCGACTTGGGCGGCTTTTGTGCAAAGCGGGCCAACTCTTCAACCAGGGCCGTGGTTTCTCCCCCTTCCAGACCCGATGGCAAGGCCCACAACATGGGGTGGAGCGACGTGCCGGCCAACAGCCGCGGCAGCTTTGGCAGCGAGCGGCGCTTAAGGTGCCGGACCCAGGCATCCCAGCCGAGACCATCCTCGATCCAGGCCTCGGGGTCGGCCGTCCAGGCGGGGGCTTCCTCATCCCACGTTACGCGGGCGGGCAAAGGCAAAACGCCAGAGGTATGCCCATTGAATTCAACCGGAGGATATTGGGTGGCCATATTGCTTGCGCGAAAGAAACGGGATGGCTGCATCGAAAGCCCGTATCTTAACAAGCGCAGCGGCAATTGCATTCCCCACATGGAGCCAGCCAAAAAATTGGCCGGGCCGCCTTATGCCAAGATCTCTTTGACGATCCGGCAGGCTTGCCCGTCGATGAGGGACTCGGTGCGGGTGTTGCGCTGGTAGAGAAGCTGGTCGTGCGGCAGTCCAAACAGGTGCAGCAGCGTGGCGTGGTAGTCGGAGTGCGTGACAACATCGTCCACCGCGTGGTGGCCCCATTCGTCGGTCGTCCCCAGTGTCATGCCGCCGCGGATGCCCCCACCGGCCAGCCACATGCTAAACCCGTAGGTGTTGTGGTCGCGGCCCACGGCGTCGGGTCCGGCGTCGTTTTGAATCACCGGCAGCCGCCCCATTTCGCCCCCCCAATGGACCAGTGTTTCGTCCAGCAGCCCGCGTTGCTTGAGATCTTGCAACAGGCCGGCGGCGGGCTGGTCGGTCTTCAAACAGGCGGCCGGCAAGGCGGTGCGAATGGCACCGTGATGGTCCCACAGTTGGTAGCGGGTGTAGATTTGCACGAACCGCACGCCGCGTTCCACCAGCCGCCGCGCGATCAGGCAGCGCTCGCCGTATTCCTTGCTGGCGGGCTGGTCGATACCGTACAAGGCCAGCGTGGCGGCTGTCTCGCCGCTCAGGTCGAGAGCTTCCTTGGCGGCGGTCTGCATCCGAGCGGCCAGCTCGTAACTGGCGATTCTGGCTTGCAGATCGAGCTCGCCGGGGCGCTTCTCCAGGTGTTGGCGGTTGAGCTGTTCCAGATAAGCCAGATAATTATGCTGGGGTTCGCCGCGCAGGTGTGGGGGCGGGTCGAGATTGAGAATCCGCGGCTCGCGCGGGCGGACGACTGTTCCCTGGTACAGCGAAGGGAGCCAGCCGTTCGACCAGTTGTACACGCCCAGCACGGGTAATCCGTCGGGGTCGGTCAGTACAACGAACGACGGCAAGTTCTGGCTCTCGCTGCCCAAGGCGTAGGTCAGCCAGCTACCCAAGGCGGGCCGCCCAGCGGTGGTGCGGCCGCCGTTAAGGGCGTAAATCGACTCGCCGTGGTTGTTCACGCCGGTATGCATCGAGCGGATCAGGCAGATGTCATCGGCCATGCGGGCCGTGTGCGGCAACAGGTCGGAAATCTCGGTGCCGCACTCTCCGCGAGGCGAAAACTTCCACGGACTGGCCAGCACCTTGCTGCTGGCCTGGGCCGCGTTGTCGTACTTGATCTGGCCGGGAAAAGGCTGCCCATCGTATTTGGCCATGCCGGGCTTGGGATCGAACAGATCGACTTGGCTCGGCCCTCCCTGCATGAACATGGAGATCATGGCCTTGGCCCGCGGCGGAACGGGAGGCTGTTTGGGGAGCAGATCAAACGTGCGAGGCTGCAAGTCGGGCTTGGCGGGATCAGCCCGCAACTCGTCTTGCTGCAGCATCCAGGCGAGCGCGACCGAACCTAATCCCATCGCCCCGCTGGCCAAAAAGTGCCGCCGCGACGAGTGTTGCTGATCTGACATGGAGGTTGATTGCAATGTCATGATGTCTCACTCAAAAAATTTGGCGACAACCGCGCTGAACTCCGGCAGCACGTCTGGCAACGTTAGCGCTTGCTGCGAGGAAAAGACTTCGGCCACGCGATCGGCCCGGTAGGCGTGGGCGGTTTCCGTGTCGGGATCCAAAACACAGACCACGACTACGCCCGCCTTGAGGTACTCGGCGACCTTACCTAGCAAATCGCTCCAGCGGTCGTTGGGGGAAATGACCTCAAACACCAGTTCCGGGACCACTTTCAAATAACCAACCGGCAGCGGTCCCTTGGCCACGCGGGCGTAACTGTAAAAGGCCACGTCGGCCCCGCGGACCGTATCGGGGTTCTTCTCGGTGATGATGCCGGAGTCATTGCTGACAACCCGGCCCAAGTTGTGATTCTCCAGGAACCGCCGCAGCAAATAGACAACCGTTCCACAGATTTGTCCGTGCCGTGGCGAGGGAAGATTCATGTCGATCACCTGCCCGCGATAGAGTTCAGACGGACCGCCATCGTCCGGCAGCAGCCGGAATTCTTCGGCGGTCAAGATGGTTTCGGTGGTGGCCATCCGTTCTTTTCCCCAATTACTCAAAAAATCTGGCGACAATCGAGCTGAACTCCGGCAGCACGTCGGGCAACGTTAGCGCTTGCTGCCCGGAAAAGACTTCCGCCACGCGATCGGCCCGGTAGGCGTGGGCGGTTTCCGTGTCGGGATCCAAAACACAGACCACGACTACGCCCGCCTTGAGATACTCGGCCACCTTGCCTAGCAAGTCGCTCCAGCGGTCGCTGGGGGAGATGACCTCAAACACCAGTTCCGGGACCACTTTCAAATAGCCGGCCGGCAGCGGTCCCTTGGCCACGCGGGCGTAACTGTAAAAGGCCACGTCGGCCCCGCGGACCGTATCGGGGTTCTTCTCGGTGATGATGCCGGAATCATTGCTGACGCAACGCCCCAGCCCGTGTTCGCGGACGAAAGCGCCCACGATAAGACTAATCTCGTGACAGATTTGTCCGTGCCGTGGCGAGGGAGGATTCATGTCGATCACCAGCCCTCGATAAAGTTCGGAAAGCGCGCCATTGTCCGGCAACAGGAGGAACTCCTCGGCGGT
>JBFWUW010000019.1:0-98390 GCA_050247075.1 Pirellulales bacterium | reverse complement strand
CCTTTGGTCCGGAGACATTATCCTGTATTACCCGCAGTTTCCCGCGGCTATCCAGGACCTGAAGGCAGATGGTCCACGTGTTACTGTCCCTTTCGCCGCTTTCCTCTCCCCGAAAGGAGATTCGCGCTCGACTTGCATGCCTAATCCACGCCGCCAACGTTCATTCTGAGCCAGGATCAAACCCTTCAATTGATGTTTTCTTAACCGAAACAAACGCCACCAACATCAAGGTTGCCCTTGAAGAGGCTTTGCTTGCCCGGATTGAGAACTCAGCCAACTTACAGGCTTGAACTGGTTGTCGCCCCCCGGTCAAAGAGGGCAACGGTTCAATACCCAATACGGTCTTGTATTGGCTAAAACTCTTGGGGCAACTACCGAATTGTCAAAGATCAGAAAATACTGCCATCAAAAGCAATAATCCCTTACCGCTAGCAGAACCTTTCCGCCGCGTGCGAGGGAGAGTGAATCTTAGCGGCTGACCCGTGAGCGTCAAGGAGCCTAATCCGGAATTTTTAGAATTCCGTGATTCAAGGCCAAAACACCAGGAAAATGCGGCTGTTCCGCCCATCGCAGCCGGCAAAGCAGGCCGCAGGCAACCTAGCTTAACACCCTGCTATGCCGCCATTCGCCCGGCCGTTTCGCCGGGCTCGCGAAAATCGAACAGGTCGTCCCAGGCATCGTCCAACGCAATCAATGATTTTCCGATAGGCTCGGCCTTCCAGCAGCCTTCCGCCACCTCGCGGACCAGTCCTAGTCGCCTTAGTTTCTCCATCGCGTCGTCGATCTCAAAATCGACCTCGACTTGCAGTTTCTCGGCCAAAAATCGCTCTACGCGGCGGTCGAGCGTGGCCATGTCCCAGCCCCTCTCGCCAGCCTCCCGCCACAAAAAGTAGTACGCCAGCAACGCCTCGCGGCATTCCTGCTCTTCGGCTTCGTCCAGCAAGCGAAACAGCACGCCCGCGTTGTTATCGAGATTGCGGTAATACAGGCTGCTGGTCAGTGTCAGGCGGTACTTTTCCTTCGTTCGCAGATAGCCAAAGAACGATTTAGCACCGTAGCCCACGGCTCCCCCCGCCATGCCCAAGAAAGCCGCCGTGCCGTACACGCCCGCCGCGGCAACACTGAGCGCCCCTTGAATGATCTTGAACAGCGTCATGCCCACGCCGGAGATCGTGGGGAACCAGACCTTGGCCTGATCCACCACGCTCATGCGGACCTGGCCGCCGGGCAGCAACATCTCCAGATCTTGCTGGGGAATGTCTTTGAACAGCTTCAGATAGACCGTGTGAGCGTCAACTTCGCTCCCCAGCCGCTTGTGCGGACGCAGCCGAAAAATAACCACCAACCGCTGATACACGGGAATGTCAATCTCCACCACTCGCAGCCGGTTGCGCAGCCGCCGAAGCGACCGCTTCTCCACCGCATCGCCGCGGGCGAAGACTTCCAACCGGTCGAAGACGTCAAAATCGACATCCAGCCGCATGCCGCCGTCGCTCATCGCCCCCAGGGCCGCTTCAATATCCTCGTGCGACAACCGTTGGAAGTTAGCCCGCTCCAGCAAACCGGCAAAGTCGCTAAACAGACGGTCGAGCCGGGCGGCCTCTTCCTCGCCAGTTTTTGGCGCATTCAGCGCGCAGGTGTCACTGTCCGGGTCGAAAGGAGCGTAGTCGGCCTTCAACGCCTCCAGCCGGGCGTGATACTCATAGTGAAACGTGGCCTCCAGCATTTGCGCCAACTGCCGAAAACTGCCCTGTTCCGCGCTCGACAGGCCCTCTTGCTGGCACAGCAGCTCTAGCATGTCAGCCCGGCGTACAGGCACGAAGTTTTGCAAGCCGCGTGTATCGCCCATGTTGTCGTCCTGGCATGGTTCGGGTTGGCTGTTACGCATTGGGCAGCGCGATTCTGTCTATCGGCCAGCCGGGTGTAACTCCTGTAGCTAGTCTATAATGTCTGGCGGCCGATGCCCAACATGCCAGCGCCGCTAGCGAAGGCCAGTTTGGCCTCGCACGATTTATCGTTAACGCATTATCGAATTGGAGTCTGGCGTTGCGCGGAGGAACCAGTCGAAAAAAGTTCGAGGAATATCGCCAACGCTTGCGCCAATCGCGGCGGAACAAGGACGAACAAGAGCCGCCGCCCGGACCGCACGGGCGCCCAGGTAAATCGACCAAGCGTTCGCGATCGTTTGGCAAACTGCTGGTGGAGTTTCTCAAACTGGTCCGCGGGCAACGCTGGGCAATTTCCGCCGCGCTGGCCACGCTAACGCTCTCCACGCTGCTCAAGTTGGTCCCGCCGGCCGGCACCAAGCTGGCCATCGACTACATTCTGCCAGGCAAGCCGCTGCCCGACTCGTTGACGCGGATTCTTAACCTGCCCACGGATAGCCGCTCTTTGCTGTGGCTGCTGGCCGGGGGTGTGGTGGCTATGTCGCTGTTTGAAACGTTTATTCACTTATGGGGCCGCTGGATGGCCACCCGGGCCACCAAGCGCGTGCAGATGTCGGTGCGGCGGCTGGTCTTTGAACATGCCGTGCGGCTGCCGTTGCATCGCGTGTATCAGCTCAAAAGCGGCGGCGTGGCCAGCATCCTCCGCGAGGACGCTGGCGGCGTGGCCGAGCTGATCTTCAGCCTGATCTACAACCCCTGGCGGGCCATCATTCAATTGTTGGGCAGTCTGGCCGTGCTGGCCTGGGTCGATTGGCGGCTGCTGCTCGGTTCGCTGCTGCTCATTCCGGCCGTGTTTCTCACCCATCGCACCTGGATCAACCGCATTCGCCCGGTCTTTCGCGATGTCCGCAAGCAGCGGCAAGAGATCGACGGGCAAGCCACCGAGGCTTTCGGCGGCATGCGCGTGGTGCGGGCTTTTGGCCGCGAACGGAGCGAAGCCGCCCGCTTCACCCGCGGCAACCACCTGATGGGCCGCAAGGAACTGCTGGCCTGGTGCTGGTCGCGCGTGGTCGAAGTCGTCTGGGCCGTGCTGATCCCGCTGGCTTCGGCCGCGATGCTGGTCTACGGCGGCACGCGGGTGTTGGCCGGCAGCTTGTCGCTGGGGGACGTAATGATGTTCTTGTTCTATCTGGTGATGCTGCTGGGCCCGTTGGCCGTGCTGGCGGAAAGCGCCACCGCGCTGCAAAACAGCCTGGCGGGACTCGACCGTGTCCTCGACCTGCTGCGGGAGGAACGCGAAATGCCCCCCGGCAGCGATGCCGTGGCGCTAAACGCCGCCGACGTCCGCGGGCAGATCACCTTTCGAGGGGTCGATTTTGCCTACCCGGCCGCCAAGGAGAGCGTACTGCACGGTATAGATCTGGATGTATTGCCCGGCCAGATGGTGGCCTTGGTCGGTCCCAGCGGGGCGGGCAAGACCACGCTGTGCAATCTGGTGGCCCGCTTTTACGACCCCACGGCGGGGACGATTGCCTTGGATGGCGTCGATCTGCGAAAGATCGATGTCGATAGCTACCGCCGGCTGCTGGGAATCGTCGAGCAGGACGTGTTTCTGTTCGATGGTACGGTGGCCGACAACATTGGTTACGCCGGCCGCCACGCCGCGCGCGAAGAGATCGAAGCCGCCGCGCAAGCGGCCCACGCCCACGAGTTTATCGCGGCCCTGCCCCTAGGGTACGACACGCTCATCGGCGAGCGCGGCGTGCGGCTGTCGGGCGGGCAGCGCCAGCGGCTGGCCATTGCCCGCGCCATTCTGGCCAACCCGCGTATTTTGATCCTGGACGAGGCAACCAGCAATCTCGATACCGAAAGCGAGCGGCTGATCCAACAAAGCCTGTCCGACCTGATGCAAGGCCGCACCAGTTTCGTCATCGCCCACCGCCTGAGCACCATCACCCACGCCGATCGCATCGTGGTCCTGGAGGATGGCCGCATCGTCGAGACCGGCACCCACGCCGAACTTCTATCCCACAGCGGCCGCTACCGCCGCATGGTGCAAATACAACTGGGGCCGGTGGCGATTGAGAACTAGGGCGCTGCCATCGTTAGGAATCTGAATGGATAACGAATCCGCGTGCCACTGGCGGCTTGGCCTTCAAAGGTTCAGTTGAATTGTTAAGGCGCTAGCGGACAAGTCGCGAGTGGTACGCAATCCGCCCGCAACGATTGCCTGGCACATATCAACGGCTATCTTGAAGGCACCCAGTTCCGCCCCTGTTTTTGGTGGGAGCATGGCATGTCCGCCGATTTGAAGGCCGCCGATGATCGAGGCAACAACGCCCCCGGTTCGTCGGGCGGTAAAGCGGTGGGATGTTTGTGGCGGGGAGCCGTCTCGCTGGGCTTGTGGCTGGTTCATTTTCTGGCGCTGTTCATTTTCACGTACGCGGCCGTGGGCATCGGGAGCGAGTGCCGGCAACTACTTCAAGATGTGGGAATGGAAGTTCCGCCCGTCGTCGAGCTGTTCGTTCATTTCTGCAACATGATGTTCAACTACTGGTATTTGTTGTTCGTGCCGTGGCTGCTGATTGATGGGCCAGTCTTGTTGGGCTTGCAGTTCTTGCCCGAGCGCCGGAAATGGCTGGCGCGGCTGTGGTTTCGAGGTTGGCTTACGGTGATTCTGCTGGGGACTGGCCTCGTAATCCTGTGGATCGGTGTGGTGCTCCGCATCGCGCTGCCGGGCAGGTAGCCGGCGAACAGGGAAAGGATGAAGGCGGAAGGATGAAGGCGGAAAAGGTGGGTAACCGGGCCCTGACCGCTTAGCAGCGTGGCTCTGACCGTGCCGGCCTGCATCGGCAAACAGCGTTCCATTCGATGCACGGAAATACGCTTCCCGAAATTTACTGCTACGCCTTGCTCTACCGCGCTTGCGATTCCTTGCATTTTGGCGCGAGGGATGGCCACAATGCATAAGCGGCAACAAGCGTCCCGTCCATTCGCCCATCGCCATGTCCAGCGTCGTGTCATCGTCTGGATCGACATCGACCCATTTGCTGGCCCGCGTGCGCGCTCACGACGAGGCGGCCTGGCGGCAGTTGGCCGAATTGTATGGGCCGATGGTTTACGACTGGTGCCGCCAAGCGCGGCTACAGCCCGCCGACGCCGCCGACATCGTGCAAGAGGTTTTCCGCGGCGTGCTGACTGGCATCAGCTCCTTCGACCACCGCCGCGATGGGGCCACGTTCCGCGGGTGGCTGCGATCGATCACCCGCCATAAACTGATCGACCAGGCCCGACGGCAAGGCAAGCAACCGGCGGCACCGGGCGGCACCACCAACCAGCAGCTTGTCGGGCAACTTTCGGAGGAAGAGCCCGAACCCGGCTCAGGCCAACACCCGGCCGGCGGGCGTGTATCGCACATGCAAGACGCGTTGCTTTCCCTGCGGGTTGAAATCGAGGACCGCACCTGGCAGGCCTTCTGGCGAACGGCGGTCGAGGACCGGCCCGCCGCCGATGTCGCGGCCGAGCTTCAAATGACGGTCACGGCGGTCTACCAGGCCAAGTCCCGCATCTTGGCCCGCCTGCGGCAACTTCTGGCCAGGTAGAGAAAGTCGCGCCGCTTCTTTCAAACGGTCCGGCCTGTCTCGTCGTAAGCGTAAACTCTGTTTGCACTTGCATCCAGCGATCTGCTCTCCGTTGCCAGCGGGCAAAAAGTCGTCAGAGACGACCGCGATATACCTCATGCCAACCCCTCGGCCACTTTTCCAATCCAAAATCAAAAATCCAAAATCGAAAATCCAACATGAACGCTCCATCGCACGCAGAACTCGTCGCTTTCGCCCACGGTAAACTTTCCCCCGCCGAGGTCGAGGCGATGCCGGCCCGGCTGGAACAATTTCCGGCTGCCCTGGCTGAACTGCAAACCATTGCCGGCACGTCCGACTCGCTGCTGGAAACGATCCGCCAGGCAATACCCGCCGCGCGCTACGCCGGCGAGGGGGAACTGCAAAAAGCCATGCAGCGGGTGGGCCGGCTGATTTCCGGTGAGGAGACGCTGGATGGCGGCTTCCGCCCCGATGCCACGCTGGTTCCTGCCGATTACCAGACCGCGGAAACGTCGGCCGCGCCACGGCAACTTCGCGACTATCGCCTGCAAGACAAACTGGGCGAAGGGGGGATGGGGGCTGTCTATCGGGCGGTTCACGAGCGGCTGGACAAGACGGTGGCGCTGAAGATTCTGCCGGCGGAGCGGTTGCGAGATCCGCAGGTGGTGGCCCGCTTTCATCGCGAGATGAAAGCGGTGGGGCGGCTGGACCATGCCAACATAATTCGGGCCACCGACGCCGGCGAGGCCGATGGCACCCATTATCTGGTGATGGAATTCGCCGAGGGGGAAGATGTCTCGCGCCTGGTCGAAGAGCACGGCCCGCTGAGAGTGGCCGACGCTTGCGAGATCATCCGCCAGGCAGCCGTCGGCTTGCAACACGCCCACGAGCACAACCTGGTCCATCGCGATATCAAGCCGGCCAACATGCTGCTGACGCGGCAAGGTGTCGTCAAGCTGTTGGACCTGGGCCTGGCCCGACTGCACGAGGAAGGACCAATCGCCGCCGGCGGCGAGCTGACCAGCGACGGGCAGCTCATGGGGACGGTCGATTACATCGCCCCGGAACAAGCTGCCGACACCCGCACCGCCGATATCCGGGCCGACATCTACAGCTTGGGCTGCTCGCTGTACAAGCTGCTGACCGGCAAGCCCCCCTTCGCAGGCGACAACTTCCAGACGCCGGTGCAAAAGATTATGGGCCACACCATGACCGCGCCGCCGTCGTTGGCCAAGTTGCGCAGCGACCTGCCCCCGGCGTTGTTGCCGATGATCAACCGCATGCTGGCCAAGAACCGCGATGACCGCTTTTCCACGCCGGGCGAACTGGCGGCGGCGATAGAGCCGCTTTGCGAGGGAGCCGATTTGCCGGGACTAATCAATGGGCCGGGTGGGGAAGTGCCGTCACCGAACAGCCGCCAGGTTTCAGCTGCCAGCCATCGGCCCTCGGCGATTGGCAAGCGGTCTGCCTCGACGATCCAACCACAAACCTCATCTCAATCTCCCATCCGCCGCGCCGCCATGATGGCGGGCCTGGCCGCATCGATCTTGGCGGTGGCGTTCGGTGTTTTCCGCATCGCCACGGACAATGGCGAGATCGTCATTACGACTTCCGACAACAACGTGGAAGTAACTGTCCGCCACGTCGGCCAGGTGGAGGGCGAAGACCTGCAGTTGACCAAGGGGAACGACAACAAGACGACGGTTCGTTCCGGAGAGGTCGAAGTCATCATTCGCGGCGACAACGCCGACGGCTACACGGTCAGCCCCAAAACGGTCACGCTCCGCCGCGGCGATGTGGAAGTCGTGAAGATCGAACGCAAAACGGGCGTGGCCGCCGCGCCTGCCGCGGGCAAGCCAGACCGCTCCACCGCCGACCGCCGCGCGGCCGAGTGGGTGCTGTCGGTGGGGGGCAACATTCGGATCGCCGACAACGGCAAGGAAGGCAATCCCACGAGTGTCGCCGAACTGCCTGACGGATCGTTTGAGTTGAGGATCGTGGATTTGGTCGATAGTAAGCGGGTGAACGATGCGGTACTCGTTCGTCTCAAGGATTGTCAGAACCTGACGCACCTATTCCTGCATGGCACACAAGTGAGTGACGCGGGACTGGCCCCCATCACAAACTGCAAGAACCTCACGGTGCTTACGCTGTATAAGACTAAGGTCACCTCAGCGGGTATCGACGCAGTGAAGCAGGCGCTGCCAAATTGCAAGATCGACTCTCAGGGTCCGTCGGTCGATCCAACGACACACGCGGCACCGCTGGCAACCGCCAAGGCAGACGCCGAGAAGCCCTTTGTGCTGAATCGAGAGGGCAAATCGCTGCGGGCGTTCAAGTCGCTGGGGGGCGCTCTGTTCGATTCCAAGCCGGGGGACGTCTTGGAAGTGCATGGCAATGGTCCGTTCGAACTGACCGGGCTGGAAGCCATCGACAAGCCGCTCACTTTGAAGGCGGCGGCGGGCTATCGACCCTGGTTCAAAGTTCCACGGACTATTGTGGTCCATAATCAACCGCTCGACATCGAGGGCTGCGACTTCGATTGCCGGGACGGACAGCGTCTATTTGAAGGGAGCGGGGCGACGTGGGAATTCCGCCATTGCCGATTCTGGAACGGTTCCGTCGGCAACCTTGCCGGCGAACGAATACGTTTTGCAAACTGTCTGGCGGTGGGGAGCGTGACGTTCTTGTACATGTCGCAAGTCGCGCGCGTCGAGTTCGACAACTGTCTGATGGATATAGCGAACGGCGCGGTCGAGGCTGATCGCGACGAAACTACTATTAGCCTCAAAGACAACACATTTATCCTGGCCGGGTTTGGTTCTCCGTGGGTGATCAAGGTGAATGATGCGATAAAGGAACGAATCCACATTGAAGCCACCGGCAATTTGTTCATTTCCGACAACTCGAATTACACCGGCCCGGTCGCCGGAACCGACTGCCTGAAGAAGGTCCAGTGGAAAGGACGAGAGAACATCTACGCGGGGGGAATCAGCTACATCCCCAACGAAATCGTCAAGACGCTGGACGATTGGAACAAGCTCTGGGGAACGGAGGAAGCCGGGTCGCATGTCATTGCCAAGCTGCCCCTGGAGTGGTCGCGGGCCAGCGGGATGGACTGGACCGACGCGCGGGACTATTTTGCGCCGCGCGTGGCCGCCGCTCGACAGAAATTCAAGCTGGCCGAACTTGGTCCCGACTGGGATTTGGTCGGGCCAGGTGAGGCATATACCAAAGCTCGCGAGATCGCCGGCGGCCAGCCTATTCCCCCGGACGAACTGCGGCTGGAAGTCCCCGATGGCAAACCGATTGTCATTCTTCGTGACGGCAAAGTCGCGGCGAGCTTCGCGCTCTTGAACGAAGCAAACGTCGCCGCGCAAGACAACGATATTATCGAGCTTCGCATGGACGGCAAGGTTCAAGGGTCGAGTTGGGAAGGGAAGGGCCGACTGCTGACATTTCGCGCCGGATTGGGATACGAGCCGGTGGTCGAGCATTTGCAGAGCGTGGGTGATCGGTTGATTCTCGAAGGCCTGTCGTTCAGCTCTACGGTCTCCGCAACGACCTGGGACACCAAGGAGAGAGCTTTCGTTGGTGAGGGAGCGTTAATGCGGGTGACAAACTGCGAGTTTTCCGGCCTCCTTTTGGGACGATTTGTGGGCGCGGACGGCCAGCCGGGTGAACTCTCCAACTGCTGGATCGGCTATCTGCATTCCAAATTGGAGGCCAATGTATTGCGCATTAGCAACAGCCACATGCGCACCATTGCTGTTGACGTGCCAGCGGAGGAAGGACCGGAATCGCGGCTGGAACTGGATCGTTGCACCTTGGTAAATCCCGAGCCGAGCTTAGCCAGCTATGACAGCTTGGGTGTGAACCTGGCTGCCGCAAAAGCCCCGCTGATCGTGGCCATGAATCGAAGTTACGTCGTCGCGCCAACCCACTTCGCCCATGTTCATTCGCCGGAGCGGCTGCGTTGGGAAGGGGCCGGCAACGTCTACACCGTTCCCAGGAATTATCTCTACGGCATTGAGGGCGACTCCTTGGCCGCCTGGCGAGCGCGCTTCAATAGTGACGCTACTTCCTTCGAGGATCTGCCGACGCAATTCGATCCCGCCCAGTGGCGCATCCTGACCGACAGCCCCGGTTACGTCCGCCGCGAAGACGGCAGCGACTTTGGCGCGGATGTCGATCGGATATTGATGGCCAGCAGCACCAAGCCGGCGGAATCGCAGGATGCCGAACCTCAGTAAGCTCACCAAAGTGCAGCGTTTGCCGCTGGCCTGCAGCAGCCTGACCGACGCCGGACTGAAACACCTGGCTGGGCTAAGAGAATTGCAATTCCTTGATCTACACGACACCAAGGTTACCGCCGCTGGCGTTGACAAGCTCGCCGCCGCACTGCCGCAATGCAAGATCGAGTGGGACGGCGTTGAGATGGAGCCCAAATAGAGAAAGCCTTTGCGACGCGATGCCCCGCGCCCGAATGGGGGCCGGCCGAACAGGTGAACCACGAACATCTGATAGGAGGCGATTCCATCGCCGATATTACGGTCCCCAACCGCGATGGAATCGTGGCCTTCCGAGGGAACGCCGATTGTCGCCGTCGGGAGACGACTCCTACACGCTTGCCGGCGGTGGAGTTGCCTCCTACCCGCTTATGCCGCGCGGCGCATGGAATCAGACGAGCCGGGGCGGCGGCGGACGAGGACGTGTTCCATGTCCAGGGTGTTGTCGGACGATGGCGCGTCGCCGGTGGAATCGTCGTCGAGGCTGGCCGTGCCGGCCTGATCGCCGTGGCCTAGCCAGTTGAGGATCAGCGGCAGCATGATCAGCGACGTGAACATGCACGAAGCCACGCCGACCGTGAGCACCCGCCCCAGGCTTTGCAGGCCCTGGTGCGTGGCAACCATGAGCGCCCCAAAGCCGACCAAGGTCGTCAGGCCGTCCACCAGCACGGCCACCGCCGTGGCGGGCGAAGGCCGGTAACGGCCCGGACGTTCGCGGTAGTCGTGGACGATATGCACGCCGTAATCGACGCCAATCCCCAACATCAGCGGCAGTACGATCATATTGGCCGGGTTGAGCGGCATGTTGAAATGCCCCATCACGCCAAACATCAGCAACATACCCACGCCCAGCGGCAAGGCCGCGATCGCCGCGTGCGTCAGATTGCGGAAGTCGATCAACAGCACAATCACAATCACAATCATGGCATACAGGGCCGATTGCTCGAAGCTGGTCTTCATCTGCAATGAGGCTTCGTGCGCTTGCAGCGGGTTGCCGGTCGCGCGGGGATCGACTCCGCGGACCTCGCTGGCAAACCGGTCCAAGGCTTGCGTGTCCCAGATATTGCCCCGTCCGTAGATTTTTAGCAAATGCTTGCCATTTTGGCCGACGAAACGGTCTACCAGACTGGGAGGCAAATCGCTCCACCGCGGGGGCTCGGGCTGGGCCATCGAGGCCAACAGCCGCAGCCGGTTGAGCATGTCCACGGCCAATTGTTGTTGAAACCGCGACTGGCGGGCAAAACTGTCCGCCGGTGCCAGGCCGCCAATCGTCTGGCGGATGCGGGCAAAGGGCTGTGCCGCCTTGCCGGATGGATCGGCCGCGGCAAACATTTGTTGCGCCTGGTTCAGCAACCGGTCGAGCTCGGCGGGGGGCGTCAGCGGAATCTTCGAGGGCTGGTCGGGCAAGTGCGCCAGAAGTTTGCCGATGCGCTCGATGATCGGCTGCTTCTTGTCGACTTCCGTCGGCAGCAGCGAGACGATCTCCTCGGTCCGTTCGACCGAGCCGAGCTTTTCAAACTGTGCCTTGCGGGCCAACAACTCGGCCGGGCTATCGGCGATCGACAGCGCGTACCACGAGCTTTGGTCGCTTTCGGCCAGTAACTTGCGTTCCAGTTCCACGCTCTCCACACCCAGCGGTTGCAGATTGAGCAAGTTGTTGTCATAGCGCAGCCAGCGTCCGCCGGCGACGATCACCAGGCTCACCGCGACGCATGTCGCCAGCCAAAACCGCGGCGCGGCAAACAACGGCGACAGCCATCGGTGGACCGGCAATGGGGTCGGCTTGCGCAGGCCCAGGCGGCCTTCGTCCACCAACAATATCGTCGCCGGCAGCACGAACAACTCGGCGATGGCACACAGCAGGATTCCTCCGCCGGCGATAATGCCCAGCTCCGAGATGCCGGTGAACTCCGTAAAGCCCGCCGCAAAGAAGGCAATGGACGTGGTGATGGCACCCGTGGCAATGGCCGGGCCGACGGCCCGCGTGGTATCCAGCAGGGCATCGCGGGTGGAGTCGGTCGATTCGCGGTTTTGCATATACCGCGAGACATAGTACACGCCGTAGTCGATGCCGATACCGATCAGCGTGACGGTGAAGGCCACGCTGAGAATGTTCAAGTGGCCCACGGCCAACGTGGCGTATCCAAAGGCCCAGGCCATGCCGATCAACAGCACGGCGTTGGCCAGCAAAGCGTGCCGCACCCCGCCAAACCCGGCCACGAACAGCACGGCCACGCCAATCATGGAGACAATGCTGGCCCAAAACATCGACGACTGGCTGGCCAGCATTTCGTCGTATTCCATGACCGGCAGCCCCGTCACGCCGACGTTGGTGCCAGGGTGGCGGTCGGAGGCATGCCGCACCAGTTCCCGCAAGGCCGTGGTAGCTTCGCTGCGGGGAACAAATCCGTCGCCATCTCCTTTGGCCAACCGCAGCAGAATGAATCCCAGCCGACCATCATTGGCCAGCAGATATTCCGACTGCAATTCGCTGAGCAGCGCAAACGAGGCCGGCATTTCGGGCCAGGGCGAACGGTAGCGCGGTTCGCCATCCAAGGCCGCCAGCACGCTGCTCGAGAATCGCTGCAAGTCGGCTTGTCCGGCGGCTTGCTCCTGCGCGGGCTGATTGGCCCCGGCTTGCAACCGCTGGCACATGCCGGCCGTCAGGCTGCCCAGGTTCAGCCGCGACCAGTCCCCCTCAATCACCGGCGATAGTTCCGTCACGAACTGTTCAATTTTCAACAGGTCGTCAGGCCCTACATAGTGCAGCCCCTTGGATTGCACGTTGCTGAGGTCGACCTCGTGCAGTACGGCATGAAAAGTCTGATCCTCGCGGGCCAGGTCGGCGGCCAGTTCCTTCAGAACCGGCACCACGGCATCGCGGTTGGCCCCCTCCACCACGATCACGGCGTCGTCGTCATCGCCAAACTCTTGGATATAGTCCAGCCACAGGCGGTTGAAGTCGCTTTTGGGATTCAACAGATCGAGCCGGCTGGTGCGATAGCCCAACCGGGTAAAGCTCAGCACGGTACCCACGATGGCCAGCCCCAGCGCCACGCCCAGCGTTACCCGCGGAAAGCGCAGCGTGATCGCCGTGAGCAGCGTCATCAGGCGGCCCAACCAAGAGTCGCCATCGGTCGGATTCCGTTCCGCCGTCATCGAGTATTTCCGGTAAGCGTATTTGCTAGAAGCTGTTCATTCGCAGGAGTTTCCGTCCAACGAAGGGGCGGCATTCTAACCCGCTCGGTAGGCAGGGACAATACGAATCGGGTAGTGGTAATTATGTTGTAAGGTGTTATTTCAAAAATCTTTACGACTTAATGAGGCTGGTGAAAATCATCTCGCATGAGCGTTTCGTGTTGGTGCCGGGACCGTCGGCACCCGTAGGGGTGGCGGAAGCGATATCCGCCGCCGTAGACCCGTACGGGTTCCAAGAACTTCCCACGTTCAAATATTGGCTGCTGCCCGCGGCTTTCGATTGCTCTGGCCGTGCTAGCATGAAACAATGACGGCTTGGCGGCTGGAGTGCGGCCAATCTTTGCGGGAGGCGCGAACAGGATTCGATCGTCGCCGCCCGCCCAACCGCACCCAGGAAAACGCATGTCGCCGGCCAACAAATGGACATCGGGCGACTCACCCCACCAGCCGTTGACGGCTGCCGCGAGGATCGCCCTCGAAGCACGCCTGTCGGCCGTCCGGCAATTCCTGGAACTAGCCGCGGCCGCGGAGACTTCACAGGTCGAGTACGTCCATCAACTTCGCGTCTGGAGCCGTCGGGCGGCCGCCGCCTTGAACGCTTTTTCCACGGTGCTGCCAACCCGGCGACGCCAATGGCTGGTGCATAAACTACAGCACATTCGCCGCGCGGCGGGTAACGCCCGCGACTGTGACGTGATGCTAACGCAACTCTCCGCCAAACCGCGGCGGACGCCGGACGATAGTGCCGACGAGGTGTGCCGGCATGTCGCTGAACTGCGCGACGAGGCCCAGCGCCCCATCCGCCGCATGCAACGCCGGCTGAGCCGCCGCCTGGCGAAACGCGCGGCAAAGCTCTTGGACCGCTTGAAATGGCGGGGGAAAGGCCGCACGCCAACTTTTGGAGCGGCCGCCCGCGAGCAACTGGCACCCGCCGTGACGGGCTTCTTTGAAGCGGCCGATGGCGACCTTTCGGACGTGGCTTCGTTGCACCGTTTTCGTATCGCCGGTAAGCGGTTGCGGTATGTCATGGAACTGTTCGCGGCGGCCTTTCCGCCGGCCTTCCGCGAGGAACTTTATCCGCTGGTGGAGGAACTACAAGAACGATTGGGCGAAATCAACGATCACGCCGCCGCCGCTGCACGCCTTCAGGCCTGGCAGACAGAGCTTTCGACACCGGGCGCTGCCGCCGCGCTGCGCATGTGGCGATCGGAAAGGCGCGCCCTGGGCCGCTGCCGCCGAGATTTCTTTGCCTGGTGGACCGCCGAACGGGCCGCCGGCTTGCAACGACGCTTTGCCCGCGTCTTGGCCCCCGACACCGGTTCCATCGCCGGATAGGAAGGTACCTGCAACGGGGTACTGACGGCGACGAATACCTTCGACTGCCTGCTGGACGCTGCCGCGGCTTTTGCCATAGCATACACGGCTTGCCAATTGCCGCCTTGATCTTTGCCACTCGCCACTCGCCGGTCCACAGCCTATGTCCTTCGATCCCTATTACCACTGGCTGGGCATTCCGCCGGCGGAGCAGCCCCCCAACCATTATCGGTTGCTGGGGGTGGCCCTGTTTGAAGCCAATGGCGAGGTCATCCAGGAAGCCGCCGACCGGCAAATGGCGCATATCAAAACGCACAAGAACGGGCCGCACCGCGATCTTTCGCAACGCTTGCTGAACGAATTGTCCGCCGCCAAAGTCTGCCTGCTCCGGCCAGCCTCGCGGGCCGCCTACGATGGGCAACTTCAAGCCAGCCAAGCATTGCGCCAGCAGGCATCGGTCCCCAGCCAGGCCCAACCGCCTAACCACCCTCAACGTCCCGCGGACGCTTCAGAAGCCGAAGATCTGGAGGCGGGTCAGCCGCCGCGTAGCGCAATGGCGTGGCTGGCCGCGGTAGCGGGAGGTGTGTTGGTGGGGCTGTTGTTGCTGGGGGGATTGGCGCTGTTCATGGGCCGGCCCGAAGCAGTGCCTGACACTCCGCCGGAGGTGGCCGCGGATGCCAACAACGAGGAGGCCGATGAACCCGTCCTGGCACCGATCGAAGCGCCCGGCCTGGTGGCCGAGGTCTTTGAAGGGGCACGGTTTGAGCGGTTGGTGGAAACCAGAATCGACCCCCAGGTCAGTTTCTTTTGGGGCGCGGGCGCGGCCGCCCCAGGACTACCGGGCGATGAGTTCTCTCTCCGCTGGACTGGTTGGCTACGGCCGCCGGCGGCCGGGCAATACCGCTTCCAACTGGTGTCGGATGAGCCAGCCAGGCTTTGGATCGACGACCAGCCGCTGTTGACTGGCGCAGCCGAACAAGGCCGGGTACAGTCGGCGGCAATCGGCCTGGAGGACCGTCCCTACGCCATCAAACTAGAGTATGCCGAAAACAGGGGCGGGGCCTGGGTAAGCTTTCGTTGGCAACCGCCGGGAGGCGTGGAAGAGGCCGTGCCAACGTGGGCCTTGTTTCAAGATCAACGGGCGGCGACGGAAGCCAACGTGGCTGGCACGGCCGAGAAACTCCGTCAACTGGCCAGGCAAAAGCCCGTCAATGGCCGGGCCCCAGGATTGCTGGGCGAACTCTTCAGCGACAAGGCGTTCTCCACGCTGCTAGAGCGGCGCGTCGATCGGCAGTTGGATTTTTTCTGGCTGGCCGATTCCACACCGGCCGCCGCCACGGCGCAGCCACTGTCAACGGTGCCCGATGTACTTTACGCGCGCTGGCGGGGTTATCTAACGCCCGCGGAAGCCGGGCAGTACACACTGGTACTAGGCGTGGACGACGGCGCACAGATTTGGATCGATGGCAAAGTGCGGCTCGATGGCCGTCGCGTGGGCGAGCCCAAACGGTTTGAGATTCCGATCGTGCTGAAGGCCGAGCGGCACACCCTGCGCGTGGACTACTTCAAGCAGTCCCAGGATGGCGTGCTGACCCTGCACTGGATTCCGCCCGATGGCGTGGAACAGGTCATTCCCGCCGAGTGCTTTTCGCACGCGGTGAAGTAGCAGCCAACACGGGCGGCAACTGTAGGAGGCGCTTCCATTGCCGATGGCACGGCGTGGCACAGCGCCTTAGAAAAACCACTTCTTCTTGTTGTACGCCGAAATGGCCTTGGCCTCGTCTTCGTGAATCTCGAACACCTTATGCAGGTTCGTGATCTTGAAGACCTCCATGATGGAGGGGGCGATGTTGCTCATTTTTAGGTCGGTCTTGTCGGCCTTGCAGCGCTTGTTGAGCGCGATCAGCTTGCCCAATACCGACGACGACATGAAATGGACGTCGTTGAAGTTCAACAACAGCTTGCCGCCGGCCGTCTTCTGCGCCACGGCGGTCAGTTCCTGGTTCAACTGGTTGATCTTCACCTCATCCAGGATCTGGCCCTCGGTGAAGTACACCACGGTGACTTCACCGTTGGTCTGCGTCATGATGGCGGGCATGCGTGGGGCCCTTCGCGGTCTGATTGTGAGAAGAATTCTACATCCACCGGGCCGGACAGGCCGGATCGGTTGACCGTATTCTAACCATCCCACCGCCAGCGGGGCAATGACTTAGCCGCCAGCCGGAAAATCTTTCGCCTTGGCAAGCAACCGCGACAATGTCTCTGCATTTAGGATTCGGTAAGAAATAACTTCCGCATTGGAACCTCCCTCTCCCTCTGGGAGAGGGCCGGGGTGAGGGTTTGGTTGATGGCGGCCATTTCGCCACATCTCCCTCTCCCCAACCCTCTCCCGAAGTACCGGGAGAGGGGGCCAAGAGGGGAAGTTATTTCGTACCGAATCCTTAGCAGCCAATCTTGAACGGGGATAATTTATCCCCTGCCGTTCGCTCAATCCCGCGATGCGCGAACCGACCACAAAAACTTGATTCATGGCGGCTTTCTGCTAAGCTAAGCAGCACCTACCCGGTAGAGTTCCCGCCTTCATATTCCTGGATTTGCCCCGCCTTCCTCCCAGGGACCACCTTGCCATGCTTAGCCTTGGATCTGGATTCCAGCGCACTTGCGAAGGCGCTAGCCGCCGCGATTTTTTACGTGTGGGTGCTTTGACCGGCTTGGGCCTTTCCCTGCCCAACCTGTTGGCGGCCAGGCAAAAGGCGCGGGCGGCCCAAACGCCGGTCAAGGATGTCAATTGCATCCTCATCTGGACCTTGGGCGGAACCAGCCATCACGATACGTTCGATCCCAAGCCCCAGGCACCGCAAGCGGTCCGTGGCGAATACAGCTTTATCGACACCGCCGTGCCGGGCGTGCAATTCACCGAGATCGTGCCCAGGCTGGCCCGCGAACTCAACCGATTCAGCCTGTTGCGCAGTTGGAACCCGCAAAACGGCAGCCACGGCGCAGCCGACCAAGAAGTCATGTCGGGCCGTCCTCTGAATCAGGCCATGATCTACCCCTGTTACGGGTCGGTGGTCAGCCATCAATTTGGCTTTAAGACCGCTCTGCCCCCTTTCGTACAGTTGGGGTCCTACGTCGATCACTCCTTTGGCGGCGGCGTGGCGGGCTACTTGCCGATGGAGCACAACCCGTTCGAGGTTCTGGCCGACCCCAACGCCGCCGGCTTTACAGTGCGCGATGTCACGCCGCCGGGCGGTGTGGACTTTGCCCGCGTCGATAAGCGCAAGAACATGCTGGCGGCGATCGACTCCTTGCAGCGGCGTGCCGAACGGCAGCCCGCCGCTTTCGGCGCGCTGGACGAACACTACAAAGCCGCCTTGAATATGATCACTTCGCCCGACACCAAGCGGGCGTTCAACATCGAGGACGAAGACCCCCGCCTGCGCGAGCGTTACGGCCGCACCCGCTTCGGGCAGAACTGCCTGCTGGCCCGCCGCTTGATTGAAGGGGGCGTGCGGTTTGTCACCGTTAGCGATGCCGGCTGGGACACGCACGTCAACAACTTTGACTCCTTGAAGAACAACCTCATCCCGCCGATCGACCAAGCGCTGCCAGAACTGCTGATCGACCTGGAAGAGCGCGGCATGTTGGACAATACGCTGGTGGTCTGGGCGACCGATTTCGGCCGCACCCCCAAGATCAATTCGGCCAGCGGTCGCGACCACTGGGCCAGCGCGGGGTTTGTCGTTGCGGCTGGTGCCGGCATTCAAGGGGGCCGGGTGATAGGCCGTACCGACGACGAAGGGGGCGTTCCCACGGCGGATGAGTATTTCACCCGCGACCTGGGTGCGACCATCTTTACCAAGCTGGGCATTTCTCCCGACCTGATTCTGCAAGCCAACGACGGCCGCCCGATGCTGCTCAACGAAGGCCGCGTCATCCGCGAGTGGATGTAAGGGGCCGCGGTAGTGCGGGTATCGTCGCCAGCTCAACGGGCGGCCAGCCATGCGGTTTTTAAGCCCCACAATGGCCCGTTGCATTTCGCGGCGGCAAGCCGCATGATGCAGGCTTCACGGTCGATTGTTGATCCATCCCTGGGAGTTGCTTCATGTCTGAGCCTATGCTGGTCCACAATGTCTTTTTTGCCCTCAAAGACAAATCCTCGGCTGCGGTGGAATCGCTGATTGCCGCTAGCCACAAGTATTTGACCAATCATCCCGGCTCCGTGTTTTACTCGGTGGGAACTTGTTCAGACCTCAGCCGGCCCGTGAATGACCGCGATTACGACGTGGCCCTGCATGTGGTCTTTAAGGATCGGGCGGCGCACGATTTCTACCAAACGGCCGAGCGGCATTTGCAATTCATCGCCGAACAAAAAGAGAACTGGGCCAAGGTGCGCGTCTTCGATAGCAACTGCACCGCTAGTTGAATTAACGGGAAAAACCGATGAAAACCATCCGCTGTGGCACGATCGACTTGCACACCGTCGACGTAGGCCAGGGCCCGCCGATTCTGCTGGTGCACGGATTTCCGTTGGACCACACCATGTGGCGGCCGCAGATCGACGAACTGTCGCGCGATCATCGCGTCATTGCCCCCGACCTGCGCGGTTTCGGCCAGAGCCGCTTGCCCGACGGGCCAAACGCCGATGAAGCCGTGACGATGGAACAATTCGCCGACGACCTGGCTTTGCTGCTGGATGGCCTGGGCGTTACCGAACCGGTCACGCTGTGCGGCCTGTCGATGGGGGGCTATATCGCCTTTCAATTCTGGCGGCGGCATGCCAAACGGCTCGCCCGGCTGATCCTGTGCGACACGCGGGCCATCGCCGATTCGCCCGACGCCGCGCAAGGCCGGCTGGCGACCGCCAAGAAAGTGCTGGCGGAAGGGGCCAGCGTGGTGGCGGAGGCCATGCTACCCAAGTTGTTGGCCGCCAGCACGGCCGAGAAGCAGCCGCAAATTAAAACCGCCTTGCGGCAGACGATGCTGGCCACGCCGCCGGCTGGTATTGCCGCGGCCCTGCGCGGCATGGCGGTTCGGCCGGACGTTACATCGTGGCTGCCGTCGGTGCAAGTTCCCACGTTGGTCCTGGTGGGAAGCGACGACGCCATCGCTCCGCCGGCGGAAATGCGGTCCATCGCGGCCGCCATCCCCGGCGCACAGTTCGTGGAAATCGCCGCGGCGGGCCACATGGCCCCCTGGGAAAACGCCGCCGCCTCCAACGCGGCCCTGCGGAAGTTTCTGGCGTAAGCTTGCTACCTCAATCCGCGCCAACAATCGCCGCCAGGCCGGCCCGATAATCGGGGTATTGCAGCCGCACCTTCAATTCCGCGAACATCTTGCGGCTGTCGATCCGCTTGTCCGCCGCGGCGCGGGCGGCAGCGGGCGAATCGACGGGCGGCGGCACAAACCGCGGCGGAGGCGCTTTGAGCAGCCGGGCAAGTTCGGCATAGTACTCGCCGCGCACCGCCGGTTGGCCATCGGCCACCAGGTACAGGCCCGCGGGCTGGGGGAACTTCTCGGCGGCCAGCACCACGCTGGCGGCGTCGTCCACATGGATCAAGTTCAGATAGCCCTCCGCCGGGGCGTCGATCGGCTCACCCGCCTTTAACTTGTCTTGCGATGGAATGCGCTGGGGACCGTAAATGCCGGCTAGCCGCAAGATGACCGCCTTGTTGCCCAGCGGATGTTGTTGCAATACACGTTCGGCCTCCAGGCAGACGCGGCCGTTCTCGCGCAACGGCACGCAGGGGGTCGCTTCATCGACCCAGCCGCCGTCGGCCGAGCCATACACGCCGGTGGAACTGATATAGATCAGCCGGCCCGTGCTGTTGGGCAGTGCGTTTAGCACGTTCCGCAAACCACCGACATAGACATCGCGCATGGGCAAGCCGGCGCGGCGGTCGAAACCGACCGCGTACAGCACGGTCTCGGCCGGGGGCAATTGGTTTAACGTGCCGGGCTGGGTGACATCGCCGATGACCGCGGCGTAGCCTTCGTCACGCCAGCGCTGCGCGGTAGCAGCGCTGCGGGTAAGCAACGCCACCTCCTGGCCGGCATCGCGCCAGCGTTGGGCCACGCGCGTTCCCAAGTAGCCGCAACCAATAATCAACCGGGTCATGGGCCATCCTCCAACGCGCCGGGGGCGTCGTTTCCTCGCTGTCCCGCCTCCAGCCAGCTCGAGAGCAAAATTTGCGCGGCCAGCTTGTCCAGCCGTTCCTTGCGACGTTTCTTGGTGAGTGCGGCCGACATCAACAGTTGCTCGGCCTGCGATGACGTATACCGCTCGTCGAAGAATTCGACGGGCCGGCCGGTGGCTTGCTTCAGCCAGTCGCCAAATTGGCGGGCCTCCAACGACTTGCCGCTTTCATTGCCGCTGAGATGGACTGGCAGCCCCACCACAAACAACACGATCCGCTCCCGCTCGGCCAGTTCACGAAAGTGCCGGGCGTCGGCATCCAGGCCGCGGCGGGTGTAGTTTTCCAACGGACTAGCCAGCGTGCGGCGAGAATCGGTCACCGCCACGCCAATCCGCACGGTTCCATAATCGACGGCGGCCACGCGGCCAGGGGTGGTTTCAGGTGAATGTGACAATAGAGGCGGCTCGCGAAAAACAGTCGCTGAAAATGCCAAGAAAACAGATTCTCAATTCTACGCCCGCACGGGGCGAACGCGAATCCCGCGGGCACCACAAAGATGGACGCTGTGGACTCTAACGTTCAATGGCTTCCACGGTGATGCGATTGCGATAGCTGCCGGCCGCGTGGCCGACGCTGTCCCAGCCGCGCCCCACGCTCGTTCCGGGGCGGATTTGACAGGAGAATTCCGAGCGTTGGGACAACTTTGCTTGCCGGTCGCGATAAGACCGCCAAACTGGTACATTGATCGTGACACGTTTGCTTCCGGGAAGCAAGCCGACGCCAATCCATCGTTACTTGTTCGAGGGGACGCCATGAGGTGCTTGCCTTGCCTGCGGCTCAGCGTGCCGCGGGCTCGCCCCCACGGGGCCAACGTGGGCCTGTTATTGCTGATGGTGCTGGCAATCGGCGCGCCCAGTTTAACGCGTTTACGGCCGATCTTCGCGGCTGAACCGGAGGAAGCCGCGCTGCCGAGGCTGCTGGTGCCGGCCTATTTTTATCCGGCGGGCGAAGGGCTGGCCCATTGGGATAACCTGATCGCCGCGGCAAAGCAGGCCGACATTACGGCCATCGTCAACCCGGCCAGCGGACCCGGTGAGAAGTCCGACCTGAACTATGTGGAAGTGGTCCGCCGCGCCGACAAGGCGGGCGTGCGGTTGCTGGGCTATGTCTCGACCGCCTACGGCAAGCGGACCCAGGCCGAAATGACGGCCGATATCGACCGTTGGCTGAAGCTTTACCCCAAGATCGACGGCATCTTCCTCGACGAACAAGCCAGTTCCGCCGAACAAGTCGACCTGTACGGCCAACTGTACGACTATGCCCGGAAACAGAAAAAGCTCAAGCTGGTCGTCACCAACCCTGGCACGGCTTGTGCCGAGGAGTACGTTCAGCGTCCGGCGGCCGACACGGTCTGCCTGTTCGAGGGACCAAAGGGCTTTCTCGACGCCAAGCTGCCCGGCTGGACCGAGGACTACACCGCCGACCGCTGCCTGGCGCTGGCCTACGACGTATCGGCCGATGACTGGCAAGCCCACTGGGATGCCGCCGTCAGCAAGCGCTGCGGGTGGGTCTACATCACCGACGCCTCCGGAGCCAATCCTTGGGACAAGTTGCCCAGCTATTGGGACAAGCTCGTTGCCGCGGGACGAAAGCGCGTGAAATGAATTTCCGCGGCAGTCGAGATTCCGCTGGCTGGTTCATTCGCCACCGGCCAACGAAGACCGCCGGCCGAACGACTGCCACGGTCGTACCTTAGGATTCAGTACGAAATAACTTCCCCATCGGAACCTCCCTCTCCCTCTGGGAGAGGGCCGGGGTGAGGGTTTCGTTGTTGGCGGCCATTTCGCCACATCCCCCTCTCCCCAACCCTCTCCCGGAGTAACGGGAGAGGGGGCCAAGAGGGGAAGTTATTTCGTACTGAATCCTTAGCCGAACCAAGATCAGGCACTACGGGCCTTGATCGGCCGCTGTCCGGCGTTGCAACTCGCGGAGCGCTACCCGGGCAAACATCACGCCGGGACCGCCAGGTTGTTCGCGGTTTGCATCCCAGAAGACGATTCCCAAGTGATCGTTGTCCAATTGCGCCAATTGCGGGCAAGCGCGGCCAATGTAGCGGCCTGGATCGTAAATGACCCAATGACGGTCCAGGTTCCAGGTCTCCCCGTCGTCGTAAGAGGCCACCAGACGAAACGTCTTGTCGTCATCGGCGATTGCACCGACGACCCATCCGTTGTCGAGTACCACCAGGTCGTCGCGATAGCTGGAAACAGCAGGGAAGCCAGGCAACTCTTGCCAAGTTTGGCCTTCGTCGCGGGAGCGGAACCCCCGCCCGTGAAGGAGCGTGCCAGCCTTGGTTTGCACCAACGGACCGGGCCGAAGTGTTGGATCGCCAAAGGGCTTCAACGTGTCGCTAGACGGGATCAAACTCAGCATTCCCAGTCCGGTCGGAAAGATCCATTCGTCGGGGGAGCGTTCCCAAATGGCATGGCGAATGTAAGCCTCTTCCTGGTACTCCAGCGGCAAGGCCCGCGGCTTCGACCAGGTGTCGCCATCATCCTGGCTGGTGGCAAACATCGGCCGGCGGCCCTGCTTAAAATCGCGGGGATTGAGCCAGGCACTCCAGGTGAGCACAATGCGGCCGTCTTGCAGAGTGGTCAAATCGCCCGGATACGGAAACGTGCCGCCAATATCGGCGATAGGCCCCAGGTCCTTCCAGGTGCTTCCGCCGTCGGGCGAACGCAGCAGCAGTATCTTGCCATCGGCTTCGGCAAAGTGTGCCACCAACACCGCGCCGCTCTTGGCAACACATATGGCAGGATGAACGTGCCCTTTGGCACCATCGGCTAGCCTTTGAATCTCTGGCTGGCCGGCGGCTTCTTCCGCCACGGCGGACTGCCTAGCCAGGTGAAGGGCCAAGCCGAAAACGCACAAGAACATTGCGAATCTTGTCAACGGCATGGTTAGCTTCCTCCATCGGCGGCGGGCGGAAAGTTCATTTCGCCGGGGCATCGGCATATTCGTGGCGCTGCACGGTATTGGCGAATAACATCTCGGCGCAGCCGTCGGTATCAAACTTGTACATGGCTTGCGTGGCTCGGCTGATGTCGAGGTCGGCAACCACCAGTTGCTCCCGCTTTAGTTCGGCCTGGGCATGAACAAGTCCGTCCGGCGCGACGACCATCGAGCGGCAATTCTGGTGCGGCTCGTGGGCCATATTGCACGAAGCGAACCAGATCGTGTTCTCCGCCGCCCGCGTCACCAGCATGGCATGATGGACCGGAATTTTCCAATCATTAGGACGCGTGGTGTTGTTCTGCGGATGAAACACCAGTTGTGCCCCCTGCCTGACACACTCGCGGGTGGTTTCTGGAAAACGAAAGCCCTCAAAGCAGATCACCACCCCTACTTTTACGCCGCACAAATCGAAGGTCTCAAACGTGCTGCCCGCGGAGTAGGCAATAGCGTCGAGCGGAGTCAGCTTGTTCTTGTGATGCACGCCCGCGATTTTTCCATCGGCCGAAATGACCAGTGCGGAATTGTACGGACGGCCGCCCACCGGATCGGATTCCAGGGGTGTCTCTGTCCCCAGGATGCACGCCAGCCCAAGCTGCCCGCAGCGCTGGGCCAGTCTGTCGTGCAGGGCACTTAGCCGCTGTGGTTCGACGGGGGTTTGCGGCGTGGCGATATCGACCCGGTAGCCGACGGTTTGCGTTTCGGGAAAACACACGATGCGCGCCTCGGACCGCGCCGCGTCCTCCAAGAAGCGGTGAATGGTCCGCTCATTTTCGTCAATGCAATCTGTTTGCCGGCATTGAGCCAGGGCGATGCGTAAGGGGTTCATGGCGTGGGCCGCGGTGGAAGGAATTGCTGTTGCCACTACCTTTAGGATATGGTCCGGAATAAGTTCCACTTCAAGCTCCCTCTCCCGGTACTCCGGGAGAGGGTTGGGGAGAGGGGATGCGTTGAACGACTCTCCTTTGCGTGGCCACCCTCACCCCGGCCCTCTCCCAAAGGGAGAGGGAGACGGAAATCGGACCGCCTTCACTTGTTCTCGATGCGGTACAGCGCCTGGTTGGTTCGCAGGAAGATGGACTTGCCGGCCGTGGAGAGCGATGCCAGCGTGCGCCCATCCACCTGGTTGATGGCCAATTCCTCATAGGTCTTGCCCGGCTTGATGACGGTTGTTTCGCCGGCCTCATTGAGGAAGTAGATTCGCCCGTCCGCTAGCAGCGGAGAAGCCGAGAATTCTCCCCCCAGCCGATGCAACCAATGCTGGTCGCCCGTTTTGGCATCCAGGCATTGGGCGATTCCCTTGTCGCTGACGATGTACAGTTCGTCGCCAACCAGCAGTGGAGAGGGATTGTGGGGCGCGCCCCGTTCCAGCTTCCAGGCAATGTGCGAATCGGTCACGTCGCCGCTGCCATTCACCCGCACGGCAAACAGCACAGGCGTGTTATAGCTGCTGGAAAAAAAGACCAGCCCATGCCCCGCCACCGGACGCGGCACGACGGAGTAGCCAGGATGTTTGACGCGCCACAGTTCCTCGCCCGTCCGCGGGTTGTATGCGGCCGCCATTTCGCCGCCGGGGCAAAACACCTGGTCCTGGCCATCGACTTGAATGATCAGCGGCGTGCAATAGGCCATGGGGCCTTGGCGATCGGTCTTCCAACGGACCTCGCCGGTGTTCTTGTCGAACGCCACGACAAACTGCACATCGGCGCCGTCGCAGATCACGATCATCAAGTCGTCATGGATCACGGGCGAA
Source organism: Pirellulales bacterium (assembly GCA_050247075.1). Lineage (GTDB taxonomy): Bacteria > Planctomycetota > Planctomycetia > Pirellulales > JBFWUW01 > JBFWUW01. The sequence continues at coordinate 73,199 of JBFWUW010000019.1, read as the reverse complement.
CCGCCCGGGCCGTGCTGGTGGTTGTACTTGAGCTCGGTATTGCGCCATAGGACTTCGCCCGAAGTGTTGAGACAGGCGGAACCGTGCGCGCCAAAATGGACGTAGACGCGGTCCTTTTCCAGAATGGGCGTGGGAGAGGCGTGGCTGTTCTTGCTGTGGATAGGACCAGGATCATCCAGATGCAAGGCTTCGACATCATGCACGATCTGGCCCGACTGCCGATCGAGGCAAACCGCCCGCAACGACTCACCTTCGTCGGTGGCCGTGGTGAGCCAGATCTGGTCTCCTTGGATAGCGACCGACGACCAGCCAAGCCCTGCGATGGGCGTTCGCCAGACGACGTTTTCGGTCTCGCTCCAGGTCAGCGGCAGCCCGGATTCGCTGGAATGGCCTTGGCCGTCCGGTCCGCGAAACTGGGTCCAATCGGCGGACAAGACGGGGGACGCGAGGAGTTGGAGGGTAAGCGCAGCGAGAGCGGTGTAGCGCATGGAAGAGTACTCGATGGGGCGGAGGTAGGAGGTATGAGGTAGGAGGCGGGAGCCGTTTGCGGCTAGGGGGTTTCTCGTTCGCGGACGACCAGGACGGAGCAGGGGGCGTGTTCCACCAGGCGCGTGGCGGTGCTGCCCAGCAGCATTCGTTCCCAAGCTCCTTGGCCCCGCGCGCCGATGACCAGCAGATCGACTTGGCGCTCGCGGGCCAGGGCCAAGATTTTCTCGGCGGCATCACCTTCGATTATTTGTGTTTCCGCCCCGGTCAGCGGGGCCGGCAGTTGTTGGGATAAGCGGGCAATCTCTTCGCCGCGGTTACGCATTTCTTGATCGTGTTCGTCCGCCCAGATGCGGGTCATCTCCTCGACCTCGGCGCTGCGGACCTTGTGGGTCATCCAGCCGGGCATTTCATCGGCAAAGGCTGGCTCCACCACGCTGACCACGCAGGCCTGGCTGCCGACGGGCCAGGTCAACCGCGTCAGCGTATCGGCGGCCAACTGGCTTCCCTTTGAGCCGTCGTAGGCAATCAATACGCGCAAGCCGGGTTCCGTATGCGGTTGGCTGGGGCGAACCGTCAACACCGGGACTTTGGCATGGTCGAGGACTTCGGAGGAGACCGTTCCCAGCAACCAGGAGCCCACCGTACCGGCCCCCGACGCACCAACCACAATCAGGCCGGCGTTAACTTCCTCGGCCGCCAGCAAAATGCCGCGGCCGGGCTTGCGCGTGCCGGCCAAAGTTTGTGCGTTGGCCTTTAAACCGTCGGAAAGCCTGGAGCGGGCTTCGTCGAACACGGCCTCGGTGACGGCATTTCGAGCACGTTCCACCAGGCTGGGGCTAGCGGCACTGGGAATGCGCACCTCGGGGGGCGAGTAAAACAGCACCACCTGGTCCGTACCCGCGTTGAGCAATTCGGACGCGAATTGCACCGCCGCAAAGCTTTCCGCCGAACCATCGACACCAATCACAACTTGCATGACGCTACCGTGGCCAAAGCCCGAATGCCGTTTCCGCGGCGGAGTGCGCCGCACAACTATCCTTTATCGCGGAAAACAGGGCCCGATGCCAGCGCTGGCCGTCATAATTCGCTGCATGCGCTGCTACCGATCGGCTCGCCCCGGGCATCCATCGGCGATAGAATCGCGTCCTATTGCGTTTCGTACGGCCAATGAGCCCAGGCCGACCAACGGAAGGCCGAAAGCCATGCAATTTGAAGCGTTCACCAAGGATCATCATCCCAACGAACCGCCAAAATGCCGGTAGCCAATCTGAAAGTAGCTTTCCTGCGTTCCCCTACCTCACTCTGTTCAACTGTCGCGGAGTCTGCCGCATGCGTGTGATTGTCGAGCCCGATTCCAGCAGTGTCGGCTGCACCGCTGCCCGTTTTGTCGCCGAACTTGTCCGCGGCAAACCCGACTGTGTGCTAGGGCTGGCCACCGGCAGCACGCCTTTGGGCCTGTATGCCGAGTTGGTCCGCCAGCATCGTGAGGAAGCGCTCGACTTTTCGCGCGTCACGACATTCAATCTCGACGAATATGTCGGACTGGACGGTGCGCACCCGCAAAGTTACCGCTGCTTCATGCAGCAGCATCTGTTCAACCACATCAATATCGTTCCGCGAAACACGCACGTTCCCGACGGGCGGGCTTTGGATTTCGACTTGCATTGCCAGCAATACGAAAAACTGATCCGCGACAGCGGCGGCATTGATCTGCAAGTCTTGGGGATTGGCACGGACGGCCATATCGCCTTCAACGAGCCGGGGTCTTCGCTAGGCAGCCGCACGCGCCTGAAAACGCTGGCACCGGAAACCGTCCGCGACAACGCACGCTACTTTGGTTCCGAGGAAGCCGTGCCACGGCTGGCCATAACCATGGGCGTGGGGACGATCTTGGAGTCTCGCCGCTGCCTGCTGCTGGCGACTGGTTCAAACAAGGCGCAAGCAATTTCCGCCACGGTGGAAGGCCCCATCACGGCGCAAGTCACGGCCTCGGCCTTGCAGTTGCACCGCGACGTCATCGTCGTGCTCGACCCCCCCGCCGCCGGCTGGCTGACCCGCCGGGAATACTATCAGCATGTGGAAGCCTCGCAAAAGTTGCTGCAAAGCAAGGAAGGAGGAGAAAGGCTGAAGGCTGAAGGCTGAAGGCCGTAGGAGGCGATTCCGTCGCCAATGCAACGCGTAACCAGCCGCCATCGGCGTTGGAAACGCCTCCTACAATCTGAAAACTCGCAACTTTCCCGCTAACATCCGTTGGAGATTCCCGCCGATTCGTATTACAATGCATTGATACGTTGCTCCCCCCGGCCGATTGCCGCCCGATTGGCCAAAGCTCCTGCCCGTCCATGTTATTGCTAACTTCTAACCGACGCTTGTGCTGCGCCGCGGGAATCGCCTTGGCGATTCTGGCTTGGTCGACTTGCGCAGTGGCTGATGAACCAGCGGCGATTAGTGTCTCGCCCCCGTCCATTGTGCTGCGCGGGCAGCGTGCCCGGCAGCAGTTTGTTGTGACCAGCCAGGTTGCCGGGCGAAGTGTCGATGTCACCCGGCTGGCTTCCGCCGTGCCGCAAACCTCAGGAGTCATCGACGTCGATAACCGGTCGGTGGTCCATTCCCTGGGCGATGGCCAAACGACGCTCAAGGTGACTGTCGGCCAGGACTCGGTCGAGGTGCCAGTCCAGGTTATAGACGCCGCCACGCCGCACCCTATCAGTTTTGAAAACGATGTTGGGCCGATCCTAACCCGGTTTGGCTGCAATGCCGGGGCGTGCCACGGCAAGGCTCGCGGGCAGAACGGCTTTCAGCTTTCGCTGTTGGGCTTTTATCCCGACTACGACTACGCCGCCCTGACGCAAGAGGGGCGCGGGCGGCGCGTCTTTCCGGCCGTGCCCGACCAGAGCCTGCTGTTGAAAAAAGGAGCGGCCCTGACGCCGCATGGCGGCGGCAAGCGGATTGAACCTTACGGCCCGCACTATGAGGTCTTGCGAGAGTGGATCGCCCAGGGCATGCCGCGGCGGCTGGCGGAGGAGGTAAACGTAGAACGGTTAGAGATTTACCCGCCCGAGCGGATCATGGCGTACCACGAACAGCAGCAACTGCTGGTGACGGCCCACTATACCGACGGCACGCGGCGAGACGTAACCGCTTTGGCGGCGTTTCAATCGAACGAATCGACATTGGCCGCGGTCGATGCGTCAGGCATGGTCAAAGCTGGACCGGTGCCAGGCGAGGCCGCCATCATGGCCCGCTTCATGGGCCAGATCGTGATTTGCAACGTGCTGATTCCGTTGCCGGGCGATGTACCAGCGGCACTCTACGAGCAGCTTCCGCGGCAAAACTTGATCGACGGGCTGGTGTGGGACAAGCTCCGCCGTCTGGCGATTACGCCTTCGGAACCCGCCACCGAGGCCGCGTTCATGCGGCGGGCCCACATTGACGTGATTGGCCGTTTGCCCTCGCCAGAAGAGACACGCGCTTTCCTGGCCGACACCAACCCCGACAAGCGGGCCAAGCTGGTCGATGCCTTGCTGCAGCGCCCGGAGTACGCCGACCATTGGGCCACCAAATGGGCAGATCTATTGCGCCCCAATCCGTACCGCGTGGGGATCAAGGCGGTCTTTAACTACGATGCCTGGATTCGCGACGCCTTCCGCCAGAACAAGCCTTACGACCAGTTTGTGCGCGAGCTGATTACCGCCCGCGGCAGCAACTGGCAAAATGGCGCGGTGACGATGTTCCGCGACCGTCGCGAGCCGGACGAGTTGACGACGATCGTCAGCCAATTGTTCATGGGGGTGCGGTTGGAATGCGCCAAGTGCCACCACCATCCGTTTGAGTCCTACGGGCAAGAGGATTTTTACGGCTTCGCGGCTTTCTTTGGCCGCTTGGGCCGCAAAGGGGTGGGCCTATCACCCCCTATTTCCGGCGGTGAGGAAATTGTCTTCACGGCCGACAGCGGCGCGGTCAAGCATCCGCTAACCGGTGAAGTCATGCTCCCCAAACCGCTGTATGGCGACGTGGTGGAGATTCCGGCTGGCGAGGAACCGCGCGAGGTACTGGCTCGCTGGCTGACCGCCGCCGACAATCCGTACTTCTCACAAGTCATGGTCAACCGCGTCTGGGCCGATCTGATGGGGCGCGGGCTGGTCGATCCGGTGGACGATATTCGCAGCACCAACCCGCCCACGAATGGGCCGCTGCTGGAAGCCCTGGCGAAAGACTTTCGCGATGGCGGCTACGACCTGAAAAAACTGATCCGCACGATTGCGACTTCGTACGTCTATGGACTAGGTTCGCTCCCCAACGATCGTAACCTGACCGACACCCGCAACTACTCGCGGCATTATCGCCAGCGGTTGCGGGCGGAAGTGCTGCTGGACGCCGTGTGTGACATCACCGAAATCCCCGAGACGTTCGCGGGTGTTCCAGCCGGCTCGCGGGCCAATCAAATTTGGACCACGCGGGTAACCTCGCTCTTCTTGGATTCGTTCGGCCGGCCCGACGCCAGCCAAGACCCGCCTTGCGAACGGACGGCCGAAACCAGCGTGGTACAAGTGTTGCACCTGATGAATTCCCCCAATCTGTTCGGTAAAGTCACCCACGGCGAAGGCCGCGCGGCCCGCCTGGCGGCCAGTGAAATGTCGCCGCCGCAAATTGTCGAGGAATTGTATCTGCTATGCTACAGCCGTCTGCCCAGTGACGAAGAGCGGCAAATTGGCGAGCAATTGTTTACCGAGCCAGAAGCCCAGCGCAAACTGGCGACGGAAGACCTGCTGTGGGCCTTGATGAACACGCCCGAATTTGTGTTTAAGGACTAACACCATGACTGTGCAACGTAACTGTGCCGGCGTCACGCGACGCGACTGCTTGCAACTGGGCCTGGGTGCCTTGGCCGGCGGCGGCCTGGTAGACATGCTGCGGCTGCGCGGGCAAGCGGCCGAGGGGGAAGGCACCGCCAAACGGCCCACAAGCTGCATTCTGGTCTGGATGGATGGCGGCCCCACGCATTACGAAACCTTCGACCCCAAGCCCGACGCGCCGGCCGAGATTCGCGGTATTTACCAGCCCATCGCCACCAAATTGCCGGGCGTGTTTTTCTCGCAGCACATGCAGCGGCTGGCATCGATGGCCGACAAGCTGGCGGTGGTCCGCTCGATTAGCCACAACGACCCCAACCACGGTGGCGGCAACCACTATATGATGACCGGCTCGCCGACGCGCATTCCCGTCTTCTGCGGCGCGTTCGTCAGTTTCCATCCCAGTTTGGGGGCAGTCACCTCGCACGAGCGAGGAGTCCAAAACGGGCTGCCGGCTTACTTCACCATGCCCAGTATCTCGCGGTCGGGCGGGCCGAACTTTTTGGGGGCCAAGCACGCGCCATTTGTCGTGGCCGACGACCCCAACAGCGCCCGCTTCCGCGTCCGCGATGTGGCCCTGCCCGAGGGGTTGGCGGAGAATCGCTTTGTGGGCCGGCGCGATATCCGCCAGCAGGTAGACAAGCTGCAACGCATCAACGACCCCGCCGCCGGCGACCCGGTCGGCGCGCTCGATGATTACTACCAACAAGGCTACAGCCTGGTGACTTCGCCCCAGGCCCAAGCCGCGTTTGATATTTCCAGCGAGCAAGACGAAGTCCGCGAGCGCTATGGCCGCAACGGCTTTGGGCAGCGGGCCTTGCTGGCGCGGCGGCTGGTTGAGGCGGGCGTGCCGTTCATCACATTGTACGAAGGGGGCTGGGACCACCATTCCAATATCTTCGACCTGTGCGACAAACGCCTGCCAAGTTTCGAGAACACCATCGCCACGCTGATCGAAGACTTGGATCAACGCGGGCTGCTAGATACCACGCTAGTGGTGGCTTTGGGCGAGTTTGGCCGCACGCCCAAAATCAACGATGGTGCCGGCCGCGACCACTGGGCTAGCGCCATGAGCGTGCTGTTTGCCGGCTGCGGCACTCCGGGCGGGCAAGTGGTGGGGGCCACCGACAGCAAAGGCTACTCGGCCAGCGAACGCATCTTGTCGCCCGAGAACTTTGCCTCGACCATCTATCGCAAGCTGGGCATCGACCCGGACAAAATCCTTTACACGCCGCAAGGCCGGCCCACGCACATCGTCAGCGACCCCACGCCGATTGCCGAGCTAATGGGGTGAACAATGGCGGATAGCAAGATCGCGGGGCATTGCCGGCAACGCGGGGCACACGTAGCCGCACGGCTCCCGCCATGCCGGCTTGGTGCGCGAGTGACGCGCCATTTTGGGGTATGGTTGCTGGAAATGGCCGATCGAATCCGCATCATGCCAACATGGCAGGAGCCATGTGGCTACGTATCGACACGCCGGCACGGTTTACTTTGCACGTTGTTGTTCCTCCTGGCCTTCACCCGCGGTCTGGCCAGTGCCGCCCCTCCCAAGGCCGATTCGCTCTTTCCCGGCGGCGGGCAACGCGGCACGACAGTGGAAGTAACGGTCGGCGGCGGTTTCGACAACTGGCCGCCCCAGTTTGCCTGCGACCGGTCGGACGTGCGGATCGTGCTGGCCGAGGAGAAAGGAAAATTCAACGTCACCTTGCCAGCCGAGGCCCCGCCCGGCCTGATGCGGCTGCGGTTTTACGATAAAGAGGGGACCGCCCCCGTGAAGGCGTTCTTCATTGGCGGGTTGCCGGAAATCCTCGAGACCGAACCGAACGACACCCCGGGCAAGCCGGAGGCTATCGCCACCCTGCCGGTCGTGGTCAACGGGCGGCTGATGGGGGGCAGCGACGCCGATCTCTTCGCGGTGCAACTTACCGCCGGTCAGACCTTGGTGGCCGCGGTGGAAGCCCATCGCCTGCTCGGTTCGCCGGTCGATTGCGTGCTGCAAGTGCTCACCGCCGACGGCTTCGTGCTGGAGCAGAACGACGACGAGTGTGAGATCGACCCGTTGATCGCCTTCACCGCGCCGTCCGACGGCCGCTACCTGGTCCGCGTGTTTGGTTTTCCCAGTGTGACCGATTCCTCGATCGCCCTCTCCAACAGTCCCAACCACGTCTATCGGCTGACGCTGACGACGGGCGGCTACGCCGACCATGCCTGGCCGCTGGCCCTGGCTGCCAATGCGCCAAACGAGGTCTCGCTCATCGGTTGGAACCTTCCGCCGGAAGGCCTCAAATTGCCGGCCATCTTGCCAACCGCCCTGCCGCCAGCCGGCGCGGAGCCATTGGTGGCGTTTGACGCGGCGCTGGGCATTGGCGCGGATGTCTCGGTCGAACCGCACCCCGTTACGCTGGAGGCTGAACCGAACTCCGCCGACGTGCCGCGGCCGATCACGTTGCCGACTACCGTCACGGGCCGTATCGACTCGCCGGGGGATGTCGATGCCTATCTGATTGAGCCGCAAGCCGGGCAGACGTTCTTGTTTCGGTTGGATGGGCCGTCGCTAGGGGCGGCGGGCGACCCAGTCCTGAAACTGCTCGACGCCGAGGGCAAGGTTGTTACCTTCAATGACGATCTCGGCGCGTTTCGCGATTGCCAGTTCTTTCATACCTTTGCCGCGGCTGGCCAGTTTAGGCTCGCCGTTAGCGACCTGCACCAGCAGGGCGGGCTGCGCCATGTCTACCGCTTGCGGGCAACACTTCACCCGGCACAACCGCTGTTGACCGTAACGGCCGACAATTTCACGCTGCCGCCAGGCAAGCCGCTGGAGATTCCGGTCGCCATCGAGCGGCGAATGGGCTTTGCCGAAGAGATCGAGTTCAGCGTGGAAGGATTGCCCGCCAACGTGACGCTGGCCCCCGTTAAATCAGTGGCTCCTGGCGAAACGGCGGCCGCCGTCAAGCTGGTTCTCACCGCCACCGCCGGGCCATTTTCCGGCACCATCAAGATCATCGGCCGCTCGCTGGGCGACAGCAAACTCACCGCCTTAGCCACGCCCACGGCAGCCCCCTATCCCGCCCCTCGGCCGATCAGCCAAGAGATCTGGCTGACAGTCCCCTAACGGCCGGCTGTAGGGTGGGACAAGCGGAAGTCTTTCGTCCATGCAGACACGCGCGATCCGCGATGTCCCACCATGATCTTGTGGTGGCGGCCGCATGTGGTGGGACATCGCGTACAAGCCGTATACTCGGGGAAGAACCGATCTCCGCTTGTCCCACGCTACGCGCCCCCCGCGATGCAATCGACGGCCCCCTACGCCAGCAATTCTTGAAGTTCCACCGCGCGATGCTCGCGGGCCGACAAGTAGCAGGCTTCTACCAGGGCCATGGTGTGCAAGTTGTCTTGCCCGCCGATTTCAGGCTCGGTGCCGTCTTCCAACGCGCACAACAACTGTGCCATCGTGCCGACGAAGGCGTCGGGGAACCAAACTTCCTTCCAGCGCGGTTGAATCCAACAGTTAGGCTGCCGGAGGGTGCTGTAGTCCAACGTGCTGGGTATGGCCGCCGGATAGCCCGGCCAGCCAATCGTGCCGCGAGCCAGCCCCTCGGTTCCCTCCACGCGCCAGCGAATGCCGATGTCGCCCGCCGCGCCTTCTAGCGCCGGCCCGGTCCAAACGTCGTCGCAAGAGGTGGCCCGCAGGCCATCGGCATATTCCAAGATGTACAGGCAGATGCCATCCTCGTGGGCAAACTTTTGTGCTGTCCGCGGGTCGGGCCGCACGCTGGCAAAGACCCGTTGCGGGTCGCCGAACCAGTAGCGGAACGTGTCGAGATGGTGAATGCTCATGATCCGCAACGTGACCCAGCCCAGCCGCTGCTGCCAAGGCATCCAATGCGGAACGGCCCGCATATCGATCGTGGCCAGCACGGGCTGCCCCAGGTCGCCCCGGTCGAGCAAATGCTTGCAGGCCCGCACCGATTGATCGTAGCGCATGTTTTGGTTGACGGCCAGCACGATTCCGGCCTCTCGGCAGAGGCGGACAATTTCGCGTGCTTCCGCCAGGTTGATGCCCAGCGGCTTTTGTGCCAGCACGCCGCGAACGTGGTCGGCATGGCAGACAACCTCGCGTATGACCTCCAACTGCACGTCCGGCGGAACGGCGATATCCACAACCCGCACTTCCGGGTCGCGGAGCAGATCGTGATACGTCACATACGGCCGCGGAATGCCATGCCGCGCCGCAACCGCTTGGGCCTTTTCCGGATTACGGGCCGCTATCGCCACCGGGTTAAAGCCAGCAGCCCGATAAGCCACCAGATGGCAATCGGCCATGATAAACCCGGCGCCAATGCACCCAATGCCAGGAGAAAGGTCGCGAGGCAGGCGAGGAAGATGCATGAGGAAAGGCAGAAGGATGAAGGCAGAAGGATGAATCCGAAACACTGAACACCTAACACTCACCCCGCGTTCAACTCGCTCAGTTTCACCCGTTGCTGTAGAACGACGTTGCCCTTTTCGTCCCGGATTTGGATGCGGATGAGGGGATCCGCGGCTTGCCAGTCGATGGTGATCAGGCCGAAGTTGGTTTCGAACCAGGTCAGGCCAACGCGGTGGGTGTTGAGTTCGTTAGTGTAGCGCACGCCCGACGGGGTGAAGTTGCCGCTAGGGGTGTTGAGGCTGCTGCTGGTGGCCTCAAACAGCGGGTAGCCCACTCCATCTTGCTCGTCCGGCGCTAGTCGCGAAATCTCGGCCAGGTGGCGGTCGCCGCTGAGCAAGATGGCTCCGCCCGCCTTGGTCGAACGGATCAATTCAAACAACCGCCGGCGCTCGCGGGGAAAGTTGGCCCAGCACTCCCAGCCGTGGTCGGCCGGAATGGCCTGATAGCTAGAACCGATCAGCCGCACTTCGGCCGGTTGGCTCAGTTGCTCGGCCAGCCATTTCCATTGGGCTTCGCCCAGCACGGTTGATTGGGGATCGTCGTCCGGGGCATAGCGGCCGCGAATGCCCTCGCCCGGTTCGCCCGGCTCAAAGCCCGATTTGAGGGGACTGCGAAAATACCTCGCGTCGAGCAAGATGATTTGCACCCGTTGGCCCGCCGGACCCATGTTGTGGGCGGAGTAGACTCCTTCTTGGGTGCGCCGCGGGCTGTCCTTCGGCACGCCAAAAAAATCGAGAAAGACTTGCTGTGATTGCCGCTTGTGGACGAACTCGCCGCCGGCATCGTTGGCTCCGTAGTCATGGTCGTCCCAAGTGGCCAGCAAGGGGCACGTTTGCCGCAACTTTTGAAAACCGGGCTGAGCGCCGAGCAGCGCGTACTTCTCCCGCAGCACGTTCATGTCGGGCGAGTCGCCATAGATGTTGTCGCCCAGCAGCAAGAATAATTGCGGCTGCGCGTCAACGACGGCGTCCCAGATCGGCTGGGGCTTGTCTTGCCTGGCACAAGAGCCAAAGCCGATCCGCGACAGCGTCTCCTCGGCCGGCAAAGGCCGAACGAGGGATACCGCCAATGCCACAACACACAACAGTCGCCGCGGCATATGCAACCTCCGAATCCAATGTGAAACAGCGGAGTTCGGATTATGGCCGATTCAGCGGCCAATGCCATAACCGCGGCGGAACTTTGCCGGTTCGTCACCGAACACTTTGCACGGCAGACGCCATGCCGCTACGGCGATGCATCGTCCGAATCGGTATTGGCGGCCTTCTCGGGATCGTCGGATTCCGCCGCTGGATCGCTGGCGGCTTCGCCATCGTCGGGTTGCTTCAGCCGCACCAGCAGCCATTGCTCGGTGCGGTCCTTGCCAAAGTGAATCAAGATCGGGGCTTCATCCTTGGTAAGATTGTCCAAGCCCGTCTCGAAAATGGTGCTGGTCTTGTCCCCGACGGTGAAGGCCACCCGCTGCGTCTCCTTATCAACCTGGCCATGCACCGGCATGGGATTGTCCGTCAACGTGTCGGTATAGTTGCCGCGCAACACGCCCTGTTTATCGACTGCCAATTGAATGGCAACCTTGGAGTGTTGGTGTCCCACGCGGGACAGGGCAAACACACCCAACGGCAGCCATTCGCCGTCGGTAGAGGCATCTGCCTGGGCGCCCTCATCGGCGATGGTTTGGGCCTGGTCGTAATAATCGCTGGCCGAGGCCGTTTGCTGGCCGTCGACGTAGATGCTGTCGTCTTGATAAGTGATGTTGTTGCCGTAGTCATAATAGACCGGCTCGTAATCGTCGCCGTAGCCAAACCAGTCGCATAGGCCGTACCAGCTTGAACCCATCCAGGCACTGCCGGCGGCCCAGCCCGCGGCATACCAGGCACCGGGATGGCGCCCATACCAGCCATGCCCGTACATTCCCCAATCGTGGAAACCCGACCGTACCGCCGCGCCGCAGGCATAGCGTCCCACGGGCGTGGTGCGGGTGAAACCGGCTGCCACACCGCGCGGGCCCGCAACAGCGCCGCGTGCGCCGCCGTATCCGTTGGGGCCACGCACGGCCGAACCACCCGCCACGCGGCCATTGGGACCGGCGGCAATGCCTTGGCCCGCCGCACCGCCGTCGGCGCCTTTTACACCTCGACCGGCTGCCACGCCGCCGTTGGGGCCAACAACGGCGCCACGGCCCGCCGTATTGCCACGCGGGCCTGTCACCGAGGCTCCAGCCGCTTTGCCGCCGCGCGGGCCTTCAGCCGTGCCATGATTAAAGTCGAACTTGTTTCCACCGCCGCTGAATCCGTGAAATCCCTCATCCGAGGGCAGGCCCAAGAAGCTATCGAGCTTGCCGCGGCTCTGTGCGACCGTGTAGCCGCCAGCCCGGCCGCCCTCGCCAAAATTAAACCCCTGAGCGCGCGGTTCGGCCCGTTCCCCAAGTCCGCCAGCGCCGCCAAGATTCTCTCGGCCGACATTGCCTCTTGCCGCCCCACCCCCAAAGTTGCCGCCACCCATGTTTCCGCGTCCAGCTCCACCGCCGAAGTTGCCGCCGCGATAGCCGCCACCGCCATAGCCGCCGAAGTTACCACCACGATAGCCGCCGAAGTTGCCGCCTCCGCGGTATCCGCCGCCGCCAAAGCCGCGGGCACCGCCGCTAAATCCTCCGCCGCCACGGGCACCGCCGCCCCCGCGGCCGCCAAATCCGCGGCCCAGCGCCTGCTGCAACGGCGCGGCCATAACGCACCAACAAACCACGGCCACCGCGATCGAAAAAAGTCTCATGGGCTGGCTTTCCGCGTAATAGTGTAAGCGATCAATTTCATGGCCGGCGAATACCACGGCAAACGAAACTATTCTTTTGGTTCAACGACCCGCTTCAGGACCACGATTGGAGTGTCTGGCAGCGCGGTTCCCTCCGCTTCGCGCTCGATGGACTGCCAAGAAAACGAATCGTCATCGACTCGCGTGAACATGTTGACGGCCGAAGTCGGGGCACCGTCAGCCATCATGCCGTGCGTCTCGATCGTCCAGCCCCCTTCGTGCGGACTCCAAACGCCTATTGCGTGTCCGCCACCAGAAGAGAAATTCCACGATTGAATATACCCGGCTTGCGGGTTCCAGCCGACAATTTGCACGCCTGACGTGACGGGCTTGCCGTCTTTGGTGAGTGAATAGGTCCGTTCCAGATACGTCTTTTGGGCAATCCAACGGCAAGTGACCAACATTTCTTGATCGCCTTGTTCGGCCGACCAAGAGCCTACCAGCCAATCGAGATCGTCCAGGTCGTTGGAATTGGAGATGGAATCGAGATGAGTATCGCGGACGTTGGCCATCAACCACTTGCCATCGGCTTTGACATGGACCGTGGTGTATTGGCTAGAGGTGGCATCGCCCTTGTCACCCACTTCAACCACGGCTCGGCCATCTTCAATCGCCGCGGTTTCGCTGAGCAATTGGACATGGTCGACCATCAGGGTCAATTTGGCGTCCTTGTTGGCGGCAAAGAATCGGGCGTATTCCTTTTCGATCGCCGCGTGCCCCTGAAACCGCTCGCCCGCATCGTCGATGTAATCACCCTCCGCGGTCCACAGGGCCGCCACGGCCTTGGCATCGCCACTGTTAAACGCCTTGGCAAACGCCTGCGCTGTTTGCTTGATCGCCGCTATCTCCTTGGCGTGGGGGTCTGTTTCCTTCTTGGCGGGCGCGGCCGCCGCGGGCTTCTTCTTGCTACTGCCCGCCGCCTGCTGCGCGGCAGCTTGACGAACAGCAGCGCGAATGCCCATCAACGCCAGCAAGGCGACTAATCCACCGAGAACCAGGCGAGTCGATTTCTTCATCGATGCACGTTTGTCGAAATGAAAGACCACGATAGGAACGAACACAAACCGAATGCCGGCAAAACCGCGCTAACATGCTCCACAGCAACTGTCACTCTAGCCGGAGAGCGTTGGCATGCAAGCATTGCCCCCGTAATAACCAGAAGACTCATCAAAATCAAACAAGGCATCCCCGCGCTCCGTCAAAAATGACCGGGCACGAATCTCATTCGACGATCGGCATTCGTCACTCGCCACCGCTCTTCTTCCGCATGTCTCGTGTCATCACGCAACGAAAGCCGCTGTGCGACATGCCGGTGTCGGGGCTGCAACCGTGACGCGCCGCGGGCCGGTAGCGCCAGCAGTAAGACTCGTGGCAAAGGAACGATCCGCCCCGTTGGCTGCGCTGCGGCGTGAGAGGTTGCGAGGGATCGTAGCTCTTTGCGGGGCCCACCGGATTGGCGGCCGGCGGCTGGCCCTTGCGGCGCGCGTACAACGCCTTGTCGTACCAATCACCGCACCACTCCCAGACATTGCCCGCCATGTCATACAGCCCATAGCCGTTGGCGGGAAAAGACTTGACCGGCGAGGTCCTCTCGAACCCATCACGGACGGTATTGTCATTGGGGAAGGTTCCCTGCCAGATATTCGCCCGCGGTCCATCCTGGCTGGGCAGTTCGTCTCCCCAGGGATAGGTCTTATCAGCCAGGCCGCCACGGCAGGCAAACTCCCACTCGGCCTCCGTCGGCAATCGCTTGCCAGCCCATTGGCAATAGGCGGTGGCGTCGTACCAGGAGATCTGAACAACGGGATGATTTTCTCGCCCCTGCAAGTCGCTACCGGGCCCCTCGGGGTGCCGCCAGCAGGCACCCGGCACCCAAAACCACCATTGGGCGTAGTTTTGAAAGTCCGTCACGGGTTCGGCCGTCGGTCGAAAGACCAGCGAACCGGGCACCAACACCTCCGCGGGGGGCTCTGGCGTCCCTGGCGGCGACTGCCGCATAATCTCCTCCAGATCGGGGGCCTTCTCGGCGGTGGTCACATAACCGGTTGCTTCGACAAATTCTCGAAACTGGGCATTGGTGACTTCGGTCTCGTCCATGTAAAAACCGTCTACCTGCACCCGATGGACTGGCTTTTCCTCGGGCCAGGCTTTGGGAAGTTCGCTTCCCATGGAAAACTCGCCGCCGGGTATCCACACCATACCAGCCGGCGCAGGCTCTGGTTGCGCATCCATGTAGTGCGTGGCTTTGACAACGCCGTACGTACCAGCAAAGGCCGCCAGGCCCAACAGCAACATCGGCAGATAGCTTTTGCTGTTGGCTTTGGTTCGCGCGGATTTCTTGGACATGGAGCAAGCCTGAAACTATTGAAGGGCACGCGACAAGATTGTTGAACAGCTACCCTCATTGTAGTCTGCCGAACGCGGCTCGTCGTCGGGCAGTGTCCTTTCACCAGACATTGGAAGATAATGCAGGGATGTCAAGTGAGAACCACGAATCGAACGAACGAATGTTTGTTGGAATGTTGATGCCAATTGGCCGCCGCCCGCCCCTTTCTTGTCTGGCAAGTTTCCAAAGGGAATCTCATTCGTTAGATTCGGATGATCGCCGTTGGAGACGGCTCCTACAAACACCGGCGATGGAATCGCCTCCTACAGTACGATCGGTGATGGAATCGCCTCCTACGGATCTCCTTGGAAACACCCCCATGAAAATCGGCATTGTTGGCAGCGGGCTTGTTGGTTCCACGGCGGCCTACGCCTTGGTCATGCGGGGAGTCGGCCGCGAAGTCGTTCTGGTCGATTTGAATGCCGAGCGCGCCCAGGCCGAGGCCGACGATATTCGGCACGCCGTCCCCTTTTCGCACCCGCTGGAAGTGCGCGCCGGACAATACGCCGACCTGGCCGGCTGCCGCGTGGTCATCATTACCGCGGGCGTGGGCCAACGGCCTGGTGAGACCCGAATGGCGCTATTGGCCCGCAATGCCGCCGTCTTTGGCCAGGTTGTGCCGGCTATCGCGAAGCATGCGCCAGAAGCCTTGCTGCTGGTAGCCACCAACCCGGTCGATGTCATGACGCATCTCACCGCGCGGCTGGCCGCCAACCTGGGCCTGGCGCCGGGCCGGGTGTTTGGCTCGGGCACGACGCTGGATACGGCCCGATTCCGCAGCCTCATCGGCCGGTATTGCGGCGTTGATGCGCACCATGTGCATGGTTATGTAATCGGCGAACACGGCGATTCCGAAGTCCTCACCTGGTCGCTGGCCACCGTGGGGGGCATGCCGTTGCCGGAGTTTATTCGCCAACGCGAAGTCCACTTCGATGAAACCACACGGAACGAGATTGATACCGGCGTGCGCCGCGCCGCTTATTCCATCATTCAGGGCAAAGGGGCTACTTACTATGGCATTGGTTGCGCGCTAGCGCGAATCGTCGACGTGCTGCTGCACGACCAGCGCGCCATCATGACGATCTGTTCGCCGATGGCTGACGTTGCCGGCGTGGCCGATGTCACGGTCGCGTTGCCGCATCTCGTTGGCGGGCAGGGCGTGCTGGATACCTTTCCGCTGCCGCTCTCGCCACAAGAAGAGACGCAACTTAAGGCAAGCGCATTGGCCGTCCGCGGCGCAATCGACGAGTTGGCCGGGTGACGATCATTCAATCAAACAAGCGGCTGACCGATTCGTTGCGGTGAATCCGTTTGATGGCCTCACCCAACAACGGGGCCACGGTTAGCACCTTGATCTTGGACAGGGCCTTTTCCGCCGGCAGGGGAATCGTGTCGCTGATCACGACCTGGTCGATCGGTGCTTCGTTGAGGCGGCTGATGGCCGGCCCGCATAACACGCCATGCGTCACGCCGACCATGATCTTCTTGGCACCGGATGATTTCAGCCGCTGGGCCGCGCCGCAGATCGAGGAGCCGGTGCTAATCATGTCGTCAAACATCAGGCAAGTCTTGCCTTCGACAGACTCGCCGATGATGTTCGCCTGCCGGGTGTGCTCGCCGCTGCGTCGTTTGTCGACAATCGCCAGGCGGCCCCCCATCCGCTCGGCATGGCCCAGCGTGCGCTTGATGCTCCCTTCGTCGGGGCTGACCACCACCACGTCTTCCTCGGGTATGCCCAAGCTGGAAAAATAGGCGTGCAGCACCGGTGCCGAGTAAAGGTGGTCGACCGGAACGTCGAAAAAACCTTGAATTTGCGGGGCGTGCAGGTCCATCGTCAGCACGCGGTTGGCCCCCGCCCGCGTGATGAGGTTGGCCACCAGTTTGGCGGTGATCGGCACGCGGCCCTCGTCCTTACGGTCTTGCCGGGCGTAACCGTAATACGGCATGACGGCGGTGACCCGTTCGGCACTGGCCCGCACGCAACTCTCGATCATGATCAAGAGTTCCATCAGGTTGTCGTTGACGGGCGAGCAGGTCGGCTGCACCAGAAAGACGTCGCGGCCGCGGATGTCTTCATCGACCTTGCAAGAGATTTCGCCATCCGGGAAGTTGCCCATGGAGATCCGCCCCGTGGGAATGCCCAAATAATCGCAGATGCGCGTCCCAAGTTCGGGATTGGCGCGGCCGCTAAAGATCTTCAAGTCATTCATCGGGCAACCCGGCGGGTGGACGAAAGCAAGTCGAACCGTCGAAGATAGACCCAAACGGCCCCAGGTTCAACCGGATTCATCCATCCTTCGGCTCGATCCGTTGATTCAGTCCACGTCGCTGACCGGGGCGTAGCTCAGCACGTAGTTTTCGAACCGCAGGCGGCGCTCGCTGCCGGGCACGCCCGCAAACAGCATGTCGAGCAGCTTTTCAAAGTGGCCGGTCAGCAGGCGGTAGAAATTGTGCTTGCCATCGCGCCGCGGCTCGATCAATCCGGCTACGCGCAACAGCGCCAGATGGTGGCTGACGGCGGGCTGGCTTTGACCCAGCATGTCGCACAGCGCCCGCACATGCAGTTCGTCTTTCTGGGTCAAAAAGAACAAAATCCGCAGACGGGTTTCGTCGGAGAGCAACTTGAAGACTTTGACCAGATCCTTGATCGTATTGTCGAGCATTTCAGGCATGGCGGCGGTTTCCGAACCGGGGACGGCGGCAGTGGCATTCATACGGGCAGTAGCGGTCTTTCGGGGTTTTTGGGTTACGGTGATCACTTTTCACACCCTTCATGCTGGAAGGGAACGGACGGAAATAGACGTACACAGCCGCCTGACGAATTGAAAAAACGGCGGTTCGGACGATGGATAGCCACCGCGGAATTAGCCGCAAAGTGCATCAATGGCATGGACGGGACTCAACCCACATCTACCAGGACCAGCCGGCAATCGTCACGAAATGACCATCGATTGCTGAAGAAGTGATTGGCGGTCCTACAAACAACATGCCCGTATTCTAACGACGCGATTGGCAAGAGTGAAGTAGTTACTGGCAAAAATCCCCAAATTCGCGGGCTTTTGGCTTGCTAGCGGTGCTAGTAGACAGACCACCGACCTGTTGGGTAGATAATTAACCGTACCCTCATGAGCCGCGAATCCTGGCCGCACATTCAGGTTGGCGAAGAGAATTTCCATTTCACTGGTGGCAATTTGGCGAGCTGGTTGGTCGACACCCTATTTGCCCGCGATGGTGCGGTAATAGTCGATCGACCGTTTCAAGCCCTCCTCAAACGACACCCCCGGGTCGTACCCCAGGTACTGGCGGGCCAAGGTAATATCGGCCAGACTCTCCCGCACATCTCCCACGCGGGCGGGTGCCAAAACCGGTGCAATATCTAGCCCCAGCAGGCGATTGATCGAGGCGATCAGGTCTAGTAATGTCGAACTTCGCCCGTTGGCCAGATTGAATACCTTGCCTGCCACGTTGGCCTTGGCGTCGGCCGCCAGCAAGTTGCCCTGCACCACGTCCGAGACGTAGGTGAAATCGCGAGATTGGCCGCCGTCCCCGTAGATCGTCGGCCGGCGGCCGGCCAGCATGGCCGTGATAAACAGCGGAATGACCGCCGAATACTGGCTGTTGGGGTCTTGCCGCGGCCCAAATACATTGAAATACCGCAGACAAACCGTCTCTAGCCCATAGGTAGCCGCGAACGATTGGCAGTAAAGTTCGCCCGCCAGTTTGGCCGCTCCATAAGGCGAAATGGGCGTGGGCAGATCGGTCTCTCGTTTGGCACTGGTGGGCTGATTGCCATAGGCGCTGCTAGAAGCAGCGTAGACCACCCGGCGGACACCGGCCTGGCGGGCCACGTTTAGCACTGTCAGCGTGCCCGTCACGCAGGCGGCGTGAGTATCCAGCGGCGTCTCCACGCTCCGCGGCACCGAAGCCAAAGCCGCCTCGTGAAACACGCAATCGACCCCCGCGGCGGCCCGCTCGACCACTTCACGGTCAGTCACGCTCCCTTCAAACAATTCCAGGCCATCCCGAAAGGCCGCCAGGTTGGCCAGATTGCCGGAATCGAGGTTGTCCAGAATCCGCACGCGGTCGCCCCGTTCCACGAGCGCCTGGGCAATGTGCGAGCCGATAAATCCGGCCCCGCCGGTCACCAGGAATGTACGCATGAAAACGGTCCTATCGAATGATTCGGCGAGTTGGCCGAAATTGTATTATTCGCCGCTGCCAGGCGGCGAGGCGCTGCCGCAAGCAAGCTTAGCTCATCGAATGCCTTCGCGGCTTGGCCGCGTTCACCACCGTAGCGTCGGCGGATGCAGTTGATGGCTGGATCAAGTCCCTTGGGATTCGGTACGAAATAACTTCCCCGCTTGGCCCCCTCTCCCGGTACTCCGGGAGAGGGTTGGGGAGAGGGAGATATGGCGAAATGGCGGCCATCAACCAAACCCTCACCCCGGCCCTCTCCCAGAGGGAGAGGGAGGTTCCAATGCGGAAGTTATTTCGTACCGTATCCTTGGCGGCGGCGCTGCCGCGGTTGTTCGGCCAATTGCTATTGCTTGGCCAATAATTCTTCCAACAGTTTGGCCAAGAGCGTGGGGTTGTCTTGCTGGACGATGTGCTCAATCCGCGAGGCGGGCACTTTCAGCTTTTCCAGTGTCGAGCGAATCTGCAGCCAGCGCTTGTCGCGGGCCTTGCCTTCCGCCAGATACAACTCGGTGACTTGCTCTCCCAGTTTTTGCAGAGAGATAGCTCCCTGGTTTTGGTAGTAGTTGCGGATGATGTTTTGTTGGTACTTCGTGCGCTCGGCCATCGGGGCGTTCCGTCGTGGGGACTTGAGAAATTTCGCCAGTTCCGTCTTGCATTATTGTGGGGCCATCCGTTGGCGAATCCAATCGAGCGATAAACACTCGCGGAGGCCCGCCAATTTCTTCGGCTTTTCGGGCCTTGCCTATGCACCGACTCTAGCCGATTCGCGGAGTTGCGAAAAGCGGGCCAATTGTCTCCAGATTGGCTCAAGTCGGCGGCACGATCCCGTCGCGATATTTTCCACGGAAGGCGGGGTCTGAAAGGATTCGATTTTGCAGATCGAACGCGGATTATCGCCGTCAGAGACGGCTCCTACAGAAGGGTGTGCCACGGGCCGTGCCGTCTACTCTTTCGTAATCGCCTCATCCAGGTTCTGCACCAGCGAGGCAAGGCTGGTCCAGGCGGCCAGTTCCGCCGGATCCAAGGTTGCGTCCCGCGGCGATTCTCCCACGGAAAGCAGCTTCTCGGCCGCCGCTGCATCTTGGGTGAAGTTGTTACGCAACAGCGCCAGCCGCTGGTTGAGCCGGGCGAGTTCGCTGTCGCGCGCGGGCCGGCAGAGGACCCGGCGGAAGATGTCGTTCAGGCGGGCGCTATCGTCGGCAAGGCTGGTGTTTAGCAACGTCTGTTGGGCCAGCCCGCGGGCCGCTTCGATGTAGGTTACGTCGTTGAGCATCACCAGGGCGTGCAGCGGCGAGTTGGTGCGGCTGGCGCTGACCGAGCAGTTCTGACGATTGGCCACGTCGAAGAAAATCGTCGGGCCAACAATCCGGCGCCAGAAGGTGTACAGGCTGCGGCGGTAAAGGGCGTCACCGTGTTCTTGATCGTACTTGATGAAACCAAACGTGGCGTCTTCCCAGACGCCAGGCGGTTGGTAGCCCTTGACCGGCGGGCCGCCGACTTTTTCGACCAACAGCCCGCCCGCCGCCAGTGCCTGATCGCGCAACATCCAACTAGGCATGCGGAATCGTGCGCCGCGCGCCAGCAGGCGGTTGTCGGGGTCGCGCTCGGCCATGCCCGGGGGAACCTTCGACGATTGCCGGTAAGTGGCGCTGGTGACAATCTCGCGAACCAGCCGCTTGACGTTCCAGCCGTTCTCGCGGAAATCGACCGCCAGCCAATCCAGCAGTTGGGGGTGGCTGGGCTTATCCCCCTGCACGCCAAAATCCTCGGCGCTCTTGACCAGGCCGATTCCGAAAAACTGCTGCCAGAAACGGTTGACCGTCACGCGGGCCATCAACGGATGCTGGTCCGAAATCAGCCACTGCGCCAGCGCCAGGCGGTTCTTGGGGGCGTCGGAGGCCAGCGGCGCAAGCTGCGTTAATACGCCATGCTCGACCTTCTCGCCCGGCGCGTTGTAGGCGCCTTTGGCCAAAATGAAGGTCTCGCGCGGCTCGGCCCGTTCGCGCATGACCATCGTGCGACGGGCGGAGCGTTCGATCCCCTCGCGGGCTTTGCGCAGGTCGTCGCGCTGTTGCCTGGCCGCCACAAGTAGCGGGTGATTGTCCAGATAGTGCCGCGCAAGCAGTTGCCGCTCGTCATCGGCCCGCTGATCGGCCGGTTTGGACAGCACCGCGCGGATATTGTCGGGCAGCGGCTTCAGCAATTCCGCTTTGGCCGAAGTTGCGGACAACCGCAAACGGCCCAGCGTATGTTGCTGGCCATATTTGAAAGCCAGCCGGAATGTGATCCGCCCCGCCGCCTCGGCCGGAATGGCCGTTGGGGGCGCAAACAACAACGTGTGCGGCTTGCCAAACTCCGGCAGCACGGCCCAACCGGTAGCCGGGTTGTTGTCGAAGGCTTTGGCCGCTTCTTGCCCCGCTTGGGCAAAGTCGGCGCTTAACAGCGATAACGCAAGTGGTTGCCCGGCAGCTTCGGCCGTCAATTCCGACAAAACGAAATTGCCATTGTCGGCCCGGCCAGGACCACGATTGACCAGCGCATCGTCGGGTAGAACCTCCAGCCGTAACGCGGTTGGGGCGTCGGGCGGAAGTTCACAAACCAACGTATAAGTGTCGCTATCGGGACTTGTGCCGCCAGCCACCACCGTGCCGTCATCCAATCGCACCAGCGAGGCACCCGCTTCGCTCTGCAATTCGATCGGTTTCAACGTCGTCCATGCCGGCTCCAACGGTTTTCCGTCTGGTCCCAGCAGCGATTGTTCCCAAGCTGGCTGATCGGCTACCAACTTTGTTTCCAATTCCGCGCGGGCTTTTTCCGCATCGGCTTCTTGCTGTTTGAAGTCGTTGATCGACTTCTGTTGTTCTTCCGTGGGGAACGAAATGATCGGGTTTGCCAGTCCGCCGGCATCGTTGCCGCCGGTCTCCTCGATGGAATTGAAGTAGGCGGAAAGCTGGTAATACTGCTGTTGCGAGAACGGATCGAACTTGTGGTCGTGGCAGCGGCAACAGGTAAGCGTCAGCCCCATCCAGACGGTGCCCGTCGTCTCCACGCGGTCCTGGACGTATTCCACCCGCGATTCCTCGGCGATGCGTCCCCCCTCGCCGTTAATCATGTGGTTGCGGTGGAAGCCGGTGGCGATGAGTTGCTCGTGCGTGGGATTGGGCAGCAAATCGCCGGCAATCTGCTCCAGCGTAAACTGGTCGAACGGTTGATTGCGATTGAACGCCTCAATTGCCCAGTCTCGCCAGTACCACATGCTGCGGGTGGGATCGCCCTGATAGCCATTGGTGTCGGCATAGCGGGCCGCGTCGAGCCATTCCCAAACCATCCGCTCGCCGTAACGGGGAGAATCGAGCAGCCGATCGACGGCCCGCTCGTAGGCACCTTCCGCCGTGTCGGCCAGAAAGGCATCCTGCTCCTCGGGCGTCGGAGGCAGTCCGGTCAGGTCGAGCGACACCCGGCGGAGCAGTTTGGCCGGCTCAGCCTCGGGCGATGGCGTAAGGTTTTCCTCGGCCAGCCGGGCCACGATAAAGGCATCAATAGGGTTGCGGATTTTGGCTTCCGCCGGAACCGTGGGGACCGCCGGGCGAACGGGTGCCACAAAGGCCCAATGCTGGCTGTAGACCGCCCCTTCATCGATCCAGCGTTTGAGCAGTTCCTTCTGGGCATCGGCTAGCTTGAGATTGGACTTGGGGGGCGGCATAAGCTGATCGGGATCGTCACTAAAGATCCGCTCGATCAGATGGCTCTTGGCGCTATCCCCCGGCACGATCGCGCCGCCGGCGGTGGAGCCCTCGGAAGTGTCCAACCGCAAGTCAGCCTCGCGGGTGGCGGCATCGGGCCCGTGGCATTGAAAGCAGTTCGAAGCCAGAATCGGTTGAATCTGGCGGCCAAAGTCGATCGGTTCGTCGGCCCGCGGAGTGGCCGCCGAATTTGCCAGGGAAATCATCCAGATCAAGAGAACCGTTTTCCGCATTCCATCCGCCTCGTAACGATCAAGTTGCATCGGAGCCTGTCGATGATTTTAGTTTAACTGGAAACGCGGGCGGAAGGTATCATGGCGGCCCAAAGCGCTTCCTTGACGGTCCAGTGGGCCATTGCTAGACTCCCAAAACTACCCGCGCGGCAGGGAGGAGTGGTGGGGGTTCGCGCTTATCGCGAGCGTTTTTCCACTTATTCGAACGAGATTTCAAGTCGCACGCCGGCGTGTTCTTAGCGGTCGCTTGGCCCCGGATGGCCACAATGCCGCTGTAAGATCCAATTAACACGCCGCTAATCCACTGCCGCTAATAGTAGCAATCAACAGCCTTAAAGGAGTCGCCGATGTCAACCGCCGTTAGCCCCGCCAGTTCCAAGTCGCAAGGTTCGAATGGCAGTTCGGCCAAGAGCGGCAAGCTTACCTACTACTTTGGGGCCAACCGGACTGATGGCCGCGGCGACCAAAAGCAACTTCTAGGTGGCAAGGGCGCCAATTTGGCCGATATGACCAGCATTGGCCTGCCCGTCCCTCCGGGCTTTACCATCACCACGGAAGTCTGCGACCTGTACTACAAGAATGGCGAAAAACTGCCCGCCAGCCTGATGGCCGACGTGGCCAAGATGATCTCACTGCTGGAGCAGGAACTCGGCAAGAAGTTTGGCGACAAGCAAGATCCGCTGTTGGTCTCTGTCCGGTCGGGTGCCGCCGCCTCCATGCCGGGCATGATGAACACCATTTTAAACTTGGGCCTGAACGATGCCTCGGTCGAGGGGCTGGCCAAGGCGACCAACAACCCGCGGTTTGCCTACGACTCTTACCGCCGGCTGATTAACATGTTCAGCGATGTGGTGTTGGGAGTCGATCACGAGCATTTCGAGGAAGCCTTCGACAAGATCAAGGCCAAGTTCAAGGCCAAGCTCGATACCGACGTACCAGCCGAGGGCCTGAAGGCTCTCTGCGCGGAGTACAAAAAGGTCGTCAAGCACGTCTCTAAGCAAGAATTTCCGCAAGATCCCATCAAGCAGTTAGAACTGGCCATCAAGGCCGTGTTTGGCAGTTGGAACACGCCCCGCGCTGTTAAATACCGCCAGGTGGAGGGCATCACCGGCTTGCTCGGCACGGCGGTCAACGTGCAGTCAATGGTCTTCGGCAATATGGGTGACGATTGCGGGACGGGCGTGGCTTTCACCCGTAATCCCTCGACCGGTGAAAACCTGTTTTACGGAGAGTTCTTGGTCAATGCCCAGGGCGAGGATGTGGTGGCCGGCATTCGCACGCCGCTGCCTGTCTCGCAAATGCCCAAGTGGAACAAGGCCATTCATGCCGAATTGCTGGCGATCAAGGACAAGCTGGAAAAGCACTACAAGGACGTGCAAGATATCGAGTTCACTATCGAGCGCGGCAAGCTCTACATGCTGCAAACCCGCAATGGCAAGCGCACCGGACAGGCCCATGTGCGTTGTGCTTGCGAAATGGTTCAAGAGGGGCTGATTGACGAAAAGACGGCGGTGAAGCGCATTCCCGCCGCCGACTTGATTCAACTGCTGCTCCCCAGCTTTGACCCCGCGGCCAAGAAGAAGGCCAACGTGCTGGCGACCGGCTTGCCAGCCTCGCCCGGCGCCGCCGTCGGCAAGCTGGCTTTCACCGCGGAAGAAGCAGTCGCCCGCACCCAGGCGGGGGAAACCGTGTTGCTGGTCCGCAAGGAGACCAACCCAGAGGACATTGACGGCATGCACTCCGCCGCGGGCATTCTGACCAGCACGGGCGGCATGACCAGCCACGCCGCCGTGGTCGCGCGCGGATGGGGCCGTTGTTGCGTGGCGGGTGCGGGGGCCATCCACATCGACGAAAAAGCTCGCAAGATCACGGTGGACAAAAAGACCTACACCCATAAAGACACCATCTCCATCGACGGCTCCACCGGCGAGGTGATGCTGGGGGCGATTGCCACGCAAACGCCCAAGCTCTCCGGCCACTTTGCCACGGTCATGGGCTGGGCCGACAAGTATCGCACGCTCAAGATTCGCACCAATGCCGATACGCCCGAAGACAGCAAGCGGGCCCGCGATTTTGGTGCCGAGGGAATCGGCCTCTGCCGTACCGAGCACATGTTCTTCGGCGATGACCGCATCCAGCCGATGCGCGAAATGATCCTGGCCGAGGATAAGCCCTCTCGCGAGGCCGCCCTGGAGAAACTACTCCCCTTTCAGCGAGCCGATTTCCAGGGCATCTTCAAGGCCATGAAGGGTCTGCCGGTCACGATCCGCTTGTTGGATCCTCCCCTGCACGAATTTCTGCCGCAAGACGCCAAGAGCCAGGCCGAAATCGCCAAGCGGCTGAAGATCACGCCCGCCAAGGTCAAGGCCCGTGTCGAGCAACTGCACGAGTCCAACCCCATGTTGGGCCACCGCGGTTGCCGGCTGGCGGTGACCTACCCAGAGATTCTGGTGATGCAGGTGCGGGCAATTGTCGAAGCGGCCATCGCTTGCAAGAAAAAAGACATCGACGCCCAGCCGGAAATCATGATTCCGTTGGTCGTGGCCGCCCCTGAGTTGGCCATGCTCCGCGAGTTGACGGAGAAGACGATTGAAGAGACCAAGGCCGCCAAGAAGTTCACCGACAAGCTCGAGATTCTCATCGGCACCATGATCGAGACACCGCGGGCGGCCCTCTGTTCGGACGGAATCGGTAAGCAGGCCGACTTCTTCAGCTACGGTACGAACGATCTGACGCAGATGACGTTTGGCTTCAGCCGCGACGACGTCAATACCTTTATGCCCGACTATCTGAAGGCCGAGGTATTGCCCAAGGATCCGTTCCAGTCGTTGGACGTGGCGGGTGTGGGCCAGTTGGTGGAAATGTCCGTTCGCAAGGGGCGCGCGGCCCGCAACGGCCTGAAGTGCGGCATTTGTGGCGAGCATGGCGGCGACCCCGCCTCGATCGCCTTCTGCCATCAGGTTGGCCTGGACTACGTGAGCTGCTCCCCTTTCCGCGTGCCCATCGCCCGCCTGGCGGCGGCTCAAGCGGCGCTGAAGTAAAGGACGTAGCCGCACGGCTTCTGCCGTGCCGGCTTGAGTCGCCAAGCAGCGTTCCACGCGCTGTACGGCTGCTTGGCATGAATTATCAAAGCAGACTCAAGCAACAAGGCAGGAGCCATGTTGCTACGGAGCCGCCTCCGCCATTTGCTAGCATCGCTATCGCGGCGGGTTCGTTCCCCGCGAACTGCGGTTGCTGGCATGGCGCGCGGCGTGTTAGAACAATCGGCCCGCACTTGCCCGCGTTGATCCCTTGAAGAGGAAGCCCCGCCATGGATGGTTGGCTGAGTGCCGCGCCCGTTGCGCCGCCGCTGGAAACCGCGCGGCCCGTGCAAGTCACGGTGTTGCTGCCGACCTACAACGAAGAGCTGGCCATTCGGCGTGTGCTGGAAGAGATTGTCGAGTGCATGACTGCGGCCAACCCCGCGGCACTTCAAGATGGCCCGGCGGCCGATCGGCCAACCGACGGAATCCCCTGGAGCCAGCGCGTGGCGGCGCAACCGGGTGGGACGGTTGAGTTTGAGATTCTGATTGTCGACGACGGATCGACCGACCGCACTGTCGAGATCGCGGAGCAATTTGCCCTTGATTGCTGGCAATGTACCTTGCACGTCATCCGTTGTATCGAGAACCGCGGGGCTGGCGCGGCCCGCAAGGTGGGAGTTCGTGCTGCGCGGGGCGAGATCATCGTCATGCTTGATGCCGATGGAACCTACCCGGCGGCCGGCATTCGCCAGTTGCTGCGGCACTTTCCAGCTTATGACCAGGTCAACGGTGCCCGCACCAGCGAACAGGGCACGCTTCCCTGGCTGCGGGTGCCGGCCAAGTGGTGCATACGCAAGTTGGCCTGCTATCTCACCGGCTACCCCATTCCCGATCTGAATACCGGACTGAAGGCCTTCAAACGCGAGGCTATGCTCCCTTGGCTGTGGGTCGTTCCCGATGGCTTTAGCTGCGTGACGACCATGACCTTGGCCTTCTTGACCAACGGCTACTCGGTCAAATACGTACCAACGGAGTACCGCCCGCGGATCGGCCAGAGCAAATTTCATCCGATCAAGGACACACTGGCCTACCTTTCGACCGTGATCCGCATCGTGCTTTACTTCCGTCCGTTGAAGGTCTTCTTGCCGTTGGCCGGGCTGCTGCTGGGGGGGGGCGTGGCCAAGAGCCTGTACAGTTTTGTGGCCACCGGCAGCATGCAAGAGTCGGACATCGTGGTCTTGGTGGCCGGTTTTATGACGGCCATGTTGGGCCTGCTGGCCGAAGTGATCGTGGCACACCATCGCCGTTAGCAGGCCCCCGGCATGAATACCAGTCCCGTGCAACTCGATGCGCCCCAAACATCCGCCAGCGCGGAGCGGATTTCTTGCTTGAGCCGCGATCCGGCTGCCCGCGGCCTATATCTGGCCGCCGCTTTGCCGCATCTTCCGCGGCTGCTGGGGTCGATGGACCGAAACCCTCACCGCCGCACTTACGGCTGCCTCGACCGGCAGTATTGGCATTACCGCACCAGCGATTTTCCGTCGGAGATGTATCAGGAAGGCGTGCTGCCCTTGGCACTGGTCTACCGCCAGGCCATGCCGGGCAACCGTTGGCACGGCCGCCAGCAAGTTCGCGAATGGGCCGTGGCTGCTTTGCGGTTCTGCGCGCGCAGTTGCCACGGCGATGGCTCCTGCGATGACTACTACCCCTTCGAGCGGGCCTTGGGGGCGGCTGTCTTCTCACTGCGGGCGGGGGCTGAAGCCTATTCGCTGTTGGAACTGCACGACGACGAAATCCTGGCTTGGCTGCGGCTGCGGGCAACGTGGGTTGCCGGGCACCAGGAGTCTGGCCGATTGGCGAACCACCATGCCTTGGCGGCCTTGGGGCTGCTGCATGCGGCCCAAGTTACCGGCCAGCGGCAGTTCGTCAGCGCCGCTCAAGACAAGCTGCGGCAAGTCTTGTCGTGGCAAAGTGATGAAGGCTGGTTCGACGAATACGGCGGGCCCGATCCCGGCTATCAGACCGTGACCACCGATTGCCTGGCAAACTGTCGGCGGTTGCTCGACGCGCCATGGCTGGACGAACCGCTGCGGCGAGCCACGGCCTTTGCCCGCTGGTTTTTGCATCCCGATGGCAGCTACGGCGGCGAGTACGGCAGCCGGGGAACACACCATTTCTATCCGCATGGCATGGAGTTGCTGGCGTCGTCGGATGCCAATGCCGCCGACCTGGCCGATGGCTTTCTACGGGCGCTTGCCGCCGCCAGGCAGGCCTATTTCGACGACGACCGGCTCTTCGCTCATCGGTTGGGTAACCTGTTGTTGGCCTACCGCGACTGGTCGCCCAACCGCGCTGTCCACGAAGAACCGTGCGCCATCAAGTCAGTTCTGGGAATGAAACCGGACCCGGCCTCGACAGTGCTGTGCAGTGGCCTGCGGCTGGCGGTGGAAGCGGCCGATGAGGCCAACGAACCGGCCGTTCGCCATTTCTCGCACGGTCGATTGTGGGTCCGCCGGGCGGGTAAGTCGCACACTGTCATCTCCGCCGCCCGCGGCGGGGTTTTCAAGCACTTTGCCCCCGGCGTCGAACCAGTCACCGATGGCGGCTTGCTGGTGGAGTTTGAAAATGGCCGGCTGGCGGTTTCGCACATGCACGATACGGCCCGGCAGGTCGAGAGGCCGTTTGGCGAAGCGTCAATCGGCCCGTTGAAGGAAGCAGGCGGGCAACCAGGGTCACTGGCCGTTCAGGCGGATTTGCACTACACCCGGCACGAGGTCGCCACGCCGCTCAAGTTTGCCATCTTTCGACTGGGGCTGATTACGCTGGGCCGCTGTTGCCGTACACTGGTCCGCCGGCTGCTACAGCGGCGGCTGATTACCGGGCGTCGGGCGGCACCCGTGCGGCTGACGCGGCGGTTCGATTTCTTGGACCTCACCCAAGCCGCCTCTGGAACAATCCAAGCGTTGCCTGGCGGAGGAAGGTTGCGTGTGACCGATCTGATTGAACTGCTGGACGACACGCTGGATGTCCGCCGGATGAGCTTTGGCGTCGACCATTTTTCAACGTACACGGCGGCGGCGGGCGTGTACCAGGAAGGCTCGCTGGCACCCTGGACCGATCTGGCGGAATGGATTGAGCCGTTGAACCGAGACCGCAGGGCCATAATTGTCAGGGAGTACCCATGCAGTTGACCAAGCCGCGCGTGGTCTCCGACCTGCGATTGTCGGGGTTGTGGGACGGACTCATTGCTATCTGGCGTTGGCCCGGCACCAAGATCATTCTGGCCGCCGCCATGTTGGCGGCCATCGGCACCGCCGCCGATTGGAATATGGTGGGGCAGGCCCTGTGGCAGCTCGATCCCGCCTGGCTGGCGGCGGCCATGTTCATGTTTATTCCGCAGACGCTGCTATCCGCCATGCGGTGGCGGCGAGTCGTGCAAGATCTCTTGCCGATCTCGTTCCGCCAGTCGCTGCTACAAGTGTTGTTCACTTCCTCACTGAATTTGATCGTGCCTGGCAAACTCGGCGACCTATCGAAGGGGGCCATCCTGCCGACGGACAGATCCGTCATCAAGAAAGCGGGAACGCTGCGAGCGATGGCGGAGAAGGTGGCCGACGTAATCGCCTTGGGAACCTTCATGCTGTATGGATGCCTGCGGTACGATGGCCTCGCCATCCCCATCGCCATTGGTACTCTGCTGGCCGCTGGGTTTCTGTGGATACTTATGTCGGACTTGCCGCGCAACTCGCAATACGCCAGGTCGCTGGCAGGCTACTCGTTGCTGCTATGGGCCTTGCACCTGCTGCAGATCGACTTCTTTCTCAAAGCGGCTGGCGTGTTTGTCTCGCCGCAAGTGGTCATGGCCAAGGTGCCGCTGGCAATCCTGGCCGGCTTGTTGCCCCTTTCGGCCTGCGGGATCGGCACGCGCGATACGGCCTTGATCTGGCTGTTTTCCGACGTAGCCGCCTCCCCCACGATGGCCGTCGTCGGGATGTTGACCGCCTTGCGGTACCTGGTCCCCGGTCTGGCCGGCATGTTAGCCTTTGCCTGGCATTCATCGCCATCGGAGGAAGTGGATGACATCAACGATGAGCAAGAAATCGTTATCTCGGAAGTCGTCCACATGGACGACCTTCCGGTCGGCACGGTCGTACTGCTGGACATCCATCCAGAGAGAGAAGTCAGGCAAACAAAGAAGCGGCGCAAGAAAAAAGCGAAGGGAAAAAGGTGAGGGAGTGACGAGTGTTGAATGTCAAGTGTCGAGTGAAAGCTATCAGCCGTCAGCTATCAGCTATTCCGGCAACCTCGTCACCGGTGGCGAACTTCCACCCAACACTGAAAACCGAAAACCGAACACCCAAACCTCGTCTTTACTCACCTTGCTATCCGTGCCATAGTTTGCCACTACCGTGCGCCTAGCAACGCTCCGATTCGCAAGATGCGAATGTATTCGGAACCAACAAGGAAGTGCCGCCATGTGGGATTTGCTCGCCTGTCCGTTCGATCATCAGCCTCTGCAAGGGGACGCCGATTGGCTGACGTGCTCCGATTGCGGGCGCGGCTATCCCGTGCTGGATGGGTTGCCTACTTTTTTGCCTGGCGAGGAAAGCCCGGCCTGGCTGGCCGCTCAAACGGACCGTGTCGCGGCATTGCCCGACGATTGGCCGGCGATGCCCCCCGACCGTTCCCGCGCAATCCGGCAACGGGCGCGAACCCTGGAACACTTGTTGCGCCGGCATATCGACTTGGACTACGGCACGCGGTTGCTGCAGGTCGGCTTGCCGCGTGATGCGGAATTGCTGCACTTCCGCGGCGGAGAGCGTTACGGCGTGGAACCGTTGGCCGGCGAGCTCAACGCGCGGGGGCTGCTGCGGTGGGGGCAAGTCCGCTGGGTGTCGGGCCGGGGCGAGGAATTGCCCTTTGCCGATGGCAGCTTTCAGGCTGTTCTTCTAGGTGACGTCCTGGCTTCGGTGGAGTCGCCGGCGGCCGTCCTGGAGGAAGCCGCGCGCTGCCTCGCTCCCGAGGGACTACTGTGGATTTCCTGCCCGGTGCTGCCAGGGTCATCGCGGCGGACCGGCCGGCAGGCCGATTCGCGCGGCGGCTCAACCCGGCTGCGCGACTTTACAACCAGCACACTGATCCGCTTCTCGCGACGCGCCGGCCTGAAATTGCGCTGGTCGGCCTGGACCGATGGCCTGCACGCCGAGGAACCCGCGCCCCCGCGCCGGGAATGGCTCGACCCGCGTACCTGGTGGAACTGCCGCCAGCCGCGCAGCCGCTCATTCTTGTTCCAGCCCCGCCGCGCGTTGTCGCGAGCCGCATGGCAGCCGGCAATTGCCGCCGCCAGCGTGTAGCTCCACCTGGTCGTCGCATAGCCGTCGGAATCGCGCGGTTACATCGAGGCGCCCCGATACTGCGTATTCTGCTTGCCGGAAAAGAACTTGGCGGCAAGTTGCGGAATGTCGTTATCGCGGCCAATCACAATCACGGTGTCTCCCGCCGCCAGCCGCGTGCTGGGGGATGGGTTCAACAGTGTCGTGCCGTCGGTCCGCCGCACGCCCACGATCAAAAAGCCGTGGTTGCTGCGGAGATCGATGTCGCTTAAAGCGCGATCGACCAGCGAGGAATTGGCGGCGACCTCCAATTCGTCAAATTGCAGGCCGATGCGGCCAAGTTCCTCGTTCAGTTCTCCCTGGTTTGTCAACTGCTCGAGCATGTTCTCGGCCGAGGGGCGAATGATCAGTTGGGCCAGCTTCTTGGCCCCGATGGCCATGGGCAGCACCACGCGGTTGGCTCCACAGCCCAGCAGTTTCTTTTCGGTCCGCGGGTTTTCGCCGCGGGCGATAATCATCAGGTTGGGGTTCATCTCGCGGGCCGTGATGGTCACAAACACGTTGGCCGCGTCGTTGGGCAAAACGGTGGCCAGCACGGCCGCGCGGCGAATGCCCGCCTGCTCCAACGCGCGCTCTTCGGCGGCATCTCCATTGACCACCAGGTAGCCCTGCTCTTCGGCGTTGTGCAGACGCCGCTCGTCCGTGTCGATGACCACGAACGGCTTGTCAGCCGATTTCAACTCGCGGGCCAGAATCGTCCCCATGCGGCCCACGCCGCAGATAACCGTGTGATCTTGCAGCCGATCGATTTCCTTGGTCATGCGTCTCGCTCCCAGGGCCTGCTTCAGTTCACCGTCAATCAGCATTTGCATAAAGCCCCCCACCGTGTAGATCACCGCGCCGTAACCCACGACGATCAGGGTCATGGTCAACCCGCGCAGTGCCGGCGAGACGATCGGTTGCACTTCGCCGTACCCCACGCCAAAAATGGTGATGACCACCATGTAGACGGCGTCGGCCAATTCCCAACCAGCCGCCAGATACCCCAAGATAGCAACCAGACAGATCCCCACGAACAAGCTAGCCCCCGTGGCCATCTTGCGAAACGGCCCAGACATCGGGCCGCGCGAGCGGGCGGGCGGTTGTTCGTGGACCTGGCGTCCTGTTTCCACGGCGGTTTCCTGGAGGAGGCAGCCCGATCAACCTGGGATCACTCCAGGCCTGGGCCGGTTGCGATGGACACACGTGGCGCGATCCGCCGCTTTCAGCCGCGCCGCCAATTATTTCCGCCGCGATTTGGGAGGTGGCGCGACTGAAACCGCCCTGCAACGCGCCAATCCAGCCCGATCATACGCGGAGAAATGCCGGCTGGCAATCTCCGCCGGCGGTAGGCCCCTCTGACAGCGTCCGATGCGCAGCGGGTTACGCATGCCACTTGGAGAGTGATGCCATTAGGGGTTGCGGGTGGAGTGAGTCAATTGATGGGAGTTACTCCGACCAACGCGGGCGGGCCGCAATTTGGGGATCAACATGGGAGTCGCGCGGCGGTAGGCCGTGTAGCTTTCGCCGTGGAACTGGACCAGGTCGCGCTCCTCCAAGCGGATGGCGATGAGAATGTAGACCGTCGTACCGATCGCGAAGACCAGATGGGCCAATCCCATGCTGGGCGTGGCCCAAAACACCAGCAGCCAGCCAACATACAAAGGGTGCCGCACGAACTTGTAGGCTCCGGGAATGGCAAACGGCAGATGCGTGTAGGGGCGTCCGCGGAAATGCAGCCAGACCTGACGCAATCCAAACAGGTCGAAGTGATTGATGAGGTACGTCGAGGCCAACACGGTCAACCAGCCAAGTCCAAACAATGCCCAGAGCGCTGCTCGCAAAAAAGGTTGTTGAATGTCCCAGGCAAGTCCGCCCATCGGCCGCCACTGCCAGAACAATAGGATCATCGCCAAATTGCTGAACAGGACGTAAATGCTGCGCTCGATCGAATCGGGCACGAATTTCGTCCACCAGCGTTTGAACGCCGGACGCGCCATAATGCTGTGCTGCGCGGCAAACCCCAGCAGCAACAGGGAGTTGATGGCAATCGCCGTGGGCAAAGGCGAAGTGACGGGACCATCCAACGACGTGGGGACCATGAACCCGCCGATGAAACCGATCGCATAGAGAAACACGCCTAGAAACATGACATAGACGGCTGCTCCAAACAACAAGACGAACCAGCGTTTCATCACACAGCTCCTTTCCGACCCTTTACCAGGTCGCGAACATTCAGAAATTGACGCGGGCCGTCTAGCCCGCCGTGATCGTTCCATCGGCTACATCGTATTGCCGATGGTAGGTTCAGCGCGAACTGCAGTCGATTGTTACGACAAAACAGACAGAGACGGCCAGGCGTGACAGCGAGCGAATTTGCTTCTCAAGCAAGACCCTATTGACGGCGCAAATCCTCTGGCCTATTTCAATGAGAACGACGCACTGACTTGCACCTGGAACGAAACCTTGCCCGGCTGAGCGCCGATGGCTTCCATGTTGTCCGCGCGGGCCCGCTGCCTGGCCAGGGCCAGCATCATGTCGCGGCTGTACTGGTATTCGCCATAACTTTCGTAGTCGCCGCCGGCCGAGTCTCCCCGCAAAAGCCGCAACTCCCCCAGTTGCTTGCCGGCCGCGGCGGCCAATCGCGCCGCTTCATCGCGAGCCTTTTCAAATGCCTCGGCGGTAGCCTGGCCGCGTTCCTCGTCGCTGATCTTGCAAACAAAGCTGAAGGCGGCCGTACCAGGTGACGGTTCGTCAGAGCCAGAGTACTCCGAATAAAGCCCGCTCATCTCCTCGGCCAACTCCTCCTCCTCCGGCGACAGTGGTTCGGCCTCCTTGGCACCCGCCACGTCGGCCTCCTTGATGGCTTCTTGCAGTTCGTGGGCCAGCACCAATAGTTCCTCGGAGTTTTCGGAACCTAGCTTCCACTCGGCTTGCAACGTCTGTGCGAGCATGACCGGCCGCGGCGCGTCGTCGCCAGGCTTCTTTTTGGTCTTGCCGCTGCGCTGCCGCATGAGGGCTTCCATCTGCCGTTGCCGGTCGCTCATGGTGGCGTTGATCGAAGGCTCCGAGAACTCGATTGAATCCTCCTCGACCGCCAGATCCTTGAGCTTATCGCGGACCGATTCGCGGCGGGCCTGCAATTTTTCCAGCGCCTCGCGCACGTTCTTCCCATTGGCGGAGATCCGCACATGCATCCGCAAAAAGTCGGGTGCGCGTTCCAACCTGGCGGTGCCGCTGGCCGTGACCGAAGAGTCCTCCTGGGCTTGCGCGAAACAGGAAACGAACGAACAGAATGCCAGCAAGGCACCGAACCAGGCAAGTCGCATGACGGCAGGCTCCCGAGAATGTCGTGTAAAAGGCAGAGAACTTACAACCGGCGTTCCCTATCGCAACGCATCCATGCCTACCTCGTCCCGAATTTGCTTGCGCAACCGCAAGGCCTGGGGCGAGTCCATCACGCGGATCGTCCAATAAAATGTACCGTAATCGTAGGAGTGCAATTGCCGAAAGATTTGCGCCAGCGTGTCGACATAGGCCGCGTCGTTGGCGGCGGCAATGGCCCGATAAGCCAGCATGGTCCACTGTTCGTCGGCGCGGTGCCGCGTGGACCAATGCTCAACCACCCGTGGCAAGAACTCCGCCCGTCCCAGCAACACCAGCAGGTAACAGGCCCGAGCGACAATCTCCGGATCGTCATCGGCCAACAGCGGGGCGAGGTGTTGAGGTTGCAACCCGCGCGGCGCCTTGGGCACAATCGGCTGGCCAGACTCGCGAGAAGTGGTGGAGCCTTCCTGATTGAGTTGCAGCTTGCCTTCGGCCAGGCGGGCCAACTCGCTAAAGTCCTCGGTCAGCGACAACAACGCTGCCTGGCGATCGGCCGGGTCGGGGCTGGCCAGGGCGGCTACCGCCAGTTGTGGCGTGGCGGAGGATTGCGCCGATAGCATCACGCGCAAGGCATCGCGGCGCAGGTCAGGCTGTGCCTCTGCATTTTCGCGCAGTTCTCCGGCCTGCCTGGCGGCCGCCACCGCGTCAAAGTCGGCCATCAGGCACAGCGATAACAGCGATATCCAACGCTGCGCGGGATCAATATGTTGCTGGCACTGGGCAATTACCCGCGCCTTGACGCGGGCCGAAAGGCCAGAGCGGTTCCAGTAATGCTCGCCGGCATAACGCCGCATCATGCATTCGCGCAAGGCCTCCAACATGGCGGGCGACAAGTCGGGCCGCGCGGCTAGTTCCCAATAGAAGGGCTTCAGCCGGGCATCGTTGATCTCCGCCAAGGTGTGCACCAACCGGGCCGACTCATCCTGGCTGCTGCTATGGTCCAGCAATTCGTTGGCAAACGCCTTTCGCTCGGTCCAGGGAAGCCACCTTAAGACCGTACCCGCCCATTGCATGTCCGCGGGTGCCCTGGCCGCCGCCGAGGCCAGCACCGGCAAGGTGCGGGCTTGCTCACCCAAAATGGTCAACGGGCGGGCCGCGGCCAATCGCTCTTGCTCGTCGGGGGAGGCCAGCATGGTGTTCAACAACGGAATCAACTCATTCAACCAGTCCGCGCGGTGTTCCGCCTGGCGAAACTTGCTCAACCGCTGATCGCGGGGAGAGACCTCCGGCAGCGGCTCGCTGGCCGCTTCGTCGTGTGGTGCCGCGTCTTCTCCGGCCGCTTCACGATTCTCCAGTGGTGTCCCAAAGGGATCATCGGGATCGACAAGCCCGTCGCCGTCGCCAGCATTTTCAGTCTCGTTGCTTTCATCCTCCTCCGTGGCGTCCTCTTCCGCCTCATCGAACATGGCTTCTTCGTCGTTGTCGCCATCTTCGTCCTCCTCTTCGTCCAACTCGAAGTCGCGGGCAAACGGTTCGTCTTCCATGATCTCCACGGCATCGTCCTCGATCCATTCATGATCTGGATCGCCTGCGTCGCTTTCTTGAGGGCTGTCAGGATCGGCCAGATCGTCGTCGTCGGACTGGCCGTTGTTGTAAAACTGAAGGAAATTGTCGAACAGGCTGTTCGCGGCGGCGATGCGGACTTGCTGAATTTCGTCGGCCAGCGCGGGTGCCGCCATTTTGTTGGCCAGGTGCGATTGGTGCGTGAGGATCGTCTCGACCGCCGCCGCGCGAATTGCCGGCTGTTCGTGCCCAAGCAGCGGCCGCACCAGTTCCTCGCCAGCCTCGCGAGTGCGAGTCCCCTGGTACAACAGCGCCAGCGCCTGGCGGGCCAACGATGGATGCCGTTCGAGCGCGGCCAGCAGCTTAGGGGCCGACTCTGGCAAGTCGGCCTGGGCGTCGGACAAGGCCGCGATGGCCCGGCTGACCACGAAGGCATCGGCATCATCCAGCAACTCCACCAGGGCCAGGCAAGCACTGGCCTTGGCCTCTTCGGGAACCTTGTCGCTGCCGTAGCGATCCTTAAACTGCCGCCGCAAGGCTTCGGCTGCCTCGGCGCGGACCTGGTACGCCTCGTGCTTCAGCAGGCCGGCCAGGCTCTCGGCCACCGGACCCTTCTTCTGTTCGCGCAAAGCGCGGATGGTATGCACGACCAGGTCGGGGTCTGTTTCTCTTTGAATGTATTCCACGAGTTTGGGAATCAGTGCCGGCGACGGCTCTTCGGCCAATTGTTTGAGAACCGCCGCGCGGACGTTCGGTTCGGGGTCTTCCAGCAACGTGACCAACGAGCCGGAGATTTCCGATCCCGAGGCTTGTTGCAGTCCGCGCAAACTCGATTCACGGACCAAGGGATCGGCGTCGCTGAACAGTTCCAGCAGCAAGCCTTCGTCCTGGGGCGCGGCCCGCTTGACCAGATCGTCAACCGCTTGCCGCCGTTCGGCCGCATCGCGTGAGCCTAGCCGCACAACACCCGCCGGCCATTCCAACATTAACTTGTTGGAAGCCACCAACCGGTAACGCAACGTCAACAAGCGCTCGCGATGATCGTCGCTGGCCACTTGGGTCAAGAGCCGTAAGACCACGGGCTTAAGCCGTGGTCCAAACCGGGCCAGGCGCTCACGGATCGTCTCGGCCGCCGCTGGGCTATCGGCAGCCAACAGCCGCGCGATCTCCTCTTCCGCCAGGGCCAATTCGGCTTCGCTAAGCGGCTCGGCTTCTTCCGCCTCTACCGCTGTACCGGCAATCCCTTTCGACTCGGCGGCCCAAGCCGTGACCGCGGCCAAGGCCTCGGGCGAAAGCGTATCGGGACGCCACGGGTCGATCGACTCCACCGGAGCCTGCCATTCACGCAGCAGTTCCAGGGCAGCCAGGCGCGTGGCCAGATTACCGGCCGACAACGCCCTGGCTATTTCGCCCGCGGCCATCTGACGATGGGGCAGCAAACGGCGAATCGCGGCCTCGCGCAACGCGGGATCGGCGGCAGCCAGCGTTTTTGCCAGCCGTTTCAAATCCAACGCGGAAGGGGCTTCGGCCTTGGCCAGCAAATCGTCAGGCTGTTGCGCGGCCTCTTTCAATTGGATTGCCAACCAGTCCACGAGTTCTTCCGCATTCAGATAACCATCGTGCGAGGCCAGCAACCGGCCACGATTGCTCAACACCCGCAGCGCCGGGATCGGCCCGACCGCCAGCCCGCGCAACTCTTCCGGCGACTTGTCAATATCCAAAGAGACTCGCGTCCACGCGTTGAGGGCGGTTTGCAATTCCGGCTGGGCGATCACCAGATCAAGCTTGGCGCACCAGGGACAGAATTCTCCCCCCACGCGCACCAGCACCGGCTGCCCGCTGCGCTGGGCCGATTTCAGCCCGTCGGCCAGGTTGCCATGCCAGGCCAGCAGCGGTTGCTCCGTCGGTGGGCTGGCGGAGCCGGCATCCAGGCGCTTCAGGCTTTGCTTGAGCAATTCCTCCAGTTCCAAGTCGATGGCGTCCTCGTCGGGTGCCTCAGCGTCGGGAGTATCGCCGCCGGCATCTTGGCGGTCGTCACTTTCCGTATCGTCGTCGGCATCAACGATTGCGTCGTCCTGGCCATCATCGGGTGCGGGCGGCTCTTCGTTGGCCTCGGAAAACGCGGGCGGATCGGGAGTCTCTTCGGCGGCAGGCACGGCCGTTGTCAGGTTAAGTGCCCAGAGCAGCGCCACGCCAAACATGGCCAGACTCCAGATGCCGCGTAGGCAGTCGGCGCGATCCGCACGAGAGACGATCATCATGGCACGGGTTCCGAGGGGGCCGCTTCCAGCGTATGTTCGATCCGTGGCCAGTACTGGGCGTAAGAAAACGCGGGGCTGTTTTCGCTGTCGTGGCAACGCAGGCATTGGTCTGGCGCGCGGCCCACGTAAGCGGTCGGCTGCTTAGGCTGGGCCGCATGTTGGGCTGACGGTCCGTGGCAACTCTCACAGCCTACCAGCGCCAGATTAGCACTGCGACGCGCCGACACAAAACCGCCCGGCAAACCGTAGCCGTCGGTATGGCATTGCTGGCACTGGCTATCCGCCGCGGAATCTTGAAGGCTTGCGCCGGCATGGGCATGGCCGGAACCTTGCCACGCGGCGGCACAGTCGGAATGGCACTCGATGCATCTGGCCGAACCAGCCAACGACTGTTCCGTTTCGGCCGAGGCAGAGAGAGGATCGATAAAGCTGGTCTCACTGGCCGCGAAGTCGCGATCGGCCAATTCCCGGCGAAAGGCCTGGACGTTCTCTTGCTGCCGCGGGTCGTCGGCAAACGATGCATTCAATTCCACGATCTGGCCGGACCAGCCCGCGCCGCCGCGCGATGCACTCAGTCGGGCCACGAACTTGCCCTTGTTGGTGGCCGAGACCAGCATGGTCGGCCCCAATTGCCGCGGCGAGATGCTCTGCCCCGTCGGCCCGCCCGCCACGATATCGACCTCGGGCAATTCCGCCGCCAATCGTTGTAATTCCTCGTCTGGCAAGTAC
The DNA here is from genome assembly GCA_050247075.1 of Pirellulales bacterium. Taxonomy (GTDB): domain Bacteria; phylum Planctomycetota; class Planctomycetia; order Pirellulales; family JBFWUW01; genus JBFWUW01. The sequence continues at coordinate 33,783 of JBFWUW010000019.1, read as the reverse complement.
GCCAGCACAATCGCCACATCGTACTTGCCGCGCAGGTCCGCCAAGGCTTGCGGCACGGCGGTTTGCGGAGATGTCACGCGCCAACCCGACGGAGCCAACGCGGGTGAAAGAACGCCCAGCACGGCCACCCGGTGCCCTCCGGCGGAGACGACCAAGGCCGGTTCACCCACGCCGCGGCCCGTGGCATCCGTGGCGTTGGTGGAAAACAACGGAACGCCGGTCTCCGTTCGCAGCCGGGAAAGCGTTTCCGTGCCGAGTTCCGCTTCGGCCGCGCCTATGTTGTGGGCGTGAATTCCCATCAGCCGTTCGCCCCGCAGAATGGCGGAAAAACGGGCCACGTCGTAAGGGCTGGTGCCGCGTGCGGCTCCGCCGGCATCCAACAACAACAGATCAGCCCCCTGGCCGGTTTGAGCGGCCAATGTTCCCCGCCGCGGCAGCCCGCCCGACTGGTTTGAGGTGCAGCCGCACGGCACGATCCAACCGGCGGTATCGCCGCTAATAATAACCTCTAGCGGGCGTTGGACCGGCGCGGCCCGGCCGCTCCACGCCCACCACCCGGCAGCCAGCAACGCGGCAGCCAACAATGCCGCTAGAGCCGCCTTTTTCGGCCGACGGTGAGTGGCAGCGGTGGGCGAGTTGCGAATCACGCGAACGGAGCCTTACCGAATTGCGATCAATATGTCAGTACGTAAGCCAGCACGTTCACGTTGACTTCGCTGCAATTGATGATTTCGTTGCCGCCGCAACAGCAACACCCCTGGGTGTGATGGGTGTCGTTCAGTCCATCTTGCGAGTAGAGTACGCCCAACCGGCCACCCAGCGAAATGCCTTCCAGCGGCTTTGGTGCGCCGTGCTTGGCTTGCAACTGGTCGATGTCGAACACCGTGTGGAACACCGGGTGTTCCATCCCCAATGCGGCCAGGGGAATGTCGGCAAACACCGTGGCCATCTCGCGGCGGAACGAGCGGTCCCAGTCTTGCGACGAGCAACCGGCCGAGGCCAGCAAAAAACCGCCCCGCTCGATGAACCGCCGCAGGTTTTGCCGTTCGCCGTCGGTCAGGTCGAAGGCTCCCTCACCCGTCATGATGAGCAACGGGTAATCGTAGATTTCGTCAGCGGCCAGCTTGACCGCATGAAAGCGGCGGCTGGTGGAAATGGCCGACTCTTTCTCGGCCTTGACCAAGAAATGGTCGGAGAAACATTCGCTGCTCTTGAAGCCCGCGTAGATCAAGTTGGCGACCTGCACCACGCCGTCGGTTTCGCCGCCGATATTCTTGGCGTCGGGCACCGCATCGGCAGGCGCGGCCGCCTTGGCCATCGGGCTGTCGTTGGCGGGCCAGGCCATCAACCACGAACCGCCCGCCAGTAGCACTCCGCCCGCAACGACGGCCATCGCCAGACAGAGCCCAGGTTTGCCGCGCCATGCAGCCGACTTATGTGCCACGGTTTTGTTCCTTGCAAAGATTAGGATTCAGTACGAAATAACTTCCCCATCCGAACCTCCCTCTCCCTCTGGGAGAGGGCCGGGGTGAGGGTTTCGTAGTTGGCGGCCATTTCGCCACATCCCCCTCTCCCCAACCCTCTCCCGGAGTACCGGGAGAGGGAGCCAAGAGGGGAAGTTATTTCGTACTGATTCCTTACGCAACCGTCGGCGTTGAAAACGCCTTCCATAACTACTTGCCCAACACGGCTTCCACCGACTCCATCAGAATACCAACCATGCGGTCGATCCGCGAGTTTTCCGTGACGTAACAAGGGGCCAGGTTGAAGACGTCGCCCCGCAGCCGAGTGAACAGCCCGCGCTGTTGGGCCGCCGCGTGGACGCGCGGGCCAACGGCCAGATCCGCGGGAAACTCGGCCTTGGTCGCTTTATCGGCCACGAATTCCACGGCGGCCATCAAGCCCAGCCCGCGGACCTCGCCGACGTGCGGGTGCGCTTCCAAGTCGCGCAGCTTTGCCAACAACCGCTGGCCCAATTCGGCTGCCCGCTGCCGCAGGCCGTCGCGTTCCAACAGATCGAGATTGGCCAGCGCGACTGCGCAACCGGCGGGGTGGCCGGAATAGGTAAAGGCGTGCATCCAGGCTTGCGGCCCCACGGCGGCATCGAGTACCGAGGCAATTTTGTCGCTAATCCCCAGTCCGCCGAACGGAAAATAACCGCTGGTTACCCCCTTGGCGAAGGTCAGCAGGTCGGGCTCGACATTCCATTGTGACAGGGCAAACCAACCGTGGGGAGAAGCGGTGCGGCCAAAACCCGTGATGACTTCGTCGGCGATCAGCAACACATCGTAGCGGTCGCAAATGCGACGAATCCGCGGCCAATAATCGTCGGGCGGAACAATCACCCCCCCGGCCCCCTGCACTGGCTCCCCCAAGAAGGCCGCGATGGTATCGGCCCCTTCGCGCAGGATAGCGCCTTCCAGCAAATCGGCCGCCAGTTCTCCCGGCGTGCGACGGTCGGGATGGCCGGGTATCATTCCCTCGCCAGGGGGCGAATCGGCGGGGGGCTGAAAGCGATAGGGATACGGACTGTCGATATGCAAAAAGCCGGGGACGCGCGGCTCGAACATCGGCCAATACGAGGCAATGCCCGTGGCCGACATGGCCGCCAGTGTTGTGCCGTGATAACCCCACTGGCGGCCGATGATCTTGGTCTTACCGGGCTGGCCGGCGGCCTTCCAATAAAAGCGGGCCGTCTTGAAGGCCGACTCGTTGGCCTCGGCCCCGCCACTAGTGAAAAAGAAACGGTTGATGGAGGGATAGCACATCTGGGCCAGGCGTTCGCCCAGTTCAATTGAGGGCCGGTTGGAACTGCCGGCGTAGCTGCTGGCATAGGCCAGTTCGCCCATCTGGCGGCTGGCGGCTTCCGCCAGTTCGGTGCGGCCATGCCCCACGATCACGTTCCATAGCCCGGCCAGTCCGTCCAGAAACTCGCGGCCATGTTGGTCGTACAACACCGCGCCGCGGCCGCGCGTCCAAATGTGGGCCTGGTGCTGGGCCGCGCGATTATGGAGCGAGTGAACCAGATAGGCCTGGTCGCGCGAAAGTTCGGGCTCGTCGATCATGGACATTCGTGGAATGTGAAGGAACCAACAAAAACGCCCGGCCGCCTGTAGCAAGCGGCCGGACGAGGGAAATATCAAACGAGGAGCCAGCCTAATCGTTAGGCGGTCTTGCTGGAGATATTCACGAACGTATGAACGTGCGGCAAGACGCGATAGTTCCAGACGAAGCCGGGGCCCTCGATCCGCCAGAAGTGCCACTTGTTGTCGTCGTTCATCTTGGCATCTTGGTAGAAGGCCAGATGCATTTGGTCCAGGCCGCCGTTGGTCTTGATGACCTGCATCACCTCGTCGGCATCCTCACTGCGATAAGGCGAGAGAATGTCGCGCATGACCTGCTCGACCAGTTGCTTTTGGTCCTCGCCCAGTTCGGCAAACCCCACGCCAGGATACGCTTGGCCTTGTTCGCGGAACTTGACCGAGTTGTACTGCTCGCCGGGCGTTTGGCCGGTGATGACGGCCTTGGCGCGCTGGTCGCCGTTGAGGGCGTCGAACACGCCGCGGACGCTCTTGGTTTGATAGTTGAAGACATTGTCGGCGCTGTAGCCGTCTTCGCTATCGCCGTAGTACATCGGCCCGCCAAAGGCCGCGCCCGGCTCGCTGTTGCCGTCGCAACGGATGGTCAAGTGATGGCCGGAGAAGACCAGCGCATAAGGCTTGTCCGCGGCCGGCTCGCCGAAGATCATCGCCCCAATCCCCTCGAACGAGCCCGACCCGTCAAAGGTGCCGTTGCGGCTGATGCGGCGGTAGCCCTCGTCGTCGGAGCAGATCGCCTTGAAGATCTGGTGGCACAACTCTTGTTGCGGCTTGGTGTAGCTCTTGCCGATCTCTCGGCTGCCGTGCGGCGAGTTGACCATCTTCAACCGCGTGGCCAGGCCGCTATCGGCTCCGTGGTTCCAGGGCATCACCAGCGTTTGCTTTTGTTCGTCCGAGAGCGTGCCGTACAGTTCCTTAATCATCGCTTCCGCCGGCTTCTCTAACTTGGCGGGCGCTTCGTCAGCCCGCGCGGCCAGGTGGGCGGCCGGAGCCAGTCCGCCCGCCACCAACGCTCCCTTGCCAAGCGACCCGAGAAAACCGCGGCGATCGAATTCGTGACATTCCGGACAGGCAGCCGTTTGCTGACGTTTCATGCAACACTCCTCAAAAAAGGGGGAAGCCCGGTTATGGGATCATTTCCCCCAGCCTACCGCACCCGACGGGTTGCGCCTAGAAAAACCGGGAGTGGGGACGGGCATGCCGTGCGTCATTCACTCAGCGGCTGCGTGCTGCGGAGGTAGGCGAACAGGTCGCGGACTTGCTGCTCGGAGAGATCCTTGAGCAAGCCCTCGGGCATGAGCGATTTCTTCTGCGGCAGCAGTTCGTCGATCTCGTCTTGCGGAATGCTGACGCTTTGCCCCTCGGCGGTGCGGAGGACGATGATCTGGTTGTCCTTATCGGCTAGAAAACCCGTCACCGCCCGGCCGTCGGCCGTGAGCGCCACGTAGGTGCCAAAGCCCTCGCGAATCTCGGCGCTAGGATTGACAATATGAACCAGCATGTTGGCGAAATCGTCCCGCTTGTAGGCGGTCAAATCGGGACCGATCTTTCCCCCTTGGCCCAGCAAGGTGTGGCACTTGCCGCAACTGGCGGTGTACAGCTTCTTGCCATCGTAGGGGCTGCCGCTGCCGGTGCTGACTGTACCCACCAATCGTTCGATCAGCTGCTTCATCTCGGCGGTTGTTTCGCCGTCGATCGTTCCCCAATGTTTAGCGACCAGTTCCGCCAGGCGGTCGTCGCGATGGATAGTCAACTTGCGAACCGTATCGACCGGAATCGTGGCCTTGTCGATCTGGCCCGCCTCGACAGCCTCCAGCAGGGCCAAGGCCCACGCCTTGCGGCTGCCCAACACGGCCTGCGCCACGCTTTGCGCTTCCAGGGAAAGCAGCGAGTATATGCCCAGCGCCGCCTGGGGAACTCGCGGATCGTCGTAAAGTTGCAGGGCCGAAAGAGCGGCCACCCGCAGCTCGTCGTCGCCCCCCTTGGCGACCAGCCGCAACAACGCTGGCAGGCAGGCGGGCGTTTTGACTTCTCCCACAATCTGCAAGAATTGCAGCCGCTGAAAACGGTCGGCTTGATCGTCGTTCAACACGGCCAACGCTTGTTCGATGGCATCGGCCCGACCTTGCCGCAAACCGAGGACCACCGAGCCGCCCCCAAACCGGTCGAGCACCGAAGCCAGCTCGTCGGGAAGATTGGCCAGCGGCCGGCCCGCGAAGGCTTCCTCAAAACCTTGCATCAGGGCCTTGCCACCGGCATCATCGGGGGCCCGATCAAACAAGGCAGCGCAAGTCAGTAAATCCTGGCGAGCTCCGGTGGAAGCAAACCGCCGCATCGTGCGGGCCAGAATCTGGCTAGCCGCCAACTTGCCTTTCCATACGGCCGGATCCACGAAGAACTCCACCACGGCCGCGGGGTCGCTCTCGCATTTCGACTCGATAGCCCACCACAGCAACAGCGGCAAGTGCGGGTCGTTCAGGTCTTCGTCATGCGCCACCAAGGCTTTGACGATCGGCAGGCATTGCGCGGCGGGAAGCCGGCGGGCCGTACATGCCAGTTGGCTGCGGACATCGACGTAGGCTTCGTCCTTGGCCAGGCTGGCCAGCCGGGCGGCCATGGCGGACGAGACGCGGCCTTCGTCCCCCAACAGCCGCACTGTCCACGTTCGCACCGGCGCGAAGGGGTGGTCCAGCGCCGCCAGGGCGGTAGCCTCGTCAAATCCGCCACTGAGATTCAAGGCCCACAAGGCTTCCAGCGCTAATTGGCCGTTGTGTTCCGCTAAAAGCTTCTTTAGCGACGGCACGATCGAGGCATCCCGCCGTTCGGCCAGCAAGCGTAGCGCCATGCGGCGGAACCATTTGTTCGGGTGGCTCAAAACCTCCACCAACTCCGCCGAGGACTTTTGAGACAGATCAAACGGTGCGATCGGCTTGGCTCCTTTGGCCTTCAGCCGATAGATGCGGCCGTTGGTGGGGTCAATGCGCCCCTCGTGGTGCCGCAAGTGGGCGATTTGCTCCTCGTACCAGTCCCCCACGTAGAGTGCGCCATCCGGGCCGATCTTGATTTCCACCGGGCGAAAACGCGTGTCGGGCGTCGTCATGGAATGCACGATGTCCGTGGTTTGAAAGGTCGAACCGTCGCGCTGCAGGTCCGACTCGATGACCTGGCCTTGCAACGGGGCCACCGCGAACATGTTGCCTTCGTGGGCCGCACCGAGCGCCCCCCCTTCGTTGATGACGTAAGTGTGGGTGAACCGCGGAACCGCGGGGTGCTTCATGGCCGGAAAGTAGCCAAACGTGAAGGGATTGCTCAGCGGCCCATGTTTACCGAAGCCTTTTTGATAATACCCGCCTTGTACGTAGTGAAAGCCGCGCGTGTCGCCCCCATTGTGGCCGGAAAAAACTCGCCCTTGCGAGTCGATCTCCACTCCAAAGGCATTTCCGCCCCCCTCCGCGAAAATCTCGTAACGCTTGGTCGGCGGATGGTAACGCCAGATCAATTGGCCCAACGAGTGGACCGGCTTCTTATCCAAACCGGGCCGGATGATATCGCCGCTGACCGTGCTGCCCTGCGAGGCGTAAATCCAACCGTCGGGCCCAAACTGCAAATTGCTGGCGACCGAATGCGTGTCTTCCATGCCAAAGCCTTGCAGGTGGACTTCCGGGTCGCCGTCGGGCACGTCGTCGTGATTGCGGTCGGGATAGAATAGCAAGTAGGGCGGGTTCATAACCCACACGCCGTCGTAAGCCGGCAAGGCCGCCACGCAAATGTTCAAACCATCGACAAAGGTCTTGTGCTGGTCGAATGCGCCGTCGCCGTCGGTATCCTCGTGGATGGTGATTTTGTCCGCGCCAACAAAGTGATTGGGCGGCGGCGGCGGGACTTTGTCGTAGGTGGCCCGCAAGAATTTGTCCTCGCTGAGGATCTTCAAACCGGCCGGAAACGGATACTGCAAATACTGGGCAACCCACATCCGCCCGCGCTCGTCGAAGGTGATATACAACGGCTGCGCGACCAGCGGTTCGGACAGCACCACTTCCGCCTGCAAGTCGTCGGGCACGATGAATTTTGCCAGCGCTTCGGCCGGACTAAGCGGCCCGTCCTTGGACTTTTCCTTGAGCAGGGCCGTTTCACCAACTTGCTCGAACGCCGCCAGGGCCACGGTCGGCAGGCTCTTGGCCGGGTCGGACCAATCGGCGTCGTCGCCCGTGCGAAACTCCCAATCGCCAGCCAGCGAAATAGCGTCGATACCAGAAATGACCGCCGGCGCAATCCCCTTGAAACCGCCCCGGCCGTCATGGTCGTAGACGCGAATCGCCAGCAGATTCGTGTCGGCCGGGCGGACATGCTCGGCCAACACGTCATACTCCGCAGCCACTTCGATCCCGTTTTGATAGTCGGATGGAAACTTGCCGGCTCCGCCGACTTTAACACCGTTGAAGAACGCTTCGTGGACGTTATCGACATGCTCCACCAGCAGCTTCAGATTGCGGCCGCGCCAATGGGGCGGAATTTTGACCAGGCAGCGGTACCAGGCATAGCCGTCGTGCCCCGCGAACTGGCCGTCGGCGGCGTCTTCCCAACAACCGGGGACGGGCACCGCCGTCCAAGCGGCCGGTTCGTCCGCCTCCGAAACATTCACATGGGCCAACACGGCGGCGATAGCCAGACACCAGGCGCATAAGGCACGGTGATTCATGGGCCAACCTAGAGGAAAGGATGAAGGCGGAAGGATGAAAAGGCGGGGCCGGGCAACCGCCGGCTAGAGTAAGATTCTAGCTACGGCAGCGGCCGATTGCGAATACCTTGGTCCTGGGAAGATCGCCCATGCCGCGGCAATTTCCATTTATCTTGCCGTCAAGAGCCGATAGGATAAGGGGCATCCGTACCAGCCGGAGTAGGATTGGCCGATCCCCCCCACGACCACCCTTAAAGGTGCAGGCTTGTTTACCATTCGCGGCCGACGACAAACTTATTGCGACGGAATTGGCCGCCGCCAATTTCTCTGCGCGGGGGCATTGGGGTTGGGCGGCTTGACGTTGGCCGATGTGCTGCGAAGCGAGGCGGCAGCCGGCCCGGCCCAAGGCCGAAACAAGTCGATCATTTACATCGTGCTGGGCGGCGGACCTTCGCACATCGACATGTGGGATTTGAAGCCCCATGCGCCCAGCGAATACCGTGGACCCTTCCGGCCGATCGCCACCCGGCTAGCTGGTGTGCAAATCTGCGAACACATGCCGCTGCAAGCCGCCGCGATGGACCGGCTGGCCTTGGTTCGCGGAATCCGTTCCGTCGAAAACGACCACTATCTCAGTGAGGTGTACACCGGGTTGCCACGGGCCTCGGGCAAGCGGCCCGCGTTCGGCAGCATCGCCAGCCGTTTGTCCGAGCCGCCGGCAGAGGCTTCCGCTGTGTTGCCAGCCGCCGTGTTGCCAGCCTATGTCAGCCTGGATCGCGCCACCTCCGATGTTTTCGAATACGAAAAGCCGCATTATGCTGGACTGGCCCACGCTCCGTTCCGGCCTTTCGAGGAGTCGCTGGAGGATCTCTCGCCGGTAGAGTCACTCGATCGGCTAAGCGACCGCCGATCGCTCTTGGCCGGATTTGACAATCTGCTTCGCAAGTTGGATCAGCCCGATGCCTTTAGCGGATTGGACAGCTTTCAAGCACGCGCTTTGCAAATGATCTCCTCGCCGGGGGTCCGCGATGCCTTCGACATGAGCCGCGAATCCGAGGAGGTCCTGCGGCGCTACGGACACAAAGCCGGCAAGTACCCGCACCAGACCGTCAAGGACATTCTCTACGACTGGGACGCCCGCCCGTTCGTCCTGGCCAGGCGATTGGTTGAAGCGGGCACGCGGGTAGTTACGTTACGCGTAGCGGCCTGGGACCATCACAGCGCGGCCGATGGCGACATTTTCTTCGCGCTGCGGTCTTTGATGCCCACACTCGACCAAAGCGTGATGGCGCTGGTGGATGATTTGCAAGAGCGGGGGCTTGGCAATGATGTCTTGGTCGTGGTTTTGGGAGAATTTGGCCGCACGCCCAAGATATCTTACCCCGGGCCCGGGCGCGAACATTGGGCTGAGTCGGGTTGTGCCTTGTTTTTTGGCGGCGGGCTGAGGATGGGCCAGGTCATCGGCCAGACCGATACCAGGGCGGAGCGCTCGACCGATGGCCAGATCAGTTTTCAAAACGTCATGGCAACGATGTACCGCGTGCTGGGAATCGACCCCGCCCAAACGCTGCCCGACTTCAACGGTCGGCCGCAATACCTGCTGGACGACTTGCAGCCAATTCGCCAATTGGCCGGCTAGTCGAGCGCTCGTTGGCCTTTGTCGCTTTTCGTGCGGCCAAGGAGCCTCGGTCGACCAACGGAAGGCCGAAAGCCATCCGATTACCGCATTCACGAGAGTTCATTGGCTATACGAAGCTCAATAAACTCTTGCCGCGGCATATTCCGCGGGGCCAATAGCCGGACGGCGGCCGCGCTGGGCGGAGAGTGCTTCTTTCCCTGCCTGGGCCAGGTCGCGGGGCGCTTCGATGGCACTTTTCTTTTTCTTCTTCGAGGGATCCTCGATCTTCACCACGATGAACGCATTCATCTTGATCAACAGCCCAACGCCCAACAGCCAGGCACCCATCAGGTAACACATGAACGTCCACCAGGTTTCCTTCCAGTGCGTGGCGATGAAATAGATGGCAAAGCCCGGCACGAACATGAACATCCAGCCAAAGACGGGCTTGGCTTTAAAGGCGTCCGCCAGCAGCGAAAAATAGAACAGCACCATCAGGACGGCCCCTACGAACAGGCCGGCGTAGCCGAAATTAACCCAGGCCAGGGGGAAGTCCTTGTGTTTTTCGGTGAACTTCGCGATAGGTTCTGACAGGAACTTCACTTGATTCGCGGCGACCGCGCCCACAAACGCGCTGGTCACTCCGGTGAGAACGATGATGGCGAACGCGGCCAAGATCGCCCGGATCATCGCTTGGGTCTTGGGGTTGGCCTGCTTGGCTTCCTCAAAGCCGATGACCTTGCCGTCGCGGAAGTCGAACCCGCACTTCACGCAGACGGCCGCCCCCATCGGCCCTGGCTCTTGGCAGTTGGGGCAGAGCATCTCGCCCTGGCGGGCAAACGGCGCCGCTTTAAGTTCGCCCAACTTGCTGTCGCCCAGCAAGTCCAACATCGAACCCATCTGAGGAGCCGACTGCTGCATCGGCGGGGCCATTTGTGGAAACCCGCCAGGCTGCTGCTGCGCCGCCGGCCTTTGCTGGGGGGCAGGCTTGGCCGCGGCAGGGGCGGCACCCGCCGGCGAACCTCCGGGAATCGTAATCACCGCGCCACATTGCGAACACTTTACCCGCTTGCCGGCCAGCTCAGGCTTGGCCTTAAACTGTTTGGCGCACTTGGGGCATTGAACCTGCACGGACATCGGCAAACCCGCGGTAAAAGGCAATTGGATATCAGAATCATTATACCTAGGGCCACTCCCAGCGAAATGCAGCGGACGCCAATTCCTGGCCGGCACAATCGCTTCCACCGCGAAAATCTCCGCCGCCAGCCGCCATGAACGGCCAAACGCCGGCCCCCCGGCCGCGACCTTGCCGGTTATGCCGCCCCGCGCAAGGTTATTTCAGAACCAGCGGGCCGATGATGAAAAAAATCGACAGTTGCGTTTGCACGTCACGGACTGCGCCCTAGAGTTGCTTGCCCGCGGTCGAGAGCGGGTGCAAATACCCTCTTGCGGAGATTCCGGCGATGAAGAAATTGCTGATGATGACGATTCTGACGGCCGCCACGGTCGGATCGACCGGCTGCATGTGCAACGGTCCTTTGATGCGTTGGGCCCAAAGCCACAATGCCTGGCTATGCGGCAGCAACCAATACGGCGGCTACCAACAGTGTGCGCCGGTCTGCTGCGAGCAAGCCATGCCCAGCAACTGCTGTGCTCCGGTCGTGTCGAACTGCGCTCCGGTGGCGTCCAGCAATTGCTGCACGCCTTCCGTTGGCAACTACGCGCCGGCCAGCGGCACCGTTGTTACCCCCGTGCCGAACAACACGTACACCCCGTAGTTTGTTGATCCGCTGCTCCCAGCGGCAACGTTGCGATTCGAAGCTTGCGTTTCTCCAGGAAACCCAGCGTCCACTTTGTTGGCGCTGGGTTTTCTTGTTGGTTTATTGCACACAACCCTGCCCCTCCACAGCCGCACGGCTTGATGAAGCAACGCCCGTGCGATAACGTAAGTTGATACAGGCTTTGAAGATTTGAGCTTTCATCGTCTTCCCCAACGTGGCGGGCTGTTGGTTGGGGACGATGCCGCAAGCTGTGTCGCGGGTTGCATGTGCCGCTTGTCACTTCTCCGTCAGGATTGGGAGCTTAGCCCATCTTGTCTATCCTCCATCGAGAAATCGTCCCTGGCGGAAGTAAGCGGCGCGAACTGCCCTGTTTACTTAAAGGGTTGACCATCGCTCTCTCGCTGCTCGCCGCCTCCTGGCCAGCAAACGGTGCGGCCGCGGATGCCGCCGAGGAAGATGCGGGCCAACTGGCGCTGCAATCCGCGCGGCGGTTTTACCTGCGCGGCCAATTCGCCGAAGCCGAAGAGGCCTACGCCGCACTGGCCAAACCACAACCGATTGCCGCCGCCTTGGGCCAGGCCCGCTGCCAGGCTGCCGTGGGAGAGGCCAACAAGTCCGCGGAAACATTGGCCGCCGCCGCGGCCCAGGCGGGCGAAGAGCCGGCAAGTGCCCTGTTACATGCCGAGTTGGCGCGGTTGGCTTTTGAGTCGGGCGAGTACCCTTCCGCCGAAAAGCACGCCGCCGATGCCTTAACACGGGACAAGGACTGCCTGCTGGCCGCCTGGATTACCGCCGAACTGCATCGCGCCTCTGGCCGCTTGGAAGAAGCCGCGGCGGGCTACAAGTCGATCGTGGAGTTTTACGAACAGCACGATATGGACGATGCCGATGTCGTCCGCGTTTGTGGATGGGCCGCCGCGCAGCACGCGCGGTGGAATCGGCGGAAAGACGACTTTGGCATTCTGGTCAATGACTTGTACCCGCTGGCTCTTACGCTGGACAAGGATTACTGGCCGGCCCATCTCGATTCGGCCCTGCTCTTCCTGGAAAAATACAACCAGGCCGAAGCCGCCCGCTCCATCAAGAAGGCTCTGGAGATCAATCCGCAAGCCGCCCAGGTGTATGCCGCCAAGGCCCAACTGGCGCTACAGAATTACGACCTGGACGATGCCCAAGTCGCCATCGCCCGGGCGCTAGAGATCAACCCCAACCTGGTCGAGGCACACCGGCTACAGGCCGACTCGCAGGCGGCCAACTTCAAGCTGGTCGAAGCCCTGGCCGCGCTGGAAAAGGCCCGCGAGTTGAATCCGCTATCCGAAGAGACTTTGGGCCGCATGGCGGCTTGCTATCTGACGATCGACGGCCAGACATCGGACGGGCCGGAGACGCGGTTTGGCAAACTTCGCGATGAGGTATTGGCCCGCAACCCGGCGGCCGGCTTGTTCTTCTTTACCGTGGCCGACCAGCTTTCCGAGCGGCGCAAGTTTTCGGCCTCGGAAAAATTCTACCTGGAAGCGATCGAGCGGATGCCGCAATTGGTCGGCCCGCACGCCGGGTTGGGCATGCTCTACATGCGGCTGGGCCAAGAGGTGGAGGGCGAAAAGCTGCTCAACGAGGCCTACCTGATCGACCCCTTCAACCTGCGCGTGACCAATACCTTAAAGGTGCTGGAAGTCTTGTCGGGCTATGCGGTGATCGAGACCGAGCATTTCATCGTCAAGTTCGATCGCGGGCAGGACGAAGTCTTGGCCCAGTTTTCGGCCCGTTATCTGGAGGACGAAGTCTATCCGGTGCTGACCAAACAGTTTGGCTTTGAACCGAAAGACAAGTCGCTGTTTGAGATTTTCAGCAAGGCCAAGAACACCGGCGGACATGGCTGGTTTAGCGCCCGCATGGTGGGGCTGCCGTATGTGGGGACGGTGGGTGCCTGCGCCGGCAAGATGGTGGCCATGGTCTCGCCGAACAGCATGGACCAAAAGTTCAACTGGGCCCGCGTGCTTAAGCATGAGTTTGTACATGTGCTGAACCTGCAGCAGACCAACTTCAACATTCCGCACTGGTTTACCGAGGCGTTGGCGGTCATCAACGAGGAGTTTCCTCGGCCGCAGATCTGGAACCAGCTACTCTCGGCCCGCGTGCCTAAGCGGGAGTTGTTCAACCTGGACAACATCAACCTGGGGTTCATCCGCCCATCCTCCAGCCTCGATTGGCAGATGGCCTATTGCCAGGCGGAACTGTATGCCGAGTACATGGTGGCCCGCTATGGCGACGATGCGTTGGCCAAGATGCTGTCGGCCTATGCCGACAACCTGGAGACGCGGGCCGCCCTCAAACGCTGTTTTGATGTCGAGCAAGAGGTCTTCGAGCAAGAGTACCTGGAACATCTCGACAAGCTGGTCAGCGAACTAAGCGTGGGTGAGGAACCGGTCGAGCCGAAGACCTTGGCCGAGTTGGACAAAGCCCATAAGGCCGATCCCGGCAACCCCGACATCGCCGCGCAACTGGCGCTGGCGTACTTGGAGCGAAAGGCGTACCCCAAAGCCCGCGAGTTGGCCCGGTCCGCGTTGGAAGCCAGCCCCCAGCATTCCCTCTCCAGCTACGTGCTGGCGCGCATTCATCTGCTGGTGGGCGATAACGAGGAGGCGTTGGAACTGCTGAACGCGGCGCTAGACCGCGAACAGCCGGAAGAACATGTTGTTTCGCTTTTGGCCTCGTTGCGGTTAAAGGCCAAACAGACGGCCGATGCGGCCGACCTGTACGAGCTGATGGCCCAGCGCGAGCCGCACAGTTCCCGCTGGTTTAAGTTGTTGGCCAAGGTCTATCTGACGACCGGCGACGACGAAAGGCTGGCACCGGTGCTGGAAAAACTGGCCGCCATGGACGCCGACGATGCCACCATCCGCAAAAAGCTGCTGCAAATGGCTCTCAAGCGGCAAGATTTTGAAAATGCCGCCCGCTGGGCGAACCACTGCTTGCAAATCGACGTACAAGACGCGGACGTCCACCGGCAATTTGGCGAGGCCCTGCTGGCCCAAGAGAAATTTCCCCGGGCCCTGGAAGAGTTTGAATACGCCTTGCGTTACCAACCGGGGGACAAGGCCGCCCGGTTTGGCTTGGCGCAAGCCCTGGCCAAGAGCGGCCAGCCGCAACAAGCCAAAGCCGCCCTGGAGGCCTTGTTGAAACAATCGCCTGATTACCCCGGAGCGAAGGAATTGTTGGAGGGATTGAAGTAGCATGCACCTGTAGGAGCCGTCTCCTGACGGCGATAATCCGGCATCTCGATGGCGCGTTCGACGGACGATATTTCCTTCACGGCATTGCCCGCCGCGCCCCCTCAAGGCAGTTGTGGGGTATATTTCAATTCTTTTGAATAGCCCTGGCGCTCGCGCTTGGGGATTGCTGATACATGGCTGCCAACCCCATCCAGAACAACGTGCCACCGCCACAACCCGCCCAACCGGACGACGCTGCCGCCGTGCCCGCGGGTGCCGTGACCATTGCCCAGTTCCAGCAGTTGATCCGCACCATGTATCTCGAGAAAGATCTGGCGCGCGGCATCGATGGCACCTTTATGTGGCTGATGGAGGAAGTTGGCGAGTTGGCAGGCAGCCTGCGTAGCGGCACGCATCAAGACCGGCTGGGCGAGTTTGCCGACGTGTTGGCCTGGTTGGCCACGATTGCCAATGTGGCCGGTGTTGATCTGACCGAAGCCGTCAACAAGAAATACGGTGCCGGCTGCCCCGGCTGCCGCCAGTTTTTATGCACCTGCGCCGACTCGGAGAAACCATGACGCAAGGCGTGGCAAGTAAAACACCAGCGGAGAGTACTGTAGGAGGCGATTCCATCGCCGATTGCCGCGTGCGGCACCGTTTCCATCGGCGATGGAATCGCCTGCGGGGGTTCGCCGCTATCGGACTGCTGTTCGCATTGGCCTCGTCCGCATCGGCCCAAACGGCGCCGCCAGAATTGGCCGGCGTGCGGATCGGCTTCAATGGCATGTTCAAGATCGGCCATTGGACCCCGGTGGAAGTCACATTCAAGGGGGGCAGTGAATCGGTCACCGGCCGCGTGGAGATCACCGTCCCCGATTGCGACGGCGTCCCCAGCCGCGTGGTCACGGCTCCGCAGCGGCCCGTCCGCCTGACACCGGGCCAAAACAGCTCGGCCTTGCTTTACGTCCGCTTTGGCCAAGAAGAATCAACCTTTCGCGTGGCCTTCCGCGAGCAAGAACGCCAGCGGTTGTTGGTGGATGAAAGCTATTCGCACATCAGCGAGATCGACCCGGAACACCCCCCTACGCTGTTGACGACCGACAAGCAGTTGATCGTCTCCGTCGGCACTTCGGTCGGGCTGGAAGATGGCCGGCTGGTGTTTCCTAAATCGCAGCGCGAGCAGATCCAGGTGGCCCGGTTGGATGGAGACGACGCCGTCAGCCGGTTGCCCACTCGCTGGTACGGCTATGAGGGGGTCTCTACGCTGGTGCTGGCCACCAACCAGCCCGACATCTACCGCCTGCTGGAAAACAACGAGCGGCTAACGGCCCTGGAGCAATGGGTGCGGCTGGGGGGGCGGCTGGTTGTGTTCGCCGGATCCTCCGCGCCGGCCATTCTGGCGGGTGGAGAAGACAGCCATCCGTTGGCCCAATTCGTGCCGGCCAAGTTCGAGAAAATGACCACGTTGACGCAACTTACAGCGCTCGAACAATACGCCGAAAGCAAACACCCCGTGCCGCTGCAAGCCCAAGGCCAGCCGCTGTCGCTGCCGCAATTAACCGCCGTGACGGGTACGGTCGTGGCCAGCGAGGGGGGCACGCCGCTGGTGATACGCTCGCCGCGCGGTTTTGGCGAAGTGGTCTTCGTGGCAGCCGATCTAAACGTCGCCCCGCTATCCAAGTGGGAAGGCCGCCGCGAGTTCCTGGCCAAGCTGATGAATTGGAAAGTCCGCCCCGAGGAAGAGGACGAAAGCAACTTCGGCCAGCGGTTTTCGCACCTCGGTTTCACTGACCTGGCGGGCCAGTTGCGCGGCTCGCTCGACCAATTTACCGGCATTCGCGTGGTGCCGTTTGTGGTAGTGGCCCTGCTGATCGTGGCCTACATCTTGCTGATCGGCCCCGGCGATTACTTCTTCGTCAAAAAGATCCTTAAAAAGATGGAATGGACCTGGGTCACGTTCCCCATCATCGTGGTGCTGTTCAGCCTGCTGGCTTACACCTTGGCGCGGTGGTCGAAAGGCTCGCACATGCAAATGAACCAGATTGATCTGGTCGATATCGACGTAGAGTCGAAAATGCTGCGCGGCACGACCTGGGCCAACCTGTTCAGCCCCGGCACGCAGTCGTACGACCTGTCGATCAAGCCGCAGCCAATTGACGGCGATGCCGAGGCAGCCACGGCCGCTCCCCTGGGCTGGATGGGCCTGCCGGGCGGCGGCTTGGGGGGCATGAGCAACCGCAGCAGCCCGTCGCTGTTTCAGCAGGCCTACGAGTATTCGCCCGAACTCGACGCCATGCTCCGCGTGCCGATCGCCGTCTGGGACACCAAAAGCCTGACCGCCCGCTACACGTCCGAGTCCGACCTCGACCTGGACGCCGACCTGACTTCGCAAAACGACGACCTGGCGGGCGTGCTGACCAACACGCTGGATGTACCGCTGGAGGATTGCCTGCTGGCCCACGGCCGCCATGCCTACGCCCTCAAACGGATTGCGCCGGGCCAAACGGTGGAAATCAGCCGCCGCCTCGATCGCAGCGACCTGCAAACCTATCTGACGGGCCGCAAGCTGGACTACGACCAACAGAAGAAAGTCTACGTACAATCGTCCACCCCCTACGACCAGCAATCGTTTGACGTGCCGTCGATCTTGCGGCAGATGATGTTCTACGAAGCGGGCGGCGGCGGCGGATACGCCGGCCTGACCAACGATTACCAGCGTTTTGTCGATCTCAGCAGCCACTTGCAGACTGGGCGGGCCATTTTGATTGGCTTTACCCGGCTGCCGGGCGGCGCCCAATCTTCCTCGGCTGCCATCCTGCAAAACAACGGCCAGCCGATCGAGCGCGAAAACAGCTCCAGCGACCGGCCCGACAAACACTGGACCTGCTACCGCTTCGTTTTCCCCGTCAAGGTCACCGCCCCCTAAGAATCTTCCCGCGAAGCGGCCCCTTTCATCCTTCCGCCTTTCGCCTTCATCCTTTCCCTATACGGTTTGCAACGTGATTGAAACACGCGACCTGACCAAGTCCTACGGCGATTTGCACGCCATCAAAAGCCTCAACCTCAACCTGCAAAAAGGGGACGTATTTGGCTTTATCGGCCCTAACGGGGCGGGCAAAACGACCACCATGCGCATCCTGGCCACGCTGCTCAATCCCACCTGGGGAGAGGCCTACGTCTGCGGCTACTCCATCTACACCAAGCCCAAGGAGATCCGCCGGGTGATCGGCTACATGCCCGACTTCTTTGGCGTGTACGACGACATGAAGGTGATCGAATACCTGGAGTTCTTCGCCGCGGCCTACCGTATCAAGGGGCCGGCCCGCAAGAAAATCTGCGAGGACGTGCTGGCTCTGGTCGATCTGGGCTACAAGCGTGAGGCCTTCGTCACCAGCCTGTCGCGCGGCATGACGCAGCGGCTGGGCTTGGCCCGCGTGCTGCTGCACGATCCCCAAGTCCTGCTGCTGGACGAACCGGCCAGCGGCCTCGACCCTCGCGCCCGCATCGAGATTCGCGGGCTGCTCAAAGAACTGCGAAACATGGGCAAGACGATCATGGTCAGCAGCCACATCTTGCCGGAGTTGGCCGACATCTGCAACAAGATCGGCATCATCGAACGCGGCGAACTGGTGGTCAATGCCGACGTGGCCACGGTCATGGACCAGGTGCGCCAACAGACCGTGCTGAACATTGGCGTGCTGGGGGACCAAGACGCCGCCGGCAAGCTGCTGGAACAGCAAGACCTGGTGGAGCGCGTCGATACCCGCGACGGCCACCTGATGGTCACGCTCAAGCAGATCACCAAGGACTACGCGGAACTCCCCACGCTCTTGATCCAAGCGGGCTACAAGATCACTCTCTTCCGCGAGGAAGAACTCAACCTGGAAACAGCCTTCATGACGCTAACCAAGGGGATCACGTCGTAAGGGGGCGCTGGGGTTGCTCGTCATCATTGCCGTCCAACCGGCCGACGCGCCGCAATTGTTTGGCGGAGAGGCCGATGGCGGCCACGACCAAGAGCGTCCCCAGGCCGCCAGCCACGACGCTGACGGTGGGGCCAAACATGGGGTCGCCGGGCCGCTCGAAGATTTTGGCGACGGTGCCAGACTCAAAGCCCCCCAGTTCGTTCGAGGTGCCGATGAACATGGTGTTGACGGCCGAGACCCTGCCGCGCATTTCGTCGGGCGTTTGCAGTTGCACCAACGTATGCCGCACCACCACGCTGATGTTGTCGAAGGCCCCGGTCAGAAATAGCATCGCCAGCGATAGCGGAAAAGACCGCGACAGGCCAAAGGCGATCGTCGCCGCGCCAAAACCGGCCACCGCCCACAACAGCGCGCGGCCCGACCGGCGGAACGGCGGCAGATGGGCCAGGGTGGCGGCCATCAATACCGCGCCAGCCGCCGGCGCGGCTTGCAACAGGCCGTAGCCGCCCGGCCCGACCTTGAGAATGTCTTTGGCGTAGGTCGGCAACAAGGCCACCGCCCCTCCCAACAAAACGGCGAACATGTCGAGCGCCATCAGCGCCAAGATGATCTTGTTTTCAAACACAAACCGCAGTCCCGCCAGCAGCGACTCGAACGTGACCGCCTTATTGGGCGCGGTGCGCTGCGGGCTGCGAATGCTCATCAAAAGCCCGACGAACAGCAACGCGGCGAAGGCATCAAAGGCAAACACGATCTCGGGACCACGCAGCCCCAGGGGATGCTGGGCCAGGTTCATCAGGTAAATCAGCAAGCCCGCCAGAGCCGGCCCGCCGACGGCCGCCAGTTGAAAACCCGACATGTTCCAGGTTACCGCGTTGCTGAAAGCCTCGCGCGGTATCAGCGTGGGCAAGAACGAGGCCTTGGCCGGTTGCTGCAAGACCCTGGCCACGCCGGTAAAGAACAGGCAAGCGTACATCGACCAGACCGGCCCGTCGGTGGCGGCAATCGCCGCCAGGGCCGCCGAAGAGGCCGCCACGATGCACAATGCCACTATGATGATTTTCCGCCGATCGAAACGGTCGAGCAACTGCCCCGCCGGAATGGCCAGGACGATCATCGGCAAGAATTGCACCAGCCCCACCAGCCCCAGCATGAAATTGTCATCGGTTCGGCGCTTCACCTCCCAAAACGTGGCCGCGGTTTGCATCTGCATGCCCACGATCGAAATCACATGGCCCAGTAAAAACCGGCGGTACTCGGGCAGCCGCAAGGCGGAATAAGGATCGTGCTTGCGCGGCCCCGCCGGCGCAGGCGTCGGCCCGTTGTGCGCAGCGCGATTGCCGTCGCTGGAACCCGATTCGGAATTAGCCGACATGTGGCACGGTCATGTTGTGTCCAGGTTCCGCCCGGCAGAAGAAACCTGCTTGAGTGGAATCCGCGCGGGAAAAGTCTGATTCGTGAACAGCCTAACGCTTGCCGTGAAAAGCAACCATAGCGTCCGGCATTCGCTGGCAATACGGCCCGGCGGCGGGTACAAGACAGCCAGGAGGATTCGCGCCATGCCAAGATGCAACCGTCGAGACTTTGCCAAAGCCGCCCTGGCCGGGCTGGCCGCCGCTTCCCTGGCTGCCGATCGGCCGGCTATGGAACCACTGATTGATACCCACACCCATTTTTACGACCCCACGCGGCCGCAGGGCGTCCCTTGGCCCGGCAAGGGTGATGACCGGCTCTACCGGGCCGTGCTGCCGCCGGAGTTCAGTAAGCTCACCGCGCCGTTGGGTGTCACCGGAACGGTGGTGGTTGAAGCCAGTCCTTGGCTGGAAGACAACCAATGGCTGCTCGATCTGGCTGACCGCGAAACGGCCATCGTGGGCGTCGTGGGAAACCTCACGCCGGGCGGCGAAGGCTTCGCCGGGCATCTGGAGCGGTTCACCCAACATCGTCTGTTTCGCGGCATTCGCATCGGCCATGACTTGTTGCGGAAGCATCTGTCCGACAAGGTTTTTGTGGCGGATGTGCGGCGGCTGGCGGAGCACGATTTGGAACTCGATATCAACGGCGGACCCGACATGCCGGCCGATGTCGCCCGGCTGGCCAAATTGGTCCCGGACCTGCGGATCGTCATCAACCACGAGGCAAATGTCCGCATCGATGGCAACCCGCCGCCACGCGGCTGGCTCGACGGCATGGCCGCGGCGGCCGCGCAACCAGGCGTGTTCTGCAAAGTCTCGGCCTTGGCCGAAGGAGCAGCCGCGGCGGGCGAGTTGGCACCGGTTGAAACCGACTTTTATCGCCCCATACTGGACGCCGTCTGGAAAGCCTTTGGAGAAGACCGCCTGATCTACGGCAGCAACTGGCCGGTCAGCAATCGGGCCACTTCCTACCCCGCACTGCTAAAAATCGTCCGCGAATACTTTACCGAGAAAGGCCCCCAGGCCGCGTCGAAGTATTTCCACCGCAACGCCCTGGAGGCCTACAAATGGGTACAACGCCCAGGAGAAAACCCATGATCGACCTGGCCGCCATGCAACAGGCGCTACGCGAGCAACAGCTCGACGGCTGGCTGTTTTACGACTTTCGGGGGACCAACCCGCTGGCGCTGCGGGTGCTGGGCTTTGGCGAACAGCCGGTGGGAACGCGGCGGTTCTTCTACTTCGTGCCCGCCACCGGTGCGCCGCGCAAGCTGGTTCACCGGATTGAGATGGCGGCGCTCGATGCCTTGCCGGGCGAAAAGGAGAGCTACCTGCGCTGGCAAGAACTGGAGGCGGGCGTGGGGCGGTTGCTGGCCGGCAGCAGCCGTGTGGCGATGGAGTACTCGCCGCGGGCCGGCAACCCTTACGTCGCCAAGGTGGACGCCGGCACGATTGAATTGGTCCAAAGCCACGGCGTGGAAGTGATCTCGTCGGGCGACCTCATCCAATTGTTCGAAGCGACTTGGGACGACGAGCAATGGGCCATGCATTTAGAGGCGGCCCGGCATACCGAGACCGCCTTTCAACGGGCCTGGACGTACATCGCGCGGCAAGTGCAAACGTCGGGCTCGGTTCGCGAGTGCCAGGTGCAGCAAGTCATTCTCGACCATTTCCAAGAGCACGGGCTGGTAACATCGCATCCGCCGATCGTGGGTGTGGGGCCGCATTCGGGCGATCCGCACTACGAACCGACGCCGGCCACCGACACACCCATGCGCGAGGGGGACTTCGTACTGATCGACTTATGGGCGAAAGTCGGTCGGCCCCGTAGCGTCTACAGCGACCTGACCCAAGTCGGCTATATCGGCCGCGAAACGCCAGCCCGCTACGAAGAGGTTTTCCGCATCGTGGCAAACGCCCGCGACGCGGCGATTGAACGCGTTCGCCATGCCTTCGCGGCGGATGAACCACTGCTTGGCTGGCAGGTGGACCAGGCGGCGCGGGACGTGATCGACCGGGCGGGGCACGGCGCGGCGTTCATCCATCGCACGGGCCACAGCATTGGCCAAGAGACGCATGGCAACGGCGCCAACATGGACAACCTGGAAACGCACGAGGAACGCCGCGTCATGCGGCGGACCTGTTTCTCCATCGAGCCGGGCATCTACCTGCCCGAGTTTGGCGTGCGGAGCGAGACCAACGTCTTTATCGACGCGACGGGCCAGGTCCATGTAACGGGCGGAGCACTGCAACAACAGGTGCTGAAGGTATTGGCCCGGCCATGCTGATTCTCAATTCCCAGGATGTGCGCCAGGCGTTGCCCATGCCGCAGGCAATTGAGGCAATGAAACAAGCCTTTGCCGCGCTCAGTGCCGGACAGGCCATCGTTCCGCCGCGTGCCCATCTGGCCCTCAAGAAAAACGCCGGCATCAGCCTGGTCATGCCGGCCTATCTGGACGATGAACAACCTGATCGGCAGGCCTTGGCGGTTAAGGTCGTTTCGCTGTTTGACCGTAATCGCGACCGTGGGCTGGCCCGCATTCAAGCCGCGGTGATGGCGTTTGAGCCTGACACCGGCCGCCTGTTGGCGCTACTGGAAGGGGCCACGCTGACGGCCATTCGCACGGCGGCCGCCAGTGGCGCGGCCACCAACTTGCTGGCCCGGCCAGATTGCCGCACGGCAGCCGTGCTGGGGGCGGGCGTTCAGGCCCGCGCCCATCTACAGGCCATGCTGGCCGTGCGGCCCTTGGAACAAATTCGCATCCATAGCCGCTCACCCGACAAAGCCCACGCGTTGGCCGCCGAACTCGCGGCCCAGCCTGAATGCACCGCCAGGTTGATTGTGGCTGGTTCCGCCCGCGAAGCGGTGAGGGGTGCCGATCTGATTTGTTGCACCACGACATCTCCCACGCCGGTCTTTGACGATGCGGACTTGGCCCCCGGCGCGCATATCAACGCGGTTGGCTCGTTCACGCCGCAAGTTCGCGAAGTTCCGCCCGAAACGGTCTGCCGGGCGGCGGTGTTTGTCGATAGCCGCGCGGCCGCTTGGGAAGAGGCGGGCGACCTGATCCAGCCGTTGGAAGCAGGCCTGATTGGCCGCGGCCACATTCGCGCGGAACTGGGCGAACTGGTTTTGGGCCGCCAGCCAGGCCGTGCCAGCGCCGACGAGATCACGTTCTTCAAGTCGGTCGGCATTGCCGTGCAAGATGCCGCGGCCGCCCGCGTGGCCCTCAAGAACGCCGTCCAAGGGGGGCTAGGTCATCAGGTAGACTGGTGAAGGAACTCAATCATCCACGGCGTCCAGGTAAGGGTCCAGCCCCAGCCGGGTGTAAATCTTCTTGCGTTCTTTTTCGTGATGCATCATTTGTTGGCGCTCGCGAAACTGCGTTCGTTCCACCTTTTTTTGTGCCTGGCGAAAACGGCCCAAGTCGTGGCCGATCGGCTGTGCCGTGGCTTCGCTGCGCGCGGGGGGCAGCGGAGCATTGTCTCCTAGCCCCAGCCGCAGGAGTTCATCCTCTAGCGACAGAAACACCCGATAAGAACCAGGATCGCCCTGTCTTCCGCAGCGGCCAATCAGTTGCCGGTCGATGCGAGCCGACTCATGCATTTCGGTAACGATGACGTGCATTCCGCCGAGTTCGGCCACGCCCTCCCCCAGGTGGATATCGGTCCCCCGGCCCGCCATGTTGGTGGCCACGGTGACTTTTCCCGGTTCACCAGCGGCGGCCACGATCTCAGCTTCGTCGGCCAGCCGTCGAGCGTTCAGCACCACATGGGCAATGTTGGCTTCGGCCAACAGGCTGCTGAGAAATTCCGACTTGTCGATCGACCGAGTGCCAATCAGCAACGGCCGGCCAGCCGCATGCAGCAACTCTATCTCCGCGACAATCGCCCGCCATTTGGCCTGTTGCGTTTCGTAGACCAGGTTGGGCTGTCGTTTCCGGCGTGCCGGCCGATGGGTGGGAACAGGCAGCACCTGCACGCGATAGATGCGCTTGAGTTCGCGGGCGGCATCGGTGGCGGTGCCGGTCATGCCCGACAGGTTCTCATACCGCAAGAAAAGATCTTGCACGGTGATCCGCGCGGCTTGCCGCGTATCGACGGTGATCTCCACGTTCTCCTTGGCCTCGACCGCCTGGTGGATGCCATCCCGCCATTTGCGGCCCTCGCCCAGCCGGCCCGTGAACTCATCGACGATCACGATCTTGCCATCCAACTCCACATAATGCGTGTCGCGCAGGTACGAACGCTCCACCACCAGGGCCTTGCGGATGTGGTCGTACAGGTCGGGCAGCTTCAGCCCGTCAAGCTGCCGCGGCTTGACCAGCGTGCGCACCCGCTCTCGGCCGGCTGGCGTTAGCTCTACCGTGCGGCGTACCGGGTCATGGTCGAAGTGTTCCCCAGCCTGAAACTGGCCGGCTGCCTGTTTTGCCCAGCGAAAACAGGCCTGGCGGCGAGCTTCCTCCGCGCCGGGCGCGGCGCTGATAATCAGGGGCGTGCTGGCTTCGTCGATCAACAGGCTGTCGGCTTCGTCCACCAGGGCGAAGTACGGCGAGCGCTGGCCGGGCGCGTCTCCCACGTCCGCCGCCATGCCGCCCATCAGCCGTTGCAGGTCGCTGCCGCCACCGCCGGCCCGTTCGGCCAACCGGTCGCGGAGAAAATCGAACCCAAATTCCTTGGCGGTGCCGTAGGTGACATCGCAGGCATATTCGGCCTGGCGCTGCCGCGGCAGCATGGGCGTGACGACCACGCCCGCCGTCAGCCCCAGCAGTTCAAACACCGGTCGCATCCAATCGGCGTCGCGCTTGGCCAGATAGTCGTTGGCCGTGGCAATGTGTACGCCGCGGCCGGCCAACGCCCGCAAGTAGGCGGGCAGGGTAGCGGTGAGGGTCTTGCCTTCGCCGGTTTGCATTTCGACGATGGTACGATGGCAAAGGGCAATGCCTCCCAGCAATTGCACGTCAAAATGCCGCATGCCCAGCGTTCGTCCGGCGGCCTCGCGAACCAGGCCAAAAGCCTCGGGTATCAGCCGCACCAGCGGTTCCCGCGTTTTAACGCGGTACCGCAGCGCCAGGCTGCGCTGGCGGAGTTCCTCATCGGCCAAGCCGCGATATTCGGCCTCGCACGCCTCGATCCGCGGCAGCCACAGCGACCACTTCGCCAAACGCCGGCCGACCGGCCCTCCCACCAGCGACCGCAAGCGGGTAAACAGGCCGCGGGAAAGCATGCAAGGTTCCGGAAGGTGCAAAGGGGCCGGCGAATCAATTCAATAGTCTACTCCAATATTGCGGAAACTCACGTAGGACCGATTGTCAACCATGGAGGCCTATTCGGCCATTCATCCGCGATTGAATCCCCTCCACCATCAAACCGACCTGCCCACGGTTCGCTCGTTTGACAGCCCACCAACGCCAAGTTAATCTGAATCGCATCAGTGCTTGTTGATTTCTAAACACCTTGGTGGAGCAAAAGAAATGCGACGGATCATTTTGTTGTTGGCCGCTTGCGCGGTTGTGGGCAGTGCGACGTGGGCCGCTGACAAGAAGGAGAAAGACGTGGCACCCGCTTTGAGCTTTAAGATGAAATCGTTGGCCGGCAAGGATGTTGACCTGGCCAAGTACAAAGGCAAAGTGCTGTTGGTGGTAAACGTGGCCAGCCAGTGCGGGCTGACGCCACAGTACGAAGGCCTGGAGGCCCTGCACGAAAAATACAACGACAAGGGCCTGGCCGTGATGGGCTTTCCGGCCAATGAGTTTGGCGCCCAAGAACCCGGCACCGATACCGAGATCGCCGAGTTTTGCCAAAAGAACTACGGCGTGAAGTTCGACATGTTCTCCAAGATCGTCGTCAAGGGCAAAGGCCAGCACCCGCTCTACAAGTACCTGACCTCGCTGGACACCGAGCCCAAGGGTGCGGGCGACATTAGCTGGAACTTCGAAAAGTTCCTGATCGGCCGCGATGGCAATGTCGTGGCTCGCTTTGAACCGAAGGCCGCCCCCGACTCGCCAGAAGTCGTCACGGCCATCGAGGCCGAATTGGCCAAGTAGTTTTTGGTCCGGCCGGCTGCCGCCGGATCGCTCCGTGATTATCGGGAGGCGAAGCCCCAGTGGTTTCGCCTCCCGTTGTTATTGGCACTCTTGCCACCCTCCCTCCTCGGACAAACCCATGCAGACCGATGTCCCCAGCCAGATCACGCTGCCGATGATCCGCGAAAGCTTGTACAGCGCCGTGGTCAGCGACGTGCTGGACGCGCTCGGCCGCCCGCGCCAATCGCCGCGGGTGGCTTTGCCCCCGTTGACGTTAGATGCCGTCTTGGTCGGCCGTTGCCGCACCACGTTATGGGCCGATATGGCGCATGCCGACCCGCACCCCTATGCCTTGGAGCTGCAAGCGGTCGATGCCTGCCAGCCCGACGACGTGCTGATTGCCGCCGCGGGGGGGTCGTTTCGGTCGGGCATTTGGGGCGAGCTGCTTTCGACCGCGGCGCAAAACCGCGGTTGCGTGGGGGCTATCGTGGATGGCGCGGTCCGCGATGTCCGCAAAATGCACGACATGAATTTCGCGGTCTACGCCCGCGGCACATGCGTCTACGACAGCCTCAACCGGCAGCGGGTGGTCGATATCGACGTGCCGGTGGAGATTGACGGCGTGGTCTTTCGCCCCGGCGACCTGGTGATCGCCGACCGCGACGGCGTGGTGGTCGTGCCGCGCGAACTAGAGACCGAAGCCATCCGCAACGCCTGGGCCAAAGTCCATGCCGAGAACGTCGTCCGCGACAGCATCCGCGGCGGCATGTTAGCCCAAGACGTTTTCAAGAAGTACGGCGTGCTGTAGCGGCGGCCGGTCATTGTCGCACGAGATTTTTTGCGCAGGGATAGTCGAAGTTGACGCCGGCCCCTCTTCCCCCAGCCTGGCCTGACACAAACTTCCGGAAAACTCGCGATTCTACGTGCAAAATGGCTTTCTCTGTGTTGCTCGCGACAACCGTGAAGTAACGTGGATCAGGAAGCAAAGCCCCTCATAACTACTGGGCGAGGTAGCGGAGACCGCTACCGCAAAACCCATGAAATCGTGGGGGAAACGAACAGCGTTCGATGATACACCACCGTAGAATAGAACGCGTAGCGAGGATCAGGCAGCGATTGCCAGCTCGATCCACGGGAGGAGATAACAACAAACGAATCTAAAATCCAATGCCAAGAACTCTGGTAGGAAAGTGCCCGCGGGCACCGGCCCGATTGGGCGGCCGCGCGGGGGCAAACCGAAGCCGATCAGCAGGCGGTTTGTCCTCCCGATCTCCGCGTTTGCCCTTCATGGACTGATAATCGCATGGCAGACTCACCACATCCCGTTCAACGGCCTTCACGCTACCGCCGGGTGCGGTGGTGGTTGGCGAGGCTGTTGCTGGCCACGGCTGCCACGTTATTGGCGCTGAAAGCGGGAGATGCCACTCTCGGCTGGACGAGCGGCATCGCCACGCGGCACCGTTTGCGGTTGTCGCCGCATGTTTCCATCCGGCATCATTCGACGGAGTTCGACTACGAATACCGCACCAACAGCCTGGGCTTGCGGGGCCAGGAGTACCCCCGCGCCCGGTCGCCCGATACTTGGCGCATTGCCGTGGTGGGAGATTCCCTGGTCGCCGGTTACGGCGTGGCCGAGGCCGACTTGTTGACGACGCGGTTGAAGCAGCGGCTGACAGAATCGTTACGGCGGGCGGGCGATCCGCGAAACGTGGAGGTCATCAACGTCGGCCGGTCGGGCAGCAGCACCATCCGCGAGCTCGACCTGTATCAGCAGGTTGTCCGGCCCTGGCGGCCCGATGTCATCGTGCTGGCCTACTTCCTGGGAAACGACCTGGCCGAAGTGGTGGAAGAGTCCAACGAACGCGAACTGGCGGGCTGGCATCCGCCCGGCGTAGTACGTCGCGCGGCTTATGGCTGCCTGCCCAACTTGTACCTGGAACTCGCCATGCGCAAGCAGGCCATGCAAGACCGGCAGCAGCGCGGCCAGCGGACGGCGCGGGATGTCGTCGCGGCGGTCCGTGAGGCGGCTAGCAACCGCGGCCGCGACCCCGGCCTGGCCGAGCAACACTACCTGGCGCTGCCGCTGGAAATTCGCCGCGATGTAGAGAGCGGCCTGTTGCAACCGTGGCGTGTGTTTCATGGCTGCTTTGAGCCAGAGCGATTTCGCGATGCCATCGATCCGGGCGATCCCTTTTTCGAGCGGGCCTGGCCCCGCACTACAAGCCATCTGGAGCGGTTCTTGGCCGTGGCCGCTCAGGACCAGGCCCGCTTCGTGCTGGCCATTTTGCCGGCCGGTTGCCAGGTGGACCAGGCCGTCGCGGACTACGACCGTTTGCTCGGTTACGATGTGGCCCAGGAATGGCTGCATCGGCCAGGCCGCACGCAACAGGCGCTGGCCACCTGGTGCCGCGAGCAATCCGTTCCCTGCCTCGATTTGACCAACACCTTTCGCAACAGCCGACAACCGCTGTACTATCCGCTGGACGGGCATTTCAACCCCGCCGGCCAAGACAAAGCCGCCCAAGAATTAGCAGCGTTTTTGCTGGCGCAATAGGCGAACCTGGCATCGGGGACAATCGACTTTACCAACCGAGAAGCAAGGCCATCCCGAATGGCCTAACCCCGCAGCGGCGGAAAGAACGAGGTGAGAACGCGATGAAAGTGGTTTCTTGTCCGGGCTGTGGCGTGCGGATCAAAGTCGAGGAGGGCAAGCATGGCCGTTTTGCCTGTCCCAAGTGTAGCCACGCGCTGTTGATTAAGCCCCCTGTTGCCCCAGCCGGCGGCCCCGCCGCGGCACAGCCGCCGGCCCCCCCGCCGCCCGCGCCCGTCAGTCCGCTGGCCAATCCGCTCACGAATCCCTTGGCGATGCCGCAATTCCCCATCCCGTCAAATCCGCCGAGCATCGGCGCGCCCCCCTGGAACCCAACGGCGGGCGTCGGCGGATCGCCACATCCACCAAAGCCCGCCACCTGGCGAGGGCGAGCGTCGTCCGATCAAACGCTCAAGGGCTTCTTGATTCGGCTGGCCCTGGCCCACGCCATCATCGCCGGAGTGCTGCTGCTGTTGACCCTGGCCGGGTTGTTTTCCGAACCGCTGGCGATGGGAGCCTCGGTGGTGGCCATCCTCTGTGCGCTTGGCCTGCTGTTCGGCGGCCGTATCTGGATGATTGTGATCGCCTTTCAAGAGGCCACGGTTCAAGGCCTGCTGGTGCTGTTGGTCCCTTACTACTGGCTGATTTACATGATCACGCGAAAGGGGCGCACCATCAAAGCCTTCGCCGTGCTGGTCTCCACGCTCATCCCGGCGTTGCTCGCCTTGGGAATGGTGGCGGTCTTCATGGCCCGCTACGAGGGTGGCTCTCCCCGCGCGCGGTCGAGCCCGTTCTTGCCGCCAACCCGCGCGCCACAGGCAAGAAATCCGCTTCCCGACACACAAATCGCCACGCCCGCGCTGCCCCCTCCCGTTGTGGTTGCACCCATCGAGCCCGTTTTACAAACGGTTGCGTTTCCACTCTTTGGCCCAGGCCAGGTCGATCTGGCCGCGGCCGAGAAGGTGCTGAATACGGTGTCGGGTTACGTCGCGGGCTCGGTGCGGGCCGACGCCGAGCAAGGAGTCATCACATTGCAGTACCGCGGCTCCGAGGCCTCAGCGACGCAATACGGCTTGGCGCTCTCATCGCGGGCCGGGATCATGCTGCGCGTAAAGCCAACCTTCCTTACAGAGGCCGCCGGCGATCCGTAATCGCCAGGGACGCCGCGTGAAGTCGCCCGCCGCTATCGGCCGTTCATCGCACCAAAACCCGACTAGCCGAAGCCAACACCAAGGATGCATTCCCCTGGCGCGTGCAGCCACCCTTCCTTCAGCAGCGAGTAGCATTGTGTTTAGCCATCTTTTCCAGATGGAAAGGATGGCTGTCTCCAACTCTCCTTACATGTAGAACCGATACTTCGTCGATGGTTCAACGTCGGCCGGCATTTCCTTGATGATCGTCGCCACCTGCCGAGAAAAGGCAATCGTGATTGGCTCCGCGCTAGCGAACTTGCATGTGTTCCAATTCAGCTTCGTAAGCGCCAGGATTTCCGAGCACACACGCTCGGCAGACGAGTCGCCATGATGTTCCACAATTTCAAGAGGATTCGGAATTCCGGGGCCAGGGTATTGTCGCAAGAACGGGACATAGCCTTGCGTATAAATCAGGTAGTTCCTCTTTGCCAATTGAATCACCGAGCCTCGCACGGGCGGCTCTTTTCCCATGCGAAGGAATCGGATTCCACGACGTTCAATTGCAAGAAAGTCGTACGAATGTACGTCTCCAAGTGCAGCTCGTAAACCAGTGAGTTCCTCTGGCCAATACCGTGACGTCTTGTGAATAACGACACGGTTCGGTGGCCCATTGAAATGTTCCTTGTATAGCTCAAGCACCTGCCTCAGCAGCGATTCGGCAACACCTTGTGTCAAGTGTGGTTTCCTGTCCCGTTCCTTGTCCCACTCAACGCGTTCACCCCGAAGAACCAATCCCTCTCCTGTCTCGGAAAAGGCTTGTGCAAGGCATGTTCGCGTGGGAGAGTTGGGATCGGCTGACTCGCGATAGAACGTGATGCCTACAAAGCATGTTCGATTCGTGCCAAACTCAAGCTCCCACGGCATGTTGCCTGCTTTGTAATACAGTGCCGTAAAGAAGTTCCAGGCTGTCGTAGCCGGATTCTCTTTGGTCCTTCCCCCAAGTAACGTGCTATTCCAGACAAGCTGCGTTGGCAGTTTCGCCTTCATCGCGTGAGCTTTCAACGAATTGTGAAAATCACGGAATAGAAGAGACAACTCAGATTCGACTTCACTATGTTTATCGCCGAAGTCGAAATGTAGTTGGCCAGACTTGCGGTCCGCCGCCAATCGTTTTTCCGCTTTCTTTTCAGTTTTTGATCTCATCCGAGGTCGTGGTTGATCGGCACGGGCCGATGGTCCAATACTGTCTTCGAGCTCTTTCGGCATAGCGATTACGGCGACATCCGGAACAGGCTCGCGGTCTGCAAGCACACGAAGCTTTGCCGTGATGAGGTCGATTGCAGCCTTGACCCTTTGCGAAAATTCGCTGCATCTGGTGATTTCCAACACGTCGCGATCCGTAAGAGTGACAGTCAAACGATCATCGAATTCCAAGTTACACCGAAACGGACTTTCGAAGTCAAAACCGGGGAATCTCGGGGCGACAAGGGGATCAAAGGGCTGGCCTTTCGAGTTGAGTCCGGCATAGACACAGCTACGTGCCGTTTCGGCCCAATTCTTCAGAAGTTGAATCGTTTCGCCAGTACCGATCGCAGCGACTCGAATACTCGTTCGAGGGGTTGAATCGAGAGCTGCAGGTCCGAATTCGGACAAACCGGTCTTGGGGTCTTCGCATCGCATTCGATTTGCAAAGAGCAGCTTCGGCTCCGCTGCGTGCCATGTCACGAAAGTCGGCTCCGCTTCTTTGAGCAGTTTGTCTGTTAAACGCTCGGATGCCGATTGGTGTCGCGGACTATTCATCTGTGACCTCGCTTTCTGCTTCGTCAACGTCGTCATCCTGAGAGAACGAACTCGAAAGCGACTCTGCGGCAACCTGTAACTCATCGTCTACTTGGGCCAGGAGTGTCTTTACCCCAATATGATCAAACTCAATGCCAAAGTTAGCCCTTGCGAATGCCGGAATTCCGGAGATCACGATTGGCTGCGCGCCGGTCTGAATCTCGATCCGAGGTTGTCTACGTGCAAGTGTCCTCGCCCAAAAAACAATGTGCCGCAGAATGGCTGCGTTTCGTTCCTTTCCTCCCCACTTAATCGATAAAGGGCCAACGGATTTTCCCTCAATCGGTGTATTGCCGTCGGCAGTAAAGACGTAGCACGGCTCAATGCATATCGACAGCAGACCTCCAAGAGTCTGAAACGCGAGCCTGGCTCCTTGATGAACCCAGAATTCGTCGCCTGCAGGAGTCTTCTTTCGATCTGCCACGGTACGTTCTGGATCGTTTCCATTCTTCCATACCCGTGCAGTCTCATCTTTATTCGGTCTGAAGAAGTATCGCATCTTCTCATCGCGTTTGATCGGAAGCTTTCCAAGATGCGAACGGAGACACCGATTCAGGAGCGAGATAATCCATCGCCAACGCACTGGATCATCGCGCCATGCAGAGACTGGAAGAGAATTCACGCGTGAATCGTCGATTGCCGCACGCAATGGTTCTTCGTCTCGGGAAAGATCTGCGAATGTGAAAAGCTTTTTGTCTTGCAAAACGAACTGAGCTGAGTCCGCGACCTTCTCACGAACATCGGCAGGTAAACGTGCGTCCGTTGGAGCAAACCAAATCGTCTTCGGATAATCCTGTACTGGAAGGAGATTTCCCAGGAGCACGTCTGGAACACGGTCGGGGGACGCTGACGTTTCTTCTGACGGCGAGACCAACGGTTTTGTCGAATTGGGGCGTGACGCTATTGGTGCCTTTTTTCGCCCGCGCGCAGGAACTTCATCGCGAACTTTGCGAATCATTTTCCGGAAGCTTCTCTTAAAATCCGCTGGCCGGCGGAAATCAATCCAGTTGAGGGCTTTGAATGGAGCGGGCAAATCGGCCTGTTGATTGAGTGCCTCAGAATAATCTCGGAGAAAGAGCGGAATGATGCGCCCCCTGCGATTTGTCGGGTCATCGGCAACGATGTGAGTCCATTCCAGGCCTGGCCACGGTGCAGACAGCATCTCGGGAGAAATGACAACTGCCACATATCGGCTTGCGGTTAGCCCCCGATTTATTCTCAAGAGCACATTGTCTCCGACGTCGATGTCCCATTCATCGAAGAACACTCGGAGAGATCTACCGTTTGAGGTTCCGTCGAATGTTTCCGATTCGATTTGCTCTGCGAGCTTTCGCACCCAGTCCTTGTCAGCGCCGTTATGGCACAGAAAGACGTCGTAGACATCCCTGGGTTGTTGTGTTGGTTCTTGTGGCATGCGTTGGCCGTCGTGGCTTCGGGGAACGGCCAGGGGACACCCATCCATTGATCGTGGTGCCCGTGCGGTTGCGTTGATGATTTAACCCATTGCTGAAAGATATGTTACGAGGTCTGGCCGAGTGATTCCAGCACTGCGGGAATGAAGGCCGCCCTGGAGCGGG
Source organism: Pirellulales bacterium (assembly GCA_050247075.1). GTDB lineage: Bacteria > Planctomycetota > Planctomycetia > Pirellulales > JBFWUW01 > JBFWUW01. Next base: position 890 of record JBFWUW010000019.1, on the reverse strand, counting down.
ACGCGTGCTCCAGCAGTCGGGGGGGGGATAAGCGGGCCTTGATGGATGCGCCGAGGGCTGTCCAGCGCACGCAGGCGAGGAGCAAACCAACTTTCGTCAGGCACCCGGCCCTTGAGCGGCCGCCGACAATATATTTCTAAATAACTGTTTTAATAGTTTACAAAAAACATTAACAATTGTACATTCACCAGCGTCCGGCTTTTCGCGCCGACGTGGCCATTTCACGTCCAACGGACGCAAAGCCCCTAAACCGCCCAAGCATCGTCGTCCGCCGCGTGCTCGAACAGCATGGCCGTGGCGGACGAATGATCGGGCGGGCCACTTGTTACGGCTACCGTTGCCAGCTGATTGGCCAACTTGGGAGCGACGACGTTCCTCGCCGCTCCCTCCGCCAACCGGTACGTGCCGCGGGGCCTATCCATATTTTCAAAACGCGGTCGTCACGCGGGGCGCTATCGTTGCGCACTCGCCAAAATTCACGCTTTTTGCAGGCTAACCTGCACCACAACCCCCCGAAACACGGCAATTTTGGAACAGGTAAGACCGATTGGCCCCCCGTAGCGGGACTGCTCCCGCCTTGCCGCTGGCGGTGAATTGGGACGCCCCATGCCCGGCGACCGTCACAGAGATGGTCCGCGGTGGAAGTGAGGAAGTTTTCAGTCGTCAGTTTTCAGTTCCCATGCCTGGCGACCGTTACGGAGATGGCCCGCGGTCCCGAGCATCGAGCCGGCAAGATAGGAGCTTTGCGGCTACGCTTACCTGTACCTGCACTTTCCGAAAACTCCTACCTATTTTTGAAATTGGTCTAACCAAACAAATGGCTCTCCTGGCATGCTGTTGGTTGTTCAATCCCAACACGCACAGGAGAGCCAAGGATGGCAAAATGGAAT
>JBFWUW010000018.1:0-99060 GCA_050247075.1 Pirellulales bacterium | reverse complement strand
TCCCCATCAAACACTGGCCACGCCTGAAACCCGGGCCGGCTTGAAACCGCTTCTCTCCACACTGGTTGCCGCGCACCGCGAGCGGTTCGGCACGGTGGACGATCTGCTCGTCGGCTTGCAGTTGACGCATTCCGGACGTTACTCTCGCCCGACCGCCGCGGGCCCGCGGCCGCGGATCGCCTATCACCACCCATTGCTCGATGCCCGCTTGGGAATTCACCCGGAAAACAACGGAGCGGTCATTAGCGACGATGAACTGGAACGGTTGCTGGACAAATATGTCGCCGCCGCCGGACTGGCCTTCGAGGCCGGCTTTCGGTTCGTCGATCTCAAAGCTTGCCACGGTTATCTTGTGCATGAATTGCTAAGCGGCCATGCGCGGCCGGGCCGTTTTGGCGGCGATTTTGAGGGCCGCACGCGTTTTCTGCGGGATCTGGTGGGGCGCGTCCGCGCGGCCTGGCCTGAATTGCTGGTGGGCGTGCGTTTGAGCGCCTTCGATACCGTCCCTTACCAGCCTGGCACCAACGCCGGCGAACCGGCGGCTCACGATCAACTCTTGCCTTACCGCTACGCATTTGGCGTAGATCCGCAAAAGCCGACGCGGGGCGACCTGGCCGAGACCATCCGGCTGCTGACGGTGCTGCAAGCAGCCGGAGTGGCCGTGGTGAATCTCTCGGCCGGCAGTCCGTACTACAACCCGCACCTGCAACGGCCGGCGCTGTTTCCGCCGAGTGACGGTTACCAGCCGCCGGAGGATCCGCTGGCCGGTGTTGTGCGGCAGATCATCGCCACGCGCGATTGCCGCGCTGCCGTCCCTGGCTTGCTGATGGTGGGAACCGCCTACTCTTATTTGCAAGAATTCTTGCCGCACGTGGCCCAAGCAGTCGTGCGGGCTGGCTGGGCCGACTATATCGGCCTGGGGCGGATGGTGCTCTCCTATCCCGAACTGCCGGCCGATGTCCTGGCCGGGCAGCAGCTAGCACGCAAGCAGTTCTGCCGCACCTTCAGCGATTGCACGACCGGCCCACGGTTGGGAATGATGTCGGGCTGCTACCCGCTCGATCCCTATTACAAGGCCCAGCCGCAGGCGGCGCTGCTAAAGGCGGCCAAACGGCCCGCCACGGATCCGCCGTCGGCTTAGCTAGCGCCGGGTGCATCGCTAGCCAGCCGGCCGCATAGCGGGCAAGTTCGTGATTGCTAGCAGGCAAACTTCTCTGGACCGTTGATCTTAGCCCGCTATACTACGCCGCCAAAATTCTCGGAGGCAGCCGACGGCCCATCCGACGGAACCGGCGGTTCATCAGCGGTCATGCGCCTGGCATGACGATCAGTTCACGGAGTACCAGCCATGCCACGCCAGACGCCGCAACCGTTGCTCGCCATCGCCTGGCCGATGCCGCTACTTGTTGTGTCGATCACGTTGGTGGCCGCCTTGTCGGCAGCGCAACGCTCGCGCGCCGCGGAGAAGGTCTATGCCTCGGACCAGGATGACCGCCCGCAAGCCGCGGTGGCATCGGATCAAGAAGACCTCTCCTCGCGGCCCAGAAAGCCGCTCCGCGCGCCACCCGTCGAATCGAAACCGCAGCCCCCTCCCGTTCGCATTCGGATCGGCAACGAGACACCCATCGGTTCGCCCGATGCGACGGAATTGCCGCCTTCGCCCGTGGATGACGAATTCGATTCCTCTGGCGACGTGGCACCCAGGCCCCAGGCAGGCCGGCAGGCACCATCCCCAGAACAGCAGCCCGCCGCTGAAGAACCGACGGACGATGCACCTCAAACGCCGGAATTCGATAAGCCGGAAGCCATGATCCTCAAGGGTGCGCAGCCGGGCGAATCGACCTTGGCGGAGGTCGAGCGCGACTGGGGCAAGCCCAATGCGGCCATTACACAAGATGGCATTGCCCGCCAAGAATTCGACCTGGAGCCGTTTGAAAAGGCGACCATTTTCTTCAAAGACAATATCGTGGCCACGATTGCCCTCGACCTGCGCGAACCGTTCTCGGCCGAGACCGTGGCGCAAGAAATGGATTTGGCCCGCTTCGTGGCCGCACCCGTCGCGGACGAAAGCGGCGAGGTGCTGGGTTGGGCCTTTCCAGAACGGGGCGTTTTGTTTCGCTTTGCCGATGGAGCGCCGGGCGAGGTTATCAAGATTATTTTGGAACCGCTCACCCCGGAGCCTTTCGCCTTGCGTGCCGAGCTATACCTCGACTCGCAAGTCACCGCGGGCCTGTCCGATTGCCAGCAGGCGTTGCGGCTTGATCCAAAGCATGCGCAATCGCTCTGGCTGCGGGCCCGGTTGCTGACTTCCGTGGGCCAGGCGGCCGCCGCGCTGGAATCGGCACAAGCAGCCGTGGAAAGCGATCCCGCTAGCCAAGACTATCGCATGACGCTGGTCCGCTGCCTGGATCAGGCGGGTGAGTATTCGGCGGCTTTGGACCAGGCCCGCCAATTGGCCGCCCGCGCCGATATCGATCAGTGGACGCTGGCCCAGGCACATATGCTGTTGGGCGACTTGCTGGCCGGCCAGGCCCGCAACTATCGCGAGGCCAGCGAACACCATACCCAGGCCATCAAACTGGCGCAGCCCTTCTTGAATGACAAACGGAAGGCCATCTCCCGGCAGGTGCGGCAATTGCTGGTCGAGGCCCATCTGGCGATGGCCTACGATGTGGCCTGGGGCAATTGGAAGGGGAAGGAATCGGTCGTCGGCAAGTGGCTAGATAAGGCCGCCACCGTGGCGGGCAGCAGCCAGGATGATCCGGCGGTAAAGTTTCGCCTGGCATCGCAGGCCCTGGCGGCATTGGTCGGGCTACAAGGCGAAGCCGATCCGGCGGCCTGGGGCGACACGGCCCTGGCCAGCGGTTTGTCGATGTTGGCCACCACGGATGATGCCTTGTTGCGGCAACAGTTGGAGTGGCAGTTGGGCGCGGCCCTTTACGATGCGCTGCAAGCACACCATCTGCGCGGCCAACATGTCGAGGCCCTCCGATTCGGACAACTTTCCTTGGAACATCTGCAAGCCAGCCTGGCCAACGACGAACCGACGCCCAACCAGGGTTACTTGCTGGGCCGGGTCAGCTTTCGCATGGGCGTGATCCATGCGGTCCACGATAAGGACCATCGCCAGGCGTTGGTCTGGTTCGATAAAGCCCTGCCGTTTGTCAACCAGTCGCTACAATCGCCCACTTGTGATATTGGCCGGGCCGGCGAAACGTTGGTTAGCATGGCGGTCTCGTATTGGGAAGTGGGCGAGCGCCAGGCGGCACTACGGCTGAGCGAGCAAGGGCTGCAAATGATTGAACAGGCCGTTCGCGACGGCCAGTTGGACGACAATGCCTTGCACGTTCCCCAATCAAACCTGGCCTTCATGCAGCGCGCGATGGGGCCAGGGCAGCCAGCGCAGGAAACCGCGCGGCAGGGCGGCAAGATTCGGCAACGCTAGAATTTCCCCGAACATGGTTTTCGAATTCGGAAAGGGCGTGTCGTGAAGACAACCTTGCGCCATGCAGCGCGCAGCCCACGCACGTCTCGGCGCTATCTTCAACCTTGGAGATGGCTCCACCCGCCGCGCACCATGCCCGGTTGGAATGTGACGGGCTTGCTGGCTACGGTGCTGCTGGTCCACGCCATTGCCATGTGGGCCTCGCGCTGGCCGGCTGCCGCCGCGCAAGGGGGCCCGCTGCCCGGCGTGGCGGCGGCGCCCGTGCCAGACGTATTGCGGGTTGGTACGTTCAACATTCATGCGGGCAAAGACGCACACGGGCAACGACATCTTGACCGCACGGCCGCGGCGTTAGCGGGGCTGCGGCTCGATTTTATCGGTCTGAACGAGGTCTCGGCTTGTGCCGTTTGGAACAACGACAATCAAGCGGCCGCGCTGGGACGCCAGTTGGAGATGACCTCTCTATTTGCGCCGGGCGAACGCCGCTACGGGCGCGATTGGTACGGCAACGGCTTGCTGAGCCGCTTCGCCGTCTCGCATTGGCAGCGCACGCCGCTACCCGCCACGCAAGAGCGCGGGCATCGCGCGACGTTGCAGGCCGATCTTGATTGGAACGGCACCACCCTCCATTTCCTGATCGTGCATCTCGACCGCCGCCGCGACCGGGCGGCACAGTTGAAACTGGTGGCCGGCCAGTTCTTGCAACTTCCTCCGCCGGCCATTTTGCTGGGCGATTTGAATTCTACTTCCGACGATCCCATCCTGCGGCAACTGTTGATTTCCGGGGACGTCCAAGACCCGCTGGCCCAAGCTGGCTGCGACGGGCAATCTAGAGTCGATTGGATTCTCACCCGCGGCATGCAATCGACGGCCGCCGGCGTGGTGGACAGCGGCGCATCGGACCATCCCGCATGTTGGGCCGAGTTGCGGCTGGCGGAATAGCGCGTAGGGTGGGACAAGCGGAGATCGACCGGCCCATTTCGTGGCGTGTTACCCGCGATGTCCCACCATCATTCGCGAGGTCACCCGTCTTTGGTGGGACATCGCGACTCTCCCGGTTGTGAATGGTTGGAACGCTCTCCGCTTGTCCCACCCTACTCGCCACTCCATTTGCTCCTCCGCGATGTTTGACGTAGGATCGAACGCGGGCCGCCGCGTCTGATTTCCTTGCGTTGATTCCGCTGACCATGCATCGCGACATTTCCATTGGCACGCTCGTCAAAGCCGAGCAGAACGCCGCGGATTACATCCGCCAGATTCTGCCGCATGGCTTTGAAAGTTTTCAATTGGTCTTTCGCCGGCATTTGCACGACGCGGACTTGCCGTTGTTGGCCCGGCAAGTGCGGCAAGTGTTGGACGAGTCGGGCCACGCGGCCACGGTTAGCGCGCTGGGCCTGTACGGCAATCCCTTGACCGACGACGGTACCGCCCACGATTTTGGCCGCCTGATTGACGCCGCTGGCGAGTTTGGCACCAACCTGGTCTGCGGCTTTGCGGGGCGGCTGCCGAATCGCCCAATCCCGGAATCGCTGCCCCGTTTTGGCCAGGTGTTTGGTCCCTTGGCCCGGCGGGCCGAGGATTGCGGGGTGCGGATTGCCTTTGAGAACTGCGACATGGGGGGAACGTGGGACTACGGCGATTGGAATATCGCCCATGCGCCCGCCGCCTGGGAGCGGATGTTTAACGAAGTCCCCAGCCCTGCCTTGGGCCTGGAATGGGAACCTTGCCACCAAATGGTCAGCCTGGCTGATCCGCTGCCGCAGTTGCGGCAATGGGCCGCCAAGGTGTTTCACGTTCATGGTAAAGACGCCACGGTGCTGTGGGATATCGTCAAGTCGCGCGGCATTCGCGGAGGCGAGACTTACGTCTACCACCGCACGCCCGGCTTTGGCGACACCAATTGGGCCGACGTGTTTAGCACGTTACGGATGGCCGGTTATCGGGGGGCGATCGACATTGAAGGCTGGCACGATCCGGTCTATCGCGACGAACTGGAAATGACCGGCCAGGTGCATGCCTTGGAATACCTGCAGCGCTGCCGTGGCGGACGATACATACCTAATCCTGCTTGAACCGGAGGGACTGGCCATGCGATGGACTCGTCGAGGATTCTTGGGGACCGCGGCTGGCGCTGGGTTGGCGGGTTCGTTGGCGGACCTGAACGCGTTTCTGCCTCTTTCGCCCCTCTCCGCCGCCGAGGCCCAGGTAACGCCCGACCTGGTACGGCTGCGGCCCGAGATTGAACCGCTGGTGCGGCTGATTGAAGAGACGCCTCGCGATAAGTGTTTCGAGCTGTTGGCCGCGCAACTCAAAGCGGGCCTGCCGTACCGTAACTTTTTGGCGGCTTTGTTTCTGGCGGGAATTCGCAATGTCAACCCGCAGCCGCCAGGCTTTAAGTTTCACTGCGTGTTCGTGATCCACGCGGCCAACCAGATGAGCCTGGACGCCCGGCCCGAGGAACGGCTTCTGCCGTTGTTTTGGGCGCTCGACGATTTCAAGGCGTCGCAGGCCAAGGATGTCAGCGAGGGAGACTTCAAACTGCCACCAGCGCAATCGGCCGGGCTGTCGCGCGAGAAGGCCTGGCAAGAGTTCCATGCCGGCATGGAAGCCTGGGACGCCGAGCGTGCCGACAGGGCTATCCCCGATCTTGTGTCACAGGCCAGCTCTCACGAGATTATCGAGGCCTTCTGGCGGTACGGTGCCCGCGATTTCCGCAACATCGGCCATAAGGCCATCTTCGTGGCGAACGCCTGGCGGACTCTGCAAACCATTGGTTGGCAACATGCCGAACCGGCGTTGCGGTCGCTGCTGCTGGGGCTGTTGGATTTCGGCCGCGGCAAGCGCGTCAACGAGTACGACTTTGAGGGCCAAACCTATCTCTCGAATCTAGCGCGTGTGCAAGATACTACCCGCGTCTTGCCGGGGGATTGGCTGCGGCCGGCCGCCGATGCCGCGGCCAGCGAGCAACTGCTGGCCACGTTTCGCGAAGCTGCTCCGCACGATGCCTGTAGCGCCGTGTACGACGATTTGCTGGCCGGACGCCTGACGGCGGCCACGGCCTGGGATGCGGCCCATCTCATGGCGGGCGAATTGATGCTGCGCCAGCCAGGTATTTACGGCATTCACACCGTGACCTCCATCAACGGATTGCATTACGCCTTCCGCACATCGAGCGACCAGCAGACCCGCGTGCTGATGCTGCTGCAAGCCATCGGGTGGATGACGCAATTTCGGCACTTCATGGCGGCCAAACCGCAAGGGTTGTCCAATACCTTGCTGACGGGCCTTTCGCCGGCGGATCTGCCCGATTCCGAAGCGGCCGCCGCTGAATCGGTTCTGGAAGCCATCGGCCGAGACGCGCCACAAGCGGCCAGCCGCGCGTTGGCCTATGGGCGGAAGTATTATCAATCCGAGGTCCTCTTCACCGCGGCCCGGCGGCTGGTAATCACCAAGGGAACCGACGCCCACGACTACAAGTACCCAGCGGCGATCTTTGAGGACACCGATCTGATCAGCCCCCATTTTCGGCCGCATATGCTGGCCGTGGCCACCTACCACCTGCGTGGCACCAGCCAGCCCGATTCGCCGCTCATTGAGCAAGCCCGGGCCGCCATCAAGCTTTAGATGGAACGGCGTGGCCGAAGTGGTTCCATCAAGCCGGAGGAGGCGATTTAAGTCAGCAATTGAATTGGTGATGAATATCGTCGCGTTTCGCTCCGCGAAACAGCGCCGGCCACGAGAGAAAAAGAGCGCACGGGTGAGACGGTCTTGCCAACGGAAACCGCCAGATCGGTCTTTGAAAGAAGATGCGCTGTCCCGCCCTCCACCCGACGCCTTTTCGCGGAGCGAAAAGCGACACTCATTGATTCGCCGTCTTCCGACGGCGACAATCTGCTTTCCATGCCCATGATACTAGAGTCCATCATCACCACGACCAACGCCGATGGTTCGGTGAATATTTCGCCCATGGGGCCCGAGGTTGACGAAACCTGGCAGCGATTCACGCTCAAACCGTTTCAGTCCTCAAAAACGTACGCCAATCTCAAGCGGACGGGCCGCGGCGTTTTGCATGTGACGGATGACGTGGAACTGTTGGCACAAGCCGCGGTTGGCCAGCCAAATCCGTTGCCGCCAATGACGAAGGCCGCCGCCCTGGATGGCTGGATTCTGGCCGACGCCTGCCGCTGGTATGCCTTTCGCGTCGAGCTGCTTGACGATAGCCAGCCGCGCACGCGGATTGAAGTGGCCGTTACCGATAGCGGCCGGCAGCGCGATTTTTTTGGCTTCAACCGGGCCAAACATGCGGTTGTGGAAGCCGCCATACTGGCCACCCGGCTGCATTTATTGCCGGCGGAGCAAATCGCGGCGGAATTCGAGCGGTTGGCGGTACTGATCGACAAGACCGGCGGCGAGCAGGAGCGGCGGGCCTTCGATTTCTTGCGGCGGCACGTGCGCGAGCAAGGTCCGGCCGCCTGACCGGGCCTTTAGCTGTTAGAGCGCTTCTTCGCCCGTCTCGCCCGTGCGAATGCGGATCGACTCATCCAGGCTGGTGACAAAAATCTTGCCGTCGCCAATTTGGCCCGTCTGAGATGTCTTCAAGATGGTCTCAATCACGCTGCGCAGGTTAGCGTTGCTGACGACGACTTCCACCTTGACTTTGGGAACAAAGTCCACGGCGTACTCCGTGCCGCGGTACATCTCGGTATGTCCTTTCTGCCGGCCGAAACCCCGCACCTCGGTAATGGTCATGCCGAGTACGCCCGCGGCGGAGAGGGCGTTCTTGACGTCTTCCAGCTTGAAGTGGCGAATAATGGCTTCGATCTTTTTCATCGTGGGCTCCTGGCTGGAATCGGTCGCGGGTGATGGCACCAGGGAAATTTAAATTCGCCCTGGCGTCCGCCGCCACATAAAATTTGATTAAATGGAAATGTAGGTCGCCGCGAAATCACATGAAGATATAACCTTCCTCGCCATGCTGGCTAAGATCGAGACCCGCCACTTCCTGCTCTTGTTTAACGCGCAGTCCGATGACGGCATCGATCAACTTCAGTATGACAAACGTCGCTACAATGGCCAGCGCCCACGTAGTCAGGGTGGCGACGATCTGCGGCAGAAGCACCTTTCCTCCCTCGGTCAGGCCGAGCAGGCTGCCGCCGCTGATCGCGGGATCGGCCACGTTGCGGGTGGCAAACACGCCCGTCAGCACTGCGCCTAGCGTTCCACCTACGCCGTGCACGCCGAAGGCGTCGAGCGAGTCGTCGTACTTGAACTTGTGCTTAAGTGTGGTGCAGGCAAAGTAGCAAACCGCGCCCCCCGCCAAGCCAATCAGCATGCTGGCCACGGGCTGCACGAAGCCGGATGCTGGCGTAATGCAGACCAGCCCGGCCACCGCCCCCGAGCAAGCCCCCAACACGCTGGGCTTGCCGCGGATGATCCACTCCAAGCCGGCCCAAGCCAAAGTACCGGCCGCCGCCGAAAGATGCGTGGCCGCGAACGCGCTAGCCGCCAGATTGCCGGCGCTCAACGCACTGCCGGCGTTGAAGCCAAACCAACCCACCCACAGCAACGCCGCGCCGATCGTGGTATACGTCAAATTATGGGGGGGCATCGGTTCGCTGCCAAACCCCAGGCGTTTGCCCAAGACGAGCGCGCAAACCAACGCCGAAACGCCCGAACTGATATGCACAACCGTACCGCCGGCAAAGTCCAGAGCGCCCATCTGGGGGCTGGCATGGGGCGAACCATAAGCCAGCAAGCCGCCGTCCCAAACCCAGTGGCACAAGGGGCAATAAACCACGGTCCCCCACAAGATCGTGAACACGACCATGGCGCTAAACTTCATCCGCTCGGCAAAAGCACCGCAAATCAAAGCGGGCGTGATGATGAAAAACATCCCCTGAAACAACATGTGCGTCAGCACCGGAATGGTGCCGACGACGGGGGGGTAGTCAACCGTCCCTGTTACTTCGTTGAATTCCGGCACGGCGTTTTGCAGAAACAAGTACTCCCCGTTGCCAATCCAGGGGCTGTAACTAGCGTCTTGGGCTTTGGGGTCGGGGTTGCCGCCGAACGACAGCGAATAGCCATAGATGGCCCAGATGACGGAATTCAACCCCATCAAAAAGACGCACTGCATCATCACGCCCAACACGTTCTTTTTGCGGACCAGGCCGCTGTAGAACATCGCCAGGCCGGGGGCCGTCATCATCAGGACCAGAGCCGATGAGACCAATATCCAGGCGTTGTCGGCGTTGTTAACAACCGCCTCGGCGGCGGGTTCCGCCGCGTCCACGGTGGTCGTGGCATCCGTAGGCCCGGCGTCTGCCTGCCCCCATGCCGGAGCGGCCATCAGACACAACATAGCACTTACACAAAGCAGCCGAGCTGGCCTGTTGAAACGATTCATGTTCAGAAACCTTGTCGATACGATCGGATTGCGGACCAATCAAATTCGCCGTAAAGCCTTGGTGTTGCACAAACAGGCAATGCGCAGTTATGCCATCGCCTGCTTTTTTGCCCAACAGCCAGATGCTGCCAAAGATTAGCCTTGTTACGGGCGGTCGTAAAGACTTTGCCGCTTGAAATCGGCATTCAGGGCCGGGTTTGAGTTCGCATCAGGCCAGCTTGAGCCGCACGTAGGCCACGCCGCTGCCCCCCGGCTGCAGGCACCACAGCGCGACCAACACCGTGCCGTCGGGGAGGATCGTGGCGGAGGGCTCGCCGAAGGAAAAGTCGCTCCATTGGGCGTGGTCGCCCGCCGTGCCATGTTGGGTCGGTTGGGCGGCTCGCCATACAATCTCGTTCGCCTCCACGCCAAAATCGGCCTCCGTCGGCCTGGCGACGGCGATCCATACGCCCGCCTCGCCATGTTTGCGCTGATTGTAGATGAATAGCGCCCGGCCATCCGGAAGTGCCGTCAAGGCCGTGGACTGGCCCAGGATGCCGGTCGAGCGTGCCGGCGTCCACGATTTTCCGCCGTCGGACGACAAGGCGAATTTGTTGGGATGATCGGGGCCGCCCGACAAATTCAGATGCCAGGCCGTGGCCAACAGGCGGCCGTCGGCCAACTCGATCACCCACGCTTCGGCCCCGCCCGACTGCGGCTCGGCGAAACGAATCATCGACCGCGAAGACCACGTTTCTCCCCGGTCGTGGCTGCGTAACGCAACCACCTGTCCCAGATCGACCTTTACCGCCGCATCGACCGTGTTGTACGGTGAATAGGGAGCGAGCCACGCGCCGTCGTTGGTGACGCACAAGGGGCCGGGGGCTTCGGCCGAGCCGGCAATTTGCATGGCGATCGGCTGCTGCCCGGACCAGGACCGCCCGCCATCCGGCGAGGACGACCAAAAGAGTTCGTTCTGTTTCAGGCCCTGAGTGGCGTCCGACCAAAAGGCCTCCCCAATCGTCTCGATTGGCGTCCGGCTGCCGTACACAAACAATTGACCGGCGGTGTCGCGGCTGATCGAAGCGAAGATGCTCAGGCGGTCAATCGTCTCTGGCCAGATAGGGCCGGTGGCATCCCACGACTTGCCGCCATCGGTCGATCGGGCCAGACACGGCACGAAATCGTTCGTGGCGGTTTGGCGGGTCCGCATGTAGGAACAGACGACGTCGCCATTCGGCAAAGCCACCACCCGCGGGCCAACCGCCATGTAGTAGGCCGCGTCGTCCCGAGCGGGGTTTTGGGCAATAAAGCCGGAGTCGAGCGTTGTGAATGTGGACATGGTTGCGTCATAAACTGGCAGATTGAAGTGCCCCGTCCGCAACGTAATGGGCGATTTACTTCATGTCGAGCCGTCACTTCCTGGCATTCCCCTGGCCCGTGGTTTTTCGCCCCCTTGAAGGTTGCACGCGGCGCATGGTAACATCGTGGGATTTTAGATTTTGCGATAGAACGGCAAAACCTTCCTAGCGCCGCGGGCGGCTGCCCGGGGTGCCATCCACGTCCAACGCGGGTGGCGATACGCGCGGGAGGGCTATCCCGCCCACGGAAACACCGGCTCACACAGGGAAAAACAGGCGTGCCACGCAGAGACGACCTCCATAAGATTTTGCTGATTGGTTCTGGCCCGATTGTGATCGGCCAGGCTTGCGAGTTTGATTATTCCGGTACGCAAGCCTGCAAAGCGCTGCGGGAAGAGGGGTACGAGGTGGTGTTGGTCAATTCTAACCCGGCCACCATTATGACCGACCCCGACACGGCCGACCGCACCTATATCGAGCCGTTGACGTGGGAAGTCATCGAAAAGGTGATAGAGGCCGAACGGCCCGACGCCTTACTGCCCACGCTGGGGGGCCAAACCGGTCTGAATCTGGCGATGGCCTTGGAAAAACACGGAGTGCTGGCGAAGTACGGCGTGGAGATGATCGGCGCCAAAGCCGATGTGATCGACAAGGCCGAGGACCGCCAACGATTCAAAGAGGCGATGGAAAAGCTCGGCCTGGAAGTCTGCCGCGGCGCAACGGTGACCACCCTGGAACAGGCCCGCCAGGTGCAGCAACAGATTGGGCTGCCAGCGGTGGTGCGGCCCAGCTTTACGCTGGGCGGCAGCGGTTCGGCCGTGGCCTACAACAAGGATGAGTTCGACTCGCTGGTGAGCCGCGGCATCGAGATGTCGCCCATTCACCAAGTGCTGGTCGAAGAGTCGATCCACGGGTGGAAAGAGTACGAACTGGAAGTCATGCGCGATTGCGACGACAACGTCGTGATTATCTGCTCGATTGAAAACTTCGATCCGATGGGGGTCCACACCGGTGACTCCATCACGGTCGCGCCAGCCCAGACACTGACCGATAAAGAGTACCAGCGGATGCGCGATGCCTCGCTGGCCATCATTCGCGAGATCGGCGTGGAGACGGGGGGCTCTAACATTCAGTTCGCCATCGACCCGCGCACCGGTCGGATGATCGTGATTGAATTGAACCCGCGTGTCAGCCGGTCGAGTGCATTAGCATCCAAAGCGACTGGTTTTCCCATTGCCAAGATCGCGGCCAAATTGGCGGTGGGCTATCGCTTGCACGAGCTGCCCAACGACATCACCCGCGAGACAAAGGCCTGTTTCGAGCCGACGATCGACTACGTCATCACCAAGATTCCGCGGTTTGCCTTTGAGAAGTTCCCGGAGGCTGACAGCACGCTCACGACGCAAATGAAGAGCGTCGGCGAGACCATGGCGATTGGGCGGACGTTCAAGGAATCATTCCAAAAGGCGCTCCGCGGATTGGAAGTCGGCGGTTTTGGCTTTGGCTGCGATTCCAAGGACTTGTGGGGGACCGACCAGCAGCCCAGCAAGGACGAGATTCGCGCCAAGCTGGCCCGGCCGAACTCGGAACGGGCCTGGTACATTCGCTACGCGCTGAAGGGGGGCATGACGGTTGACGAGATTTATCAGGTGACGGGCATCGACCCCTGGTTTCTCGACAATCTAGCGGAAATCGTGGAGATGGAGGAGGAACTTCGCCGCCTGCCCAACGTGCAAGCCGCCGACGATGCCGTGCTGCGGCGGGCCAAGCAATTTGGCTTTGCCGACCGGCAACTGGCCACGATCTGGACGCAGTCGGAGATCGAGATTCGTGCCGAGCGCAAACGCCGCGGCATTGTCGCCACCTTTAAAGCGGTCGATACCTGCGCGGCCGAGTTCGAGGCCTACACGCCTTATTATTATTCTTGCTACGAGGACGAGGACGAAACACCCGCCAAGCAGCCCGACAAAAAGCGAATCATCATCTTGGGTGGCGGGCCAAACCGTATCGGCCAGGGGATCGAATTCGACTATTGTTGCTGCCATGCCAGCTTTGCCTTGCGCGAACTAGGCATTGAGTCGATCATGGTCAACTCCAACCCCGAAACGGTCAGCACCGACTACGACACCAGCGACATCTTGTTCTTTGAGCCGCTCACGGCCGAGGACGTGCTGAATATCTGCGACCGCATGCAGCCAGATGGAGTGATTGTACAGTTTGGCGGACAGACCCCGCTAAACCTGGCCCGGGCGCTGGCCACTTGCGGCGTGCCGATCATCGGCACCAGCGTTGATACCATCGACGATGCGGAGGACCGCGAAAAGTTTCAACAGCTTTTGCAGCGGTTGGGGTTGCGGCAGCCCGCCAACGGCATCGCCCGCAACATGTCGCAAGCCCGCGCCGAGGCGGCCAAGATAGGCTTTCCGAATCTGGTGCGGCCCAGTTTTGTGCTGGGGGGCCGGGCGATGGAGATCTGCTACGACACCACCCAGTTAGAACGCTTTGTGGCAGAGGCCTTCGTGGTGGCGCAAGGCCAGCCGGTCTTGATCGACCGTTTTCTGGAAGACGCCACCGAGGTCGATGTCGATGCCATCTGCGATGGTGAGCGGACGATTGTGGCCGGCGTCATGGAGCATATCGAACAGGCGGGCGTCCACTCGGGCGACTCCGCCTGTTGCATTCCGCCGTATAGCCTGTCGGGACCAGTGGTGGCGGAAATCAAAGAGGCCACCCACGCCTTGGCCAAGCGGATGCAAGTCAAAGGGCTGATGAATATCCAATTCGCCGTCAAACAAGAGGACGGCAAACCGGTGCTCTACGTGCTGGAAGTCAACCCGCGGGCCAGCCGCACGGTGCCATTCGTGGCCAAGGCGACCGGCATGCCGGTCGCCAAGATCGCCGCCAAGGTAATGGCGGGCGTGTCGTTGGCCGAGCAAGGGATCGACAGCGACCCGGTTCCCAGCCATGTCTCCATCAAGGAGAGCGTGTTCCCGTTCATTAAGTTCCACGGCGTCGATATCGTGCTTGGTCCCGAGATGCGTTCGACGGGCGAGGTGATGGGCGTCAGCGACCGGTTTTCCATCGCCTTCGCCAAGAGCCAGTTGGCGGCCGGCACCGTGCTGCCGCTGAAAGGGACGATCTTCATCAGCCTGGCCGACCGCACTAAGCACCACTTGGTCGAACTGGCCCAGCGGTTGGACGAACTGGGCTTTGAACTGGTAGCCACGCCAGGGACCGCGCGCGAACTGCACAAGGCCGGCATCGCCGTGCAGTCCGTGAAGAAGCTGCAGGAAGGGCATCCCAACATTTTGGATTATCTGATCAACGAGGGGATTCACCTGATTATCAACACGCCGCAAGGCAAGGGTGCCCGCACCGACGAGGGGCACATCCGCGCGGCTGCCGTGGCGCATGGCGTGCCCTGCATTACGTCGGTGCAAGCCGCGCAGGCCGCGGTCAAGGCAATCGAAGCGCTGCGCGACGAGGAATTGACCGTGCAATCGTTGCAAGACCGGCTGGCGATTGCCCTGCGGTAGAAAGAAAGGCGAAAGGCGAAAGGATGAAGTCGAAAGGCCGTGGGTGGCACTTAGCTGTAGGAGCCGTCTCCGACGGCGAAAGTCGGCGTTCCATCCTGGAGGGCCGAGACCGCGAAAAACGCCGTATACTCAGCCCGGATTGCGCATCGCGGCCGAGAACCGCGAGATCGAACTGCCCCGCAAGAGAAGAACCACGAATCGAACGAATCAAACGAATAAGGATCCTACGGTACGAGTTCGTCTAGTCGCTGCCCGCCCCCTTTTTCTCAAGCGGGTTTCCGCTCAGGAGGTTCATTCGTTTGATTCGTTTGATTCGTGGTTCTCACCAGGCCTCGTATAATTGCCGGTGCGCATTAAACTCGCTGGCAATGCATTATCTTCAAATGTCCGCGTTTTTGGCGGCCGCATTAACTCTGGGGAAGTACACGGATGCTGGTTTGTTTGTTCGATATCGATGGCACGCTGCTGCATAGTTCGGGCGCGGGCCGCCTGGCGATGGATGAAGCCTTGGCGGACTTGTTTGGCGTCACGTCGCCGATCCAGCAAGACTCGATCTCGGGCCGAACCGACCGTTCGATCGCCACCGATCAGTTTCGCAAGCACGGCATCGCCGACACGCAAGAGAACTTCGACCGTTTCATCGATGCCTATATCGGCCGGCTGCCCGACAGCATGCGCAAGAACAACGGCACGCTCTGCCCCGGCATTGACCGGTTAGTGGCCGCCTTGCTCGAACGCCCAGACACGGCGCTGGGCCTGTTGACGGGCAACGTGCAGCGCGGTGCCCGCATCAAACTGGGGCATTGCGGCATCGACCAGCATTTTGCCTTTGGCGCCTACGGCGACGTTCATCGCGACCGGGACGACGTGGCTCGCGAAGCCTTCGGCCACGTCCAGAGTCGGTTTGGCGACAAAGCCCGGCCCGACGATATATGGGTGCTGGGAGATACGCCTTGGGACGTGCGCTGCGCAAAAGCCGTGGGCGTGCGGTCGATTGCCGTGGCGACCGGCATTTTCAGCATGGAACAACTGGCCGCCGAGCAGCCCGATCTGCTGGTGCCCGACTTCTCGGACGTGGCTGCGCTTTGGGACCGCTGGGGCTAGGCAGCCGACAGCTCCGGTAGGGGCGGCAGTCAATAGCCTGGGGGCGTTAGCCGCAGGCAGGGGTGCTGCCGCCCCTACCGGGGCTTTCCCATTGAAGCAACTGCTTGCCAAAGCGCGTTTTCAGAATTCAGCGTCGGAACGGCAACTTTCCCGCGGCCCTACTTCCGTCGCGGGGAAATGAAGAGTGCTGGAAGAGCGCGACCCGGCGTGCCAATCGAAGGCAAAATCTCCGCCCACCGGGAAAGCATTACACGGACCGGCCAATCGAGCCGGGGTGCTATTTCGGGCCAGGCCTTAACGAAAAGCCTTCATCCGGTGTCATTCCAATTTCGACTCGGACGACACCACCATCGTCGATGCCGTCGGGACCGATGCTGTAGATCACAAGTTCGTCCGCGCGGGCCGACATGAGTAGCGGCAGTCCCGAGAAAGGATCGACGGGTACGGCCGGCAGAAAGTCGGGTACGAGGGCTTCCAGCGTTGCGGGCAAGGCATCATGCTGGCGGCGATAGAGCTCCGCGGCGATGGCGGCATCGGCGGCCATGGCTCGTGCTTGTGCGCGGAACAGCACATCCACCGGAGCGGTAGACAGGATTCCATAGTCGCTGGCATGGTTTGTATGCAGCTTGTCCAGCCAACCGGGTTCGGCCGCGGTCTGAATGCCGGCATCAAGGTCGGCAAACTCTTGGCGCATGGTCGGCATGGTCCCCTTCGCGGCGGCGATTAGTCGGGCCATGTGTTCCAAGACAAACGCCGTGTCTTGGTGCCGAAAGAATTTGTCCAAGAATTTTGGATCGTCTAGGAAATTATTGGCCACGGGATGCATGATGGCGTCGTAGGCAAACCAGCGCTCGCCTCGCAGCGAGCGGTACAGAGCGTCGGCCCCATCGTACTGGCGGAAAGCTCGTTGCAGCATCCGCAAGTCGTCGTCTGAAAACTCCGTGGTCCCCCGCAAAGTTTCCAATTGCGCCATCGCCATGCGTCCCAAGGCGATGCGTATCAGTTGCGAAACCAGCAGCGGTTCTTGGGCCAGAGACTCCGCTGCCCTCCACTGCGCCAAGATTGCCGCCGCCGCTCCTGGCGCATTGTCGCGATGGGCCTGGACTAGCGCTTGCAATTGCAATAATCGCCCAGACTGACGAAGTGCCGTGGCATGATCCACCGACACATTGATTCCTTTGCTGAAGTCGAGTACGTAGCGGGCCGCGCCGCCACGGCGGGCCGCTTCGTGCAACAGATCGAGCCATGATTGATAAGACGCCAGAAATTTTTCCGCCGCTTCCAGTTCTGGCCAAGGTTCGGGCGGGAACGGAATTGAGGACTCTTCGATTTCCAAATTGACGTAGGGCAGCTTGGCCGCTGCCTGGTCAAATGCCGGTCCTTTTAGCCCCTGGCACGCCTCTACATACAACCGAGTGCAATCGTCCGCTCCCTCCGGCAACCGGTAGAAGGCCGCCATCTCCTCGGCCGTGATGGGGTCGCCCGCCTCGTGGATTCTGGCAACTTCCCGGTCCAACCGTGCTTCCATGCCGGCGCGCCAAAGGGCCAGCCCGATCACAGCGGCGATCAACAGCACCACGCCAAAAACAAACAGTATCTTCCCCACGCCCAGCTTGCGGCGCGACTCCGCTACCACGGGCATATCCATGCGAACCTCGGCAAAGGTCAAAAACCACGGCCCTTTAGGTTATCATACCAGGGACCGCGAGGCATTCCCGTGAATCGGCGCTCCGTCGCCCCACACCCACATGCATGAGGATCACCGCGATGCGATCTTGTCCCAGGTTTTTCTTTCTCTTCGCCGCGCTGGCCCTGTTCGCCGGCGGCGTTGACTCGGCAACGGGGGCGGGTGAGGAAACAGCGGCCGCCGCCGCGCCATTTTGGCCCGGCTGGCTGGGACCGAATCGGGACGGGTGGGTCAGCGGAGTTCAACCGCCCGGCAAGTGGCCAGCGCAATTGCAGCAGGTCTGGCGGGTCGAGGTAGGTACCGGCTACGGTTCGCCCTTGGTCGCCGATGGCCGCGTGTATCAGCACGCCCGGCAGGAAGACGATGAGGCCGTGTGGTGTTTCGATCTGGCGACAGGCCAGACCGAGTGGCGGCAAAGCTACCCGGCCCCTTTTAAGATGGGAGGAGGGGGCGAGCGGCACGGCAAAGGCCCCAAATCGTCCCCGGTCTATGCCGATGGCCGCGTCTTTACCATGAGCATCGTCGGCGAACTCCGCGCCTGGGAGGCCGCGTCGGGCAAGCTGTTGTGGAGCGGCAAGCATGGCGAGCGCTTCGGCAAGCCGCACCCTTACTGGGGAGCATCCACTTCGCCCATCGTCGATGGAAACCGGGTCATCGTTCACTTTGGCAATGACGATGCCGGCGCGCTGATGGCCTTGGATGCCGCCACCGGCGACGAGATTTGGAGCCAAGGAAAAGATGGTCCCTCTTATTCATCTCCGCTGCTGGCGGAGTTGCAAGGAATCCGCCAGATCGTCGAATGGAACCATCAGTCGCTGGTCGGCGTGGAGAGTGAGACGGGCAAGCTGTTGTGGGAGCATCCCTTTCCCCATCGGGGTTCGGACCAGAACATGCCGACGCCAGCTCTCCATGGCGGCCGGGTGCTGCTGGGGGCGGAGAACCGCGGCCTGCATTCGCTGGAACCGCGATTACGGGACGGCCAATGGACCGTCAAGGAAGTCTGGAGCCAGGACAAACTGGCCCTGGACATGAGTTCGGCGGTGGTGAATGACGGCCGCTTGTTTGGCTTTTCGCATTACGACCGCGGAAGGCTGTTTTGTCTCGACCCCGCCGACGGCCAAATCGTGTGGCAAGGCCCTCCCAGAACCGGGCAAAACGTGACGTTTTTGTCGCTGCCGGGCTTTGTCGTGGCCCTGATCAACGACGGGGAACTAAAGGTTATCGCCACCGCTGGCGATCAACTGGAAGAAGCGGCCAGCTACCGCGTGGCCGAAAGAAAAACCTGGTCGCCCCCCGTCCTGCTTCCCGATGGTTTCCTCATCAAAGACACACAGCACTTAACCCGCTGGTCCTTTGCGGAAGAGTGAGCCGGCAATTGCATTCAACCGGCTGTCCGTTCATCATAGCGGGGTACCGGCGGCCGCGCGGTTGGCTGCCTTTTTTCAAAAGTAAAGACTAGGCCTCGCCCAGAGGCTGGGAGAAATAGGTTTATGCGTTGTGCGTTGATCGCTTGTGGCATGTTGTGGGCTGGTTGGAACGCCGCTGGGGCGATTGCCGCGCCGCTGCCCGAGGAAGCCGCCGCCGTGGCGGCGGTGGAAAAACTGGATGGCAAGCTCACCTATGCGGAGGATGGCCACGTAACCGCCGTCGACTTGCACGGCGCCCAGACCACCGACGCCGACTTGACGCAAATCGCCGCGTTGACCCAACTGGAAAAGCTGGTGCTGTGGGGGGCGGAGATTTCCGATAAGGGAATCGCCGACATTGGCAAGCTTACCAATTTGGTCGATCTGACGCTGGAGAACACCTCCATCACCGACGACGGAGTGGCCTTGCTGGCTCCGCTGCAAAAGCTGAAGGGGTTGAATCTGCGCCGCAGCACCCGCGTTACCGATGCCGGCCTGGCCTCGCTGCAAAAGCTGGCCAACTTGGAGCGGCTGCAATTGCTGTACACCAACACCGGCGACGAAGGGCTGGCCCATCTGAAGGGGCTGACCAAGTTGCGGCTGTTGGATGTCCGCGGCTGCGTCACGATTTCGGACCTGGGGGTCAAACACCTGGAGGCACTCACCAATCTGGTGGCCCTCAAGTTTCGCAATCAGCAACAAATCACCGATGCCGGCATGGAGATCATTTCACGGTTCTCCAATCTCAAGAGCCTGGCGCTGGAAGACACTCAATGCTCCGACAGCGGACTGGAAAGAATCAAGGGACTCTCCAAGATGGAGGAACTCTACTTGATGCGGACCAACGTGGGGGATGCCGGGCTGATCCATCTGCAAGGCATGCCCAATCTCAAACGGCTGGAAGTCCGCGATACCAAGGTCAACGGCAGCGGTATGGCCCATCTGCAAGGGCTGACCAAACTTAAGCTGCTCGACTTCGCCGAAACTCCGTTGACCGACGAGGGCCTGGCCAACATCAAGGGGATGACCGGGCTGGAACGGCTCGACCTGTGGCACACGCGCATTACCGATGACGGCCTGGCCAATCTGGCCGGCATGAGCGAATTGAAATGGCTGAGCCTGGAAGACACCAAGATCACCAACGAGGGGCTTAAGCACATTCTGCCCTTGAAGAACATCGAAACGCTGAGCATCAAAACGACCGCCATCGACAACGCCGGCCTGGAAATGATCGCCGCCGAACTGCCCAAACTGGGCGAGATCGAAGTCGCCTTCACGGGCATTACGCGCAGCGGCGTGAAGAAGCTCCAACAAGCGCTGCCGAACGTCAAGGTGCATAGGTAAAGGCAGAAGGATGAAGGATGCGTTGCGAGCTTTTGGCAACTTGGGAAGGTATGGCGATGACATGCTGAATTGCGCGGGTGGATGCCGGGGGTTGGGGCGATGGCTGGCCTGGGCGGCGGTTGTTTTGCCGTGGTGGGGGTGGACGGCTGAGGCCGGCGCGCTCGATCGCGATGAGGTGGCGATTGTTGCCATGCGCGACAGTCCGGCTTCCCAGGAGTTGGCCGAGTACTACGCCCATGCGCGCGAGATCCCCGCTTCGCGCATCTTTCTGTTGGATGGCCAGCCAGCAGCCGATCTCAGCCGCGACGATTGGGCCGCCCGCGTGCGGCCGGCGATTGTAAAGTGGCTGGACGAGAACAAACTACGCGGGCAAGTCCGCTGCCTGGTGACGACTTACGATGTCCCCTTCAAGATTGGCGCGGCGGTGGCGACCGTCGACAGCCAGCGCCGCCTGGAACAGTTGGCGGCCGAACGCGAGTCGCGCCGCCAAAAGCTGCCGATGCTGCTGGAACAGATCAACTCCGTGCAGGCCAGCGAGGGAACCCCAGCCGGCGATCCTCTCCCGCCAGAGGCTTCCGCCCGCGATATGACCCGGCTGTTTGAGACGGCCTTTCGCGCGGCCAACGAGCGGGTCGCGAAAGTTGAATCGGCCGAGGACAGGCGGGCGGCGGCGGCCCAACTGGAACGCCTGGGCGTGGCGGTCGGTGGAAAAACGGCCGTACTGCAATCGCTGCAGGTGCTGTTGAAGCAGCCCCAGGCGCCCCCGGAATTGGCCGGCCGGTTTGAATTTTTGCGGGGCGAACTGCAAGGCTTGCTGTCTGGTTTCAACGCTTTGTCGTTGCTGCCCGAGCGCACCGAGCGGGACCGGCTGATCTTGGAGCTTTTGGAAAAGACCAACGGCTTGCTGGGGGCGCTGCTGTGGATTGAAGAGCAGCAAACGCTGGCCCAGCGCGGCGAGACTTTCGCCAGCTTCGACAGTGAACTCTCGTTGGTGTTGTGGCCCGACCATCCTTTGTTGTTCTGGATGCCCAACCTGCTGCATTGGCGCTACCAGAACAACACCGGAAACAACCTGTTTCCCACGTTGATGGTCGCCCGGCTGGAAGCCCCCACGCTGGAGCTCTGCAAGAAACTGGTCGATACGGCGCTGGAAACGGAAAAAACGGGCCTGTCGGGCAAATTTTATGTCGATGCCCGCGGGCTGGCGGTGAATGCCAAACAGCGGCAGCCGGGCAGTTATGCCGACTACGACGAGTCCCTGCGGCACCTGGCCGAAGTCATGCAAGGCCAAGAGCAAGACGTGGTGCTGGATAACCAGGACGCGCTCTTTCCGGCCGATTCTTGCCCGGACGCGGCCTTGTATTGCGGTTGGTATTCTCTCAGCAACTACATTGGCGCTTTTCAGTGGAAGCCCGGCTCGGTGGCCTATCACATTGCCAGCGGCGAGGCGCACACGCTGCGCGACGCCAACAGCAATGTCTGGTGCAAGCGGATGCTGGAAGAAGGCGTGTGCGCCACGCTCGGCCCCACGCACGAACCCTACCTGGGTGCCTTTCCCCGGCCCGATGAGTTCTTTCCGCTGCTGCTGAGCGGCAAGTACACCCTGGCCGAGTGCTACTATCGCACGCTGCCGTTCAATTCGTGGGTCATGGTGCTGGTGGGCGACCCGCTCTACAACCCCTACGGCAGCCACCCGGCATTCGACATCAGCAAGCTGCCGGCTGATACAAAGCCCATCTTTGGGCCGTAGGGTGGACTTGAGACCACGATAGGCAGGCTATAGCGTGGGCTGCATCGCAAGCTAGTGCTCGCATTCCGTCCGTGGCCAACCAAGGACGCCCATCTTTTTGTTTGGGTGATTGCCGCCATGCCCCGCCTGGCCGGCAGTTGCTTTCCTAGAAATGGGGCGAGGTTGAGAGGATGTTGCGAGTCCTCTCCTTACCGCATCGGCGGCCCGGTCGAGAAGAGCAGCTCGGGCCGGATGCCGGTGGCGGCGGTTACGGCGGCGGCGGACTGGGCCAGCTCGTTCAGGGAATCGAGCGCGACGCGGCGGACCTGGAGCAGGCTGGTGCGGGCAGTTACCACCCGGATGATGTCGATGTCGCCCGCGCGAAATTGTTCCTCCAGACGGGCCAGCGCCGTAGGGAGCGATTCCCCTTGCGCCTGGCGACCCGCGGCAACCAGCCTTCGCGCCCGTTCGTAGCGGTCGATGGCCGTTTGTGCCTCGATCTGGGCGCGGGCGTGGAGTTGTTCCCACACGGCCCGGCGCTGGCGCGATTCGGCCTGCCGCTGGCGCAGCAACGGCGTACCGGTATTCCAAACCGGCACATCCATTTGTGCGCGAAGGCCCACAAAGGTAGCGTTGCCTTCATTCCGCGCGTAGTAGGGGCCGACTTGCAGGTCGGGAACGCGCGACGCATTCGCCAGGCTGGCATTGGCGTTGGCGGCGGCCAGGTCGGCGTGGGCGGCCAGCACGTCGGGCCGGCCAGCGACCAGATCGGCCAGGGGCGATTGGCCGATAGCAGGCAAGGGGCCGCTGTCGGTGGAATCGACCGCGAACAGGCCGCACTTCATCCGCAGCAGATTGTCGCCCGCCGCGGAGGCCCAGTGAATGTCCTCCAGTCCGCCGGCCAGTTCGCAAGGAATCTCCAGCGGCAGATTCAATTGCCGCCGCAGATCCAGCAGGGCCGCCTGGTAGTTGGCGTCGGCGAGTTCGGCCTGTTGCCTGGCGGATTGGTTGTCGAGCCGGGCGATGGCGGCATCGGCACCGGTAGCGTCGCCCGCCGCCAGTTGTTTTTCCACAACCGACAGCAGTTGGCGGTTGACCTCGGCGTTGGCAAACTGCAGATCGCGCACGCCTTTTAGATACTGGGCGGTGAAGTAGAGCCGCTCGGTCAGCGCGATGTTCAGCAATTCCGCCTGCAAAATGTTCCACCGCACCGATTGCAAGGCCGCCAGGGCCATCGATTCCCGATGCCGCTGCTGGTGCGCCAACTGAATGGTCTGCATCACCAACACGTAGTGCGCCGTGGCTCTGGACCCGATCACCGGCACATGTTGAAAGGGGGTGACCTGCACTTGCACATACGGATTGAAGGGATAGGTCTGGGCCACGCCCAAGGCCCCGACGCTGACCCCCTCGTTGCGGCGGAGTGCCGTCAGGTCTGGGTTCTGCATCAGCGAGGTTTCGATGGCGTCAAACAGCGCTATCCGGATGGGCCGTGCCACGTCGCCGGAGAGCAGTTTTTCGGGCTGCCCCGCCAAGACCGGTTCCGTCGGACCGTTCCCAGTGGGATTTTGCGGCAACTCCTCCACCGCCGCCGCCAGTTGGACATTTGAGGAATGTTCTATCGGTGGCAGCCGCTGGGGGGGCAACGGCGTTTGCATGGCAACAGGCGCATGGGCTGCCAGCGTGTTTGTGGAGGCGGCTGGCGGACTGCCTGGCTGCTTGCCCGCGGCCGCGCTACGGCAGCCGGCGAGCGCCAGCGCGGCCATCGCCAACCACTTCCAGCACGGTCTGTTCGAGCCTGACAGCCGCATGCCGGTTCGCGATGGTTGAGACCGATCGAAGAGAGAAAGGGAATCCCTTAGACTCATCGGCCCAACGGAAGTGCTTCGGCCAATCTGGTTGGCGGAACACGGCGCGACGGCCCGCGGCTGATGGCCACGACTGCCCAACCGTCAAGGACGAGCGCCAGCAATACATGGCTAGCAGCGCGCTGCTAGCGTTCTTCCGGCGTCCAAGCCGCCCTGCCCACCACCGCGTACAGCGGCGGCAGCAGAAACAGATTGAGCAAGGTAGACGTCACCAGTCCGCCCAAGATGACGGCTGCCATGGGGAACTCAATCTCGTGGCCCGGCTTGTTGCCGGAGATGACCAGCGGCACCAGCGCCAATCCGGTCGCCAGCGCCGTCATGAGGATCGGTATCAACCGCTCCGTCGCGCCGCGGAGGACAAGTTCGATGCTGAAGGGCTGGCCCTCGGACTCCTCCAGGTGCCGGTAATGGCTGACCAGCATGATGCCGTTGCGGGCCGCGATACCCAGTACGGTCACAAACCCAACCAGCGAACCGAGCGACAAGACTCCCCCTTGAAGGAACGCGCCGATGACGCCGCCGACCAGGGCGAAGGGGATCGTCAAGAAGACCAACATGGTAATTCGCCACGACCGAAAATCGACATGCAACAGCAACAGAATGCCGACCAGCGACAGGGCCGACAACGCCAGCAACCGCCGTTGCGAACTTTGCCGGGCGGCATACTCGCCGAGAAACTCCGGGTGGTACTCGTGGCCGAACGACAGCCCCGTGACCCGCTCTTCAATCTCGCGGGCCACGCTGCCCAAGTCGCGGCCCTGCACGTTGCAGGTGACATCGATTCGCCGCGAGGCGCTTTCGCGTTTGATTTCGTTGGGGGCGGGCACAATGAACACGTCCGCCACGTCATTCAACAAGACATGGCCGCCTTGCGGCAGGTCGATAGGAATCATCCTCAGCGATGCCAGATCGGTCCGCAAATGGGACTCCCCGCGAACGGTGACATCAAACGCCTTTTGGTCGAAATAGACCTGGCCGACTTTGGTTCCCTGTACCAGTGTCGCCACGGCGTGGCGCACGGTACCTGGCGTCAATCCAAACCGGGCCGCGGCGTCGGGCCGCAGTTCCACTTGGATCTGCGGCACCAGTGTTTGGGTCTCGACCTTGAGATTCACCACGCCTGGTATATCGGCCATCACCCCCTTGATTTCGTTGCCTTTGGCCCGCAACACGGCCAGGTCGGGCCCGTAGGTCCGCACCACAATGGTGGCACCCGCGCCGCTGAGGACTTCTTTGATCCGCTCTTTGAGGTAGGTCAGCAAGTCACGATGCAGGCCGGGGTAGCCATCCACCACCGATTGCACCTTGCCGATGGTTTCCTCCAGATCGACATCGGGATCGACGCTGATCCAGAGTTCGGTAAAGTTGGGCCCCACGACCTCGTCCGCCACCTCGGCGCGGCCAATGTGCGAACCAAAATGGTGGACGCCAGGAACCGACCGCAGCTCCTTGCTGGCGCGAATGGTTATCCGCTGCATGGCATCCAGCGATGAGCCGGGCTTTTCCACCCAATGCATCAAGAAGTCCGACTCTTTGAAGTTCGGCAGGAATTCCTCTCCCAGTTGCGTCACCGCCGCGCCCGTCAACGCGAAGGTGGCCACGATCAGCACCAGCGCCAACTTGGGCCGGGCCACCAGCGGCGGCAGCCACCGCGCGTAAGCGGCTTTCAATCCCCGGGCCACGGGTGAATCGTGGTTGCGCGGCAGGTTGCGCGGCAGCAACATCAGCGACAAGGCGGGCGTTACCGTCAGGGCCACCAGCAGCGAGGCCAAAATGGCCAGGATGTAGGCAATCGCCAGCGGCCGGAAGAAAGACCCCGCCACGCCGTCTAAGAACAGAATGGGCAGAAAGACCAGGGTCACGATCAGGCTGGCATAGACCACGGCGCTGCGGACTTCCAGCGAAGCCTGGAACACGACCTGAAAGGCCGGCAACGGCTGAGACAGCGCCCGATTGAGATGCAGGCGGCGAAGGATGTTTTCAACGTCGATAATGGCATCGTCGACAACCTCTCCCAGGGCGATCACCAGGCCCGCCAGGACCATGGTATTTAGCGTGCCTCCCCGGTAATGCAGCACCAGCGCCGCGGCGATCAACGATAAGGGGATGGCCGTAATGCTAATTAGCGCCGTGCGCCATTCGTACAAAAACGTCGCCAGAATCACTATCACCAGCACGCAGCCCAACAGCATGGCGTGCGATAGATTTCCCAGCGAGCGTTCGATAAAGGTGGCCGGGCGAAAGATTTGGGAGTCGATCTCCAGCGCATCGCCAAAACCCAATTGCAACGAAGCTAGCGCGGCTTCCACCTGGTGGGTGACTTCCAGCGTGTTGCCCCACGGCTGTTTTTCCACAATCAGCAGCAGGCCGGGCACGTCGTTGACAATGGCATCGCCAATGGGCGTGGGAAAGCCTTCCACCACGTCGGCCACGTCGCGCAACCGCAGCGGCGCGCCGCCGCGGAAATCGACCACGGCTTCGCCCAGGTCCTCCGCCGTGCGAATGCCGATCGCCTGCCGAATGGCCAACCGCTGGTTGGGAGTGTCGATGAAGCCTCCACCGGCCAGCAGCGTGGCGTCGGCGGCGGACCGCTCGACGGCACCCAGGGTGACTTCGTGCGACTGTAGCCGTTGCGGGTCGATCAGCACCTGGTATTGCTTGTCGCGCTGGCCCCAAATCGCCACGTTGGCCACGCCCGAGACCGACATCAGCCGGGGCCGAATGGTCCACCGCGCCAACAGCGTCATTTCCATTTGCGACAGCGTCTGGGAAGTCACGCCGATTTTTAGCACACGGCTGGTGGAGGACAACGGCGAGAGCACCACGGGAGCATGCGCCACCGTCGGCAAGCGGCTGGCCTCGGTCGCCAGGCGTTCTTGAACGAGTTGCCGCACCTTGATCAGATCGGATCCGTCTTGAAAGATGAGCACCACCGACGACAGGCCCAGCACCGACTTGGAGCGGATGGTTTTCAAGAACGGGGTGCCGTTCAGCGCGTTTTCCAACGGCATGGTGATCAGGCTTTCGACCTCCTCGGTGGACAAACCGGGGGCTTCCGTCTGAATCTCCACCAGCGGAGGGGCGAATTCCGGAAAGACATCCAACGGCGTATGCCGCAGCGTGCGGACGCCAAAGACAATCAGCGCGATCGACGCGGCCAAGACCATTACGCGCAACCGCAGCGATGTCGAAACCAGCCATGTCATCGCAGGCTCACTTGGCAAAGCCGAATTCGGTTCCGAACAATTCCATGGCACCGGCCGTCACGATGGACGCACCCACCGGGGGACCATCCCGCAGCACGGCCCAGCCATCGATAACGTGGCGAACCTGGACTCGCCGGCGGACGTAAGTCAGGGGGGCGGCCTGCTCATAGACCCAAGTTCCTCCTTGAATGTCGTGGATCACCGCCGACCAGGCGAACAGCCGGTCTTCGTCGGTCCCCTTCAGTTTTAACTGCACGCCGACCCGTTGGCCGGGACGTAGCGCGCCAGCGCTATTGTCGAGGCGATAGTACAGATCGACCGCCGAGGCCAATGGCAGCGCCGTGGGAGGAGCGCTGATGGGAGTGGCGGTCAAGGCGGTGCCGCCCGCCGTATCGGCCAGGCTGCTCACGCGGGCGTCCGCCTCTTCGGCTATCTCATCCAACTCGCCGACGTAGACCGGTGTCTTGATCCAGACAACGCGGCCGTCCATGATCTCGAACAGCGGCGCACCGGCCGCGACGACTTCTCCCGCCGCGACATGCAGCGAACGGACGATTCCCGCTTGGGGAGCCACCAGTGTCAGCGGCTCTTGCTGGCCGGGCTTTTCGGCATCGAGCTGAATCCCTTCCATCAATTCCTGGCGAATCTTGGCCGCTTTCAAGGTCTTACTGGCCAACTCCAACTGTGCCTTGGCGTCATCAACGGCCCGCACGGTGCCCGCCTGCTGGCTCAGCAGACGCTCGGCCCGGGCTAGTACAATCTGGGCCGCTTCGACCTGGACTTCCGCCTGTTGCACCTGGGCCGCGGCATCGATTTGCGATTGGGCGATCAAATTACGGGCCTGCGCCAAATTGACCTTTTCCGTGGGGGTCAACACGTCCCGCTCGGGCGACAATAGAGGAAGCAGCGACAG
The DNA here is from genome assembly GCA_050247075.1 of Pirellulales bacterium. Lineage (GTDB taxonomy): Bacteria > Planctomycetota > Planctomycetia > Pirellulales > JBFWUW01 > JBFWUW01. The sequence goes on along the minus strand of JBFWUW010000018.1, from coordinate 71,076 downwards.
GATGGGCTGCTCGTCCTCAACCGCGACGCCCGCCTTGACCGGCAGGGAATCGGGGGGAGTTTGCAGAGTGCCTGGCAAAGGGGCGGAAACAATGATCGACGCGCCAGGCGGCAGCGTCACTTCGCCACCATAGGTGCGAACGCGGGCCAGGGCACGGTGTTCAACCTGGGCGGTCTCAATCCCCAGACGTTCTGCCGCTTGGGGAGTGAGTTCAATCGTGTTGAGCTTTTCCTCGTTGGCAATTTCCGCCACCTTAGCGGGCGGCTCGGAGGACTTGCCGGCCGTGGCGGAAGACCCGCAACCACCGGCCAGAGAGACGCAAACAATTGTGATTCCTAGGAGTTGCCAGCCGCGCATGATCTCGCCACGTACTGGCATATAGCCCGCCGGAGCCCCCAAGAGCGACGGATGCTTACGGTGTTCTGAGGTCGGGTGGCTTTGCTGCATGGATTGCTTCCAAGTTTCCAGGCGTCCTCGTTAACATAATTCAACAGATGACAGCCGCCATAAGCGGCGATGGAAACCGGAATGTCGCCGGCGGAGACGGCTTCTACTGTTCTTTCTCACTTTCGGCCGCGGCCTTGTCGGCATCCGCATTGTCGTGCGGTTGGCCGTTGGCTGAGGCCAGCTTTTGCACCGAGGGACCGAGGATGGCCTCGATATCGGGCTCGTCCAAGAGTTCGTTCTTCTCCAAGCCTTGGGCTAGCGCGTCGAGCTTGTCGCGGTGCGTCGTCAATAGCGATTGGGCTTTGTCCGCCGCTTCATGCAAGATGCGGGCGACTTCCTCGTCGATGACTTGCGCGGTGTGCTCGCTAAATTCCCGCTGCTCGTGGAATTCTCGGCCCAGGAAGGGGTTCTCCTCGCCCGTGCGATAGGCCACGGGACCAAGCCGTTCGCTCATGCCCCAGTGCGTGACCATGCGGCGGGCCAGTTGCGTGACCCGCTTGAGGTCGTCCTCGGCACCGGCGCTGTTCTCGCCAAAGACGAGTTTTTCGGCGGCGCGGCCCCCCAGCATGAAGGCCAGCCGGGCGTACAGTTCGCTCTCGCGAATGTTCAACCGGTCCTCCTCAGGGAGCAATTGCGTGACGCCCAGGGCTCGGCCGCGGGGGATGATGGTGACTTTGTGGACGGCATCGACACCCGGCAAAATCCAGGCCAGCAGCGCATGGCCCGCCTCGTGGTAGGCGGTAACTTTCTTTTCCTTGGGGGTCATGATTTCCTCGCGCAGCGGGCCCATCAAGACCTTATCGCGGGCTTGTTCAAAGTCGCTCATCTCGACTTTGTCCTTGTCCAGCCGGGTGGCCCATAGCGCGGCCTCGTTGACCAGATTGCGGATGTCGGCCCCGGTCATGCCGATGGTGCCAGCGGCCAGGCGCTGCAGATCGACATCGTCACCCAGCGGAATATCGCGGGTGTGAACCTTGAAAATGGCCACGCGGCCTTTCAGATTGGGCCGATCGACCGTGATATGCCGGTCGAATCGCCCCGGCCGCAGCAGGGCCGGATCGAGCACGTCGGGCCGATTGGTAGCGGCCACCACAATCACCGATTCGCTGGGAGAAAAACCGTCCATCTCGCTGAGAATTTGGTTGAGCGTTTGCTCGCGTTCGTCATGCCCGCCCCCTAGGCCGGCCCCGCGAATGCGGCCCACGGCATCGATCTCGTCGATGAACAAAATGCAGGGGGCGTTTTCCTTGGCGGTCTTGAACATATCGCGGACGCGGCTGGCCCCCACGCCGACGAACATCTGGATGAACTCCGACCCGTTGATGGAGTAAAACGGCACGCCAGCCTCGCCAGCGACGGCCTTTGCCAGCAGCGTCTTGCCTGTTCCTGGCGGCCCCATCAGCAGCGTCCCCTTAGGAATTCTTCCCCCCAGCCGCTGAAACTTTTTGGGGCTTTTGAGAAACTCCACCACCTCTTGCAATTCCCGCTTGACGGAGTCCAGCCCCGCCACGTCGTCGAAGGTAATAGGCGTCTTGAGCGATTCGTACCGTTTGGCCGGGCTTTTGCTAAAGCCGCCCAAGAACCCGCTCCCTCCCATGAACTGTTCGCGGGCGCGGCGAAACATAAACCACAACAGCCCAAAGATGGCCAGTGGCATGGCCACCGACAACAACAGCATCAGGCCCGAGTTATCGGTTGGTTCGCGGCTTTCGACCTTGACGTTTCTCTCCAGCAGGAGTTTGTCCAGGTCTTCGCTCATCGTGCCGGCGGGGGTGAGCACAACGCTGAACAGCTTGGGCAGTTGCACCGACTTCCCCTCGGATTTGGCATCTGGATCTTTCTTGGACGGGGAAACGGGGGCCGCGGGAGCCTCCTTGAATTCTCCGAGGACCGTTTGGCCGACGAATTGCACCTCGGCCACGTTGTCGGCCTGCAACTGCTCGCGGAAGAAAGTATAGCTGACTTCGGTTCGATTCCGCACATTGCTGGTGAAATACAGCATGAGCACCATCGCGCCCATCAACAGCAAGAACCACGTCGGCACGCTCAAACGCGGGCGGCGCGGCGGCCGGACAGGGGTTGGTTCGCCGTCGGTTCGTTCTTCCATGGAGTTTCCTTGCCAGTCGATAGTCTCAAGCCAATCCCGCGGCCCGCGGGTACATTGCTGCCATGGCCAGCCTCATTCTTGGGCCTGGCCGCGGGGATTTCGTCGAACCGGGCATTCTATACCAGGCCCTGCCCTATTTCGACGGGTGTGGCCGCTTAGGATTCAGTACGAAATAACTTCCCCTCTTGGCTCCCTCTCCCGGTACTCCGGGAGAGGGTTGGGGAGAGGGGGATGTGGCGAAATGGCCGCCAACTACGAAACCCTCACCCCGTCCCTCTCCCAGAGGGAGAGGGAGAGGTTCCGATGGGGAAGTTATCTCGTACTGAATCCTTAGCCGCTTAGGAACTGGCCCGGGATAACATCGGCGTTTTGTTTTCCCTCACCCTGCCCTCTCCCAGTGGGAGAGGGTTTGCGGACAAAGTTATTCCGGGCCAGTTCCTTACTCGCTACGATTGAGCGGAACAGAGCCGCCGCGCACGCGATGCCGGCGAAAGAACCGAGAGCGGCGCGGCGCCGGAACCTCGACCTCTCCCTCGATCTCCGGCGTGTCGCCAAAATCGAGCAGTTCCAGGGTGCTGCGGCGGACCAGGCGGCCCTCCGTGTCAAGTTCCTTGGAGCTATGCGACAACACTCCGCCCGGCACTTCAAACGACGTTACCAACAGCGTCACGTTGGTCCCCTTTTCGTGCTGTTGTGTAGCCTTCAGGTGCGACGCGGGCAGGGTTTGCAGGCCCAGTTTCGTCGGCATGTCCAGAGCGATGGTCTCCAAGGTTGAACGTCCCACGACAACATTGGTTTGCGTGTTGGTTGTGGTTGTTTCTCGCCGCAGCACATAGGGCATTAACGTCTTGCAGTAGAATGTCTTGGTCAACGTGCGGGTCATGGGACCGGACGTTTCTAGCTGCAAAATGTCACAGTTGTAGGGTGCTCCGTCGATCAACACCCGATCCGAACCCGATGCGCCGGGGACCAGCTTTTGATCGGCGGGGGCTCCGTCGTAGCGCTGCACGACGGTCTGGGGTGCCGCGGTGATTCGCTTGCCGGCGACTTCCACCGAGGACTCAATCCGCAAAGTAAACGTCTGCTCGTCGGCGGCTTCCAGCGTTGAATGGGTGTCGCTGATGCTGATGTTGGTCGCTTGCCCGGCGGCGTCGAATGTTTCGGTAGCCACCCGCACGCTCTTCCAAGCACCTGGCTCGTACCGGCCCCAGGGGTGGTGCTCGCGGGGAATGGAACCTGTCTCCTGGCCTATCGCGGCCTGGCCGAGCACGGCCCACGACAACAGGCAGGCGACGGTAAAAATCAGTCGTCGTAACACGCTAAAGCCTGGGAGCAAACGCGAAGCAACAAAGAACGCGGATCAGCAGACGCCAAGGTGCGATGCCCCGAGGGTCGCTACACATCTTGCAACAACTGTAGTGCGCGTAGACTGCCGCCGAGTCGGGTAGTCCGGAAAGAATGCGTTGCCCTGGCAAAATGGGTTAATAGCTTAAACATAGGCTCATCATAATCGGAGCCAACCGAGAATACTGCCCCTTTCCAACGATTGTGACACAATGCCCACCGATCACAAGCCTTGCCACCCCTATATTTGGTGGTGTGCGGCGGCGGGCGTTGCACTGGCGGCCAGCATTGCAAATGGCCCTTCCTTCGCCGCTATATTTCTCCCGCGGTTTGGTACTTGGCGAATTGCTGCTGGGCAAACCGGTCGGTCATGCCCGCCAGGTAGTCACCCACGGTTTGGGCCGCGCCAACTTCGCTGGCCCGGCGCTGAAACGACTCGGGCAGCAAATCCATTCGCTGTTGGAAGAGTGCAAACATTTGCCGCAGGGAGTCTTGAGCCTCGGTACGCATACGCAAGACTTGCGGATGACGGTAGACGCGTTGGTGCAAGAATCGTTCCAGTTGCAGCTTTTGTTCCGCGATATCGGGGCTGGGCACGATCAGCGGGGCGGCGGCTCGCACGGCGTCTGGGCTGTCGATCTCTCCGGCTTGTAGCCGCTCCATCGCCTTGGTTAGCAGATCGCCCACTTGCCAATTGAGCAGTTCGTGCAAGATCGCCCGTTCCAACTGGCGCGGCGGCAAGTTCGTCCACCGCTGGCGAACGCGCCGCGCTGCCTGTTGCCACAATGGCATTTCCAGCAGGTCTTCTACCTTCAACAGGCCCAGCCGCATGGCGTCATCGGCATCGTGGGTGTCATAGGCCACGCTGTCGGCGGCTTCGACGACTTGAACCTCCAGCAAGGGACGCGCTTGCGAAACATCTTTATCAATCCGCGTGGCCTGCCCTTCCAGAACCTCGCGGCTGAGATTCAAACCGGGAAAGTCCGCGTAGCGCTGTTCCAGCAGTTCCACGATCCGCAGCCCATGCCGATTGTGCGAGAACCCGCCCACATCGCGCAGGCATTCGTCGAGTGCGTCTTCGCCCGCGTGCCCAAAGGGAGGGTGCCCCAAGTCGTGGGCCAGGGCCAGCGTTTCGATGAGGTCTTCGTTCAGACGCAGCGCCCGTCCGAGATTGCGGGAAATAGACGCCACCTCCAGCGTGTGCGTCAACCGCGTGCGGTGGTAGTCCCCCATCTCGCCGGTGAAGACCTGCGTCTTGTAGCTCAGCCGGCGATAGGCCGCGCTATGGATGATGCGGTCGCGGTCACGCTGAAAGGGAGTACGGTATGGGTGCGGCGGCTCCGGGTGCTTGCGCCCCGCCGACCGCGATGCGCGCATGGCATAGGGTGCCAGCAGATGCTCTTCGCGGGCCAACATTTCAACCGGCAGCGAGTGCGAAAAGGGGTCAGGCATGTCTGTCCCGCGGCGCATCCACCGTGGCTAAGGCGGAAGAGAGCAGTTCCCATAAGGCGTCGAGCGATTGCGGAATGACCTTGATGCCCGCCAGCACCGGCATGAAGTTGGTATCGCCATTCCAGCGCGGCACGATATGCCAATGCAAGTGGCCCGGCAGTCCGGCACCGGCCACCCGGCCCAAATTCAGGCCCAGGTTGAAGCCGTCGGCATTGATTGCCTGGGCCAATACCGTGGTCAGCCATGCCGCGACTTGCATCGACTCCAGATGCTCGTCGTCGGTCAACCGATCGAGCCGGGCCACGTGCCGCCGCGGCGCGATCAGCAAATGGCCGTTATTGTAGGGAAACCGATTAAGCACGGTCAAAGTGTGCTTTCCGCGATGCAGCAGCAAATTATGCCGGTCGCGGCTCTCGGCCACGTCGCGGCACAAGAAACAAGCCGGGTCGCTCTCTGGCAGCCAGGCCGGTTGGCCAGAATCTTCACGATCGGCGGGTTCCTTGCCCTGAACGTAACCCAATCGCCAAGGTGCCCAAAGTTGCTGATGATCCACTTGCGGTACCGAGGGTTCGAGAGAAACGATTTTCGACCGCCGCTATTCTAGCAGCGCTAGCGGCTGCTTTCAGCCGTGCAAGGGGGCTGCTACAACAGATAGCGGCCAACCGCGGCGGGTTGCGTTAAGTTATGCCTGTTGGGTTGTCGAAACCGATCATGGCGGCTATGCAGCCGCGCAGCGGAAAAATCCAGGCCAGACACCATCCAGAAGAGTCCCGATGAGTTTTCGCGTTGACCTTGATATTTTCCGCGGGCCGTTGGACCTGCTGTTGTTTCTGGTGCGCAAGCACGAGATGGACGTGGTCGATCTGCCCATTGCCCCCATTGCCGAACAGTTCGTGCGGTACATGGAAGTGCTGGAAAAGATCAACGTGGATGCCGTGGGGGACTTCCTGGAAATGGCCAGCACGTTGGCCGAAATCAAAAGCCGCATGTGCCTGCCGCATGGCGGCGAGGAGGAAGAGGCCGAAGCCGACCCGCGGCAAGAGCTAGTACGGCAATTGCTGGAATACAAAAAGTTCAAGGATGCGGCCAGCATCCTCGACGAGCGCAGCCGCGCCTGGCAAGAACGTTTTCCGCGGCTTTCTCGCGATATCCCCGCGCGCGAACGCAATCTGGCCGACGAACCAATCCACGAACTGGAGTTGTGGGACCTGGTGAGCGCCTTCGGCCGCATTATGCGCGAGCATCAATCGACGCAAAGCACCAACATCGTCTACGACGAAACCCCGATCCACATCTTCATGGGACGCGTCCATCGGCAACTCATGGAGCGCCAGCGGGTGACATTCAGCGAGCTGTTCCAACCTGGCATGCACCGTTCGACCTTGGTGGGCATCTTTCTGGCCGTGCTGGAACTGGTGCGGCACCACGGCGTACGCACGGAGCAAGGCCACCTGTTTGGCGAAATTGAAGTCATCGCCGACGGCCGTACCAGCACCAATCTGGATTTTGCCCCGGTGGACGATTACGAACACCCCGCCGGCAGCGCGTAAACGACGTAGCGCGGCTAACCGCCAGTACCAGGCACGGGGTTTTTAGGAATGGTGTGCTCGCGGCTGTGGCGCAGAATGTGGCCTTTGGACATGTAGATCACGTCCTCGGCGATGTTCACCGCGTGGTCGCCGATGCGCTCCAGATGCCGGGAAACATTCAGCAGGTTGATCAGCACACTGGTGCGGTCGGGCTGTTTGCGAATGGCCGCTTCGACATGCAAGTACATCTTGCGGTGGACTTCGTCCACTTCGTCGTCGGCGCTGCGCACCGATTCGGCCATTTCGGTATCCATCTCCACCAGCGAATCGAGGCTCCGCTGCAACATCGAGCGAACCTTGCGCATTTCGCCCAACAGGCCGAACGGAACGGTGTCGATCGGCGGCTCTTGAGCCATAAAGCAGGCCTGTTCCGAGATATTCACCGCCAGGTCGGCGATGCGTTCCAACTCGTTGTTGATCTTGAGGACGCTGACCACGTACCGCAGATCAAAGGCCACCGGCTGGTACAGGGCCAGCGTATGCAGGCATTCCTCCTCGATGTCAATCTCGGTCAAGTCGATCTGGGCGTCCCCCTCGATAATCTGCGCGGCAAGCTGCGTGTCGCGCGTTTCAACCGCGCGAATGGCCCCTTCGACGCTCTCCTCCACCAGTCCGCCCAATGACAGGACCATGCGTTTGAGTTTGTCGATCTGCCGATGCAGGTGATGGGCCATACGAGAGTTTCGAGAATGTGGGCGAAATAAAACGGGACTCAGAACGAACGGATGAAGAACGCCAAGTTAACCAAGAGGGAGCCAATGCGGTCCCTGACGGCAACGAGACAACAAGAAATCATCGGCGAAGGAATCGCCTCCTACTTTTTATTCGACAATCTCTCCATTCTACCCAAAACGTCCCGTGACGTAATCCTCGGTTTCCTTGAGCTTGGGCGTGGTGAAGATATCAACCGCCGGGCCGTACTCGATCAGCCGCCCCAGGTACATAAATGCCGTGAAATCGCTGGTTCGCGAGGCTTGCTGCATGTTGTGCGTCACGATCAGCACCGAGTACTCCCCCTTTAGTTCGTGGATCAGGTCTTCGATCTTGCCGGTGGCGATGGGGTCGAGGGCCGAACATGGCTCGTCCAGCAGCAGCACTTCCGGCTCCGCGGCGATGGCCCGGGCGATGCACAACCGCTGCTGCTGGCCGCCCGACATGCCCAGGGCGCTCTCTTGCAGCCGGTCTTTGACTTCATCCCACAGGGCGGCCCCGCGGAGGCTGCGCTCGCAGACTTCCGCCAGTACCGATTTGTTCCGTTCTCCATCGATCCGCAACGGGTAGACGACGTTCTCAAAGATGCTCATGGGAAACGGATTGGGCTTCTGAAAGACCATGCCCATCCGCTTGCGGAGCTCGATCACGTCGACCGTCCGATGGTAGATTGGATCGCCGTTGAGGGTCATTCCCCCCTCGATGCGCACCGTGTCGAGCAGGTCGTTCAAGCGGTTGACACTGCGCAGCAAGGTCGATTTGCCGCAGCCCGACGGTCCAATCAATGCCGTGACCTTGCCCTTGGGGACGCGCATGGAAACATCGTGCAGGGCCTGCTTCTGGCCGTACCACAATTTGAAGTTTTGCACTTCAACGACCGGCGTCTCCTTGGCCAGTGCTTCGTGAGTCAGCGTTTCAAACGGCTCGCCACGGGCAATACGGTCAAGCCGATTCCCCCCCGCTGGCCGCGGCGAAGCCGCGGCACCGCGCGTCAGCGGCGCAGGCGACAGACCAGCCGCCGGCTGTTGATGGATACGCGAGTCAGAGCTAGCAGGCTGAGAAGTCAAAGCGAAATCCGGGGGCGAGGTTTTAGATTTTAGATTTTAGATTGCCAATTGATGTCGGCCGAAAACCGACAACCGAACACTGAAAACTGAAAACTCTCCTCAAAACTGACTCGACGTAAACTTCCGTCTCAACCTCGTCCTTAGCATCACCGCCGCCAAATTGAGGAAGGCAATCAACACGATCAGCAGCAAGGTCGTGGTAAAGACCATCGGCTTGGCCGCTTCGCTGTCGGAGCTTTGAAAGCCCACGTCGTAAATGTGAAAACCGAGGTGCATGAAGCTGCGTTCGGGATGGATGAACGGAAACGTGCTGTCGATGGCCAGTTCCGGCGCGATCTTGGCGGCGCCAACCAGCATCAGCGGGGCGACCTCGCCAGCGCCGCGGGCCATCGCCAGGATCATGCCGGTCATGATACCCGGCATGGCGCGGGGCAGCACGATCCGCCAGATAGTTTGCCACTTGCCCGCCCCGCAAGCGTAAGAGCCCTCCCGCATGGAGTTAGGGACGGCGGAGAGGGCCTCTTCCGTGGCCACGATCACCACTGGCAGCGTCAGCAAGGCCAGCGTGAAAGAGGCCCACAGAACGCCTCCCTTGCCAAACACCGGGTTGTTGGCCGCTTTTTGCACCGGAAAAAACCAGTCGTCCACCCCGCTGCCAACGTAGTAGCAAAAGAAACCCATGCCGAAGACGCCAAATACAATGCTGGGGACGCCGGCCAGATTGTTGATGGCGATGCGCACCGCGCTGACCATCGCCCCCTTCTTGGCGTACTCGCGCAGGTACAGGGCGGCCAGCACGCCAAAGGGAACCACCGCCAGCGACATCAACATTGTCATGCAGGCGGTGCCAAAGATCGCCGGAAAGACTCCCCCTTCGCTATTCGCCTCGCGCGGGTCGTCGGTCAGGAATTCCCACCAACGAGAAAAATAGACTCCCACCTTTTGAAACCATGTCAACTGGTTGGCCGGATATGCCCGCACGACGTCGGACAAAATAATCTTGGCCTGCTGGCCGTCCGCTGTTTCCATCACCAGTTGATAGCGGAGATTCTCCGCTTCCAAGTCCTTGATTTTGGCGTGCAGCGGCGCGCTGTTCTCCGCCGCCAAGCGCGTGGCTTCCTGCAATGCCGCTTGGGCCTGTTGGTACTGGGGAGAGTCGGCCCCGTAGTGCTCGCGAGTGCCAACCGCATTCCGGCGGGCCGCTTCTTGCTGCTTGCTGAATTCGCCCAGCCCGTGGTGCCCCTTCAGGCGCTCGGCCTCGGCCCAGCGCTCTCGCGAGGGGGCATGATGTTGCTGATACAAGGCCCAAGCTTCTGCCGCGGTATTCGCGGATTGTTCTCCGTCGATCTCGAACCCAACCGGTTTGCCGTAGAACGGGCCGGCGGCGCGGCCGCGAGGCAGGCGTTCGATCTTGACCGCCCACTCGGGCTTCGTTTCTTCTTCGATGAGAAAGTCATCCACCCAGGTAAAGCGCTCGCTGGTCAATTCAAAGTTGCCGGTGCGGAGCAGCCGGCGGCCGGCCACGCCGTCACTGGCGGCCAGCAAATCGCGCACGATAGGCTGCTGGTCCTCTGGCAAGTCGTCCACAACGCTGGCCGCCGGGGTGTAGTTCTCGGAACGAGTGACCTCGCCCAACAAATGGCCGCCATCTCGTAGCCGAATCTCCAGCAGCGGCGTAGGCCAGAAGGTGTCCATTCCTTGCACGATAATCTGCGCCACCAGGCCAACAATCATCGCCAGGCAGACCACCAGCGCGCCGCCAGTCAGCCAGATCATCGGCTCACCCGTGGCCAACAGGGAACTGCGCGGCAGCTTGCGGCTTCGCGGACGAGGGCCGCGGGTCTTCCCGGATGTGCCTGATTCCGCTGGCGCGATTGTGGCGTTAGAGCTCATGCGACCTCCGCCGAAAGCGCAAGCGGATGATCTCAGCCACGGTATTGACGGCAAATGTCATCGCGAACAGCACCAACGCCGCCAAGAACAAAATACGGAAGTGGGTGCTGTCCTTGACCGCCTCGGGCATTTCCACGGCGATATTGGCCGACAACGTGCGAAAGCCGTTGAAGATATTCAGGTCCATCAACGGCGTATTGCCCGCCGCCATGAGGACAATCATCGTCTCCCCCACGGCCCGGCCCAGGCCGATCATCACGGCCGAAAACAGCCCGCTCATGGCCGTGGGAATCACGATCCGCACGGTTGTTTGCCAGGGCGTGGCACCGGCCCCTAACGAGGCCGACCGCAAATGGTCGGGGACGGAGGCCAGCGCGTCGTCGGCGATGGTGTAGATCAAGGGAATGATGGCAAACCCCATCATGAATCCCACGACCAGCGCGTTGCGCTGGTCGTAGGCCGCCACAAACGTGCCGCGGCCATCGCGCGTCCACCCAAACAGCATCCAGCCCAACCAAGGCAATAGCGACGAAAGGACCAGCGCCAGCCCAATCGTGGCCGCTACCCCGACCAGGAACTTGATAATTCCCACCACGGCCAGTGTGCCGCGCGACCAATCGGCCGAAATCGTGCGTTGCCACGATGTGGCCACTTGAGCTAGAAAGACGACCGCCACGGCCGCCACCGGTAGAAACAGCAACATCCAGGCCCACACGCCAGAGCCGATCTGCCCGTCAGCCCACGCCTTGAAATTTCCGCCCAGTAAATCGCGTTCGACAACCGGCCCCAGCCCGCCGGCCAGCCACAATCCGGCCAACAGAGCCGCCGAAATTAATACAATTCGAAAGCGGGCCATTTTGATTGTCAGGTTCTGCGGCAGAAGCTGCCACAGGTAGGCACCGAGCAAGAACATCAGCGGGATCACGAAAAACGAGATTAAAATCGCTGGGACCATCCGCTCGACCAGCGGAGCCACGTACAAAGCCGCTAAAAAGCCCAGCACCACGCTAGGCAGGCTGGCCATCATCTCGATCACCGGCTTGATCCGCGCCCGCATCCGCCGGTGCATGAACTCGCTGGTGAACACTGCCGCCGCCAGTGCCAGCGGCACGCCAAAAATGAGGGCATAAAATGTGGCCTTGAGCGTGCCAAAAATCAGCGGAATGAGGCTGTACTTGGGTTCCTCGTCATTCGTGCCGCTGGAAGATTGCCAGACATACTCCGGCTGTGAGTAACCTTCGTACCAGACCGGCCGAAACAACGCCCCTAACGTCGCTTCGGGATGGGCCAGTTTCACGTCCCAGCGGATCATCGTCTGGGGCGTCATCGCCAGCAGTCCGTCATCCTTTGAGGCGATCGACAAGGCCGAGATCTCGCCCTGGCCGGCGGTCAACTCATCCAACACGGTCTCGTTGGTGACTTGATACAGCCGCACGCTGCCATCCGCAAAGCCGGCCGCCGCGATTCTGGCCGCGGACGAAGAGGCCAGCGATGTCGCCGCGGCCTGTCCAGGCGGCAGGTCGTGGGCCAGTGTGAATACATTCCGGTCGAGCGTGTCGGCATCGCCGCCAATACCGTCCGGCCTGGTGCGAAACCAGCCGCGGACCCGCCCCAGCGAATCACCCACCAACAGCGTGCCGCGCCCCAGCAGCCAACCGGCGGAGGTCACCCGAGCCTCGGGCTCGGGAAGTAGGTCAAGCTTTTCCGCCACCTGGGACTTGTTGATGTTGCGTGTGTCGTACCGCACGGCGCGGCCATCGTCCCACAGCAGCAGCACGTTGTCTCCCAGTCCCGCCAGGAACAATCGGCTGGGCAAGCCATTTTCGTCGGCATCGATGGGGAGTTCGCCGCCGCGCTCCTTCACCATGACATCGTCATCGATCGGGTTTCGCGATTCGCTGACTGTTTTCATCCGCAAGCCGCCATCCTCGCCCATGGCGGCAAAAATGCGGGTGATCTTGTCGCCGCGCTGCGTATAGGTGTAGTCCAGCAAACGCACCGCCGAGCCCAAGTCGGAAGAGACGGGGTCGCCCAGCCGCACATTCAACCGCTGACGGCGGAAATGCTCGTCGGTCAGCCGTTCGATCAGCGCGCCGTCGTGCGCGGTGGTTTGCCCCAACGGCATCGAATGAATAGCGTCTGGCAAATCGGTGGCGGTGACTGTTTCATTCGTCAGGCTGATAGAGCCCATCCGCACGCTGCCATCGGAAAAACCAAGCGCCACGTCGTTTGCCCCCGGCACGAAGGATGTTGCCGTAATCGTCGGGCCGTTGTCAACCACTTGGCTACGTTCCAGCACTTCGCCATTGTCGGTGCGGAACATCACCAGTTGGCCGTCGGGCAGCAAGGCCCAACCGGCCCGCCGGTAGGCATCTAGCTGTATGTGCAGCGGCGCGGCGGATGCCGGGGAAGGGACGACATTTTCCGCCACGATGTGGGATGCAAACAGCAGCGGGGCTGCCACCTTCAACAGGTAGAGCCCTACCCCCAATACGGCGACGATGGTACCGATGCCCCCGACGGTAATTAACGTGCGCGCGGCAATATCCGAGGCTACCACGCCACGGCTGGTGCGCCGTTCGCGACGGCGGCCGGTGAAGCTGCGCGATTCAGGTTCGCTCATCAAGCGGTCGAGTGTGCGAAGGGTTGGCTGCTCGATGGTCCGTCGAAAGAGGAAGTGTCCTGGGTTCCCGACCTCCGTGCAGGGAACTTTCTTGAGTTTGCCAGAGTTGGTTCTCAGTATACCGTCTTCCGAGTCCATTCCGTATGACTCGATAAAACCGCTGGCCGTAACGTGGGCTTTCGCCCAAGCGTGGCCAGCAACAGCGTGGGCGAAAGCCCACGCTACGGCATGTATGCTAACGGCTGGCCGTTTCGTCCGCGGCCACGCCAGCCTTCTTCAGCGCATCGCGGGCCATTTTGGCGGTCACGGGGAAATAGCCATCCTTGACCACGTCTTGTTGGCCCTGCTTGCTGAGGACGTACTTGAGGAACTCCCGTTGCAGCGGCGGCAATTCGGAGTCGGGCTTGATATTGACGTAGATCAGCAGCGCCCGCGACAGCGGATATTCCCCGGTGTAAGCGTTTTCCGGCTCGGCGGCGATGTATTCGCTGCTGGCATCCTCGGCCAGGGAGAGGGCTTTTACATCGGCTGTTTTATAGCCAATACCACTGTAGCCGATGCCCGCCTTGTCCTTGGCCACGCCTTGCACCACTGCCGAGCTGCCGGGCTGCTCTTTAACATTGTCCTTGAAGTCTCCCTTGCCCAGGGCATGTTCCTTGAAATAGCCATAGGTGCCGGAAGCCGCGTTGCGGCCATACATGCTGATCTTGCTCTTAGCCAACGATCCCTTCACGCCAAGATCGCCCCACGTCCGAATGTCCTTGGAGGCACCCAGCTTGCGCCCCTTGGAGAAGATGGCATCGACCTGCTCCAGCGTCACTTCCGAAATGGGGTTGTCCTTGTGGACATAGACCGCCAGCATGTCGATGCTGCTAGAGATGGCCGTGGGCTTGTAGCCAAACTTCTTCTCAAAGTCGTTGATTTCCGCTTCTTTCATCGGCCGACTCATGGGGCCAAAATCGGCGGTCCCCTCGATCAGGGCGACCGGGGCGCTCGAAGAACCCTTGCTTTCGGTCTCGACGACCACATTGGGGTAAAACTTCTTGAATCCCTCAGCCCAGAGCGCCATCAGGTTGGCCATTGTGTCCGAACCGGCGCTTTTCAGATTGCCGGAAATGCCGGAGACCGGCTTGTATTCCGTGATCTCCTTGTCGATCACCACGCCCGGCGCGTCGGCCTTGGCGGAATCCTTCGATTTAGCTTCCTCTTTGGCCGCCCCCGCTTTCGCGGGTACCTTCTTCGGAGCATCGGCGGCTTGCGCCACGGAATTGGCGTTGGGCTGGGGACCGGATGATGATCCGTAACAGCCGACCAAGGCCGCCAGCACCAGCGCTCCGCCCAACCACCATGTTGACTTTCGCATTTCCGCACTCCTTGGTGAGACAGTTTCCATATTTCCCGTTTGTTCTTTAGCTGGGAGCCTAACGGGCATTTGTTAGGGAAATGTTAGCGTCTGGCAAAAATTGGCCTAATCTCGCCAGTTCGCCCCGGCGTCGCTTCCTGGTACGTCGAATTCTAGCGACGAAGTGATTTGTGCGGCTCTGCCTTAACGTGCAACGTGAAACAACTTGCCGGTTGCGTCAGAAGCCAGAAGCAACAACGATCGCCCGTGGGCGGAACTAGCTAACAAAAAACGTGGCAACGGGTTGCGGCTAGCGTTATGGTTAGCAAGGGGGCATTAGCTTGATTCAGGTAAGTCAGTTCCATCGACCGACGTTCGGCAATCCTCGTTCGTCAATTTCCTTGCCCACCGTGGCAATTTAGGTTGAAGGTCTATCAAAATGGCCCTGCTGCTAGCCTGGTGGAATTTGATCTATACGGTTCCCTTCTTGCTGGCCGTTACCTATTTGGGCATCTACACCGTGAGCGGGCTGACCTTTGGTGAACACGACATCGATCCCGATGCTGATCTGGACGGCGAGATTGACGCCAATGCCGAAATCGACGCCGAACACGATCTGGACGGGCACCTTCTGGCGGATGGCGAGGCCGATCACGACTTGGACGCGGACCACGACCTAACCGACAGCGCCACGGATGCCGAACACTCGCACCCGGCCGCCAAAGTAGGCGGTTCCTTGGGCGACCCCATCACGACGATCGAAGCCCCTTTTTATCTCAAGGCTCTTTCCTGGCTGGGGCTGGGCCGCGTGCCGATGAGCATTGTGCTGATGGTGCTGCTGCTCTCTTGGGGTGCCATTGGGTTCATTGTTAATCAGGTTGTTGACGGATACTTGCCGGGCGGAGCAATGGCCTTGCTGGTGAGTGTGCCATTAGCCGGCCTGGGCAGCGCCAGCCTGACGCGGCTGGTCGTGCGAGTCCTGGGCCGCTGGCTGCCCACGAGCGAAACCAGCGCCGAACCGTGGGAAAAACTGGTCGGCTGCACCGGCGAGGCCCTCTACGATATCGACCACAAGTTTGGGCTGGCCACAGTGCGTAATCGCCGGGGAGACCTGTTTCAAGTCCCCGTGCGAGTTTACGAGCATAAATCGCCCTTGCCCAAAGGCGCACGCCTGTTGTTGGTGGATTACGATAGAACCAACAAGCATTTCCTGGTTACCGAATACGACCTCGATCGTTGAGCATCGCGGCGGCCTGAGCAGAGGTTTACATCCATGATCCTGTACGTCTTCATGTTGATTGGGGCGGCCCTGTCAATTGGGCCTTGGTTCGCGGGCGATCATTTAGACCTGGGGGCCAAGATCATTCTGACCTTGGTCGGCACGATCTTGCTGCTGCTGGTCTCGATTGTGACGGTCGTCACCCGGCTGTACCGCAAGGCTTCGGCCAACCTGGCCTTTGTCCGCACCGGCATGGGTGGCGCCAAGGTTATCAAGGATGGCGGCACCACCGTCTTGCCGGTGGTGCATCAGATCATTCCCGTCTCGCTGGAAACGATGCGGCTGAATGTCGAACGCCGCGGCACACACGCCTTGATCACCCGCGACAACCTGCGGGTGGACCTGTCGGCCGAGTTCTACATCAAGGTCCAAGCCAATACCGACGACATTTTACAGGCCGCCCGTTCGTTAGGCGCGCGGAACGTCCGTTCGGACGAAGTCAGCCTGCTGGTACAAGAAAAGCTGGTCAGTGCCCTGCGTACCGTGGCGGCCACCAAGGACCTGGTGGAACTACATAGCAAGCGGGATGAATTCGCCAGTGCCGTGCAGGCGATCGTCACGCACGACCTGGCCAGCAACGGCCTGACGCTTGAGAGCGTGACCATCTCGGCCCTGGACCAGACCGACCCCGGCCAATTGCAGGAGCGCAACGTGTTCGACGCGCAAGGCCTCCGCAAGATCGCCGAAATCACGGAGAAAGCCCGCGTCGAACGGAACGAGATCGAGCGCGCGGCCGAGCGGTCGCTGGTGGAGATGGATGTCAGCACGCGCAAGCAGGTTCTGGAAATGCAGCGCGACCAGGCCGAGTTCGAGGCCGAACAAAAGATGCGCGTGGCCAATGTCAATTCGGCCCGCGAGCGCGAAGTGCGAGAGTTTCAAATCGCTCAAGAAGAGTTGGTTGCCTCGCGTGAGATCGAAAAGCAAAAGGCCCTGCAAACCGCCGAGGTGCAACGCGCCTTGGCGGTGGAACAGGCCGAGATCAACAAGCGGATCACCATGGTTGCCAAGCTGCGCGACCAGGAGACCGCCGAAATCAACAAACGGCAGGCCGTGGAAGTCGCCGAGCGGTCCAAGGAAGTCGCCGTGGCCGAGAAAGAGCAAGAAAGGGCCGCCGCCCAAGCCGCCGCTCTGGCTACCGAAGCCCAGCGCGAGACCGCCTCGCAACAAGTTTTGACGGTCAAGGTCACGGCCGAGGCGCAGCGCGAAGCCGAGAAAAAACTGATCGCCGCCAAGCAGCTTATCAACGAAAACAAAATTCGCGAGGAGACCGAGGCCGACGTGCTGGCTTACATGGCCGTCAAGCAGGCCGAAGGCGAACGGCAGGCCGCGGACTTGCAGTACGAAGCCCGCCTGCGCCTGGCCGAGGGCGAAGCCCAAGCCGCCATCCGCCGCTCCGACGGTGCCAAAGCCGAGAAAATGGTGCCGGTCAATGTCGAACGCGAGATGGTCAGCGTCGAGGAAGCCCGTGCCGAGGTCGAACGGCAGCGGCTGGCCAACAAGCAGGAGTTTGACGAGGCGGCCCTCAAGTTCGAGTTGGAAAAGCTGCGGATCGACGCCGACCGCGATGTCCGCATCAAGACTAGCGAGGCCATGAGCAAACTAATGCATGGGGCCAACGTACAAATCTTTGGCGATCCCGGCACCATGAGCAACATGATGCAATCCTTCATGCGGGCTACCGGCTACGGCATGGCCGGCGACGGCCTGCTACGATCTCTCTCCCCCGAAGCCCGCGAACTACTGGGCCGCCTGGGAGTCAATCTGGGCGAAAGTCTGGGAATGAAGAACGGCAATGAGAAAAAGGCTGAAGGCGAAAGGCTGAAGGCTGAAGGAAACACGACGAATGAAGAACCGAACACTGAGAACTGAAAACCGAATACCGAACAAGCCCCATGCTCGAAGAGCCCTCGCCGCCCACCAGCGTAACGCTGCTTTCGCCAGCCGAAATCCTGGCCAAGCTGCGCGAGTTCGTGACGATTTACGAAACGCGGGGGCGCGATGCGCTCAACCGTAATCCGTTGGAGTCGCTGGTGGGCCTGGTGACAGCGGGCGCGGCGGTTTATTACGCCGCCGAGCGGGGCCGCAATGATAAGGTCAACACTTATTGGGACGCACTGGAGTTTGTCTCCACCTGCGCCTCGGTCGGGTACAGCAATATCTTTCCCAATACGCCGGCCGGCAAAATGGTGGCCAGCGTCCTCTTTCTGCTTGGCCCCAATCTGGCCGAGCGGGCGCTCGATCCGCCAGCCGCCACGGCCCAGGATGGCTCGGCCAGCGCCGCCGTGGCCCCCAGCGACGCGGCCTTGCTGAGCAAGCTGGATGAACTGCTGGTGGAACTGAGGAAGCTGAACGCCAAGGAAGTTGACTGACCGTTTCGGTACGAAATGTCGCATGGCCGTCTCCTAGGGAGGCAACGCGTTTTCAGACGCCGCCGGAGACCGCTCCTCCAGCGTGTTCGGCGATGGAATCGCCTCCTACAGTACTGTTGCCGGCCCCGCCGAGGGCGGCATGGGACCTGTGCGTCCGCCGACATCCGCTACAATGGGCTATTCTTCAAGCGACCTTCAACCCAATCGTACTTGCCTGCAACATGAATCATCGCGTCGTCTATTTCAACGGCCAGTTCGTGGCCGAGTCCGAGGCCCGCGTCTCGATTTTTGATTCGGCCTTGACCTACGGGGATATGGCCTATGAAGTCACCCGCACCATTCGAGGGCGGCCCTTTCGGCTGCGAGACCATCTTGACCGGCTGCAAGAGACGCTCGATGTTTTGCGGATTGACTTGGGGCTGACCCGCGATGACTTGGAGCGGATCACGCTTGAGACGCTGATCCACAACCAGGGGACCGAACCGGCCGATGTCGATTGGCAAATCCTGCATGGCATTTCGCGCGGGCCGGTGGCAGCCTACGAGATGGCGTTTGCAGACGACGAGCGGCGTCCCACGGTTTTCGTGAGTTGCTTTCCCCTCACTGACAAATTGGGACGGCTGGCACCGGTCTACCAGTCGGGGCTGGCTCTAGTGATTCCCGCCCAACGTTCGCTGCCATCTCAACTGCTGCCAGCGGGAATCAAGTCGCGTAGCCGGCTCCATTTCTTGTTGGCCAACCAGCAAGCCGAGGCGCTGCGGCCTGGCTCCACGGCACTGTTGCTGGATACCAGCGGCTTTCTCACGGAAGGAACGACCGGCAACGTGTTTACGGTCTCGCGGGGAAAGCTGCTCACGCCCACGACTCGCGACATTCTCATCGGAGTCACCCGCAAGCTCGTGCTGGAGCTAGGCCGCCAGATCGGCCTGGATGTGCTGGAAACGGACATACCGCGCGATGCCGCACTGTCCGCGGACGAAATTTTTATGACCTCGACCAGCAGCGGAATTCTGCATGCCCGCTCGATCGAAGGCCAACCAGTCGGCGACGGGAACGTGGGACCAATCACCCAGCGCTTGCGGCGAGCCCTGTACGACTCAGTGGGTTTGGATTTTGAAGCCCAGGCCCAAGCTTACGCGCAACGGCTGCCGGGCCTACGTCCTGCGCCGCTTCGCTAGTAATCTTGTACGCCGCCATTCAATTTAGTCGCGGCGCGGCACGCGAGTTGCATATCCTTTCGCAGGGGCTTTTGCTTACGGACTTTGCGAAAAGGAGTAGATAATGAACAATACATCGGAAATCCGCGAACATATGGAAGTTGTCGCCTGTTGTGGCACTCATGTTGGCGAGGTGGACCGTGTGGAAGGCAAAACGATCAAGCTGACCAAGAATGATCCAGCCGCCAATGGCCACCACCACTACATCCCAGTCGAATGGATCGACAAGGTGGACCAGTGCGTCCGTTTAGCCAAGAATTCCGACGAGGTCTTTCAAACCTGGTCCACGGAGCCGGCTTCAGTTTAACCAGACAGCGAGCGTTCACGGGCGAGGGCATTCCCTCGCCCGTTTTTATGGACTTGATTTGCCCTTAGCGACGATTGCGTTGGTGGACGTTCTTGCGATACCATTCGCGGGCATGTTGTCATCGGACGGGCGAACTCGGGGCACTCGATGAGCGGCAGCCTCACAACGCGATACCATCGGCTCAATAGCATCAACCAGGACATAATCTATTCATGGCTTCACGGACGATTGCCATCGGCGATATTCATGGATGTGACGCCGCCTTTCAGGCCGTTTTGGCGGCCATTGATTTGCGGCGCAGTGATACGCTGGTCATGCTGGGAGACTACATCGATCGCGGGCCTAATAGCCGCGGTGTGATCGACCGCTTGTTGGGTCTGGCCAGCCGTTGCCACCTGGTGGCCTTGATGGGCAACCACGAGGAAATGCTGCTGGATAATCTGGAACACCCCGACGAGCCCGACGCCTGGCTGATCTACGGCGGACGCGCTACGCTGCAATCGTACGGGCCAGACGCCGGTCTGGCCGATATTCCCGCGGAGCATGTCGAGTTCTTGCGGAATTGCCAGAACTACTTTGAGACCGACACCCATTTTTTTGTTCACGCCAACTACGACAGCGACACGCCACTGGACGCGCAGCAACTTTACGCACTGCGGTGGGTTTCGCTCAAGCACAGCATCCCCGGGCCGCATATTTCGGGCAAGACGGCCGTCGTGGGGCATACTTCGCAAAAAAGCGGCGAGATCCTCGACCTGGGGCACCTCAAGTGCATCGATACGTATTGCTTCGGCGGCCGTTGGCTGACGGCGTTAGACGTTGAAAGCGGGCAGACCTGGCAAGCCAGCGCCCAGGGTGAGTTGCGAACCAGCAGCGGGGAATGAAGCCGCGTGCCTGCGATTCACGGAACGAGCTTGAGCGCCCACAAGAGATAAGCCACCGGTGCGGCGAACAAGATCGAATCCAACAGGTCCAAGACGCCGCCGAAACCAGGCATCCAGGTGCTGGAGTCCTTGCGGCCTACGTCGCGTTTGATGAGTGATTCGGCCAAATCGCCCAGAATACCGGCCATACCCACCACCAATCCAAAGGCGGCCCAGCCGTACCACGGTCCCGCCGGCAACGCTTGGACAGAGATTCGCGGCGCTAAGACATGCAACGCCAGCCATGCGCCCAGGCAGGCCAAAGCCAGCCCGCCGGCGGCTCCCTCCCATGTTTTGCCGGGACTGAGAATGGGCGACATTTTGTGCCGGCCGAACAACCGGCCAAAGGTGTAGGCCCCCACATCGCACAGCTTGACCACAATCAATAGGGAGACCACGGCTGCCAGCCCTGTCCGCCCGCCGCCGATCAGCCGCAATTGGCAGACGAAGGACAGCAGCAGCCCCACGTACACCAGGCAAAACATCGACAGCCCCAATTGTTCCATGACTGCCCCTGGTCCCGTGTAACGGCGCATCTGGGCCATAATTGCTAGTAATACAGCCAGCGCTAACACGAGCAAGGGCCAGCCCAACGGCCCGAGTGTGCTGTTTGCGTGCAACACCGCTGCCCAGTTGCTGGCCACCACCGCCAGATTGCCAACGTACAACGGCCAGGCGATTGGCCGCAGCCCGCGGGCTTTGAGCAGGCCCAGCAATTCTTGCGTTCCAACCAGGCTGAGCACCAAGACTAACGGCATCAGCCAGATACCCGGCATTGCCGCGTGCAGGTCTAGCCAGCAAAGCCCAGCCAATGCGGCGATGAACGCGGTTCCCAGTAGCAAACGCCAACGTAACATGAAGCAACTCTCGCTGCGGTGGTTCATCGTCCAAGCTCGCCATACCGGCGGAACGACTATCGTAGCGGTCTATTGCGGCCCCCCCAAGCGTCCCGGCGGATTGTAATGACGCGCTATAATCAACGCATGGTATTCGACTTCGTTGCGCTTCCCGATCTGCCAGCTCAATTGCACGGTTTGCTCTGGCAAATACCCGCTGGCCATGTCGCTACCTATGGCGACGTCGCCGAAGCCCTGGGAAACCGCGTAGCGGCCAAATGGATCGGCCATGAAATGTTGCATCATGCTCACCATACTGATTGCCACTGCCACCGCGTGGTGCGGGCCAATGGCGACGTTGGTGCTTACATTTCCGGACAGCCCGCCGACAAGATTTCGCGGCTGCAAGGCGAAGGAGTGGCTGTTGAACGTGGCCGCGTCGATTTGTCGCGATACCGTTTTCGAGACTTTCGCGGTGACCGCCCTTTAGAACGGCTGAGGCAAATACAAGAATCGTTGCGCGGGCAGATCGACCCAACTTACGCGGGGGTGGGCCTGCCCAATCTCATTGGGGGATTGGATGTTTCTTACGCCGCTCCGCGGGCAGCCGTAGCGGCCTACACGTTGTTCGACACGGCTACCGGCCAGCTCGTTTGGTCCCAGACTTTGCACGCGGAAGTGCATTTCCCCTATATCACGTCGTATCTGACGTTTCGCGAATTGCCCGTTTATCTGGCTCTGCTGGAGCAAGTTCGCGCGGCCGGCCAGCTAGCACCGGTCGTGCTTGTGGATGGCACGGGCATCTTGCACCCCCGCCGCATGGGGATTGCCTCGCACCTGGGGATTGTGGCCGATATGGCCACCGTCGGCGTCACCAAGACCTTGCTCTGTGGAACGGTCGCCGCGGGCCCACAACGCAGCAACCAAGCTGGCCGGTCGGCCAAGGCTCGTCCCTCCACACGCCCCATTTTGTTGGATGGCGAAGCGTTGGCCGTGGCGGTCTATCCCACACCCAAGGCCCGTAACCCGTTGTATGTCTCTCCGGGCCACCGAACCGACTGTGCCCTGGCCCAATCGGTTGTGGAGCATTTCTTGGCGGGACACCGGCTGCCGGAACCACTCCATTGGGCCGATCGCCTCAGCCGTGCAGCGGTTCAACAAAGGGCTGCGGATGGTGGAGCAAGTCGCGCTATTATTCACCCGCCTTACAAGGGGCCAGACGACTGCTAGCATCCGCAGACTTTGCCCGATGCGAACAGAGTCCGAAAAATCTAAAAAAATCCAGGAAAAGCCAAGAAGTTCGCACGGTTTGGAATAATTCCCGGCTTCCATCCTAGACGATAGCAACTTTGCCAGAACCCGTACCGTGTTTTAAGTCCGATCGGCCTTGCCAAGATGGCTCGGACGTTCTGGCTGGTGTGCGGGTCGACTCTGGTGGTCTCAGGCGGACCCGCTCTTTCGGTGTCTGTTCTTTCCATGGATGGAGGATTGTTTCTATGAGAATCGCACGTTTTGCGCTGACTATCGCGGTCGCCGGCTTGCTCGGCGGAAGCGTGGCGTCGGCCCAGCAGGGCTCGAGCGTCCGCCTGCGCGGCGGGCCTCAGGCACAGCCTGCTGCCTACGATTATTACGATGACGAGTCCCCCAGCGACCCGGCAGCCGTGCCGGCCGCCCCCGACGCATCGGGTGGGGCCATGGCTCCGGAGGCTGCCCCCGAGGCCGCTCCCGCTGACGCCGGTTGCTGCAACTGGACGCCCGGAGATTCGTGCTGCAACTCTTGTTGCAACTCTTTTGATGGCGGCTGCACCAATGGTTGCGGCTGCGACCAGGGCGAGGCTTGGGCCCTGTTCGGCAACTGCGAATGGCTGAAGTGCCACGAAATCAATGTCGGCGGCTTCGTCGCGCAATCGTTCACCTGGAACCCCAGCAACCCGGCCGACCGTTATAACGGCCCGATGACCTGGACCGACCGGGCCAACGAGTACCAGCTCAACCAGGCCTGGTTGTGGGTCTATAAAGAGGCCGAAGGCGGCAACTGCTGCTGGGATGTTGGCTACCGCGCCGACGCTGTTTACGGCACCGACACCCGGTTCATCGGCGGTTTGGGCCTGGACTTGACTCCCAACGGCGTTCCCCAATGGAATCGTGATAGCCGGTTCTACGGTATCGTAACGCCGCAGTTCTATGTGGAAGCCAAGAAGTGCGACTGGACGATTCGTGCCGGGCGGTTCATTTCGCCCGTCGGTTACGCGACCGTGCAGACGTACCAAAACTTCTTCACGATTCTGCCTTACACGTTCCAATACGGCGAGCCGTTTACCCACACCGGTGTCACCGTTACCAACCAGCTCAACGACCAGTTGAGCGTGATGGGCGGCGTGGTCCGCGGCTGGGACAACATCTGGGACAATCAAAACCGTGTTAACGGCATGGGCTTGGTCACCCTGACCGGCGATTGCGAAGACACGTTGGCGTTCTTTACGATCTTCGGCAACGAATTCAACGGCGGTTTTGCCACGACCGACTTCCGTTATCTCCAGTCCTTGGTCTACACCCGTCCCATTAACGACAATGTGACGGTGGTGTTGCAATCGGACTTCGGTACCCAAGCCAACGCCCAGGGGCCCGGCACGGCCACTGGTTACTGGTACGGCGTTAACGCGTTTGCCTACTATAAGTTTGACGACTGCCTGTCTTGGGGTGTCAACGCCGAATGGTTCCGCGATGACGGCGGCAACCGCGTGGGCGGGTTCTTGATCGACCGCAACGGCGCTGGCGCCACCGGCGATCGCGGTTTGAGTGGTGCTCGTTCTGGTTACAACGGCAGCTTTTATCGGTTCATGACCGGTCCGAAGTGGACGCCTAACAAGAACGTCATCTTCCGCTCGGCTGTCGCCCTGGATGTTTACGACGGGCCCGTTGGCCGCAACGGCAACCTGCCGTACAACAACGGTACTGGACGTAACCAGTTTGTGTGGACCAACGACGTGATCTTCATGTACTAGTCCACGGTCAACCGGCCAGGCATGCCCTGGCCACAAGAGACGATCGACTCCTTGCTCCACCCCGCGGCTCGTCGCCGCGGGGTGGTTTTTTTGTTGGCGGCGTTGAAATTGGGGGCCGAATACCGATGGCGACAAGTTGGCTTCGCAGCTCAACTGGGCAGCCGTCGCGGAAAGCGGAACGACTATTCACGAAGTTGCCGCCAAGTCCATTCGTTCACACGCCCGGAGCGAAAAGCGACGCTTTTGGATTCGCCGTCAGAGACGGCTCCTATAGCGAGCCCTACGGTTTCCCTCCTTCCCTTTCTTCCCGGTAGCGAACGCTGACCGCGCCGCGGCTGACGCCAAAGTTCATCAGCAGCGGCCGATCGCGGTCTTCCACCTTGCGCCCTTCTTGCAGGAATTGCTCGCCGTTAACGGTAAACGCGGGAGGGGGCTCATCGGCGGGCGGCTTGTCGGTGAATGCCGCGCTAAATACGGCGGTTAGTACGCTGCCATCGGCCCCGCCATCAGCACTTTTGAACTCTGTCCACTTATTGCCGTCCGCCAACCACTTTTTGCCGTCCGCCAACTGGCCCCACACCATCGCCGTGGAATGCTTGCCCGCCACGATCCAATTTTGTCCCGCAAGACCGGTAGCCGGTTTCTGGCCGGGCCGCGGATCGCGCGCGAGAATGTTTCTGCCATTCATCGTCAGCGTCACGGCGACCGGTTGAGGCGTGTCATTGATCAGCCGCACGGCAAAAACATGGCCCTCGTCGATCTCAACCAGGGGCTGGCCGTTTTGCTGTCCGACAGCCACGGGCCAAAAGTATTCGTTCCCGTTTCGATCGGTTCGGATGCGATCGAGGAACTCGATGCCGTAAGGGCTGCCGGCGGATGGCCGTGCGACGGTGGAGACCTTCCAGTTGTTGCCGCGCGGCTGCAGGGCAAATTTAGGCCTGGCGAGCAATTCAACCAGCGCATCGTTGCGAACGTCGGAAAGGGGGAACTCGCCCAGGCCCTTCAGCGGCAGTGAACCATTGCCGGCCAGCAGAATCAGCAGGGATGGTTCATCGACCAGCAGATATCGGGGAAGTTTATGGAGTTCCTGGCCACCTGCATCCTTCAAGGCAGCGTCGATGGCCAGGCAGGCGCGGCCCGATGTTGGATCGACATTCGCGGCATAAGAAGCGGTCAAGTAGACGGAATCTTCGCCTGGTAAACTCTCCATCCACTCGGGCAGGTGCCGTTGGATTGCCAGCACGAAACCAGAACTGGTCGAGGCGTTGGGCGGCCCGGCAATCGGTCCCACTTGCAAATTGACGCGATTCAGAACCTGCATGGCATGCGACACGTCTTGAACGATCTGGTCCACGGTTTCGTCAAAGCCCGACATCACATGCTTGGCCGGCTCAAGATCATCTTGCGCCTGGACTAGCGAGATGCACGGCATGGCGAGAAGCCCCATCAACAAGCATATTCCCGCCGATCCACTTGTCGCGGAAGGTGCAACAGCCATGACGCGAGCCTTTCCAAGTAACAGTTTCATCGCGAACACAAGTGTGGGGGACAGCATTGCCGTCACGCATCCCGGTCACGCCAGACGTAGTCTACAAGATTGAGGCGGTTTGTACCGTTCGCGGTGCCCACGAGCGGCGTGGCAAACTCTGTTGCCGCCGCGCGTGCCGCCTGGGGGGACTTTGCCGGCGCACCATTCTCCAGGCAATTTGAGCATGTCGATGGCCGATTTCAAATCCATGCACTCACTTGCCGCCGACTTGTTGGCCGAGATTGAACTGCGCCAGGATGATGTCCTGGCTCGGCTGGACCAACTCAATGCTCGGATCGAACAAGTCCTCGCCGATTGGACAAGACCGGACAAATCCGCTGAAACCGGCACTCCGGCAATCAACTAGAGATTGTCTTCTGTTTCCACGCGGCTCGGTTTCGCGAGTGGTCTATACGCCGCCGTCTGACGTAGAACACTACACCTCGAATTAGGCAACCGAGCCAATATCAACGGAACGGCCGGAGCAGTAGCAAGCGGGAACTTCTTGCAATTTGCTTTGGGACCAAATTGCCGAATGCATTTGGCGATTGCTATGGCGAACGTGTTCGCCACATGTAATCGTTCTACGGGCGGCGCAATAGCCGGCGCAGCAACACTTCGTCGATGCGGCCGCGGAACCGCTCGCGGCCGTCGATAAACACGACCGGCACGCATTGGGTAAAGCGTGCCTGCAAGGCGGGATCTTCGTCGATATCGACGGATTGCGGCCGTAGCCCGTGCCGTTGCAGCAGGTCGCGGGCGTCGTCGCAAAGATGGCAGCCGCGGCGGGTGTAAAGAATGACTTCTGGCAACACCATGCGACAACCTCCCTAAAAGCCTGTGGTAGTGTAATGAACCGGGGCGCTCGCGGCAGGCCGTTGAACAGCCAAGAGCCCCGTGCCGCCGATTCACGATCAACCGCAACTACGGAGGATCGTAACCGCCGGGATGAAAGGGGTGGCAGCGGCAAATGCGCCAAATGCCGCGGGCGGTTCCCACGATGGCTCCATGTTTTTGCACCGCCCCGATGAAGTACTCGCTGCACGTCGGCTGGAAACGGCAATTCCGCCCCAGCCAAGGGCTGATGAAACGCTTGTAACCGCGGACGAACAAGATCAAGGTCGCCGCCGGCAGTTCGATGATCCAACGAGCGATGCGCATCATGGGCCGCCGGCTTGCAGCTTGCGGGCCAGCCGCCGGGCGGCATCGACGAGCGAACGGCGAATCGGCTCTAACTGGGGCGTCACGCCGGGCCGCGGCAAGACCACCAAATCGACGCCGGCGGGTAACCGGACTTGCGCCAGGCGAAAGGCCTCGCGAATCAGCCGCTTCCAACGATTGCGGGTGACCGCATTTCCGACCTTTCGCGAAACCGACAAGCCTAACCGGGGATGGGGCAACTCGCTCTCGCAACCGTAGACGATCAACACGCCGTCGGCCACGGAACGCTTGCGTTGATAGACCCGCTTAAAATCGCCGCCAGCGCGCAACCGCTGGGCAGGACGAAATTGCAAGCGGGCTGGTGGTTCTGTCACGACAAGTACCGTTAGTTGGTTTCGTCCTGGTTCAGGCGGTTCACCGGCGAATCTTGGGGTGGATCGCGCGGAGGAAGCGGGCCGCTATCCAACGGCGCAACACCATAACGGCTTGGTCCGATGTGCAGCCGGGCACGCCGCCGAACCATGCGGCCCAGCAACATCACCAAGGCTACCAGAACCGCACCCGTCAACAAGAAACCCCAAAAGGCCATAATCACCCGTGCCCGCGTGACGGGATCCATCTTTCGCGGGGCCGTTTGCGGCGTATCGGTATTCACTTCCATCGCGGCCCGCCTACCATTTCAATTCTTGCCGCGGTTCCGCGGGATGTTTTTCGTCGATCTTCTTCAATGCTTCAATTTCCGCCGGATCGAGCGGCTTGGGAAGCATGACCTGAATCTCGGCGAACAAGTCGCCCGGCTCGCCCTTGGCGGGACGGATGCCGTGCCCTTTGATGCGCAGTTTGGCACCGCCGGAAGTACAAGCTGGTACGCGCAGGCCGACCGTGCCATAGGGAGTGGGGACATCCACGGTACCGCCCCCGGCCGCTTCACCCAACGTGACAGGGACGCGGACGTACAGGTTCAGCCCCCGCCGCGTGAACCAGCGATGGTCTCCCACGCGAATGGCCAGCAGCAAATTGCCGCGCGGGCCACCCGGTTCGATCTCTTCACCCTGGCCGCGCACCCGCAACTCTTTGCCATCTTCGATACCAGCCGGAATCTTAACGGCGATGGTATCAACTTCGCCACTGGGGCGTTGCAGGCTAATCTCTTGCGACCCCCCCAAGACGGCTGTCTCGAACGAAATCTGCAATTCGTGCCGCAAGTCGGTGGTTGGGGGACGGGCGGCCTTGCGCCGCCCGCCGCGCGGCTGCCCTTGACGAAACTGCGAGAAAATATCACCCAGGCCCCCCATGGGGTCTCCGCCATACTGCCCGCCGACGGGTTGCTGGCCGCCAAAAAATTGCGAAAAGTCGAAATCCTCGAACCCGGCCCCGCCTGGGCGGCCACCGGATTGCGGCCCGCGCGGCCCCGCTTCGTCAAAGGCATGGCCATGCCGGTCATACATGGCCCGTTTCTTGGCGTCGCCCAGCACATCGAAGGCGCGTTGGACCTCCTGAAACTTTTGCTTGGCGTTCTTATCGGGATTTACGTCGGGGTGGTACTTCCGCGCCATTTCGCGGTAAGCCTTTTGAATGTCGTCCGCCGAGGCATTTCGGGCAAGCCCGAGAGTCTGGTAGTAATCTTCCGCCATGAACTCAATCTATATGGGGGTGAAGCAGCATTGTGAAAAGTGCCTTCGACAGCTCGCCTTTATTCTACGGCGTTGGCGGTCTGGCCAGCAAGCGATTCGGGGGGCGGAGAAGTCGGCAGCCATCAGTTAGTTGCACGTTTACGCCGCGGGCGGTGCTTTAGGGGCGGCAGTTGCCCGAAGCTGATGGCTGACAGCTTCTCCGCGGGCCGCTCCTTCGCGATTTCCAACAATCGCCATTTCCCAGCCTCCGGATTGGTTGCCTACCGACGGATCGCCGGGTTACGATAGGGTGCTCAATCCTTCACCTAACTGTCCCCTGGCTGCGGCCAGTCTTTATCGAGGAGTTATTGGACGATGCGACGAAATCGAACGCTGGCCTGGTACGGTTTGCTAGGGGCCATGTTGGGCGTTGCCTGTTGGGGCTGCAATTCATCGTCGCCTCCGCCGGCGGATGTGGCTCAACCAGCCCCAGAACAGGCCACTCCTGGTCCTCTACCCGCCGATGTTCCCACCCCGCCGGAACCGCCCAAGCCAGATTACGCCGCCATGATTGAGGCGGCGAGTCAACATGTGGAGGGCGTTGAGCTGTCCGAGGCCGAAGAAGCCCTGGCGAAACTGCGCGAAGCGAAGGCCGACCTTTCGCCAGAGCAAGTTCAGCAATTGGCGAAGCTCGACCAAGAGCTGCAAGCTGCCCGCGAGGGGATGGCCGATGAACGCCGCGCAAAACTGCTGGACGAGGCCGAAACCGCGCTGGCCGACGGTGAGTTCGAGATCGCCACCACGGCTCTGGAAAAAGTACTGGCCGCCGCGCCCACATCCGAGCAGGCGGCAGCCGCCAATCAGTTCAAGGAAACGATTGAAGACCGCCGCCGCCAACAACGCGAACTGCGTTCAGCCATCAAACTGCTCTCATCCGACAAACGGGCCGATATCAAGGCGGCTCGCACGCAGCTTTGGGAAAAGTCCGATGCGGCCTTGCCGTTGTTGCTCAAGTCTTTGCAAAGCGAAGATGCCAAGCTGGTGGAAAACTCCCTGGAGACTCTGCGGATGTTCAATCAACCGCAGCGGACGCTGCCGGCCATGGTGGCCGTCTTGAGCCGCACGTCCCAACAAGCTTGTTGGCCTGCCGCCATCAAAGAGATCGAAAAGACGTCGCATCCGGGTGCCGGCCAGCCGTTGCTGAAGCTGGCCCTGGTGGCTGAAACGGCCGAGCAACGCGAAGCCGCGCTGGCGGGCCTGGCCAGTGCAGTCGATCCGCCGGCCGAAACCGTGGTTTCGCTGCTGCCGCTGGTGTTTCAAGACGGGCCGGAGTTGCCCGCCGCGCTGACGGCCCTGCATCGCGCCATGTCGATGCACAAGCAGACCGATCTGGAAGCCCGCCGCGGTCTCGATGTTGAACTAACGGACGAACAACAACAGCAATTGGCTGAACTTCCCGCCAGGCTGCAGGCCATCATCGCGGCCGACGCCGGGCAAAGCCCCCCCGGTCCCGCGGCCCAGGCTGCCTTGAACCTGGCGGTTGCCACCCGACAAGTGGTACCGCAACCGCTCAAGGGGATCACGATTGCCCGCGTGGTTGGCGAAGACATGACCGGGTCACCCGGCGCGATCCTGGACGGCCAGTGGGAGGATATCGACCCAGCCACCATGTGGAAGCATCCCATCGGCAAACAAGCGTCGATCGTGCTCGACCTGGGAGAGGAGAGAACCGTCACCGCCGTGCGAATTTGGAACTACAACGAGGGGGGGATCTCGTATCGCGGTTGGAAAGAGGCCGAGATCTTTGTCAGCCCCACGGCGGCCCTGTTAACGCCCGTCGCTGAAGGGCTCATCCCCAAGGCACCCGGCGCGGTTGCCACCGCGGACTACAGCGTGACGCTGCATATTCCCTTCGTTCGCGGCCGCTACATTAAACTGCAGCCGCGCAGCATGTGGCAGCCGGATGGTCCCTCGGGTTTGACGGAAGTCGAGGTTTTAGGTTTTTAGTTGTACGCCGCGCACCTTTAACCGTGTGGGCACAAATGATTATCTGGGGATCGACTTCGAAGGAACGCCGAATAGGATCGGGGTTGTTTTTTTGCCCCAGGTGCATGGCCGAGACATCGTACTGGCAAGTGCGCGTGTCGCGCTACTTCACGCTCTATTTCATTCCCCTGTTTCCGACCAGCACGCTGGGCGAATACATTACTTGCGACGGTTGCCACAGCGATCTGCCGATCGAAGTCTTGTCATTGTCGCGCGAGCAGATCCAGCAGGCCATGCAGCCTTGGGCGTGCTCCGCCTGCGGCAATCGCAATCCCCGGTCGGAAGCCAATTGCCTGGCTTGCGGTGCATCTCGCGGCGAGGCCTCCGCGGCCCCACCGCCGCTGCCTCCCCCCGTGCCGCGGTTTCCCAGTTGAAGCATCACCCCGCATCGCTGGCGAATCTGGCCGAGTCACCCGATCCTGTCGCGCGGCTGCGGGCCTTGCGCCTGATGCGTTATCAGATTGAGGCAGGCCAGATGCCGGCCGAATATTTGCCGTTGGCCCGGCGGCTGTTGCTTGATCCCGACCATGACTGCCGTTGGCAAGCCGCGATGGTCATCAGCCGCTCTATCGGCACGCATTCCGAGGATGTCTGGCAAATCGTCCGAGAATTCGGCGAATCGCCCGACGAAGACATGCGCGATGTTGTCGCCACCATCCTGCTTCCGCCGTTGTTGCAATCGGGCCATGGCGACTACCAGGCCAAGTTGCGCGGCCTTATCACCAACGGATCGCACCGGCTTCTCGCCGATACCGCTAGCCGCAGCGGATGGCCGGCTACGTAGCAACCTGGCTCCCGCCATGTTTGCTTGAGTCGTGCTCGAGGGTATATGCCAAGCAACCTGGTATCTGGCTTGCTCACCCCCCCAGCCAGGCCGGAAATTCACCCGCTTGCGGCAGCTTGATAACGGTCACGCTGGTGATATTTGGCAGCGCGGCGACCTCTTTCAGCGCGGCGGGCGAAGGCTGCTCATCGACATTTAACACGCCGATGGCTTCGCCCCCGCGATGCGCCCGTCCCACGGCCATCTGGGCGATATTCACCTTGTGGCTGCCGAAAATGGTTCCCACCCGGCCGATAATGCCGGGGACGTCGTGGTGGGTAAAGACCAGCAGGACACCATCGAGATAGGCATCCAGCCGATGTTCGCCCAGTTGCACCAGGCGGGCCATTTCGTGGCCAAACAAGGTCCCGGCGGCCACGCGCGAGCCGCGTTCGGTGACAACCTCGGCGGTAATCATGGAGCTGAATGCCCCCATCTCTTGATTGCTTTGTTCAATCAGTTCAATGCCCCGCTCGCGGAGCAAGACCTCGGCATTGACGACGTTGACTTCTTCCTCCAGGGCGTGCTGCAAAAAGCCCGCCGCGAACGTGGCCGAGAGGAGTTTGGTCTCTTTGCTGGCAACTTCGCCCCGGTAGGTCAGCCGGCAACTACGCGCCGGAGCGCCGGCATATTGGGCCGACAGCAAGCCCAGCCGGTAAGCCACATCCAGGTAGCCGCGAAGGGCCGCCAACCGCTTGGGGTCGATGGACGGAACGTTGACCGCGTGGCGAATAGCGCCGGTTGTCAGGTAGTCGGTCAGCAGGCCCACGCCTTCAACCGCCACACTGGTTTGTGCCTCTTCGGTGCTGGCACCCAAGTGTGGGGTACAGACCACGCCTGGCATGCCAAACAGCGGGCTATCGGTGCAAGGTTCGTTGACGAAGACATCCAAAGCCACGCCGG
The DNA here is from genome assembly GCA_050247075.1 of Pirellulales bacterium. GTDB lineage: Bacteria > Planctomycetota > Planctomycetia > Pirellulales > JBFWUW01 > JBFWUW01. The sequence continues at coordinate 38,491 of JBFWUW010000018.1, read as the reverse complement.
CGATCTTGCCCGCCTTCAGGCCCTCAACCAGGGCTTCTTCTTGATAGATGCCGCCGCGGGCGCAGTTCACCAACCGCACGCCAGGCCGCAAGATGTCCAATTCCTTAAAGCCCACGAGATTGGTTGTTTCCTCGGTCAGCGGCGTGTGGACCGTCAAGTAGTCCACCTGTGGCAACAGGTCGGGCACGGTGGCAATCAACTCCACGCCCAGCTCTTGCGCCCGCTCTTTCGACAGGAAAGGGTCGAAGCCCACCAGCCGCATCTCCAGGGCCTTGGCGCGCTGGGCTACCGCCTGGCCGATGCGGCCCAGGCCAATGATGCCCAAGGTCTTGCCGGCCAACTGGGTTCCCATGTACTTGTTGCGTTCCCAAGTGTGGGCGACCAGGCTTTGGTGGGCGGGTGCGATATTGCGCGACAGGGCCAGCATCATCGCCACGGTATGTTCGGCCGTGCTGATGGTGTTGCCGGCCGGCGTGTTCATCACCACGATGCCCAGGCGCGTGGCGGCAGCCTTGTCGATGTTGTCGGTTCCCACGCCGGCCCGCACGATGGCTTTGAGCCGTTTGTTGCCAGCCAGCGACTCGGCGGTGATCTTGACGCCGCTACGGCAAATGGCGCCATCGAACTCGGCCAGCGCGGCCCGCAGGTCTTCGCCTTTCAGGCCGGTGCGGACTTCGTATTCCAGGCCGGGCGATGCCTTCAACAGGTCGAGGCCTTCTTGAGCAAGTTTGTCGAGTACGATAACGCGATGCATGATTGGTTTTTGGCTGGCGGAGAAGGGTTTGCGGGGTTGATCCAACGTGAGCATTCCGGTGCTCTCCTCGGGCGGCTTCGTCCCGCCGGCGACGTTCGGCCCGTGCCGCGCGGCCCTGCCGGCGGCGACATGCCAAACTTTTCGTACTTAGCACGAATCCATACTCGTGCCAGCCGCCGATTCTATCGCTGATGGCGGGAGGTTTCGAGGCCGGATTTGGGGGAACTGCTAGCAAAGCCGTGCCAGCAACGGCCAGCACAAGCGCATTTGCCCCATGTTTGGCCTCGGCAAGGCAATTCTCGAATCGGCATGGGCGTGCGGGGAATGCCTCAGTATCATCCCGCCGGCGGTGCCTGTTTCCGCCCACTGTACTGGTTCAGGAGGAGCCGGCGTGAAACACTTGCTTGCGGTTATAGCCTGCCTAAGCGTAGGACTTGCGCCCACAGCCGCCCTGTCGGAGCCCCCTACCGCCAAGACGCGCGAGGATGCCGCCGCCCAAGCCAGAAGCGCGTGCGCGGCCTGCCTGGCCAATCTGGAACATGCCCAGTACACCGCTCGACACCAGGCCGCGGCCCAACTGAAGGCATTGGCCGCCGACCCGGCTACCGCGGACGTGGCGGCCCAAGAGATTCAACGCGCGTGGCATTCCGCCGATCTTTCGTTTGAAGCCCGTAAATTACTGGAACCATTGTTGCCACAACTGGCTTCCTTCATGCGGGCCGACATTGAACCGCCTCTGGAAAAGGTCGAGCCGGCGGCATTGCTGTCGCGTTTGACCCAGGGCACTTTTGCCGAGCGCGAGGCGGCCGAGCGGCAACTTACCAGACTCCTGCGTGATCCCGAACAAATTGCTCCGATACGGAACCAACTGAAGCAGTCGCTGGCGGATGAGCATCTTGTTGCCGCCGATCGGTCGATGTTGTTACAAGCTTGGAGCCGTGTTCGCGCTGCCTGGTTGTTGAGCGACATGCCGGCCAGCAACCACGATCAGGCTGATGAGGAACGAATCACCCTCTGGCTCGATCGGCTCGCTGCGCCGTCGCCCCCCGCGGGCCATGCTGCCGCTTGGATCGCGCACGCCACGGCTGCCCGCGAGCTTTTGGATGTGCTGGCCAACGACGATGGCGCGGCCAAACTACGGCCACGGTTGGAGGAGAAACTGGCCGACTTGAAACTGCCGGCCGAGGCCCGCCGCCAGTTAGAGCCTTTGTTGGAATGGACTCGGCCGGTTCTGGTGGCTGAATACTGGGAGAACGGGCGCAATCTGGGCCTGCAATACCTGTACGTTGATGTTCCCACCACGCCCGAACATGGCCTGCGGCCGACGCATTTCGACCGGGTAGATGACTCTACGGCCCATTGCGCCAGCGGCAATTCCTTGGCACCGGGGGACTATCCGGTGGGGATACTCTTTCCGCATCCGCGCGTCAGCGGAGCGCAGTTTCGACTGGTCAATCTCTCCACGCCGTACCGCCGCATGCGGCACGAGCAAGAAGTCCGCCTGCCCGACGCGGACCGTTGGACGGAGGCTAGCCGCCGCACGCTAGACCGCTACTTGCAGCGCGGCCAATCATTGAGTCCCGACGAACTGGGGTTGTTGTTCGACCTCGATCCGGCGGCATTGTCACGATTCGCCGGCCCTTATTTCCAACGGGTAGAAGATGGCCATTTCCTCAAGGAGGAGACCGGTCCGTCCGCAAGCCATCCGCTGTTTGGCGACCTGGGCCGCATTAGCCGTCATAATTGCATCTGCCTGATTCTGGCCCAATGCGGCACCAGCGAGGCAGTCCCCGGTCTGGTCAAAGCGATTGAAAGCGGCCGGATCGAGCCGCCCACGCGGCAAGCCCGCTACCACATGGGTTGGATCGCCGCATTGTCGATCGCCCGCCGTGATGCCTGGCCAAGAACCGACACTTGGCTGGCCGGGCTGTTGGACAGGACCGATCCACTTGTCGTCGATATGGCCGCGGGATCACAGTTGGGGGCCACCGCCGCCGCTATTCTGCTGAAGCGGCACGACGCTCTGCCCGAGTCTTTCGGACTGGCCAAAGCCAACGCCGAACTGACGGACGAATTTGAATGGTTGGGCTACCGCTGCCACGGCAGCTCGGAGGAAGCATTGGCCCGCGTGCGACTATGGTGGCAAGCAGAAAGCCCGGCGGCCTCCAGAGAATAGTCGTTGCAGGAGCGATTTCGACCGGACAACCGCGCGCGGCATGGAAAGTCTTCTCGCGTCTAAAGCCGTCAAAGCAGAAGCTTTGCGGCTACTTAGGCAGCGGCAAAGAGAAGAGGAACTTCGCCCCTTGTTTGGCTGTTGGATCGACCAGGATCTCGCCGCCGTAGTGGTCGATGACCTTTTTGACGATCGCCAGGCCCAGGCCGGTGCCGTCGCCGCGCGTGCTGGGCAGCCGCTTGCCCGGCAGGAAGATTTCCTCGCGCTTGTCCAGCGGAATGCCCGGCCCGTTGTCGGCCACGGCCAGCCAGACGAAACCCGCCTTGTGGCGGCCCGCCGGCGCTTGGCAGGCGGCAATCACCAGCCGCGGGTTCTGCTCGTCGCAGCCATGCTTCAGGGCATTGCGGATCAAGTTGGTGAAGACCTGGCGTACTCGGCCAACATTGCACCAGACTGTGGGCAGTGGCCGTGCCAGGCTGACTTTCGCTCCGCGTTCGTCGAGCAGCGTCTTCTGCTCGAACAAGACTTCGTCAATGGTTTTTTGCAGATCAACCAGTTCGGGCTCCATCGCCACACTGCCAGTGCTGCTTAATTGGGACAAGTCGCGCAAAAAACGGTGCGACTCGCGCAGGCAAGCTTCGACATGCGCGGCCGCATCGGTGGTTGGCGGCGGCGCATTGGAACCATCGGCGGGCATCGGAACCACGGACTGTCGTTTCATTTGCCGAAACGAACTGTCCAGCAACATCAGATTGGCCCCCATGTCGTGCGAAATCGCCCGCAAGAAGTGGTCCATTTGCGCCTGCGTCCGCTGGAGCTGCTCGGCCATGCGGGCATTCTCTTGTTGTAGCCGCTTGGCGCTGAGAGCCTGGTTGACCGCGCGGGCCAGTGTCTCGCCATCCAATCCTTCCTTAATTACATAATCCTTGGCACCATGCTTAAGGGCCTCGGCCGCCAACCGCTCGCCCCCTTGCGATGCCACCAAAATCGTCGCCGTCTGGCCGCCGTCGCGCGACAACCGGTCGATCATCTCCAGACCAAACATGTCGGGCAGGCGGCTATCGATCAGCGCTACGTCCACGGGCTTGTCTTCAATCGTCTGAAACGCCTCGGCGGCGTCGCGCGCCAGGCGGATCGTCACGCGATGGCCAAACTGCTTTTGCAGCATCCGCGAGAACCTGGCGCGGTCCAACGGGTCGTCTTGCACCAACAAGACGTTGAGCAATGAAGTCGGCGGGGTGTTCAGTGTGACGGGCATGGCGGATAGCAATCACGAGAGGGAGCATCCGCGAAACCGCGCGGACGGGGAAGGACCAAGCAAACATAACACCTTTATGGCGCACCGCCCGGCGGGATGTTGCCAAAGCACCACAAGCCGGAAGTCGGATATCGTTATGACCGGAAAAGGCGGTACAGAACGAACGATGGCCTGCTTTATTGCCAGCGGTGGCTGGCATAGACTGGCGTCAAACTCACGAATTTCGTGCCTGTCCAGCGATTTCCAGGAATGTCCATGAAACTGGTCCTCTTTCCATCTGTCGAAGCCGAGCGCGAGCGGGCAATCCTGGCGGCATCCGGCGACATGAGGGTGGTGAACGCCCAAGATGAAGCGCAAGCCGCCGCCGAAATTTTCGATGCCGATGCCTTTTTTGGCAAGATCACCGCGCCGTTGCTGGCGAAGGCTCGCCGGCTGAAATGGGTGCAAAGCCCCACCGCCAGTCTGGAGCATTACGTTTTTCCTGAGTTGGTGGAGCACGACTGCGTTCTTACCAATATGCGCGGACTGTTTTCCGACGTGATTGCCAATCACGTCTTCGGCTATATTTTGTGTTTCGCCCGAAACTTCCACGTCTATCTGCGGCAACAACGGCAGGCATGCTGGTCCCCCGTGGGGGGCGAGGCAGAGCGGTCAACCTTTGCGTCGGGCCCTGGCACGGTCAGCGGCATGGATCGGGCGCATCTGCATCTGGCTGATTGCACCTTGGGAATCGTGGGGCTGGGCGAGATTGGCCTGGAGATCGCCGCGCGAGGCCGGGCCTTTGGCATGAAAGTGGCCGCCATCGACGCCGTGCGGCAAGATGCGCCCGCCGGCGTGGAATGGCTGGGCTCGCCCGACCAACTGCCGCGGTTGCTGGCCGAAAGTGATTTTGTCGCCATCGCCGCGCCGCATACGCCGCGGACCGAGAAGATGTTCGGCTCGCGCCAATTCCAGCAGATGAAGCCGACCGCGTTTCTCATCAACATTGGCCGCGGAGCGATTGTCGATTTGCAATCGCTTAGCGAGGCACTTCAATCCGGGCAGATCGCCGGCGCAGGGCTGGATGTGTTCGAGATTGAACCGCTACCCGCGGATCACCCGCTGTGGGCCATGCCCAACGTGATTCTCACGCCCCATGTGGCCGGTTGTTCGCCCCGCATTGCCCAGCGGCACTTGGATGTACTGCTGGAGAACATTGGCCGTTTCCGCGTAGGGGAGCCGCTGCGTAACGTGGTCGATAAGGCCCGTTGGTTTTGACGTGGAACGTTTCGCCGATTCCTTAGACCAATCCCGCGATTAGCTTGCCGCCGTTGACGACGGGGACCGGACGTCCAATCGGGGTAAGGTAGGTCTTGCCAGGGTCGATGCCCATCAGCGTGAAGATCGTATACAAGATATCTTCAATGCTGACAGGATCGGCCGTAGGATAGGCGCACTGGCGATCGGTGGCCCCGATAATCTGCCCCGGCTTGATGCCGCCACCGGCAAACAGAACGCTTTGGGCCATCGACCAGTGATCGCGGCCCGCCTCATTATTGATGCGTGGGGTGCGGCCCATTTCGCCCATCATGACGACCAGGGTGGTATCGAGCAGACCCCGCTGGTCCAGGTCGGCGACCAAGGCCCCAAAGGCTTTGTCGGCGTGGGGAATGAGGTCATTTTCCAAGCTGGGGAAGCAGGTAAAGTGCGTGTCCCAACTACCGTGATCGATCCCCACGAAGCGGCACCCCGCTTCTACCAGGCGGCGGCCCATCAAGGCACATTGGCCGAGCGACGTATAACCGTACTTGGCCCGCACGTCTTCGTCTTCGGAATGGATATCAAAGGCTTGCTTGGCCTCGCTGGAGGTGATCAGGTCTTGGGCCTTGTCGTAATAGGTAGACATGGCCGCCGCGCGGCCGCGCAATTCGCGGCGGCGCTCGATCCCTTCCAACCCTGCCAGCACGCGGCGACGGAACGAGAGCCGGTCCTCGCTGGTGCCAGGCGGCGGAACCAGGTCTTTCACTTCAAAGTCAGGCTGGGCCGGGTCGCTCTCGATAATAAACGGCGCGTATTCGGCTCCGTAAAAGCCGGGGCCACCGGCTGCCAAGGGCTCTGGGATATTGATGTACGGCGGCACGCTGGTCTTAGCCCCCAACTCGCGGGCCACAATAGAGCCAGCCGACGGAAACAGCACATTATTGGGGATGCGGCTGTTAGTGCCATCGGCAAAGTCGGGCTTGTTGCCGGTCCAAAAGTAATGCGCGCCCGTCGTGTGGCCGTTATCGCCGTGGCTGTGCGTGCGCAAAATGGTGTATTTGTCGGCCACCGTGGCGCACAACGGCAGATGCTCCCCCACGAAGGTGCCCGGTACGTTGGTGGGAATGGGCCGGTAAGGCCCGCGAATCTCCGACGGAGCGTCGGGCTTCATATCCCACATGTCGATGGTGCTGGGGCCCCCTTCCAGCCACAAAAAGATACAGGCGTTGGCTTTGGGGGTGCTGGTAGCGGCGGCCTTGGCTTGCAGCTCTAACAAATGGGGCAGGCTTAGCCCCCCCAGTACGCCTACACCACCCACCCGCAGCGCATCGCGGCGGGATATTCCGGCACAGTTGAGAGACTTACGTCCGAGTTCAATCCGCATGAGCTAGTTGCTCCCGCTGATATGGTTGAACGTTGCCACAACCAGGGCCGTTTGAATGCCTCGGGCGGCGAACGCAGATAGTTAAGAGCCTTGCACTTAGAACCAACTAATCGGATCAGGAAAACTGGTTGCGGCGGGGGGGGGCGAGACGGAGTGCCCCTAGTCCGTCATCGGCCATGTGGGGGACCGGCCACCATCATATCAACTTCGATTCACCTATGCCAATCTTTGCTGGCAAAGTTTTTTCTCAAAATGGGAAAATTATGCCTACAAAATCGACGGACAACTTGTTCTATTGAGTGTTCGAACAACCTGTTGAACGCAACGATGTAGCAGTTTTTGTGAGGATTTTCATGGAAAGTCGTTCTCAAACATTACACCAGCAGCGGGCCGCCCTGGGTGCCCGTCAAGGCGATCCTGAGTCTCCGGCCAGCGGCACGTTGTTTGCCCGGCGCAGCCGGTTGGAATCAGAGTTGGCACTGGCCACTTCAGACGATGCCGATGCCTTAACGCCTTTTGATGGCGGCTTGAACCGTGCCGCCACGGTGATGGTGGGGCGGGTGCGTCCCACCTTCTTGATTCGTCGCGACCTGCGGATTGTGCAACAAGAGATTGACTCGGTGCAATCGCAACTCGACGCGATCGACCGGCAGCTTAACAAGGTGAAGCGCAAAGACCGCGGTTAGGCGAATGCCTTTTCAAGAGGCGGCTGTGCGGCCGATGCAATGCCAAGCGCGCTTGTGCTGCCAACGCGGTCGCTGTTTTGCTGCGCGCGTAATCCTTGACAGGCCCCGCCGCTGGCCAAAGAATAACGGCCATCGAAATATCTTGCGCGCATCGGCGGCGCGTTCCTTTCTACCACAAGCGAGTTCCCTTGGCAGGCGCGGCAAGAGTACACATTATTGGCATCGGCGATGATGGGCTGGATGGCCTGACTGGTGCCGCCAGGCAATTGATGCAAAGCGCCAAATTGCTGATTGGTGCCGATCAGACCTTGGCCTTGGTGGCCAACGATAGCGCCAAGCGGTTGGTCGTGGGAGCCAATCTGGACGCGGCCGTGGGGGCGATTGGCTCCGCCAAGGACGGGCCCATCGTGGTGGTAGCGTCGGGCGATCCGCTGTTTTACGGCGTGGCCCGTTATCTGTGCCAGAAGCTGGGCAAGGACCGCTTCGATGTTGTGCCGCACGTCAGCAGTATGCAACTGGCCTTTGCCCGCGTCAAGGAAAGCTGGGAAGAAGCCTACCTGACCAACCTGGCCAATCACAGCCTGGAGGGCGTGGTTGAGAAAATCCGCGTGGCTGAAAAGGTTGGCCTGTTTACCAGTGAAGCCAATCCGCCGGCTGTGGTGGCGCGGGCCTTGCTGGATCGCAAGATCGACTACTTCTCGGCCTACGTCTGCGAGAATCTCGGTTCGCCTGACGAGCGCGTGACGCAAGGAGAATTGGCGGAACTCGTCGGCATGAATTTCGCCCCGCTGAATGTGATGATCCTGGTCCGCAAGCCGGACGTGCCCGACCGGCCCAGTGATGCGGTCGGGTTGCGGCTGTTTGGCAATCCCGACGATGCATTCTTGCAGTCTAAGCCCAAGCAAGGGCTACTCACGCCATCCGAGGTGCGTTCGATCGCGCTGTCGCAGTTGGACTTGGGCCCGCGTAGCGTGGTGTGGGATATTGGCGCGGGAAGCGGCGCGGTGGCCATCGAAGCGGCCCAACTGGCCAGTGCCGGCACGACTTTTGCCATTGAAATGGATGCCGACGACCACAACTTGATTCGCGCTAATGCGGAAAGGTTTGGCGTGGGCAACCTGCGGGCGGTCCTGGGCCGCGCCCCAGAAGCCTGGGCCGACCTGCCCGCCCCCGACGCGGTGTTTTTGGGGGGCAGCGGTCGCGAGATTGGCCGACTGGTCGATCTGGCCTACGACCGGCTGAAACCTGGCGGAAGGCTGGTGGCGAATGTCAGCAGCATCGAAAACGTGTCGGACATCCACGCCACGCTGCATCGCCGCACTCGCGATGTAAGAGTCTGGATGATCAATATCGCGCGAGGCACTTACCAGTTAGAACGGGTCCGCTTCGACGCGCTCAACCCAACCTTCGTGCTGGCCGTCGTCAAGCCAAACTAAGGAACGACCGAAAAATAACTTTGGCGTTTTCTTTTCCCTCACCCTGCCCTCTCCCGGAGAGGGAGAGGAGTTGGTGGAGAAGTTATTTTTCGGTCGTTCCCAAGAGGCGTGCCTTCACTCCTCGGTTGCTGGTGCCGCAGCGGCCTCTCCCAAGAATTGCAAGAGATCCGCGTCGCTGACCGATCTGGCGTCGGCAAACGACTGACCGCGCAGGCGCTCCGGCGGCTGAGGTCGCGCGAACCGAAGGTAGTCAAAGGCGGCTTTTAGGTCGGGGTTGCCGCCGCGCATGACTTGGGTGTTGTGTTGTTGGGCCGGCAATCTTGATGCCGAGGCATAGTCCGTATAGACCGTGAAACCGACTTGCAATTGGGCGGGCATGTCGGTTCGCCGGTAGCGCTGATGGACCGTCCAAGGCCGCCCCGGTTCTTTCCGCAGCAAGACAAAGTCCTGGCCCAGGCGGGCCACCTGGATAGATGCCTCCGCACCGGGAGCAGGCGTGACTTCCAACACGGACTGGCTGTTGACCGTGGTCTTCACCTCAAAGGAAAAGCGGCCGACCTCTCGCGCGGCTCCCAGTGACAGAAAGATGTAATTCTCGCTTCCCGGCCGCCAGGTTCGCGGAGTTACATCGCGCGGCGTACGGACCATAATGCCCGCCAGCGAGTAGGTGCTGCGCGGAGCGCCGTTTGCCGCCCGATTGGTGGCACGCAGGCTGGTCGTGGCGACAAAGTCGCCTTCGATCATTTTGTAGACCAGCACCCCGCGGTAGTCCTGGTACCAGGTGCTGGTGTGTGGTGTCATGGTCATCCAGCCGCGCTGCGAGCGGTGAATGTCAAGTTGTTGAAGCTGGTCCGCTGAGGACTTTTCGTCCTCAAACACGCGCCGCCAGTTACGCAAGGTGGCCGGGTCGTCGAACTCGTCGCTTAACCTGGCCAGGTCGTCGGCCTGGGCGGTTGATCGCGGAGACGATGGCTTGCCGCCGGGGTTGTCCGGCTTGCCGGGTGAAGTCTTGGCAACTTTGGCCGGTTCGTCCGCTACCGGACGGACGCGAACACGATGGAATGTTGCCGCCCCCTCCCAAGAACCAAGGCCCAAGACAGAGGTGTCGGGCAGTTTCCAAAGATCCAGCAGGCTCAGGTCCGTGCCATCGCCACGATGCAGGGCCAATTCCTTGCCATTCACAAGGGCCTGCACCTGGTCCGTGCGAACGCGCAACAGGGCCGTGTACTTGCGGCCGTTGGTCAATTCGAAATCAGCCACCCGCGTCGCGTTCTGGCGCATGGTTTCGCCGGCGATATTTTGAATGCCCGCCAGATGTTCGCCCCAACCGTCCAGATCGAGCGAGGCTTGTTGGCCACCGGCGACGAAGATCAAGCTGATGGAATTTGAACCACTGCGCCGCGTGAATTCGACCTCAAAATCGTAGGCGGCGGTTGGCTTCCAGGAGAGCGCCAGCCGAGCGCCCTGCGCGGCTTGCACCGTAATCTCCTGGCCCGACTTTTGCCACTCGCCCGCCACCGTATGCTTGGCGGCGTCGACCGTCTTCAGCAGGTCAATCCAATCATCGTCCTGCTCCTCTGCCGCCCATGCCGGGAACGACGACAAAACCAGGCACAGCGAGATATTCCAGAGCAAGCAAATCTTCATGGCATGGTCTGCTTTCAAACGAAACCAAGTCGAGATAGCGTTCATCTTGAATGTATCGTGCAGCGCCTGAACAAGGATTTCAACAGGCCGCTTTTCCTGCGATGTCACTTGGAACCAGGTTCCAAGCAAACGACTCGACCATCGTAGCTACGACAGCAAATGCGGCCGTTGGCTAGCGTTGGCGCGGTGAAGGTGGCCGAGCCATCGGCAAAAACGCGGGTGCGCCGCAACTCTTCATAACCAGAGGGCTTTGCCGTGGCAACCACCAACTCGCCGCTGGTCCCGGTTTGAATCAGCAGGCAGCCAGCGGCGGACATCAACGTGCCGCGATCCTCAAAGCCGCGTTGCGACCAGAGTTCTTCACCTGTTTTCCAGTCCAGGCATTTCAAAACGCCACGGCTATCGACCAGGTACAAGTGTTCCTTCCATAACACGCAGCCGCCGGTGTAACCCGCCACGCGCTTGTTTTGCCAATCTTCGTGGAGCGCCTGGCCACGAATGCTAAACCGAGCGGCGGCGCGATACTCTTGGGCCGAGGTAATAAATACGGTCCCGTCGGCGACGATAGGATCAACGCCAATCGCTCCCCACGATTCCGGCCAGGGGGAGGATCGCCACAGTTCATGGCCAGTCTTGGCTTCCACACCTACCAGGTCGAGCGTGCCGCGATCTTGGCTTACGTGGGTTACCACCACGGCTGCCTGCCCCGAATGTGTGTAGGGCACAGCCGAAACGCAGCCCCCATGTTGACCATCATCTCCCCAGGCGAACGAACCATCCTTGGCGCGCAGCGCTAGGCCGTGGCTGCCCGTACCCAAAATCAGCAGGTCATCGACCAGCAGCGGAGACCAGGCAAATCCGTAGTCGATATCAGGGTTGTAACTGGCGGCCAGGTCTTGCTTCCATTGGAGGTCTCCGGTGACGGCATCCCAACAGCGAAGTTGGCCCCATTGGCCCAACGTGTAGACCGCTCCATCGGCCACTGTTGGAGTGGCACGCGGGCCGCTCCATTGGGCAATGGTTTCACAGGGGTAGGACTGCCTCCAGATCTCGCTGCCATCGGCCGCGTCCCAGCAATAGACCGTGTCTTGGTGGCCGTCCCAACCCATGCAGTAAGCCCGTCCTTGGGAAACCACCACACAAGCGTGCCCGCGGCCGATCTCTTTCTTCCAAGCAACCTTGGGCGAGTCGCCGGCGGGCCATTTTTCCAGCCAATTGGTCTCCGCCGATAGGCCGTTACGATCCGGCCCGCGCCATTGGGGCCAGTCAGCCGCCAGGCCTGTCAGACAACCGGTGCAGATCGCCAGTGTCAGCCAAGTGCGGTGCCGGGCAATCATGGTAAACGGCGCTTTCTGGTCTTGACTGCCAGTTTTTATTTCATGGACGGAGGGCGTGCTTGACTCACTCGGCTGGTTTCGCGGCTGGGCTTTCCGAAGCGGCTTCGTCCGTTTCCGCCTCAACGACGCGGGTGGCGTAGAACCCGAAGCGCTGCTCGGAGAGCGTGGTAATACCGGCAAAGGTCGATTTGTCGGTCGTCCAAAGGTAGGCTTCGTAGAGTTGCGCACTGTTGGCCAATTCGACGTCCATCACCATTCGGTGCGAACCAATATCGACCTTGCCAATGACTTTGTAAGTGCTCTTGGTGTCGTCCGACGTATATTGCCCTTCGACGTTGCCATCGCCATCGACTTGTAACTCCAACGTGCCGCGCCATCGGCCATCGGCCACGATTCTCCACTCGCCGGCATAGTCCTTGGCCAGCACGCCATCGTGGTCCGTCGGTTTCGTACCGCCGGCCTTGTTAGCATTGGCCGCCACTTCCGGCACGGGACCATCCAGCCCAAAGAGTTGCACACCTTCGGCCGGGACGATTTTTCGATCGGCATTGAACGCGATATCCCCGCCAAAACCGGCCGGCACGACCTGGCCGATGTCAAAGTCGAACTGGTAGCCGGCGAACAGCATAATGTCTTTGCCCGACGCCGTTGTACTTCCGCGGCGCGTGCCATCGTAGGTGACATAACGTTCAATCAACAACACGGGGACGGGCTTCTCGGGCCCTTTTCGCAAGCCCCAACTCAACAAGGCCTTGACCCAATTTCCGCTATCTGTCTTGAGAACCACGGCGGGACTGGTAAAGCCGGCCCCCAGCATTTTCAATTCGGCGGCCTGACGCGACGTCAGTTCCGTTAACGGCTGAGCTTCTTTCCCAACGGAGCGCAAATGCTCTACGTTGTGCCGGTCAAATGCATCTCTGCCCTGCACAGGCATGGCCGAGTTAAACGCGATGCCAACGCACATCAAGGTGGGGAGTAAGTAGCGCACGGTGTTCCTCTGCATGACATTCATTGGCCAGGGACGACAAAGATCCAGCTAGCACTTTAGTCGGCCTGCCTGCCGGGGGCAAACCGCGTTCAGTAAGATGCGAGAACCGGCCACAACCGCTAGCGGCCCATCAGGTTGCAAATTTCTTGCTTTGCACACTAGATTGCGTTTTACTAGTGTAAGATGGCAATTTCTCGGCAGCTTTGGCTGGCGTAAGCCTATCCCTTTGGCGGGCATAGGCCAACTTTTCTTGGAGAATTCGCATGAGGCAGGCGATCCACGTCGGATGGCACGGTTTATGGGCGGCTGCGGCTGCAACCTTGTTGGCCAGTTGCGGGGGCAAGTTGCCAACGCTGGAAGAGGCCAAGGAAACAGTAGCCGAGACCGTGAAAAGCGCTCCAACCATCATCGACAACGGCAAGTGTGAACTGACCGTCAGTGCGGCGATTAGCACATCGAGTTGCTACGTTAAGACCATGACGTTCTCGGCCGGCCGGCCAGCGATTGTGCAGTTTACCAGCTACAAAGATCCAAACAGCGAATCGTTTCCCTCGATCATGGTGCGAGCGGAGTTACCCGCCGGCGCAACATCTTTGGCTTCGGGACAAACGCTGTCGGGCCAGGTCTTTATCCAAGAAAAGGCCGACGGCCCGGTATGGCATTCTCAAAGTGACAGCCCGGTCGTCGTGTCCGTGACCTTGGCCGACGGCAAGATCGTCGATGCGACTATCTCGGCTGACGGGATCACCAATTCCGAGACTAGCGCTGCTACTCCGATCTCTGGGTCGTTGCATGCCATCGTGCAGTGAGCTATTTTGTCCGCCCTCTTGTGAAGGTCGATCTCTATGTCTCGCGCATTGAAAATAGTCGTTTGCTCGATGTTGGCTTTGTTGATGGTCTCGGCGGCTTGGGCGCAGAGCGACACTAAGAAAAAGCCCGCCAAGTCCGGTAAATCGTCCACGAAGAAGAAGCCCGCCAACGCCAAACCGCGGGATGAAGCGGATGAGGCCGACGACACGAGTTCGCCCCGTGACAAAGGCGAGCCCAAGCCGCGCCTGGACCATGCCGAGCCGACCGACAAGCGGCCCAACGATCTGCTCGACGTTAACGCGGACCCTGTGCTGGAAGAACTGGCGAATCAACTGGATGAGTTGAACGACCAGATTCTCCAAGCGATTGCCGACATGGAGAAAAAGCAATCCGGCAAGAGTAAAGGCAAGGGCGGAGCATCGAATAAGGAGATTCTGGAGGTAGGCATGATCGGTGCCAAAATCATGCGAATGGAGAAACTGGCCGCTCGCCTGATGAACGCGGGCGAACCTTTGGGTTGGGATATTTTTTATCGCATGCCGCCACTACGGGCGCGGTTTGACGCCGTATTTGGCCCGTTTCGTTCGCAAGACGGCGTAATTCGACAAATTCCGGCCATCAAGACGGCCTTGGCAAAGGAGACCAAATCCAAGGAAAAGGTGTTGGTGCAAGTCGACAAGTTGTGTGGTGCCGACAAGTGGGAAGAAGCCGACGAGTTGCTGGCCGAGACATTGCTGCGGCTGGATGCCATGGGGGCCTACTTTGAACCAGCCCAGCGGCCGTATAAGGACCTGGCGGGCAAGTACACGCGCGTTCACGAAACTTTGTTGGGGCGGGTTCAACTCTCAACGCGTGAAAACGCTAAACAATCACAACAAGACCAATGGCCAGCATTTGACGATTTGCTCAAGCAAGTCCAAGAGGCCCAGGCAGCCATACGCACCGCGGGCGTCGTGCAAGCGAACGATGGACAGTCCTTATCAGGACCAGCGATGATTGGCCAATTGGCCGACTCTTGGCGAAATCTGCAAATCGCGGCCATTCGTTGCCAGGGGCTTGACTGGGCCATCGGCGCCGCCAAGGGTTCGGCTGGCTTGGATGCCAGTAAGCTCATCAATGAACAGACCAAATTTGACAAGGACATGCGGGCGGCACTGGCGGGTATCATCGCCGCCGATGCTGAACGCGCCACGGGCAGCGAGGCCGAACGGTTGTACGTTGAGTATCTGCAGTCAATCGCTTCCGTGTGTGCGCTATCCGGCAGCGATCGTACTTTGTTCGATGCGGCCGAAACCGCGCTAGCGCAATTGGCCGCCAAGTCAACGGCACTGAATTCCGATGTCGCCTCATACCGTGCCGCCACTAGTGACCTGCTCCGCTGGCGCTCGCGAACGGCTCAGGCTTATGTGCGCAAGCACAAGTCAGCCTATCCGCTGGTGGAAGAAGCTATCTGGGGGGCTGCTGGCCCCAACGGGGCCAATCTTGGCCTTGGGCAGCGAACCGGTGGCGAATACAAGCAAGGCAACAGCCTGGCGAAGGCCAGCAATCAGGTGCTGGAAATGGCGGGACCGCCCCTCTTGAAGGCCAAAGTCACCGCCGGAGATACATTGGGGACACGAAACGAAGCACCGTGGTCGCTCAGTAGTTGCAACGGGATATCCTTTACGCGGCTGCCTTCACGACTGGACGTGAACGGCGCGATTACGCAACTTGAAGCGGATCTGCTGGCTGGAGCTAGTTTGCCGCCGCTATCCCTGGAGGCCACCTTGGCGATTGCCAGTGCCCGGCTGGGCGACTTTCAAGCGGCGGGAGGCGAGGTCACGGAAATCGGCCTGCATGCCGTTGTGCCGCGATTGACCAAACTGACGGACAATGCTTGGGGGTTGATTCGGCTAGCCCCGCTGTGGCCCATCCAACCCAGCACCTCCATGGAAAAAATGTGCTATTTGCGATGCGATCTGCAGCCCGACTGGGTGCAGCACCGCTACTTTTATTTGGAACTATTTCCAGAAACGCGGCTTTCGGCCGCCCCGTAAAATCCGTTGGACCGCATCTGGCGGCTGCTACAGGCAACGTTTGTGCCGTTCGCAAGGGTTTCTACCGTGCTGATGCCAATTCTAACTCAGACCCGGGCGCTCGCAACGGAATTCATCCCTGCCGAAGTTGCCCCTCGTCGATAAAGCTGCCACAAACCGCCTGCTGTAAGAATCGTGGCGGTGTGCTAGGCTTGCGGCATGTTCGCTCTCCGCATGTGGCGGTCGGGCCATATTTTCTCTCTGGGACAATAGCCAACTCGTGTCGAATCTTAAGCGCATTCTCGTGACGGGTGGGGCGGGCTTTTTGGGTTCGCACCTTTGTGAGCGTTTGGTGGCCGATGGCCACGACGTGATCTGCGTCGATAACTTCTTCACCAGCCAAAAGTCGAACGTGGCCCACTTGCTGGGCCAGC
Source organism: Pirellulales bacterium (assembly GCA_050247075.1). Classification (GTDB taxonomy): domain Bacteria; phylum Planctomycetota; class Planctomycetia; order Pirellulales; family JBFWUW01; genus JBFWUW01. Next base: position 22,330 of record JBFWUW010000018.1, on the reverse strand, counting down.
CCAATTTTGAACTGGTGAGGCATGATGTTACGCAGCCGCTGTGGTTGGAGGTCGATGAAATCTACAACCTGGCTTGCCCCGCCGCGCCGGGGCACTATCAATACAACCCGGTCAAGACCATGAAGACCTCGGTGATCGGGGCCATCCATGTGCTGGGCATGGCCAAGCGCTGCCACGCCCGCGTGCTGCAAGCTTCAACCAGCGAGGTCTACGGCGACCCGGAGATTCACCCCCAGCCAGAATCGTACCGGGGATCGGTCAACCCTATTGGCCCGCGGGCGTGTTACGACGAAGGCAAGCGGGCCGCCGAGACGCTGTTTTTTGATTACCACCGCATGCATCGGCTGCCAATTCGGGTGGTGCGTATTTTCAATACGTACGGGCCGCGGATGCATCCTTACGATGGCCGCGTCGTCTCTAACTTCATACGGCAGGCGCTGCAAGGCGAAGACATTACTTTGTTCGGCGACGGCAGCCAGACGCGGTCGTTCTGCTATCGCGACGACCTGGTCGAGGCCATCATGCGGATGATGGGCGCGCCCGACGACGTTGTCGGGCCGGTGAACATCGGCAATCCCTCCGAGTTTACCATCCTGGAATTGGCACGGCTGGTGATTGAATTGACCGGAGCAAAATCCAAAGTGATCCACATGCCGTTGCCGGCTGACGATCCAACTCAGCGGCAGCCAGACATTACCTTGGCCCGTAAGCATCTGGGTTGGGAACCGCAAGTGCCGCTACGCGCAGGGCTGCTGAAAACGATCGACTGGTTCCGCTCCATCGACTTGCGCCACTACCGGGCACCTACACCCAACTACTGATATCCACGATGCCCGATACTTCCCCATCGTTCGCCGGCTTGCGGGTGGCATCCTTCGAGAGCCGCCGCGCCGACGAAATGGCAAAGATGATCGAAAAGTTCGGCGGCGTGCCGTGCGTAAGCCCCTCCATGCGCGAAGTCAAGCTTGACCGTAATCCGGCTGCCATTGCATTTGCGCAAGATATTATCGCCGGGCGGTTCGACATTGTGGTCTTAATGACAGGTGTCGGTCTTCGGCGGTTGCTCGACGATATATCGGCCGAAGTCAACCGAGACGAATTCATCACCGCGCTCGGCCAAACAATCACCGTCTGCCGTGGTCCCAAGCCAGTTGTTGTGATGCGAGAACTTGGATTGCAGCCGACGCATCGCGTGCCCGAGCCAAATACCTGGCGGGAACTGCTGGCGACGTTGGACGCGCACTGTCCCGTGGCGGGGCTTCGCGTGGGCCTGCAAGAATACGGCGTGCCCAACGACGCGTTGTTGGAGGCCTTGAAGACACGCGGGGCGATAGTAACCGCGGTCAAGGTTTACGACTGGGATTTCCCCGAGGATATTTCCCCACTGGAGCGAAACGCGCGGGCGTTGGCCGCGGGCGAACTCGACGTCTTGCTGTTTACCAGTAGCCGGCAAGTCGTCAATCTGCTGGAAGTCGCTAACCGTCTCGGTTTGGCCAGCCAAGTACGGCAACAATGGCCGCGGATGGTTGTTGGCTCAATCGGGCCGACGATGAGCGAAACACTTCGCGAACTAGAACTGTCCTACGACTTCGAACCGGAACACCCCAAGATGGGCCACCTGGTGACGGCCGCCGCCGAATGTGCGGCCGAAATCGTGCGTGGCAAACGATAAGCGAGCAACATGCCGATTCCATCATCCTCCGTCTCTCTCTCGCAACCGGCACCCTGGCATGACAGCCCGTTCATGCGTGCCTGCAGGCACGAGCCGAACTCGGTCACTCCGATCTGGCTTATGCGGCAGGCTGGCCGTTACTTGCCAGAGTACCGCGAGATTCGCGCGAAGACGACTTTCCTGGAACTGTGCAAGAATCCGGCGCTTTGTGCCGAAGTGATGATTCGCACGGTTACCCGCCTGGGCGTCGATGCGGCCATCATCTTTTCGGACCTGTTGCCCATTCTGGAACCGATGGGGATGGACCTGGAATTCGCCGCGGGCGAAGGTCCGGTGATTCACAACCCCATCCGCGATGCCAGCCAGGTCGGTCGGCTGCTCGAGTTGGAAGACCTGGGATCGCTTGAGTTCGTGATGCAGACCGTCCGCCAGACGCGGGCCGGAATGCCGGACACCATCCCAGTGATTGGCTTCGCCGGCGCGCCGTTTACATTGGCCAGCTATGCCATCGAAGGGGGAGGCAGCCGCAATTACTTGTTCACAAAATCGCTGATGTATGGCGACGAAGGGGCCTGGCATGCGCTCATGGGCCGGCTGGCCCGCGGGGTCGGGCGCTACCTGAACGCACAGCTTGCCGCCGGCGCGCAGTGCGTACAGATCTTCGACAGTTGGGCCGGCTGCCTGGGGCCGGAGGACTATCGCCGCTATGTATTGCCGCATACCAAGGCGGTGATTGATGCCGTGACGCCGAGGGCCGCGGTCATCAACTTTGCCACTGGCAACCCCGCGCTGCTGCCGTTATTGGCCGAGGCGGGCGGATCGGTGATCGGCATCGACTGGCGGATCGAACTGGATGCCGCCTGGAAACTTGTCGGCGAAGACCGAGGTGTTCAAGGCAACCTGGATCCAGCGGTTTTGCTGACTGATCCGGTCGAAATCCGACGGCGCGCCAAGAGAGTACTCGACCAGGCTGCCGGACGTCCAGGGCATATCTTCAACCTGGGGCACGGCGTCTTTCCCCAGACCCCGCCGGAAAACGCCATCGCCTTGATCGACGCCGTGCACGAGTTAAGCAGCCGGTAAATTTTCGCGCATAACTCCTCGACCGATGGACGGCAGGACTTTTCGCTTGACACGTGTTCGCGATTTTATACTATGTGATACATAGTATGCTAGCCGATGCGAATAGGAGGACCGTATCATGCGGATTGAACGTGAGCTCATGCGAGGTGCCGGGCCCGCGGCCGTACTTAAGCTGCTGGAGTCCGGCGCGAGATACGGTTACGAACTGGTGGAGGCCCTGGAGCAGCGCTCCAGCGGGGTGCTGGCGATGGGGCAGTCGACGCTTTACCCATTGCTCTATAACCTGGAATCGCAGGGGTTGGTACGGTCGGATTGGCGGGATGCCGCCAACGGCCGCCAACGGCGCTACTATTCCCTGACCGCGAAAGGTAAAAAGCGCCTGGCGAGTGATACCGAACAATGGCGAGCCTTGGCAGGTGCGATGGCGGCTTTGGGAATCCTGCCACAAGGAGCCGCATCATGAGCACACCCGACTTTGCCTTGCTAAAGTTGCCTTCTGATTCCGTCTGGCGGCGCCTCAATCAAACCCCCTGGCGCGATCTGCTTCGCGGCCGGATCACCGCCCGCTGGGAGATCACACGGGCGACAACCGCCGCCAATTTGCCACCGTTGGCCGCCCAATTGGTTTATACCGTGGCGCGGCGCACCAAATTGTGGCCGAGTGAAAAGCTCGATGTGGCCCGCGAACTGTCAGGGCATTTTCGCGACGGACTGGATGCCGGCAAAACGGCCGAGCAATTGGTGGAGGACTTTGGCGATGTAAGGCAATCCGTCAAATTGATTCGCCGCGCGCGGCGGCGTTGCCGTCCATTATGGTGGCACATCGTCCATGGGGCAACGATGGCCATGTTGTTGTTGGCCCTGGTTCCGGTTGTTTGGTTTTTTTGGAACGCCATCTGGTTCTGGACGGGCCGCCCCAAAATCATCCGCGACTTTATTGCCGAGATTAACGCCTCTGCGCAAACTGTTACACCTAATGATCGCGCCTGGCCCCTCTATCGCGAGGCCGCCTTAGCGCTGCCGGGCGATACCAAGACCGAAATGGGATTGGACCAGGCGTTGAAATACCGCTGTCAGCCGGGTGATCCCGACTGGCAACGCATGTTGGACTATCTGCGGGACCACCAAGAGTCCTTGCGGCTAGCGCGGGAAGGGGCACGGCGGCCGCGATTCGGATTCGTGTTTGGCGATCCGGATGATACCGAATTCATGCGGAAAGTCGTGCAGCGCGACAGTATCTTGCCAAAGACGGACGAGTGCCTGATTCAGACGCTGCTGCCGCATCTGCAACAGTTGCGCGGCTTGGCCATGCTGCTTGATTGCGATGCCCGCCGGGCAACGGCGGAAAACGATGCCACCTCCCTGCGGCAAGATCTGCACGCCATGTTTTCGTTGGCGAATCACGTTTGGGATGCGAATTCCTTTTTGGTGGGCGACTTGATATCCCTGGCATTTTATAGCTTGGCTTTGGAGCGCATGGGTCAGGCACTGGCCGAGCAGCCGGCGCTGCTTAGCGATACCGATCTGCGCGACTTCTCGCACATCATCGCCAGTTTTGCTGGTGGTGGTGACATTCGTCCTCGCCTGGGACGTGAGCGAAATACCATGCTGGATGTGATTCAGCGGATGTATACCGACGACGAGCAGGGAGATGGCCACCTGACGGCGGAAGGGCATCGGCTGCTACTCGGTTATATGCCATTGCAGCTATTGTTGGAGAACAAGGTCCAGCACGTGCCCTGGTTTGAGCAGCATCTGGTAGGGCCAGCGGCTTACGGTTTAATTGCCGGTCGCGCCGAGATGACATCCTTTGCCATGCGGCTGTTCGATCGAACAGAGGTCGAGCAGCGAGGTCTGCTTTACCAATGGAAGCCGTCGTCCGTGGATCAAGAAATCAAACAGGTGGCGGGGTCTGGCCTGCAGCGCATTCGCTATTTGCCTGTGATGTTGCTGTTTCCTTCCGTGCAACCGGCGGCGGTAGCAGGCGAGCGTAGTTGCCAGATGCGCGACGCAATTCTAACGGCGCTGGCGTTGGAACTTTATCACCGCCGCACCGGAGCCTGGCCTAACGTGTTGACGGACCTTACGCCCGGCCTGCTGCCAACGGCACCGCTGGACCGTTACACCGGACAACCGTTGGGGTATTCCCTGGTTGCCGGGCGGCCGCTGCTTTACTCGCGCGGGGCCGATGGCCAAGACAACGGCGGTACACCGCCACCAGGAGGCGATCGCCAACAGGCCAACCTATCCGCTGGTGTCATGGGCGATCCGCGTTCTCCGATACCAGCAGCACACGGTTTTGATTGGGTACTTTGGCCACCAGCACCGCTTCCCATAAGGGACGATCCAGAATGACTTCCGATCCAAGTCTCCCGCTTCCGGCACTTCGGCAGAGGGTTGAAGGCTCGCTCGGAAAGTCCTTCGACTAAATATCCACGAATGCTCAGTAGCGTCGGGACGTGTTCGTAGACGGCCGGCTTAACTCAAACCGGGAATCGGATCGCCGTGGTAGATAAAGTGCGGCCGGTTCGATGAATCATTCCAGGCGGCCGTTGGCGGAATCCCCAGTGCCTGGTAGATGCTAGCCGCCATGTTTTCGGGATGTTGCGGATGCAAGGCGGGGGTGCCCCCTTGCTTGTCGGACGCGCCGATCACCCGGCCTCCTTGGACACCGCCACCGGCAAAGAACACCGACTGCACGCCTCCCCAATGGTTTCTGCCGGGCGACTTGTATGGTCCCCCGCCGCTGATGTAGGGCGTGCGGCCAAACTCGCCTGCCATGACAACCAGAGTTGAATCGAGCAGTCCGCTGGATTGCAGATCGTCCAGCAAGGCGGAGACGGCACGGTCAGTCGGCGGGAACAAGAAGTCCTTGAGGTTGGGAAAGGCGTTACCGTGCGTGTCCCACGATTCGTTGTTGCCCAGGTTAACCTGCACCAGGCTGACCCCGGCCTCCACCAATTGTCGCGCCATTAACAAAGACTTGCCGAATGAATTGCGGCCGTAGCGATCTTGGATTGCCGGGTCGGCTGAATCGACATCGAAGGCGCGCTGCGTCTGGCCATCGGCCAGCAGCGAGATCGCCTTCTGACGAAATCGGTCGAACTTTTCGCTCTCGGCCGCGCGATCCAGCGCCCGTTGTTCTCCTCCAATCAGTTTTAGGAGATCGACGCGGCGGCCGAAGCGCTCGTTACCCAACCCCTCAGGTAGAGTCAAGTTTGGGGCCTGAAACTGAAAGCCTTGGGAATCGTAGGTTCCTTTGACATGGTCAAAGGCATACTGCGGGTACGCGCCATAGAACTTGGACGTGAAGGGGGATGCCTCGATGAACCAGGGATCGCGGGTGGCTCCCATGCGGCCCGCCCCTTGGCCCGGTATCACGCGGCCGGTGTTATGCACCAGCCGTTCCGGCAAGATCATGGCGGGGGGCAAATTGTTGCGCGGCGCGGCGACGGCGCCAGCCACGGCCGCGATCGAGGGCCAATCGGTGGGCTGGGGCAGGCTGCCGTTGAAGTTGGGCGGAAGTTCCGACCTACCGGTCAACATCAGCAGGTGCCCTTCGGAATGCTCATTGAACTTGTGCGTTAACGATCGGCACAACGACCACAAATGGCTGCGTTGTGCCAATTGGGGCAGATGTTCACAGATTTGCAGGCCCGGTGTGTTGGTGGAAATGGGCTCAAACTCGCCGCGAATACCCGCGGGTGCCGCCGGCTTGAGATCGAAGCTATCGAGCTGCGACAATCCGCCTGACAGAAAGATGTAGATGCACGCCCGCGCCGGGGGCGGGCTGCTGCTCCCTTCGGCCCGCAACGCCGCGACATGGTTCATGCCGCACCCCAGCAAGCCAATCGCACCCGCTTGCAAACTCGCCCGGCGGGTTAAAACTGGATGCGGTGGTGCATTATTCATGTTGATTCGCAACAAATTGAGTTGTGGACAACCAACAATAGATTCACATGGGAAAGACTAGCCAAATCCCTGCCGTACCGCAATCAACAAAACATTGATCGTTAGTGACACGAACGCAGCCACACGAGCGTGGGCATTGAAAGATCATGTATCCGTTATCCAGGCCAGTCGTTTGGACCATGCGTGGTTCCTCGCTGGCATCGACCTTGAAATCTCCATGGGGATCCACCGTGAAGTACGGAACGCGGATGATCGCCGTCGGGAGACCGCTTCCGAGAGATGATCGCCTAGGTCACCTCCTCCAACCGCAAATCACCCGCTGGTGCCCCCGATATCAAGGTTCGATCGGCGGGAGTAGTTCCACCTCGGGCCGTGGCTTTGCCTCTTTGCGTGGCCTGGGATCGTCTAGCTGTTCTTCCTGATCGCGCATGATCTCTTCCAGCGTGGGGAGATCGATACCGTCGTAGTCCAGGCCTTCAAGTTCCTTTCGCAACCTGCTCGGCTGCTCCAGATTAAAGTTTTCCTCCGATGGCTTTTCGCCGGCCGAGTAGCGATCCGCGTTGGGCGTGGGGCGCATGTCCCGTGGATAGTAGACTTCATCGCAGAAGCGGCCCAAGGGCCCAATCGCGCCAAACCGCTCCTCGTAAAACACCACGGCATGCGTCTCAAGAATTGTGCCGGTTTGCCTTTCCAGCGTGGCCAGCAGCGTGTTGTATTGGGTCAATGCGCCGGCTTCGGCGGATATCAGGTTGCCCCAATCGGTCACGGCCTGCTGCACATTGATGAACAACACCGTGCCAGTTGCCAGCTTGGCGGTCTGCACGATCAGATTGTCCAAGGCAGCTTGGCGGGCCTCGCGAAAGGCCCGGTATTGCTCGTAACTTTGCGAAAGGTTGCGGATGCTGGCGGCCAATTGATGCACCGCCGCATGCAGGCCCTGCTGTAAATTGACCCGGTCCCGCGCTACGATCAACTCCCTGGCGCGCAGGTTTGCCCGAGACTGTCGCAGCCCGATGGGAACGGAAAAATTCACGCCCAACGTCCAATCGGTGAAAGCGCCCGGCTCGGACGACAGCGGAGCGCCGTTGGGCGTGGTCCCGCTCAGGCCATTCCAGCGGTACTGTCCCACGGCATCCAACCGCGGCAGCGCATTGTTGCGGGCGATCTGCCAGCGCTGCTCGTCCGCCTCGATAATTAGCTTCAATTCAACGATATCGGGCCGACGTTCGCCCGCCAGTTGCACAATCCAATTCCAGTCCGGCATAAAGCGTTTGGTCTCGGGGGGCGTGTTGGGCACCAGCAATGTGCCATCCACGGGGGGCAAACCCGCGATGTTTCGCAAGATCGCCTCGCTTTGAATGGCGTTGGCTTCCGACGCGATCAGGTTGGCCCGAAAGTTGGCCAGCGCTAATACGGCCTGGGCACGGTCGGCGGCGCTGCCGGTCCCCTGGCGAATGGTAGCTTCCACCCGCCGCAGAATTTCCGTGAGCTGTTCGACCTGCGTCCGCCTGGCCCAGACATCGGTACGGGCGGCGACCAAATTCCAGTAGGCTTGGATGACGCCCTGCACGTTGTCTTGCATGGCGTCTTTGAGCTGAAAGAACGATCGCTCGGTATCGATGCGGGCCAGCACGATCGGAGCCAGGTTCGCCCCCACGCGGCCCCCTTGCAACAGCGGCTGCGTGTAATTGATTTCCGTGGAAGACCGGTACTCGGGATTCAGCGGAAACCTGCCGGGAGTTAGCCGCGACGTGGAATTGTTCAGACCCAAGCCAAAAATACCGCCAAAAGCATTCTCTTTGGTCAAATTGAGCGAACTCTGAAATTGGTCGTCGCGAATGCCGAAGAGTCGCGTACCCCCGGGTGCAAATGGATCAAAAGCCGACTGTGGGTTCTCCAGGCGATTCCAATTGTTAGTGGCGGTAAACACCGGGTCGAAGATGGCGTTGGCCTCGTCAATAGTCGTGTTGGTAATGGCCGGATCGTAGATCGTGCTGCCGCTATTGACTGCGGTCGTACCCGCCAGGACACGCACGACGTTGACGTTGTCGATCGACATCCGAATGGCCCGGTCGAGCGGAATCAGTATTTTTTGCAGCTTGGGTTGCGGGCTAGAGACCGTGGAGGGGTCGGGCGTCATGGGGAGCCGCGAGGGCGGCAGTTGGGAGGGATCGCGAACGGATATTCGCCGCTGTTCGGGAAAGTACGTCGGGATCAACCGCTGGGCCGTGGCGGTACGCGCCGCCATGGCCAGGCAGATCGTCGCGGCGATGGAGACCCAACGAGCCATGCGGTTTCCCAAAACGAGCAGGCCGCGTGCGCCACAAGGCGTGAGTTGTTAAGCGGCTTGTATCGGCTGTCACGTTTATTCATCGTCGGCCGATTGCAGCTAGCACGCGGATCGTTCCTACAAGTCCGCTGGCAACGCTTGTTCGGTTTCGTCCGCCTGTTCCGCTTGTAACGCCTGTGCCGCCTGGTGAAAGTCTGGCGTGTCGCAAACAATACCGCCGTCACGCAAAACGACGATCCGCCGGGCATTGCGGGCCACGTTTTGGTCGTGCGTCACCAGAATCACGGTGATGCCGGCCCGCTCGTTCAACTCGCGAAACAGTCCGATCACCTCGCGGCTGGTCTTTGTGTCCAGATTTCCGGTTGGTTCGTCCCCCATCAATATGGCTGGTTCGTTGACCAGCGCCCGAGCTATCGCTACCCGTTGTTGTTGCCCGCCAGAAAGCTGGCTGGGATGATGGTGCGCTCGGTCCCCCAACCCGACCAGAGCCAGTTTTTCGGTGGCCCGGCGATGTCTATCGGCAGCCGAAACACCCGGCGTATAGAGCAAGGGGAGTTCGACATTTTCGTGGGCCGATGTGCGGGCCAGCAGGTTGAAATTCTGAAACACAAAGCCAATCCGCTGATTGCGAATCCTGGCGCGCTGGTCGCCCGACATGCCGGTGACTTCCTCGCCCGCCAACTTGTAGCTGCCCGCTGTCGGGCGGTCTAAACAGCCCAGTGTGTTCATCAGGGTACTTTTGCCAGAGCCTGATGGCCCAATCAACGCGACGTACTCGCCCTGCTCGATGGTCAGGCAGGCATTCGTGAGTGCCGCGACTTTGACTTCGCCCAAGTCGTACACCTTGCTTACGTCTTTGATTTCAATCAGCGCCATGCAGGCTCTCCGCGATGAATTGCTAGCGACCTTTTGCAAGGGCCGCTAGAATGGATGGTTTAATTGTAAAACAATTGCCTCGGCCGTGCGTGTGCTGGCCGCTCGGAATGGCTCATGCGAACCTGGCTGAAGTGGCTGATTGGCGTCGTGGTTCTGGCGGGTGCCGGGACGGCCGCCTACAAGCCAGCCATGAAGTACTGGGCCAGGCGCAATCTTCCCGTGTGGCGTACCGCGTCGGTCGAACAAGGCTCCATCGTCTCCGTCGTCAATTCCACGGGCACGGTCAAGCCTGTCTTAGAAGTGGCGGTCGGCTCGTTTGTCTCCGGGCCAATTTTGGAACTGCACTGCGACTTCAATCAAGAGGTAAAGAAGGGGGATCTGCTGGCCAAGATCGACCCGCGTATCTACAAGGCCAACGTGCTGCGCGACGAAGCATCGTTGTCCAACCGCGAGGCGGATGTTTTCCGCGTCAAAGCCCAACTGCAACTTGCGATCAACGATGAGAAGCGGGCGGTAGCACTGCGAAATGAGGACAAGTCGTTCATTACCCAGGCCGAGATGGACAAGTTCCGGTTTGGCCGCTTGTCGCTGGAAGCTCAGCTTAAAGTGGCCGATTCCGCCGTTGAACAGGCCCAGGCCACCCTCGATAACTCGCTGACGAATCTGGAATACACCGAGATTCGCTCACCCGTGGATGGCATCGTCATCAACCGCAAAGTCGATCCGGGGCAGACCGTGGCGGCCTCGTTTCAAACGCCCGAACTGTTTGTCGTGGCCCCGGAAATGCGCAAGGAGATGCATATTCACGCTTCGGTCGATGAGGCCGACATTGGCCTGATTAAAGCCGCCCAGCACCGGGCCTACCCGGCGACTTTCACGGTCGATGCTTATCCCGAAAAGCTGTTTACCGGCACCATCCACGAGATACGCCTAAACTCGACCACATTGCAGAATGTGGTGACGTACCCCGTGATAGTCTCCTCGCCGAATCCCGACCTGCAGTTGTTGCCGGGCATGACGGCCAGCCTGTCGTTTCAGGTGGACCAACGCGACGAGGTGATCAAAATTCCCAACGCGGCGTTGCGGTTTTATCCGCTGCAGAAGCATGTCCGCCCGGAAGACGTGCCGATCTTGGAAGGCCAAAGCCTGTCTGACGGGCAGCATGACGGCCAGACTTCCGAAAAGTCGCTGTCGGCCGACGACCGGTCGCAACTGCGGCGCGAGCGGCATCGCCGCCATGTGTGGATGGTGGATGGCGACCTGCTGAAAGCCGTTGAGGTCGTCACTGGCCTGAGTGACAGCAAGTTCACCGAAATGGTCGAGGGAACCTTGAACACCGGAGACGTGCTGGTGACTGGCATTCAGCCCTCGCAATCTGGAACGCGGTAGACAGCCCTTTTGCCGCTGCTTAACCATTTGTAGTTCAGGCTGGAGTTCGCATTTGCATTTCTTTCTTACCATTCGCATTGCCCTCAAGGCGCTCGCCAAGAACAAGATGCGGGCCGCGTTGACGGTGCTGGGGGTGGTCATTGGCATCGCAGCGGTGACAACGATGGTCTCGTTGGGCCAGAGCGCCAGTTCCTTGGTGCAAGGGCAGTTTGAGTCACTGGGGAGCAACGTCATTTTGGTGTTTCCCGGCAATCGCCAACGAGGAGGCGTGGCGCAAGCTATTGTCACGCTGACCGCCAGCGACGCTGAAGCGATTGCCACCGATTGTCCCTCCGTGTTGGCGGCATCGCCCATTTTAGGAGTGGCGGGCCAGGTGATTTACGGCAGTTCCAACTATAGCCCCCAAGAAATGAGCGGCGTCAGCAGTGATTATCTCACGGTGCGCAATTGGCCTGTGCGGCGGGGCGAATTTTTTACCTCGCGCGATGTGACCAGTGCCAACAAGGTCTGCGTGATCGGCCAAACTCTGGTCGCCAGGTTATTTCAAACGACCGACCCGGTGGGACAAACCATCCGCATCAAGAATATTCCTTTTCGCGTGATTGGCGTTCTAGAGGCGAAGGGGGCTAACATGGTCGGCCAGGACCAGGACAACATCGTGTTGATGCCCATTTCTACTGTTCGCAAACGGCTACGCGGTTCGGAGTTTGACAACGTCAATGCCATCATGGCCTCGGCCCGATCGGTCAAGCTGATGCCCGACGCGCAGAACGAGATCGACCAGCTTCTGGCGGAACGGCATCGCATTCAGCCTGGCGAGCCGCGCGACTATGCCGTGCAGAACACCACCGAGATTGCCGCCGTATTCGGCATGATTACCGGCACACTGACATTGATGCTGGCTTGCATCGCCGGCATTTCGCTGGTGGTGGGCGGGGTGGGCATCATGAACATCATGCTGGTCTCGGTCACGGAAAGAACGCGCGAGATCGGCATTCGCATGGCGGTGGGTGCCCGGTCGGGCGACATTCTACGGCAGTTTCTGGTCGAAGCCGTACTACTGTCTTGCATGGGCGGGGTGATTGGTTTTTTGCTGGGCGTGGGCGCTTCCGTGGGACTCGTCACGGTTATCAACGCCGTCAGCAGCGGTACGCCCTGGAAACACCAGGTTTCTTTTACGGCCGCCATCACGGCCTTTTTGTTTGCCGCTGCCGTGGGCGTGTTCTTTGGTTACTACCCTGCCCGCCGCGCCAGCCGGCTCGACCCGATTGAGGCCCTACGCTATGAGTAGCCGAGAGAACGGATACCGTCCACGTGCCCTAAGATGGCTTGGCCGGCCTCGTTTCTATCCGTTCCGGTTGAAAGCCAATGCCGATGTAATATCCGACGATTCGTCGCAACAAGGGAGCGAACAACCAGCCGAGGGCCTGGGCATACCACGGCACACCGATGGCTCGATCAGGCGGCCCGGAACCGCCAAACAGAACCGCGTGAATTCGCGTTTGCCACTGCTGCGTCCGCCTTGCCGCGGGCTGGCGTCTGTCTTGAATCGCTTGTAGCACCTCGGTGCCAAGAGTGCCGGCCAAGAGTGGATCGACCAGGTGGTTGGCAGCGGCGACAGCGTCTTGAACGGCCAGGTTAATACCGACACCGCCGACCGGCGACATTGCGTGGGCCGCGTCGCCAATAAACAACAAGCCAGGCTCAAACCAGTTCGGCAAATGATTGATTTGCACGTTGAGTAGCTTTACGTCGTCCAAGCCGCGCAACCGCTGGGCCACCTCTTTGACGGGCGGACAAATGTTTCCAATCGACTGGCGGAAGCTCTCGATTCCCCGCGCTTCGATGGCTTCCCAGCCTCCCTTGCGAATCACCATCGCCACCTGGTAGTGCGTGCGCCGCGGAATGGTAATCAACATCTGCCCCTCATTCAGCCAGCCCAAAGTATGGCCACTATCATCCGCCGGCCGATCGAGCCGGAACCAAAGCGCGTCGATCGGTACGCCGGTTTCAACCACGTTTTGGCCGGTTGCCGCCCGCAACGTAGAGGCACGGCCATCCGCCGCCACCACCAGATCGGCACGAATCTCGTAGTTGCTTGACGGCGACTCGCATCGCACCCCGACGACTTTGTTTCCCACCCGCACGACATCAAGGACGCGGGTGTCCATCCGCAACTCAAAATTTTCAAATTGCCGGGCGTGTCGGGTGATGAGGTCTAAGAAATCCCACTGGGGCACAAACCCGATGAACTTGCACTTTGTCTTCAAGTGGGCAAAAGTTGGTCCGCCGATCTGCTTGCCATTGATATTCAGCCAGAGGCGTTCCGCGCGAAAGTCGGTGATCGCCAATACTTCATCCAGCAGTCCCAGTTCATCCAGCAATTGCAAGGTTGAAGGATGAATCGTGTCGCCGCGAAAGTCTCGCAAAAAATCGGCGTGCTTTTCCAGCACAATCACGGAGACACCCGAACGGGCCAACAAATAGCCCAGAAGAATCCCCGCCGGCCCACCGCCCGCGATGCAACACTGAACGTTGGCGGCCGGGGAATGCGTCATATGATGCAGGCTGGTCTCAGTCCGGTGCAAACCTTACCGTGCCGCGGACGACTTCAAGATGGCCAAAAAACATGGAGCTGCGCCCTGCGGCCGAACGCCCCATTACCCAGTCGAGCGGACTTCGCTTGACGTCGCAGTCGAGTCTATAAGCAAGGTCGTCGGGCAATAATGCGGACCTAGCAAAGCCGGGGGTCTCTGGCCAGCGCATGAAGAACCCGATGGAACCGTCGCTCTCGACATGGTCGAGGTAGAAACTGCTTTTATCGCATAGGCGGTTTGCCGCTCGAATATCTCGTTGCTGTAATGCACGCATGTAACGTTCGTGCGTAATCATCGGCAAGGCCAGCATAGTGATCGCGTACATAACGACGATGCCGATCAAGATCAGGCACCATCTTAGCCAATTCTTGACCATCGTCGCCGCCCCCGCATCTCGCAACTTTAATAGCCTATGCCTGCTGCGTTACCGGCTCGATGGCTAGCGGATGGTCAGATTCCGGGTCTTGAATGCGGATGGCGACGCGGCCGGCTAGCAGATCGTCCAAAACCTGGCCCACGACTTGCGCCCGCCAGCCGCGCATTAGTTCCGGGAGTTCACTCCGGCTTCGGCTGCCCCCCATGCGATAGGCGACCAGTTCGCGGACATCGTCGACCGTGCCGACCAGGCTGGGGGCGACTTCTTGCTGGCGGCAAATGCTGGACAAGGCAGACGATAGGAACTGGCCGATCATCGCCAAGTGCGAGTTGGGCTCGCGGCGGATCGTCCGCGGGCATTCAGCGTCGGGAAGTTCCAAAGCCGCTTTGATTGCCTTGGCCAGGTCGGGAATGGCCCTTTTCAGATCGCCCCGCTCAAACCCGCGAACCGCGGCGATTTGCTTGGGGTCGTCACTGCGGCGCTTGGCCAATTCCACAATCAGGTCGTCGCGCAGCGTTTGCCGCGAGGGCCGATTACGGCGGCGGGCCTCTTCGTCTCGCCATTTCCATAGCTCACGGATGATGGCCAGTCCCCGGCTGGCCAAGGTGGAGCTGCCCGACACGCGCCGCCAGCGCTCGGGCCCTAGCGAATGGTTCACGCTTTGCTGCCAGGCTAGGCCCTCATCCTTGAGCCACTCCAGCCGGCCCAGTTCCGCCAGGCGTTCGCCGATCTTGTCGCGGATGGGAAATAGATACCGCACGTCATCCACCGCGTAGGCGACTTGCTTGTCGCACAACGGACGCCTGCGCCAGTCGGTGCGTGTTTCTGCCTTGTGGGTTTTCTTGTTCAAGACGCGCGAAATGAGGTTGCCGTAACCCGCCGGATACTCCATTCCGATCAGCCCGGCCGCCAATTGCACGTCGAACAGGTTTTCGGGCATGCGGCCGACAGCTTCCAGGCAGAAGGCCATTTCCTCGCGTCCGGCATGGACGACAATCTCGCGTCCCGGCTCGACAATCAGCTCCCAAAAAGGCTGCATTTCGAGGCCGGCCAGCGGGTCGATGACCGCTTCTTCCTCTCCCACGGCCACCTGCACCAGGCAGAGTAAGGGCCGATAGGTATGCTCCGAGACAAACTCGGTATCGAAGGCAATGCGGCTGGCCTGCGCCATGCGGCCGCAAAAGGCCGCGAGTTCCGCGTCCGTTTTAATCAACGTGTGCGACAAAACAAAAAATCCTTATGGCAGCACGAAAGGAACCGAGGCCCCGGCTCGACTGGATTGATCCAGGCACATGCCCGCCGCACATCTTACGTTACGGTGGCGGTTGCTGGCTACGCCGGAAATGGCTGCGCAGGTTATTGCCACGATGGCTCGGTCGGACGAGGCTGTTTGGCGGCAGTTCCTTATTCTGGCGAGTCCGCGAGGTAGTTCTCCCAGTCCGTCAGGACACTTCCTAACTGGGCGTCGTAGGCGTGTTCCAGAATTAGCGGCAAATACGCCTGCACGGTCTTGTGGAGTTGGGCTCGGTTTTCAAAGAGATGCCGGGCCAGCTTTTGATCGTGCTGGTGAATGGCCGCCGCGACGATCGCGGAGGCTTGTGCATCGCTGATATCTGCGGGCAATTTGGCCAAAATCGCGGCGAGGCGAGCATCGGCCCGGTGACTGCTCAGGCCGATCAACAGATCGTTGCCAGCCAGCTTGGGCTGTTCCAAGACGGCGTCGAACGCGGCATCGTTGGCGGCGATGGCCTCGGCCCAGGTTGCTTGTTCTTGAGGATCGCGGCCGCCTGGTGAATAAGCCGTAGCCGCCACCTCCGCGGCGCGCCGCGGAGCGGTCAACCCCAAAAGCTTGATCGCTTCACGGCGGACGCGCAAGTCGCTGTCGGCCAACCCGGGATCGATATCAAAACCGGCCTCCAACTTGCCGGCCCTCGCCAGTTCGCTGGCCGCTACAAGGGCTTGCTGCCGCACGAACGGCTGCGCAGTGCCCAGAGAGCCATCGGACCAAAGTTGGGCCGCCCGGGGATTTCCCAGCCGCGCCAATGCCACCAGCGTATCGCCCACGACGTGGGAGTCAGTCTCGGTTTCCAACAGCTTTAGCAGGCCGGTGGTGGCATCTTTGTCTTTCAGTTTGCCCAACGCCTCGACAGCGGCCTGGCGGACCTGCCACGACTCGTGGGAAACGAGCGGCATTACTTCGCTGGACAGTTTCCACTGTGGTTGAGTACCGGCCATGAACGCGCCGGTCGAAAGGGCCCGCCAGTCGTTGGACTTCAACTGCTCGCGCGTGCGGGTCAAAATATCCACCAGCCGGCCATCCTCTGGCGCTGCACGCCGGCGGACGATGACCATTTGCCCGGTGGCCAGTTCCGGCAGTTCCATTTCAACGCGCCCGTCCCTGAAGGAGTAATCCAGCGGCACCAGCGACAAACCGCTAAAGGTGGCTACGCTGTGAGGTTTGGCCGGTTCCTTCAGGCTCAACCGCACCTTGTGCAATGGCACGGCTCGCATGTTATACAGGGCGATTACCGTGCCCGCCTCGCTCGATAAAGGCGCGGCCATGACTGTCGGTTCGCTGACGGTCAACTCCCGTTCGATCTGCGCTTCGGCCAGCGGCGCGGCGATCATCGCGCGGCCCGTACCGGCCCACTTCACTTCGTAACCTCCCAGACGGGCGGCCTTGGACGTGTAAGTCAGCCCGCCCCGATGGGCCAGGTAGACGGCCATGCCATCGCCAACTTGGTGCGAGAACCAAGCGGGCCGGCCATCTTCGTACTGGCCGCGCAGTTTGGCTTGCGGACCTGGCTTGACCGTCGTCGGCAGGCCTTGCTCGGCCACGGTATGTGCTCGAAACGGCTCTGATCCCTTGACAGGAGTAAATCGTGGCGATGTTGCCTTCGCAGTGTCCTGGCCGGCATCCGCCGCGGCCCAAGTCCGTTGGCAAACGCCGGTCCGTGCCAGCAGATCGAGCGGTTCATTGAACTCATTCTTGATTGCGGCATCGGCGCAAGCCCATAACAGGCCCCCTTTGCGCACCCATTCGCCAATGGCGGCCTGAGCCTGCTCCGCCACGATAGGGTCCAATAAATAGAGGGCGTCGTAATGCGCCAGTGCCCCTTGCGCGACTTGTTCCTCGGTCACCAGTTCGGGCTGGTAGCCTTCGTGCGACAAGGCTAGAAAAGTAGCCCGCTTGTCGGCAAAACTGCTGGTGGGGCTCCAATATTCATTGGACATGGCGTACAGCATGGCCACGCGGCTGGGACGCATTTCAGCCATGGTCAAAATGTCATCGGCCTGGGCAGCTCGATTGGCGGTCACGGCCACGGCCCGATGGCAACCCTCGGCTTCGTTCCAGTAGCCTTCCGTGACGGCGTAGGAAGGACCAAAGTTGTAAAAGCTGATGTACCGCGTGTTGTTGGCCAGCATGGTCATGGCCCGCAGTTCGCTGGGGTAGACGCAGTGCATCATGGGGTGATTCAACGGCGGCTGGCCATAACGCCGTGCCCCGGCGTTGTAAGGTGCAATGGAAAAGGCCACCGCCTGATGGCTATCCCAGCGCCAACTTCCCAAAGACATCCAATCGCTGATGCCCGGCATGACGGCAGCGCTGTCCGACGCCAGTTGAAACATGTCCAGCGGCGTCTCGCTCGGAAAATAAAGCGAGTGGCCGCTGAGCGCCACGAAGTTCAACATTTGGGGATTTGGAGCATGCTTGCGGATAGCCTCGCTGGCCAGCGCAAACATCTTGGGCGTCAGCCAACCGCTGTAGCGGCGGCTCCAATAGAACAACCGGGCCTCCTCAGGCGAACTGACCAGATTGGCCACCGTCAGCATGGTGACATCTTCCCACTTCTCATGGCCAAAGGTTTGCGGTGTCAGCCCTTGCTGCTGGGCCCACTCGCGGAATGCCTGGTGCGCTCCCTCGACACCCCCGCCGGCAACAAAGTCCTCCCGGACCAGGCGCTCAAGCGGTTTTGGTTGAGCCCACTTGGGAATCTCGGCCTCGTCGCCCAACAGATCGTCCAGGTCCAGATCGTCCCGCTGGGGCTGTTCGTCCACGTCGGCAAAGTCTGTCTCTGAAACTTGCGACAAGTGCTCGTTCTTCTTGATCTGGCGGAACCGCAAGGCCCCCAACGCCTTCGTCGCACCGACAATGCCAAACCCACCCCGTTTGGGCAAGTCGATATGCTGGTGGACGAGTTGCCCGTTGAGATATAGGGCGGCCTGCGTTCCTTCGTAAACAATCTTGAATGGTGTCAGCTTGGGGCCAACAACGGCCGTCCTGCGCGTAACTCCAGCGGTTTCGGCCGGAGTGACCCCCTCCTTGCCGACCACCAAATTGACTTCCATGCTGACGCTGACACGGCCGATCGACCAGTAGGCAAACCTGGCCGGCTGCCTGGCGTCATCGACCGCCACGCGAAAGCCGACCCACCCCCCCAGTTGCGCAATTGTTCCCTCCAGCACGCAATCGTGATAATCGCACGATTTGCTGTGCAGATGGCTGTCGCCCGAGGCGTCAAGCCATTTTTCAACCAGATTGTCTCCCTGGCCGCTGCGTGAGAAACGCCACAACGGCGAACTCATTTCTCCCCGCGAGATCTCGGCTGGCTCGTCGGCTACCTGGTAGACGCTCACCCCTTCAAACAGTTCTCGCTGTGGCTCAAAGACACCTCTGAAATCGTCGTCGTATTGCTTTCGCGTTTTTTCCACATCGAACGGCAGATACCCGCCGGGCGCGTACTGCCCCGCATGGCTGGTCCAACCGTACAACTGCCGTCCGCGAACGGCATCCTCGGTTTCGCCCACGCAGTTAAACCCCAAGTGCCGAAACGTCTTGACCATGTACTCGTGTTGGTGGCCCGTCGCCGCGCCCCAAGCATTGCCAAAGTACAATCCATCGCGCGTGAGCGGAAAGACCTGGCCGCCGGTTGCGCGTTGTGCCCGGTCGTAATCCTCGCGGGCGTGGTCGCGCAGAGTCCGCAACTGGTGCAGATACGTTTCAAAATCGGGAGCCATCGACAGGCTGAGGCCGTCTGGTTCGGCCCAATTAATCTCGCGGAGGACGTAATCCTGATGCGGCACGACGGCAAATTGCGTGGCACCGGCGCAATCCTCGAACTTCCCGGAAGCGATGCCCGACACACGCAGGTACAACTGGGCTTCGCCCCCGCCAAAGCCGGGCGCACGCTCAATATCTTGCAGTCGGTACCAGCGGGTGAATCCCGCTTGCTTGTGCGGTTCGGCCTTGCTGGGGCTCATGGCGTTGGGATTCAACCAGACTGACTCGGTCGACCAAGGGTCGTAATGCACGCGCAGCGAGGCCCCAATGGAAAGCCCCTTGGCGGGCGATTCGTCGATGCGAAAGCGGACGTAGCTGGCCTTCGGCGCGTCGATGTCGGGCAGAAACGGATACTCCAAGTCCAAGGCCGTACTGGCAAACGCGATATCGACCAACGGGGCGCGGTCGGGCTTGAACTTCCCCAGCGGTTCTACTTGCAATAGGTAGTTGCCTGGCTCCAGTTTGGCCGTCCCCAGCTTCCACCAATAAAATGGCTGCGTCTGTGATGGCTCTTCCAACCGCTGAGCCGTGACCCAGTTGGTCTTTTGTTCCTCACCGCTGTCCGCGGCTAACTCCTCGGCAAACTCGGCCGCCAGGTCAATGGCCGCTTGTTTGGCATTGCCGCCTGGCGAGTCGTCCACGTCGCCGGTCGAGGCCACATCGGCTCCTGGGGCGGTTTTTTGTGCAACCTTGGCGTAGGCCAAGAAACCGTCCGGCCCGCCAGAGCCAACCTCGCCAGAGTTATCATGGGCGGTCACGGTCAGCAATGTCTCTTTGCCGTCATTTAACGTGGCTCGCATCGGCGCGGGTGCTTTGGCGGGTCCGCCGATTCGTATCCAAACGGCGTACTTGCCAGCGTGTTGAATGTGCAAAGTAGCCGTGGCGGCACTTTCGATTGCAATGGCCTTGCCCGCCGCTGCGCCGACAATGGGGATAGCGGCAATCGGCTGTAGCTGGGCATCGCGGAAATCCGCGGCACGAACAACCCGCAGATGAGCCTGGTCGTGTGGAGTGGGTGCCCCGGTCCATTGTCCTTGGACAGCGGCGGCCCAACCGGTCAAGCCAACCATTGTGAGGCAAATCGAACAAATTCGCGGCATCGCCACATCTCCTGGTTTTTTTCCGCCTGCAAACAGAAGTTATGCAGACCCCAGGATAGTTTTACCGCCCCTAGCGGGCAACCTTAGGGAGGTAATACCAGGTGTTTGAATCGCCTAGTGGCGATCAGAACTTCTCTCGATTTTTACCGGGTTTGGCGGCGGTGCGCGGGTCTTTCGTTGCGGCCAGGGGTTGGCGCAGGTCGATCGTGGTCCCCGGAGAAGCCGCCGCGAGTGATTGTTGCAAGGCCGCCAGTTTTTCCGTGGCGGATGGTTCGCCGGATACGGTGGAACCTGGCGCATGCCCCCAAAGAACCGTGACTTGGGAATCGGTCAGCACCTGATACTGGTAATCGGGTCCGCCCGCCGCCGGGCTGCCAACTGCCACGATCTTTTGCAACTTGAGCGTTTGCCAATGCTCCGCCAGTGCCGCGGCAACGCGCGACCCGCCCAAGACGCTGGAATCACCCCAAGCCGACCCCACTTTGCCGGACGGCAACGCCGCAACGCCCGTCAGCCGCGGATATTGCGAGGCCTGTTCCGGCGTGAAATCGTTAGTCGGCAGCACCACGCCGTGGGCATCGACCGGATAAACGCCGTTGTAACCGGCCGGCAGTTCCACCATGCAGACGGGCCGACGGTAGACCAGATCGACCTCCACCCTGGCCGGGTGCGACTTGGACACGCGATCGACCCTTTCGACCCAGGGATGGGCGGCAAAGGCCGCTTCCATCCGCTGGGTCAGGTCTTCATCTAGCAGAGAGCACGCTTTGTCGAGTCCCCCTTGTTGCAATGCCTGCTCTCGCACATCGCTGCGAATCCAGCCGGGTGCGTCGGTAATCTCCACGTTGGCGGGATCAAGCTGGTATTCGTCCTGCTGCAGGACAAAACCGCGGACATGCCGCCACATGGCAAAGCCGCCCAGGGCAAATGCCAGCAGCAGCCCCGTGGTCAGCCATTGGTCGCGGCGCTCGCGATTAAACAGAAACGCTTGCCAGCGTTTGACGTGATCGGGACTAGGCGAGGCGGATCTTGAATCGGGTACGACGGCAGGCTGCTTGCTCATGCGGGCACCTCGTCCGTGAGGTCAGAACGGTGAAAAATACGGCGGCGAACCGGCTGCCCTACCAAATCTCTAGCAGTGTCTCGAGTTCAATTCCCATGCGGCTGAAGATCCGTTCGCGGACGAGTTCAATCAGCCGGATAATGTCGCTGCTCTTGGCGTCGGGATCGGCCACGATAAAGTTGCCGTGCCGCTGGCTGACTTCCGCCCCGCCTTGGCGGGTTCCCTTTAGTCCGGCTTGTTCGATCAACATGCCAGCGCTCATTCCGCGAGGGTTGCGAAAAATGCAGCCAGTTCGTTCGTGGCTGAGGGGCTGGGCCGCCTTCTTGACGATCCATTGCTTTTGCATGCGTTTGGCCAGTTCCAGCGGATCGTCTTGTTCCAACTGAAACTCGGCCGACAGGATAACGAGTTCATCGAGGTTGCTTTGGCGATAGGTAAAGACCAGATCGTCGCGGCCGCGTTCCACAATTTCGCCGCTACGCGACATGGCCGTCACGCGGCTGGTCCATTGGCCGATGTCGCCGGCGCGTCCGCCCGCGTTGCAGCGTAAGGCCGCGCCAATGGTCCCTGGAATTCCAACGAGCGATTCCAGGCCCGCCAGCCCTTGTCCGACGGAGACGGAAATCGTCTGGCCCAACCTGGCACCGGCAGCAGCCACGATGGCACGCCCTTGCGAGGTCACTTGCGACCAGGCCGGCGATGACAAATGCAGAACAACGCCTGTCACGCCGGCATCGCGGACCAACACGTTCGAGCCGCTTCCCAATACGTGGATGGGGACTTGCGCCTGATGGCAGCGTTTGACCAGCGCGGTCAATTCCTCGGCGGTGCTCGGTTCGGCAAAGTACTGCGCGGCTCCACCCACCTTGAACCAGGTGAAAGGGGCTAGCGGCACGGCGCTGCGGACGAA